>DIKO01000014.1 GCA_002423615.1 Desulfobacteraceae bacterium UBA5616
AACAAACAGGTAATGCTCCCTATCCCACACCGATGGTGATGCCGCTGGACAGTCCTGGAAAATGGGGCCACCGCGTAACGGCCTGGTAATAGGCCAGCCCTCCGGTCTCTTCCCGGGCGATGAAGGCGACTCCGTTGACGGCCAGCGGGGGGAAGGGGTCCGGCTGCAATGTCAGCCAGGACCACAGGGGTTCGTCCGCGATGCCGGTATCGGGCCGGCCGGCGATGTCCTGGGTGTACCGCACGCCCCTTTCGGTCAAACCGCCGAAATCACCATCCGCTATAAGCATGGCGCCCACCCGGTTCAGCCAGGTCTGAAGTACTTTTACTTCTTCACCCTTGTCTCCGCGACGCAATACCGGATAACTCATGATGCCTCCTTGGTGTTTGGGGGAAAATGCCCGCAGTGAAACATTCGGGTTTTGGCTTCCTATATACCCAATCGACTCAGCCGGATCAATCAAAACCTCCATGCAAAATGATGCGAAAAGGCCGCTATTGGAATGTTTCGGCATAAATCTCGATGGGATGACGGACACGGATTTCTTCACCGGCCCGGGAGAGGACATCCGAGAACTGAATCATGCAGGCCGGACATCCGGTAGCAAGTGTCCGGCACCGGGTTTGCCGGATGTTTTCCAGTTTCCGGTTTCCCATACGGGCGGAAAGGTCATAGTATTCCAGATTGAAACTCCCTCCCATTCCGCAGCACTGATCGGCTTTTTCCATTTCCACCAGTTCATACCCGGGATTGGCGGCGACCAATGCGCGGGGCTCTGATGAAATTCCCAGGCTTTTTTTAAGATGACAGGGATCATGGTAGGTGATGCGTCGGCGGTCCCCGGGGGTTGCACGGGCCGCGGGAGGAGAATTAATTCCGTGTTCGGAAACGATGAACTGAGAAATGTCCCGGGTTTTTCCGGCAATATCCATAACCGCCTCAGCGGTATCCGGATCCAGGTGTTTTGCCATCATGGGCCAGACTTTCCGGATCGTAAACGTGCAGGTGGCGCAGGCGGTTACCAGGAAATCGAATTTCAAATCATTGAAAAGGCGGACATGAAGGCGAATCAGCCGGGCCATGGCATCCGTGTCGCCGGAAGAAAGGGACGGAATCCCGCAGCACCCCTGCTCCGGGGGAACCAGAAGGTTGATATGGAGGTGGTGAAAAACTTTTATCACGGCTTCCCCGATCCCGGGGAACACCTGGTCGATGAGACACCCTGCAAAAAAAAGGACATTTTTACCGGAGGGAAAATGTGCGTTCCCCGGATCCATCCGCTGAAAGGGGACCGGCGCCAGAGGAACCCAATGCCGGTTATCCGTCAGAAGGCGGGGCAGGACCCGGAGTGTAGATGTTCCGGTGACCGGGGTTTCCGGGGTAAAGGCCCATTTCCGGGCTTTCCGGAGAAACGAGGCCATCCGGTTGAAAGTGCCGGGGTCGGCCAGAACGCGCGATAACATCCGTTTTTTGAAAGGGGAAAGTCTTTTTACGGACGACAGGACCATTCGGGCCTTGAGAAAGATTTCCACAACATTGACACCGTTCGGGCAGTTGGCCCCGCAGGATCCGCAGAGGAGGCAGCGGTCCAGCCTTTCGGAGACACCCTGGGCGGAGCTGAAATGATGTTCCAGAAGCCCGTCCAGAAGGGCCAGCTTTCCCCGGGCCACATCGTTTTCATGGCGGGTTTCCCGATACAACGGGCATACGGCCTGGCACATCCCGCAACGGGCGCAGGCGTCCAGGTCCTTTTCAAGTTCTTTCAATCCCCGGACGAGTTCTTGCATCGATGCCATGACGGCCGGATGATCCTCTCTTTAGGGTGTGTCTGATCCGATTGATCCTCTATCAATGCCGGTCTTTAAAAGCAATACGTATGAGTGCCCGCGGATCATGACACAGGTCTTTCCCCAAGCCGGGTGCACATGGCTAAATGTTTGAAATTCATATTTTAATCAAATGTTTTCATCCATGTTGACAATGCCGGACAATTTAAGTAGCATAAAACTTTATGTTTTGGATCCCGATCCGGCATCTGCCTGTAAAAAAGGCCTTGAAGAGGGATCGGCTGCTGCCGGGGTCTCATGACGCCTTATAAGGATAGGCTATGATTATTGGTCTGGATGTTGGAGGAACCCATACGGACGTTGTCCTTCTGGGAAGCCCGGGGCTTTTGAACGCCGTCAAGGTGCACACCGATGCCGCAAACCTTTTCGATACGGTGTTGAAAGGGCTTGATGCGGTTATGAAGGGGATCGATCCCAGCGAAATCGAGCGAATTGTGTTAAGCACGACGCTGACCACCAATGCCGTGATTCAGAGCAAGGTTCCGGAAGTCGGCTTGATCGTTTCCGGAGGCCCCGGCATAGATCCGGAATTTTTCCGCATCGGTTCCCATTATTACCCCGTGTCCGGCTCCATTGATCACCGGGGAAGGGAAGTCGACCCCATCCAGGCCGATGAAATCCTGCGAATTTCAAAAAAGATGAGACAGGAGGGGATCCTGAATGTCGGGGTGGTCTCCAAATTTTCCGTCCGGAATCCCGCTCATGAACTCGAGATCTTCAGTCTCATGAAAGGCAGTTTCGACAGCGTATTTCTGGGGCACCGGGTATCCGGAGGGTTGAGTTTTCCCCGTCGAATCGCCACCACCTATTTGAATGCCGCCGTATATCCCCTTCACAGGGACTTTTTTTCAGCAGTCGAAAAATCCCTTCGGCAAAAAGGCCTGAATGTTCCCATCCGCATCCTCAAGGCTGATGGGGGAAACATGAGCTTCGGCGCATCCATTGATTTTCCCATGCAGACCATCCTTTCCGGTCCCGCGGCGAGCATCATGGGGGCCATCGCGTTTGCGCCCAGGGATTCGGAAACCCTGGTCCTGGATGTGGGGGGAACCACAACGGACATGGCTGTTTTGATCAACGGCGCGCCACTGGTCAATCCCGTGGGCATCAATGTGGGGCCTTACCAGACCCTGGTCCGGTCGTTGGAAACCCATTCCATCGGTATGGGTGGTGATTCCGAGGTGAGGGTTGAAAACGGCGAGATCCGCATCGGTCCCGAAAGAAAAGGGCCGGCCATGGCCTATGACGGTCCGGTGCCCACTCCCACCGACGCTCTTTTCGTGCTGGGAAAGAACACCGGGGGAGATCGGGAAAAATCCGCCAGGGGCTTTGAGCCCATTGCCGGGGCATTGGGGATGTCCGTGGAAGGAGCAGCCAAAAAAGTATTTGACCTGGCCAGCGGCACCATCCTCCTGGCCGCGGGGGAAATGATCCGCCGGATCAACGCCAAACCGGTGTACACGGTTCATGAAATGCTGGAAGGGCACCAGGTCAGGCCCGGAACGGTTCTGGTGCTCGGGGGTCCGGCGGTTCAGTTTGCCGAGTGTTTCAGGGAGATATCCGATTTTGAGGTCTCGGTGGTGCCGCGGTGGGCGGTGGCCAATGCCATCGGCGCCGGCCTGGCCAGGACCACCTCGGAAGTGGTCCTTTTCGCCGATACGGAACGGGGGATGGCCGTATCCCCGGGTGAAAATTACCGGGAGAACATCAGCCGCAATTTTTCGAAAAAAGACGCCGTTGAACTGGCCTGTTCCCTGCTGCGGGAGAAGGCTCTGAAAAGGGGGGCCAACCCGGACTATCTCGAAATGGAGGTGGTGGAAGACCTGGAATTCAACATGGTCCGGAATTTTTCCACCACGGGGAAGAATATCCGGGTCAAGGTTCAGGTGAAACCCGGGCTCATCAGGGGACACCAGACCATGCTGGCCAATCTCGCAGCAACCGAACAAGGCGGAGTTCATCATGTTAAAGGCTAAATACAAAACCGGGCTGGTTTTTTTCCCGGCCTTTGACTGGGCCATCGATCCCACCCATCCGGAACGGGAGGAGCGCCTGCTGTATACTCAGGATCAGGTGTTTGAGGAAGGACTGTTCGATGTGGACGGGATTTTGGAGTTCAAACCGGACCTGGTGAATCTCAAGGATGTTCAGCGGGTCCATTTCTGCATACCCGACGTATGGAGCGTGACCACGGAATCCCATCTCATCAGCGCGGGGGGCGCCAAAACCATCGGCATGGCGGTATTGGACAAAAAGGTGGAACGCGGATTCGCCCTGGTGCGCCCGCCCGGACACCATGCCATGCGGGTGGTCCACGGGGCCAGGGGATTCTGCAATATCAACATCGAAGCCATCATGATCGAATTTCTGAGGCGGGTTTACCCGGTAAACCGGGTGGCCGTGGTGGATACGGACTGCCATCACGGGGACGGGACTCAGGATATCTACTGGCATGACCCGGATACCCTTTTTATCTCCCTGCACCAGGACGGCAGGACCCTTTACCCTGGTACGGGATTTACCCGGGAGCAGGGCGGACCCAACGCCTTCGGGACCACGGTCAACATCCCCCTGCCGCCCTACACCGGAGATGAGGGATTTTTAAGGGTCATCGAAAACATCGTCCTGCCCATCCTGGAGGATTTCAAACCGGACCTGATTGTCAATTCCGCCGGTCAGGACAATCATTTTTCCGATCCCCTCACCAACATGAATTTTTCCGCCCAGGGGTATGGAAAACTCACCGAAATGCTCAAGCCCGACATCGCCGTTCTCGAAGGCGGTTATTCCATCGAAGGGGCCTTGCCCTACATGAATGTGGGCATCATCCTGGCCATGGCCGGCATTGATTACAGCAAGGTCAGGGAGCCGGATTATACCCCGGAAAGGACCCGCCAGAAACCTGGCATCACGGCCTATATCGACGAACTCTGTCCCCAGGTGCTCGACAACTGGAGGAAGAAGGAATCCCTGGGCCGGGACCTGTGCCGGGGAAAGGAATTTATCGAACGCCGGCGCACCATTTTTTACGACACCGACAACATCATGGAAGAGCAGCACGAAACCATCCGGGTTTGTACCCGGTGCGGCGGGGCGTTAAGGATTGACACCCGGTCTTCCGCACGCGGCAGGGTGCTGGCGGTGAACATCCCTCGAAAAGCCTGCGATTCATGCAAGGAAACCGGGTACCGGTGGTATGAGGAAGGAGCCCGGGATACCTTCGGCAGTGTTTTGCTCCAGGACAGGCCCCGGGACACTTATCTGGCAAAGAAAAAGACAGGGGCGGATTGAAGCATTTCAGACAGGCGGATATGGGTGAGCATCTTTTCCTCCGAGCTACCGTTATTTCCGCCATTCGCCGATTTTTCGCCCAACGGGGTTTTCTGGAAGTCGAGACGCCTCTGCGGATACCCGCGCCCGCTCCCGAAATCCACCTGGATGCCCAGGCCTCGGGGGACTGGTATCTGCAGACGTCACCCGAGTTATGCATGAAGCGGCTTCTGGCCGCAGGTTACGACCGGATTTTTCAGATCTGCAAATGCTTCCGGAAAGGGGAGCGGGGTAGATTCCATCTGCCTGAATTCACCCTCCTGGAATGGTATGCGGCGAACACGGATTACCGGGACATGATGGCGCAAACCGAAGATCTTGTCCGGCATGCGGCCCGTGAGATTGGGTTAAAAACCACCCTTCACTTCAAAGGACATGCCGTTGATCTGGAAAGCCCCTGGCAGCGGACTTCCGTCCGGGATGCCTTTGAACGATACGCCGCCGTTTCTCTGGATGAAGCCTTGTCCCGAAATGTGTTTGAGGAAATTTTGACCGAAGTGGTGGAGCCCTTTCTGGGGATTCCCAGTCCTGTTTTTCTGTTCGACTATCCCGCTGAAATGGGGGCACTGGCCCGGTTGAAGCCCGAAAATCCCCGGTATGCGGAACGGTTTGAACTGTACATCGCCGGGGTTGAAATCTGCAACGCTTTTTCCGAACTCACGGACCCTGAGGAGCAACGCAATCGGTTTGAAAAGGATATCCGGGCCCGGGAATCCCTGGGAAAGGAAATCTACCCCGAGGCAGTCCACTTTTTAGAATCTCTGACAGAAATGCCCGAAGCTTCGGGAAACGCACTGGGGGTGGACCGCCTGGTCATGGTTCTTGGAAATCTGGACGATATTGACGCGGTTACGGCGTTCACGCCGGAAGACTTGTGAGAGGGGTGTAACCGGATACAGGTGCTTTATGGGTGTGGTTTATCGAAAAGTCAGCGGCATTCCCCGGCTCAGGGGAAAGAAAAAACCCTATGTGATCGCCCACCGGGGGAATCAGACCGCATGCCCGGAGAACACCCTTGCCGCGTTTGAACAGGCCATCGAGGACGGGGCCGACATTATTGAAACCGACGTTCATCTGACCAGCGATGATGTGTTTGTCTGCATTCATGACCCTTCCGTGGATCGCACCACCAACGGCAAAGGCCTTGTGGCGGACATGACCCTGGAGGAAATCAGGGGCCTCAGCGCCGGGCATGACCGGAGGGAGTTTCAGCACGAAAGGATTCCGACTTTAACGGAAACCCTAAGCCTCATTCCGGAAGACAGGGCCCTGGCCCTGGAACTGAAAACCGACCGGTTCCTTGACGAAGCGGTATGTGAACGACTGATCTCTACGCTCAAGGCGGAAAAGATCCTGGACCGCAGCCTGATCCTGTCCTTTTCCATGGACCATCTGAAAGCCATGCAGCGTGTTTGGCCGGAGGCTTACACGGGATGGATCACCCTCACGAAAAAACGGCCCCTCAAAGGACCCCGCCTGCTCGGGCCCTACTGGCGGATACTGCTGCAAAATCCCCTTTACGTGCTGTGGGCCCATATGAACCGGCAGGCGGTCTGCCCGCTGGATACGTCGCCGGACAGGCGGTTGTGGTTTTACCGGATCATGGGCTGCGACGCGGTGATCACCGACAACCCGGCCGCCACCTGCAAAAAACTGGGAAAGACCCCTGGATATGGAAAACATTTATAATAATATCCCGGATCATCTTCCCCGCGAGCTGTTTGATGGGATACTGTCGGGCCGGGATTTCAGGATGGAGCGAATCGTCTCAAGGGGGCATAAAACCCCCGAAGGAACCTGGTATGACCAGGACGAAGACGAATGGGTCTTGGTTCTCAAGGGGTGTGCCGGGCTTTGCATTCAGGGGCGAAAAGAGGTCATTGTCATGGGGCCGGGAGATTATGTGCATCTAGACGCCCATGTGAAGCACCGCGTGGAATGGACGGACGAAGCCGGTGAAACCGTATGGCTGGCCATACATTTCAATAAATAAGCCGAAAGGTCGACATGGAATATCGCATCAGGGACTTTAAAGACCATGATTCAAACAGGGTCATCGATATATTCAACCACTATACCCGAAACGGTTTTGCCGCCTATACCGAGGAGGTCGTTGACTATGGCGCCATTGAACTCTTCAGGGAGATGACACAGGGGTATCCTTTCGTGGTCATCGAGACCGAAGGGGGGGCGCTGGCGGGCTTTGCCTTTTTAAGGCCTTTCCACCGTATGGAGGTGTTCAGCCGGGCTGCGGAAATCACCTATTTTATCCTGCCGGCCCATACCCGCAGGGGGCTGGGGGAAAAATTACTCGAAATCATGACCGAGGAAGCCAGGAGGCGCTCCATAGACACGATTCTGGCCAGCATTTCTTCTCTCAACGAACCGAGCATATTGTTTCATGAAAAAAACGGTTTTATCCGGTGCGGCTGTTTCAAGGCCGTGGGCAAAAAATTCAACCGGGATTTCGATATGATCTGGATGCAGAAGCAAATATAAGTCGCGGGGATTTTAAGGGCAGGGGACGGCAAAGGGTTGCCGATGTCGACATTTTTTCCCGACGGGATAAAATTGGGGACAAGGTAACCGGATTAAAAAGTAAAGCGGCCGGCAATGGGCCCCCCTTGTTAAGGGGGAATGAAACGGAAATCGGATTTGAACTTTTTTAAGGCAGGAAAGCGAGTGCCGACATGAACGAACAGGAATTAAGCGCCCCTTCGGACTTTATCCGGAACATCATCAACCAGGATTTGGGGGAGAACAAGAACAACAAAAAGGTGGCCACGCGGTTTCCGCCGGAACCCAATGGATACCTGCATATCGGTCACGCCAAATCCATCTGCCTGAATTTCGGCATTGCCCGGGATTACGGAGGGACCTGCAACCTGAGATTCGACGACACCAATCCTGTCAGAGAAGAAACCGAATATGTGGAATCCATCAAAGAGGATGTCAGATGGCTGGGGTTTGACTGGAAGGACCGGCTTTACTTCACATCGGATTATTTTGAACGCCTCTTCCAGTATGCCGAACAGTTGATTCTTAAGGGCAAGGCCTATGTGTGCTCCCTGACCGCGGAAGAAATCCGGGACTACCGGGGAACCCTCACCGAACCGGGGAGAAAAAGCCCTTACCGGAACCGTTCCGTGGCTGAAAACCTGGATTTGTTCCGGCGCATGCGGGCCGGCGAATTTGAGGACGGGGCCCATGTGCTCCGGGCAAAAATCGACATGGCCTCCTCCAATTTCAACCTGCGGGACCCCACCCTTTACCGGATACGCCGGGCCCATCACCATCGCACGGGAGACGCCTGGTGCATTTATCCCATGTATGATTACGCCCATTGCCTTTCAGATTCCATTGAGGGGATCACCCATTCCATCTGCACCCTGGAATTTGAAAACAACCGGCCCTTGTACGACTGGATTCTGGACGCCCTGGAGACCCCCTGTCATCCCCGGCAGATCGAGTTCGCCCGGCTGAACCTGACGTATACGGTGTTGAGCAAACGCAAACTCATGACCCTGGTGACGGATAAATTTGTGGACGGCTGGGACGACCCCCGCATGCCGACGCTTTCCGGCCTGCGGCGGCGGGGGGTAACGGCTGCGGCCATAAGGAATTTCTGTGAAAAGATCGGGGTGGCCAAACGGGATTCGGTGGTGGATATCGCTCTTCTGGATTACTGCCTGAGGGAAGATCTCAACAGGACCGCACCCCGGGTCATGGGAGTGCTCAGGCCGGTAAAAGTGGTCATCACCAATTATCCCGAGGGGCGGGTGGAAGAGCTGGACGCCGTGAACAACCCCGAAAACCCGGAAGCGGGATCCCGGAAAATTCCCTTTTCCAGGGAGATTTTTATCGAAAGCGAAGATTTCATGGAAGACCCCCCCAGAAAATTTTTCAGGCTGTCTCCCGGCCGGGAAGTGAGGCTTCGGTATGCCTATTTTCTCAAATGCACAGAGGTCGTAAAGGATGAGAAATCCGGGGATATCATAGAGCTTCGCTGTGTTTACGATCCGGAAACCCGGGGCGGGGATGCCCCGGATGGTCGAAAAGTCAAGGCCACGCTCCACTGGGTGTCGGCTTCCCACGCCGTATCGGCAACGGTCAGGCTTTACAGCCACCTGTTCACGGAAGAAAACCCAGGCGCGGCCAAAGACGGAAAGGCTTTTACCGACTCCATCAACCACGGCTCCATGGAAGTCCTCACCGGGTGCCGCCTGGAGCCGGGCTTGGCCGGCGCAGTGCCGGGGAATATTTTCCAGTTCGAGCGCCTGGGGTATTTCTGCGTGGATTCAAAGGAATCCGCTCCCGGGGCATTGGTGTTCAACCGCACCGTTACCCTCAGGGATGAATGGTCCAGGATTCAGAAAAAATCCTGAGGATTGATTAAAGCAGGATTGACACGGGAAATTATTTGTTCTTTTTTTCCCGTTTTTCCTGTTTTTTTTCTTTGGCGGTTTTCTTTGGCGCTTTTTTGTCGTCTTTTTTGGTATCTCGTGCCTTGGTCATATGATTCTCCTTTCGGGGGTTGACCCATATATGGATTTCGCTTAACAGCCTGTGAGCTTGAAACTTATCTTACTAAATTTTTCTTACAATTCAATACCAATCTTCCGTGCCGCCCGGAGAACGGCGGACTTTTTTAAAATCCCCCAACACCGGATAACATTTTATTTTTACACGGATAACGCCATAATTCAAAATTTTTAAAAAAAACAAATAATTATCTTGCTTTTGAAATAAAAAACGAGTATTTTACATTCATCAATAAAGTTCTGGCCGATCTGCGGAACGGTTTCTCGCTGAAGGAACACTTCATTTATCAAAATGGCACCCTCCAGTTAGCAACGTTGAAATATTCAAGAAAGGAGGATGTTATGATGAATGGAACTGTAAAATGGTTTAGTGACCAAAAAGGGTTTGGGTTCATTGAGCGGGAAGATGGAGCGGATGTATTTGTCCATCATTCGGCAATCAAGGCTACCGGCTTTAAATCCCTGAATGAGGGCGACCGGGTTTCCTTTGATATAGAGCAGGGACAAAAAGGTCCTTCCGCTGCCAATGTCACTGTGATCTAACCTTTTGTTGCGTGCAAACTGGGCATCCCTTCACATATCGGAGGGATGCCCTTTTTACTTTTGAACTTATACCCTCACCATCGGCGGTTAAAAGGTCCTTCCCCTTCCCCTTAATCAGGAACAACCGGCAAAAGGAGGCAACGCATTGGTAAAATCAAATTTTCAATTTGATAAACGTCAGAAAGAATTGGCCAAAAAGAAAAAAAAAGAACAAAAGAGACAGCGAAAACAGGATAAAAGCACTTTGAATTCCGAAGAAAGCCAAAATCCGTCTCAGGATGAAACACCGGATTCATAAGCATTGAATTCAGATCAAAAGGGAAGACACATGCTTCAAAAATATGTAATCTCCATCGACCGGAGTAAAAATCAGCTTAACATCAGGGAATACGCCGTCATTGATAAATTTCAGAAAAAAGAGGTGGTTTCAACCCTGAATATAAACAGTTATTCATTTCTCTGCGAAGAAACCTATGAAAGCGAAGTTGTCATGGGGTCCATCCGGAAAGGCGTAAATGCTCTGGTGGCAACCCTGCGGACCGATAATTTTTTCCCCATCGGGTCATATGCCGTCAAAATCGCCGATTCCGTCACCGCATTGTACAAATCACCGGAAGGCAGCCCGGTTCAGGTCCTGTTTAACGACAAAGACCTGACAGGAAGTTGATGCCATTCTAAATGCGAGTGTTTGACACCACTCCGGACGCATCACACACTTAACCCCCCCCCTGAATCCGCCTCATATCCCCCGGCCGGTACAGCATTTAGAATATAAATTGTTACAGTGAACTTTCTCCGGAGGGTTTTCTTTCGGGGAAACGCTGTCCGGAAAACCGGCAAATGGGGTGTATGGGAGTATTTTTTTATCAAAATGAAAATTTTATATTGCAGTTAGACAAACTTTCCTTTAGATAACGACAATTCGGTCCATTCCAAGGTATTCCTGCAATTTAGGCTTCCGTTATCGTTAATGTCGTATCTAAAAGAGGAGAATCCGGCCCATGAAGGAGAAGCATTTAAAAAATCCCTGTTTGCTCATCCCGGCAGTGGTGTTTTTTCTTTGGACAATGGCGGCAGCGTCCTATGCGGCGGATAACCTGGAACCTGCCCTTTCACATCCCGAGCAGCAGAAACAGGCCGAAAGCAAGCTTGCGGCACTTGAAAAAAAAATCAGTAAAAAGCCGAACATCTTGATATTTATAGTCGATGACCTGGGATGGGGGGATCCGGGCGCCTTTGGGGGCGGTGAAGCCGTCGGTGCGCCAACGCCCAGCATCGACCGGTTGGCCAGAGAAGGATTAAAACTCACATCAACCTACGCCCAACCCACCTGTTCCCCTACACGGGGGACCCTGAATACCGGCCGCCTTCCTATCCGGCACGGCATTTGGCGGCCTCCCCTTTACAACGAGCCCGGCGGGCTGGATGGGGAAA
Source organism: Desulfobacteraceae bacterium UBA5616 (assembly GCA_002423615.1). Classification (GTDB taxonomy): domain Bacteria; phylum Desulfobacterota; class Desulfobacteria; order Desulfobacterales; family UBA5616; genus UBA5616. Next base: position 11,696 of record DIKO01000014.1, read on the forward strand.
TCACTGCTGCCGGGATATTGAGCGATTCGGGGTATAAAGCCGCCATGGTGGGTAAATGGCATTTGGGAGAAAATAAAAATCAGCAGCCCCAGAATGTGGGATATGACGAGTTCTTCGGGTTTTTAGGGGTTTCCACCATTTATACCGACTGGCGTGATGAACATTTCAATCCCGAAGTGGTATACAAAAAGGAACGCTATGACGCTATTGAAAAGGCCCCCTTCAATAAAAACCTGGTAGCCGCGAAAAAAGGAGAGGATCTCAGGGAGATCAAGGAAATCACCATTCCCGTGATGGCCCAGATCGACCAGGATTTCGCTGATTACTCGGATGGCTTTATCAGGAGAATGGCGGAAGACAAAAAGCCCTTTTACCTGATCCACGCATTTTCAAAAGTCCATTACGACAATTACCCTGCAAAAGGGTATGCCGGAAAATCACCTGCGGCACAGGTGTATAAGGACGCAGTGGTAGAAGTCGATGATATTGTCGGCCGCCTGATCAAAACTCTTGAAGAGACCGGGCAGGCTGAAAACACGTTTGTTTTTTTTACATCCGACAACGGGCCGGAGGAGGATACCTGGCCTGATTCCGGTCATACGCCGTTTCGGGGTGCAAAAGGATCCACCTGGGAGGGAGGCGTCAGGGTCCCGGGGATCGCCTGGTGGCCGGGAACCATTCCTGCGGGCAGGGTTTCAGATGGGCTGTTTGATCTGGGAGACCTTTTCAATACTTCCCTGTCCTTGGCGGGGGTTACGGATAAGATCCCCACCGATCGGTATATCGATGGAATCGACCAATCTTCTTTTCTTCTGGCGGATAACGGAATGTCCAACAGAAAAAGTGTTTACATGTATATTCAAAACAAATTCACCGCACTGAGATGGCAGGAATACAAATATCACCGTTACATCGTAGAAGTCGGCGACGGTGAATATACGGCCACAGGGTCTATCCAGAACAGTAAGCTGGTGGAAGCTGCTTACGGGCTTCCCTACAATCTTTACCTTGACCCCAAAGAAAGAAAACCCATCGGAATTCGAAAACTATGGACAGTTCCGATTTTCGGTCAGGAAGGAGCGAGGCACATGAAAACATTTGTCAAATACCCGCCCAAAAAACCTCAGGTTGTGATGCCGGGAAGGTAAGCCGGCGCAATGGCTATCCCCAGGGGCACTGAACAGAGATGCACTTTTGAATCAGGTCGATCTGCTCGTAACCCATGGCCGTATGATACAGGATTTTAGTCCATCACATTGAAACCCATTCACAAGGAGGAGAGATGACCAAAGCGGAATTGATTGAGAAAATGGCGAATGATGCCGGTATTACCAAAGCAGCCGCAGTTGCCGCGCTGAACTCGTTTTTCGACAGTGTTGCCGGCACTCTGAAGAAAAAAGAAGGAAAAGTGACATTGACGGGCTTCGGCACTTTTTCAAAAGGGATGCGGAAGGCCCGTAAAGGCAGAAACCCAAAAACCGGCGAGCCGATTAAAATTAAGGCCAGTAAAACGGTAAAATTCAAGGCCGGCAAAAAACTGAAGGAATCAGTCTGATCTCTTCCGGCAGGGTAGGCCCTTTGGAGGGCCTGCCCTGCTTGCATTCTGAGGAAATGCCCAACCCTGCTTGAAGGAAGACCTCAAAAAACTAGGGTTTAACGATTTTTTCAAAAGGCCAGCACAGAATCCCGCCGTCGAGGTATCCGACATTTCCATAACCCTCACCGGTAAGGATTCTCTCCGCTTCATAACCCCTGAGCGAGATTTTGCAGAAGGAAATGATTTCCTTGTCTTTGGGAAGTTCGGCGAGCCGGGTTCTTAATTTCCCGAGGGGAATCAGCCTGACCCTGGGATCTTCGATGCGCATCTGATCGTATTCTTCCGGGGAACGGACATCCAGGAAGATAAAATCTTCATTGTTGTCGATTTTCGCTTTCACCTCAAAAGGCGTATAGGATCTGCCAAGCCCGGCAAGCTTGTTCCGGGCTATGTTGGCGGTGGTGATGATGTTGTCCATGGCCGGGGAAAACGGTGGTGCATAGGCCAGATCATAATCGGCGATATCCCCCACTTCCACTCCGGAAAGGATGTTGGCCACGGCCACTTCCATTCGTTTGGCCACATCCCCCGGGCCCACCATTTGAGCCCCCAGAAGTTTACGGGTTTTCCGGTCGACAATGAACTTGATGATGATCAGCCTGGCCTCGGGAAGAAAATGGGCCTTGTCCGGGGAGGGATTCAAAACCGTGATATAATCAAATCCCTCGTTTTTCGCCTGTATTTCCGACAAGCCGGTCCGGGCCACATTGACATTGAACAGCTTGCAGATGGTGGTCCCCAGAACCCCCTTGAATTCGGAAGGGATGCCGCAGATATTGTCGGCGATCACCCGGCCGTGCTTGTTGGCGGTGGATCCCATGGGTGCATAGATGGGTTTGCCCGTTACCCGGTTGCAGTTCTCAACGCAGTCCCCTCCCGCATAGATATCCGGGTCGGAGGTGCGCATGTGGGAGTCCACTTTGATAGCGCCGGTTTTGCCGATCTCAAGGCCCATTTCCCCGGCCAGCCGGGTATTGGGCCTTACGCCCACGGCGATGAGCACGATATCCGCCGGTATTTCCCCGGAGGTGGCGGTGACGCTCCGCACGCTGCCCCGGTCGTCTCCGTTGATCTTTGTTACGGTTTCGCCAAGCTTCAGGGATACCCCGTTGGCTTTTAATTCATTGTGAACATGATAGGCGATTTCCGGGTCCAGCAATTGCCCCATGGCCGTGTCCAGCCGCTCGATCATGGTGATGTTGAGACCCTGTTTTTTGAACGCTTCGGTGACTTCGATGCCGATTAAGCCGGCCCCGATGATGACGGCGTTTTTGCGGGCCAGGGTCTGGCTGAGGTTCCTGATTTTCTGGGCGTCTTCGATGGTCTGGAGAAAGTGAACCCCCTTTAAGTCCGTTCCCTCAATGGGAGGTACCTGGAACTTGCTGCCCACAGCCAGGACCAGGGCATCATAGGGGAACAAAATCGGTTCTCCGGTGTCGATCCGGACGGCCCGGACGATCTTGTTTTCCCGGTCTACGGACTGCACCAGGGTATGGTTATGCACGTCGATGTCCTTCACCGCCTTGAAAAACTGGGTGTCCCGTACCACCCCGGCGGGGGTTGCCATTAATTCATTGTGACTTTTCACCTGGCCGGAAATATAAAAGGGCAGTCCGCATCCGGCATAGGAAAGAAGCTCCCCTTTCTCTATAAGGGTTACCTGTGCTTTGGGATTGAGTCTTTTGATCCGGGCTGCGGTTTTGGGGCCGCAGGCCACGCCGCCGATGATGACGATTTTCTGATGCTTGTTCATGGTAAACCTTTCCTGGGTTTTGGGCGTTTGTTTATTATGAAATTCTTATATCATGAATCAATATCCGTGCCAACCGGTTGGTCGAGAACGGTTATTTTTTTATCAAGGTGATTTATAAGATAACGAATTGATATTTTCCACAAATAAAAAATGCGGGCTTAAGGCGGCAAGAGGAACAGGGTGGATTTTGGGCGGGTTTATTGAAAAAAGCAGCGCTACTAAACAGAAAAAAGTAGCGCTGCTGCGACAGTTCCGGGAAGGAAAAATCCGGGGCGTCTTTGAAACGCCCCGGTTAAAAATTTCAGAATCTTTGCCGCCGCGCATCCCTGGCCATGACCCGGGCTTTCATTTTTTCAAAAACACGCCACCGGGCAAACTGGTCCAGGTAGGAATAGATCACCGGCACCACCACCAGGGTCAGGACAGTGGAGGACAGCATACCGCCGGCAATGACCACGGCCATGGGCTGCCGGCTTTCGCTGCCCACCCCGACCCCCATGACCACGGGAATGACCCCGGCGACCGTTGAGGCGGCGGTCATCAATATGGGGCGGAGCCGGGTCACCCCGGCCTTCACCAGGGCATCCGCCACGTCCACCCCTTTTTCCCGCTGCTGGTTGGCGTAGTCGATGAGGAGAATTCCGTTTTTGGTCACCAGACCCACCAGGAGCACCAGACCGATCATGGAGTACAGGTTGAATGTGTTGCCCAGAAGAAACAGAAGACCAAAGGCGCCGATAAAGGAAAGGGGCAGGCCCATCATGATGGCAAAGGGCTGGAGAAAGCTTT
>DIKO01000015.1 GCA_002423615.1 Desulfobacteraceae bacterium UBA5616
TTGGCCCTGTGAACGGTTACGAAAATTTAAAAAGGATTATGATCGGATTTTTCGTAAGGACCCGGCAGCGGCAAACCTCTTTTTGCTTCTCTGCGAGATAGCCGACGAAATAGGACAAATTAGGACAAACGCCGAGGAACTTTCTGTTTTGATGGCGGCACGCTTCCCAGATCCAATGAAATATACGTTCAGGGGGGGTGCATCATGATAAATAACGGCGGATGGATAAAGCTTCATCGTAAAACGCTTGATTCCCAAGTTTTTCAGAATGAAGGGCTGTTAAAGGTATGGGTATGGTGCCTTTTAAAAGCCGGATATGAAGGGCGATGGGTGAGTGTAAAAACCGGAAGGGGTTTTTCAGAACTTTGGCTTGACCCTGGACAGTTTATTTTCGGGCGGGAATCTGCATCAAACGAATTGGGAATGCCTCCATCGACTGTCAGAAACCGCATTGCAAAGATTGAATCTATGGGGAATATAAAAATTTTGGACCCGCAAAGCCTTTATTCATCACACTTTACAGGTTGTGCCCCAAATCAGGACAGTAAAAAGGACAGGCAATTCAGTATTATTTATATTGTAAATTGGAATAGTTACCAATACACAGAAAAAAAAGAGGACAGCGAAAAGGACAGGCAAAGGACAGCCAAAGGACACAAACAAGAAGGTAAAGAATTTAAAGAAGAAAAACACCCTGTCGATTCTGCCAAGAATATTTATGATTTTTACCTTTCAGAAATTCAACCGGATCAGAAGTCAAAACAACGAGCGCTTTCAAATATCAGACACTTTCTGAAAACCTACTCACCGGATGACCTTCAATCGGTAATTTTGAATTATAAATCAATTTGCAAGGACAGGGAACCGAAATACCGAAAAGACCCTGCAAATTTTTTTGGGAAACGTGAAAAATCATTCATTGATTTTTTACCTGAGAATTTCACCCAGGATCAACCAGAAGTCAGGAAACCCACCGGATCAGCTTTACTGGATGCTTACTATGCAAACCACAATTGATTACATACGAGAAAAGGGCTTTGAACACCGGATTCAATCCGGGCAGATTGTTCTTAAAAGCTGTCCGTTTTGTTCGGATGAGAAAAACCATTTTTACATAGATCCAAAGGGGCCGTTTTATTGCCACAAATGCAACACGAAAGGGAATCTTTTCACCTTGAAAAAACACTTCGGAGACTGTCAACAGAGAAACAGCCGGCACAAGTCGACCATTACACCGGCATTTCAAAAACCGAAACTGAAAACACCGGACCAGGACCTTGCTGAAAAATACCACCAGGCCCTTGTAAATAGGCCTGATGCCGCGGGATACCTAAACGGACGGGGGATCAACCGGGAATCAATAGGCCGGTTCAAAATCGGTTACGCTCAGAAGAACGGGGCCGGTTATATGTCCATCCCTCATTTTGAGGAAGGAAAGCTCGTCAATATAAAATTCCGGAGCTTTCCGCCGGCAGAAAAAACCTTTCGGCGGATACCGGATTGTAAAAGTATTTTATTCAACGGGGATGCAATCAAAAATCATCGGGATTCAATCATCATATGCGAGGGGGAACTTGACGCGATTATCCTGATTCAGAACGGGTTTGAAAATGTTGTGGGGGCCACCAATGGCGCCGGAGCTTTTGATCCGGAATGGATTGACCAGTTGAAACCGGTCAAACGGATATACCTTGCCTACGATCCTGATGAAGCCGGGCAGAAAGGAGCCCGGAGCCTTGCAAAGCGGTTAGGATATGCCCGGACATTCAATATCGAATTACCAGCGGCCCAGGATGTAAACGATTTCTTTCAGGCTGGAAACGGAACTGAAAAGTTCAATGGGTTATTATCCCAGGCAAAGACATTTGACCTTCCCGGCGTTTATTCCCTTGGCAGGGCCATTGATGCCTATATAACAGAAAAAACCCAGAATAAAGGTGATGATGGGGAAATTAAAACCCCGTGGTCTAATGTCAACAGACTTATCAAAAATTTCGGGGCTGGGGACTTGATCATTTTATCTGCACCACCCAAGACCGGGAAAACTACCCTTGCCTTGAATATTGCAATCGAGATCACCCTGGATGGAGATGCGGTTTTATTTTATTGTCTGGAAATGCGGGCGGAGCGCCTTGCCCTGAAGGTCTTGCAGAGCACTCAGAAAAAAGAACACATCCCTCTTGAAGAAATCGAAAAAATAAAAAATCAATATGCAAACCTGCCCCTATATTTCGGCCATTCCTTCAAAAAGCAAAAGCTGGGTGACATCATTGAGGGAATCCGTGAGGCAATCCAGCGATATAATTTAAAACTGGTCGTTTTTGACAATCTTCATTTTTTAATCCGGTCCTTAACCAATGTGAATGAGGAACTCGGGCAAGCCGTCCAAGCTTTCAAACTTCTGGCCGAGGAAATGGAGATCCCCATTATAGCCATTGCACAACCCCGAAAGCTTGATTCTGCCGGACGTGACGAGATCATGAGGGCTGATGATATCAAATACAGCAATGCCGTTCACGCCGATTGTGACGCCATGATCATCATGTATCGTAAACGGGTTGTCAGTGAATCGAAAAACATCGACAAGGACACTTTCATCGGGAAAACCGAATCCCTTGACCCGGTTACGCTAATCCGGGTTGAAGCACATCGATACGGGCCAGGGGGTGAAACTCTTTTATATTACCACGGGGAATATTCCAAATTTGACGAAATCGATAAGACCAACGATTGCCAAAGATATTCATAAAATTCAACGAATGAAAAATACCACTGTCAACCAAGTCAACTGGAATTGTCAACCATGGCCAATAAAAAATTAAATACTTCTGAACTGTTACGCAGGGTTGACGCGGGTGAAAGCTATGCCGACATTGCTAAAGACTATGGCATCAGTCGGCAGGCCGTCCATAACCGGATCTTGAAATTGCGGGGTAAGACAACCAAGGCAATTGCGGTTAGAGATAAGAAGGTCACCCGGGTTATAGATCAAAAACTTGATGCGGTTTCCCAGTTGGAAAAAATAAACCGGGATGCCAATGAGTTGCTTGATCTTTGTATGGCATGGCAGCGGGGAGATGACGTTGCCCTTCAGATTCTGGAATCCCAACGGACCACCAAAACCATTCGTATCGGCGGTGAAGAGATGGAAATCGGCGAATTCCGATTCAAAGATCCACGGGAGCTGGCTTTGCGGGCTATGGCGGAGATCCGAAGTCAACTTGATCTTCAGCTTAAAATATTTTCGACCCTGTATGACATGAAGGCAGTAGCCGAATTCCAGGAGACTGTATTGACAACAATTGGAGAAGTTTCACCGGATGTTCGAAACAGAATCATATCAGCACTCAATCAGAAGTCAGCTATTCGAAGCGCTGTTAAGTTCCATTGATCAGCGATTCGGGGAAAGCGGACATGACAGATTTCATATTTATCAATCTGACCCGGTTGGATTCGGAGAAAAGATACTATGTGAAGCCTTCACTGCCGACGTGAAGCGGCTCATGGAATCGGTAAGGGATAACGCTGTAACCGTCGCGCAGTCTGCAAACGCTACCGGCAAGACCCATGCGGCGGCCAGGGTGGCCACATGGTTTTATTTATGCTTTCCGGATAGTCAGGTTTACACCGCAGCAGCACCCCCGGAAAGTAACCTTAAACGCCTCTTGTGGGGCGAAATAGGAAGCATTACGGAGAAGCATCGAAATCTTTTCAGTCGCAGTGTTTTGACAAATTTGAATGTGCAAAGATCATCGGCGAGTTTCTTGACCGGCGTCACTATCCCTATGGCGGGTTCCGAGGCTCAAAGAGAGGCAAAATTCAGCGGTAAACATGCCCCTCACCTTCTGTTTATCATCGATGAAGGGGACGCTGTCCCGGATGATGTGTATCGGGGAATAGAATCTTGTATGTCAGGTGGTCACGCTCGCCTTTTGGTGATGTTCAACCCGCGTTCGGAGCAGGGGGAGGTTTACCGCATGATTCGGGATAAAAGAGCCAATGTCGTTCAACTCAGCGCCTTTAATCACCCAAATGTTAAGGATGGCGAGGATAGAATTCCTGGCGCCGTGACACGAGAAACCACCGTTCGAAGGATAAATGAGTGGTGCCGGCCATTGTCTACAGGAGAAAGAACCGATTCTGAATGTTTTGAGCTTCCTTCATTCCTCGAGGGTGCGACGGCTCTTTCCCAGAGCGGTCAACAATATCCAGCGTTGGTACCTGGCTATTATAAAATTACTGAACCAACCTTTTCCTATATGGTCATTGGCCGATATCCTTCACAGTCGGCAAATGCACTTATTTCAAAGGAATGGATTAGCGCGGCGAGATCCCGATGGGATTTGTATGTCCAGAAGAACGGAGAGGTTCCACCGGTTGGTACATCGGGAGTCATGGGGTTGGATGTTGGTGAATTCGGCACCGACTCTAATGTCGCGTGTTTCCGATATGGGGGATATGTCGAACGGTTAGTGGTGTGGTCGGGGTTGGATACTGTGACTACCGGTGATAGGGCCTCTGCCGAATACAATAATCGAAATACGGTTTATATGGCAAAGGTAGACGCAACTGGTGTCGGAGCTGGTGTCGCTCCCCATATGGTCAGGTCCGGATGCTCTGCTTTGCCTGTAAAAGTGGCTTCAAGCCCAACCATGTCAACGGAAATGGGGGAGTTTTATATTTTACGGGATCAATTGTGGTGGGCAGTCAGAGAATGGCTCAGAACCGATATTGGGGCCATGCTGCCTCCGGATGAAATATTAATCGAGGAGTTAACAATTCCTACCTATGAGGTGCCCAACGGAAAAATTAGAGTGATGAAAAAAGAGACCATGCGCGAGCTGTTGAAACGGTCTCCGGACAGGGCGGACGCACTATGTTTAACCTTTGCACCCGAAGGATTCTTTGATGGCCTGGATCTATCATAAAGGAGAAGCCGACTATCAGGCGCAAGCCGGAACCCTGTGAAAAATGACTGCCAGACCGAACAGATGCGCCAACCTGTACCTGAGCAAACGATACCGGGGCTTCTCAGCCAACTCCGCCTGCCGTGTTTTCCTTTTCATGATGGTACCCTCTGCATTAATGATTCTTTGGAGGCCACCATGCCACTTTCCACTCAACCTGTGAAGATGGGGTTTGTTGAGCGATTACTTTTTATCACTATTCTTATAGTTTGCCCATGGCTTTCTTCTGGGCATGACTGGCCTTCATTGTGTTTTTTTCTTCCCATTCGACATGGAACATCGAGACTGCGTATGGCCACCATCCTGGCCGTAGGCACATTTTCCCATTTTGCCGAAATATTTATTCCTTGACAATGACAGTTTAAGTGTATAGATATGATGTCATGAAAAACGATGATAAAAAATTTACAATAGACGAGATCAGTGCCCTGGTCGAAATGAACAAACGCACGGTAAGGTATTACATCCAGAAAGGGCTGGTTGACAGCCCGGAAGGTACCGGAAAAGGCGCCTTTTACAGTCGCACACAATTGGAGCAGCTGCTCGCGATCCGTAAATGGAAAGATGCCGGCCTGTCTCTCGAACGTATTCAGGACATCCTGCTTAGCGAAAAGGATGTTTACAGAACCGACAAACCCCTACCGCCACCATTATCAAGAAAACAGGGTACGGTCGAAGTCTGGAGCCACATGAACGTGGATGATGGCGTTGAACTGCACATTGAACCTAACAGAGCAGGGCTTAGTCCGGAACAGGTTAGAGTTCTGTTTCGGGAAATCATGAACCTGTACAAAAAAATAAGAGAGGTGGAACCGTAAAATGAATAAAACAATGACCGCGCCTGTTCTGGAGCCGGTTGGAGAAGGCAAAGTTGCCCTCCAGTCGGTAAATGTCAAAGCCGAAATCGAAAATCTTCTTTGCGAAGTAACCATCAAACAAATTTACAGAAACCTGGAAAAAGTTAACATCGAGGCGGTCTATACCTTTCCCCTCCCCCTTGGCGCTGTGCTTTTGGATCTGACCATAAAGACTGAAACAAAGGAACTCAAAGGCGTTGTGGTTGAAAAGAAGGAAGCCGAGGATCGATATGAGGACGCCATTACAGATGGTAACACGGTTATCATGCTGGAGCAGATCGATCCCGGGCTTTATACGATGAACGTCGGCAACCTTCAACCCGAAGAGACCATCGAAATATCCATCACCTATGCCGAGCTTTTTAAATGGCGGGATAATTCTGTAAGATTTTTTCTGCCCACAACCATAGCCCCGAGATATGGTGACCCGGGAAGCGTTGGTATCAGGTCGCACCAGATGCCGGAGCACGATTTGATGGTTGAAAACCCTTTCACTATCAGCCTGTCGATCTTGGGCACCCTGTCCCACGCATCAATTAAAAGCCCCTCGCATAAAATTGTTTTAGAAAAACAGGATGAAAAGACGGTTGTTTCCCTCAAAAAGGGACAGGCGTTGATGGACAGGGATTTTATCCTTAATCTTTCCATGGAAACCGATGAAAAAAGTTTTGCCCACCTGGAACCAGATGGGGATGGACACATCGTTCTGGCATCGTTTTATCCCAGATTCCCCACCATGACCGATCCTGCACCCAGGTGCATAACCATTATCGTTGACTGCTCCGGTTCGATGGGCGGTGACTCCATAGCCCAGGCCCGCAAGGCGCTCTGCGAAATCCTCGAACTATTACGACCCCAAGATACGTTTAATGTCATACGATTCGGGAGTGCTTATCAGATGATCTTCCCCGCACCGGTCCGTGCGAATACCAGTAACCTGAAAGAGGCAAAAAACCTTCTGGAAATCCTGGATGCGGACATGGGGGGAACCAAAATCGGGGAAGCTGTCGCTGCCGCCATCAAAATGAAAACGCCTGCCAAAACAATGAAAGACGCCCTGCTTATCACAGACGGTGAGGTGTGGGACTGGGAAAAGGTGACGGCCATGGCAGGCAGGTCCGGGTTTCGATTCTTTACTGTGGGTGTGGGCAGTACGGTATCGGAGGCTTTTGTCCAAAAACTGGCCGATGCCACCAATGGCGCCTGTGAGCTGGTTTCACCAAACGAGAATATGGCGGAAAAAATTGTCCGGCACTTCAAACGAATCTATTTTCCCAAGGCCGGGAATGTCACCATCAGATGGCCCGGTAAACCGGAGAAAACAGTACCGGAACATATCGGTTCTGTTTACGACGGGGATACGCTTCACGTATTCGCGCGATTCAAGAAAAAGCCGGGTGGTAATGTTGAGCTGCGGGCCAGGCTGGAAAACGGCCGGACCTTTTCCCAGAAGCTGCCGCTTCAGGTCAGGGCAGATTCACGAACGCCTGCTGAACACACCGGAACGACGGCACGCATGGCTGCATCATGGGAGATGAGGTCGATGGAGGACCCCAAAGAGATTGCGGCCATGGGGGTGAAGTATCAGTTGATGTCCCGCCATACGAATTATCTGGCTATTGATGTGAAAGCTTCAGATGAAAAGGCAAAAAATCTACCGGCCCTTCGTAATACGCCACATATGCTGGCTGCTGGCTGGGGGGGCACAGGAAGGGTGATTCAGGATATGAGCCCTCAATACAGCAGCAGAGCACCGATGTTTCCGGAACGCGCTCTATCAGAACCTTTTGAATCGGTTGCTCAGTACAGTATTATGAGCATTGGGGATCTGCAACGGAGGAAGCTCGACGGTTTCATTGATCGACTTAATTCCTTAAGCTATACCTTGTCGATAAACGATTTGGTTTTGCAGGGCGGTCCGGAAGAAATGATTAAAACGCTGATGGAACTGGTGGACGCCGGCGTTGATGAGGAGACCGTTGTGACTCTTTTCCTCTATCTGCTATCGCAACATAAACGGATCAAGAAAAGGCTTGACCGGTCAACCAAAAGAATCCTGACCAAAGCCTACAAGCAGTTGCCTACTCTCCAGGCCGGAGTTCTGCAGCGCATCCAAACGGCAATTGAAGACTACTTAAAGACAATCGGTCGCTGACAATGGTAAGCAAACAGTCACACAGGACGTTTTCATAAAAACATACAGGCTTGCGGCTGCGGCCCACTGGAAAAGCAACAATGAGCCAAGATAGGCATCCACGGTAAAACGAAGATCTGATAGTAAATAGAGAAAACCAATAAACCTGGAGGATACAAATGTCAGCTAATGTGGGAGAGATGTTTTATTACGGGGATGTGCCCTGGCATGGGGAAGGCAAAAAGCTGGATCAACCGGCGAACTTCAAAGAGGCCATTCTGGCCGGTGGGTTGGATTGGGAAGTGAGGATGGCACCGCTTTGCACTGCCGAAAACCCACCGTCGCCTGTGAACTCCCGGATGGCGATTGTTCGTCAGGACAGGCCAAAGGGGCATCCGGGACGGGTCCTCGGGGTTGCCCACAAAGGGTTCAGGCCGTTGCAAAACCGGGAAGGCATCAGAATATTCGATTCGATATTCGGCAAAGGCAAAAGGGTCTACCATACCGGTGGATACTTGGGCGCCGGCGAGGTGGTTTGGGCCATGGCCGAACTTCCGAAAAGCATTACAGTGACAAACAAAGACCAAGTGAAGACCTACTCCCTTTTTACCAATAGCCACAACGGGTCTATCGCCATTGATTTCCGATTGACCACGGTGCGGGTCGTTTGCCAGAACACCCTTTCTTTGGCCTTGAAAGACAAAGACAAGAGAACCTTTTTCAAAAAAGCCCACCAGGGAAACTACGAAGCGCTCCAGCAAGAGGTCAAGGCGTTTTTCGCCGACACACTTAGGGCGGCCGATGATCTTGAAACCCGTTTTAAACAAATGATGGAAAAAAAAATCGATGACGATCTTATTAAAGCCTATATTGAAAACCTGTTCCCGGAACCGAAAAAACCGGCCAGGGCCGATGTCGACAGCCGGGTTAAAAACCTGTATCTGGCCCGCTTGCAGAATATCAAAGAATCTCGCTGCCGAATAAGCGACCTTCGATTAAACGGGAAAGGCTCGGAAATTAAAGGCGTCAAAGAGTCGCTATGGGGCACCTTCAACGCGGTGTTGGAATTTATCGACCATTACGAGAAAAATTCTGGGAACAACATCGCATCGAACTTGTTCGGAACAGGGGCTGCGCTCAAAAGAAAAGCATATGATCAAGCTCTGGTTTACTTACAATAGGAAGGGTTCCATGGATGAGAGTTGTGAATACCTGGATTAATTTATAGGGCACAGAAATTATCTTGCACAAAATGCAATAAAAAATTTGATGAAAAGTATTGCACGGAATGCAATTTTAAATAAGAATTGAAAGTCCTCTTGATAAACGTCAGATCCATGTTCTAATCTTCTGACAGGCGCGTGTTCTTTCTATTTCCAAATCCGGTTTTTCGAATTCCACTGATGGAGGTTGAATGGCTGAGATAGAAAGGTTCCTCGCTTTACCCACGGACAATATTAATAGGCAGGTACGGGCGTTAGGCATAGACTTGGGTACCACCAATTCCTCTGTATCAGAGGTGGTCTGGGAACCGGGCCATGCACCCATTTGTAATGTGCTCGAACTTGCACAGCCGACACAGGCGGGCGAATACACGAGCCCACTGGTGCCTTCTGTGCTGGCTGAATTGCCCGACAAGGAAATTTGGGTCGGAGAAGGTGCCAAGCGTTTACGGGTGTTCTTGCAGAAAGCCAACCTGTTCCATGAAAAAAATCTCTTTTACGAGACAAAAAACGACATGGGGCTTCGAAAATCATATTTTCGCGCCCCAGAGCGTTTAAACCATGCCTCAAAGATTGCCGGCCACATCCTTTCGTTTTTAAAATCCGGTGCCGAGAGCGCTTCAAACAGCAAATATAACCAAATTTCGGTCACCGTCCCCGCCTCTTTCCAGTTAAACCAGAGAAAAGACACCCTGCTGTCCTGCCAATACGCAGGGCTTGACCTGGAAGATGACGACTTGCTGGACGAGCCCACAGCTGCACTTATCGATTATATCGTCACAGGCGGCAATGAAAACATAGTCCGCCCCGGTGAGACGACGCAATGTGTGGTTTTTGATTTCGGCGGGGGGACGTGCGACGTGTCGATCGTTGAAATAATCGGAGATCTGCACAACCGGAAAATCATGATGAGCGAATTGTCCGTCTCGCGCTATCACCGGCTTGGCGGTGGGGATATAGATACCGCGATTATTCACGAGGTTTTGATTCCGGCCTTGATAGAAGAAAACAACCTGTCACCTCTGGACTTGACATGGGCACAAAAAAAGCGAGGGCTGGAGCCGCAGCTCCTGGGAAAGGCCGAAGCCCTGAAATTATCATTGAGCATAGAGATTGACCGTCTAATCAAGTTTGATCGCTATGGGCAGACAGACAAATCCACATTGACCGCCAGGCAGCCCGCAATTACCTGCAGTTTGGGGAAACGTGAATTCAAACTAAGCAACCCCTCGCTTTCCGCGGAGCAGTTCGAAACGCTATTAGCGCCGTTTCTGGACAAGGACTCCCTGTATGTCCGGGAAACGGAATACCGATTGACCCAATCCATATTTTCACCCCTTCTGGACGCGCTTAACCGGGCCGGCAAGGCACCACACGAAATTGATTTTTGCCTCATGGTCGGCGGAAGTTCACTGATCCCGCAAGTAAAAAAGGCGGTGGGAAACTTTTTTGAAAAAGGTGCTGTCGGCTACTTTAATAATGCGCTTGACATGCAGACCTCAGTTTCAAGGGGGGCGGCTTGGAATTCCCTTTTCAAGCATCTCACGGGTAAACCATTGATTCAGCCGGTCCTTCACGAGGGAATCGATTTGCTTACGACCGAAAAAAGGCACCTCCCATTAATCCATTACCAGACGCAGCTTCCATATCCGGCAGACGGCTCTTTTGCCAAAGTGAAGCTGCTGGTTCCTTCCGGAAAGCTGTTTATTGACAAGCTTCGGTTGGAGGTCATCGGGCAAGCCCATGGCCAAACAATCTTTAACGAGGTGTGGACACTCCCGGAAAGTGCATTGCCCGGTGCTGAAATCACAATGGAGTACCAACTGACGGCTGGTAAGCAGTTTCGCTGTAGGGCCTATTTGACCGATAACCCGGAAGACGTTTTCAATCTGATAACGGAAAATCCGCTGATCAATATTCTCAATCCCCACTCTGTTCGTTTGAAAATCGAAGAAGCCGAAGAGCAACTGCGCAATAAAGGCGGCGGCAGCGCAGAAGACCGAGGCTCCTTTGTACAGATTGCACGGTGGTATGCCGAATTGAACCAGCGCGAGAAATCTTTGGACTTTTTGCGCACCGCTTTGCTGAAAATTCAGTGTGCAGACGCTGAAATCCAGAACCTGCAGGGCATTTACTACGAGGAGCTGGGAGACCACGAGCGGTCTGAAAAAGCCTACCGGGAGGCTGACGAGGCCTCGGGCATATGGGGCGGTCCGTTGTTTAACCTGGCATTGAGCTACAGGAAAAGAGGAAAACATGAAGATGCCCTCAAGACAATAAACCAGGCATTGGAGAAGGTCGGGCAAAAAGGCCCCTACTTGACATTGAAGGCTTTGTGTCTTGGGTCGCTGAAAAGCGAAAATCAGAAACAAGAAGTTTTGTCAGATGCCATCGTCTCTTATGATCGTCCGGAAACGTTGGATGACTGGGAATTGGGCTGGTACACAACAGCAGCAGAGCTTCTTGACGAAGACAAATATGTGCAGCGGGCGAAAAAAGAAAAAGAGAAGCGCCACCAAAAACACGGCACTGTCCACGGCGGCGATATCCAACGGCCGAGCATCAGCGGCGATCTGGTTAAAAAGGATATGATATGAGTATCTGGTTGTTACCAAGGCTTGAGTTAACCCCAGAGCAGTTGAGGGTGGTCGAAATGCCGCCCCATGAGCACAAGGTTATTCTTGGGCCACCTGGGTCGGGGAAAACGCAGGTCCTGATCCATAGGGCGGATTATCTATCAGGAGCATACAACCTCAAGCCTGATCAATACCGTGTGTTCGTTTTTACCAATGTCGTAAAGGAATATATCAAATCCGGGATTCAGTTCCTGGGATTACCTGAAGATGTGGTCAGCACCTTTGATCACTGGTGTTGGCTTCCGCATTAATCTG
>DIKO01000016.1 GCA_002423615.1 Desulfobacteraceae bacterium UBA5616
ACTGGAGTCAAGTGCATACCCAGGTAAAATTATTATTTTCATTATCTAATATCATTTTTCTGTCCCCCAATTGGCCCGAGGAGGGTCCGGGATGTGAAGTTTAACTCTTTCAATGATCAATCGTAAAATTCAGCGAATGATATGTCTCTTTTTATATAGCCGCTTATTCTGATCTTTATGAATCACCATTCGAGCCTTTAAGCAGGTATAAATCATTAATTATCAACCATAAAAGCTTGTGAAATGTCAAACATTTTCAAAAAATACAATCGGTTTTATTACTCTTTTCCTAAGCATGGGCTTAGGGTTTTGCGGGTGGAAGAATCCATTGAGAAGAATTTTTAAAAAAAATTGATGCGAAATCTATTTTTCAATAATAGTACCAGATGGTCTTGTAATCCTTCCGCTTTTCCCCGATTTCCGTCAGCCGCCTCAAATAATCGTATATCGAGACATCAACGTGAACATAGGTGTCCGCCAGTTCGAGCTTTTTCTCCCAGGGGTGGAACTCATACACCCTTCGGCCGTCCGGCAGAATGGAAATCAGATCATGGTGCTGCCAGGCCCGCAGATAATTTTTCCCCAGCCGGGGGACATTGAAAACGATTTCATCGGTCCTCACCGTGCCGGGCATGAGGCGGCTTTCTTCTTTCTGCTCCTGCAGAAGTCTTGCGATGGGAACCCGGTAATCGCGGGTTTCCTCCTTGCCCTTGGTATTAAACGTATAGTAAGGCGTAACCCCGATGAGACGAAGTTTGTTCCGGAGAAAAGCCGACTCGAATTTCCTGGAAGTATAAAAGGTATAAACCAGCTGATTATAAACGTCCATTGCCTGGCGACGGAATTTCTGGACCGCCTCCATGGCCTCGGGGCTTATCTCGTAGGCATGTTCAAAGTGGGTCACCACAAGGACTTCCCGTTTGCCGGGAACATGGAAACGGCTGATGCCCTGAACCAGTTCATCGGTGATGCGCTGGGGGAGGGTCACCAGGGTGCGAGTGCCCAGCCTGATCCGTTGAACATGATTCATTGCGGACAGCCGCTCCAGGATGTAAAAAATTTGGGCATCCGGCAGAATGAAGGGATCCCCCCCGGTAACAAGGACTTCTCCGATTTCAGGGGTTTTCTCGATCCATTGAAGTGCTGCGTCCAGACGGTCTTTGCCGATGGCGACATCAGCGGCATCGACGTCCTTGATTTCCCAGTTCCGCTGGCAGTAGACGCAGATCTGGGGGCAGGTCAGAACGGGCTTGAGAATCACGATGCCGGGGTAGCGCCGGGTGATGCCGTAAATGGGGGAAGTGTCGCGTTCCATCATGAAATCCATGGATTCCCCGGAAATATCCCGCATGTGCCTTACGGCGGAAGCGTAATTCGGAGACGGGATCACCTGGGCTCTGACAGCCGCATCCCGCCCCGTTCCCCACTCGTAATCCATAAGGGAAAGATAGTATGGGGTAATGCCGAATGGAACCCCCTGTTCCCTGGCCATCCGGACTCCCTGGTATTCATCCTCGGTCAATTGGATCAGGCCGGCCAGGGTGTCTTCATCCCGGATCGCATTTCTGACATGCCAGCCCCATTTCGCCCAGTCCGAAGGCACGGCATCGAAAAAATCCATGATCCGTGTCCGGTTACCCTGTCTTCGTTCGATAATCTCATCTTCAAGTCCGCAATCATAGCGATCCATGAATTTTTCGGCGTTTCGCATCATGCGGGACAGGTCCACGGACCGAAGTCTTGCAGCGCGTTGGCCTTCATATTTTTCAAAGGCCGGAGTGGCGACGGTGTAAATTCCGGATTTTCCCATCACCCCTTTCAAGAGGTGCCTGAGTTCCTCAATAAAACCCGGTGACGGCGATATGAAGTCTCCGGTTTTTTTCGAGAACAGGATGGTGTTGATATACTGCAGCAGGCTGTGACCGGCGAGCTGCTCGTTTCTCCTGGACAGAATGTTCAGCACTGCATTGACGGAGTCCCGCATGACGATCCATTCCAGCCGGGCGATACCCCCGTCCTTATCCCGTGTCATGCTTAATTTTTCATACAAATAAATCTGGATCTGATGTCTTTTGCTTTCAACAGTGTCTGTCGACAACAGAATCTTCAGAATCGGCGGCGATATATCCAGCACTTTTTTCAACTGGTGGATCGCATTATGTCTTTCCATAGTTCAATTCCTCTTTGAGAATGATCCGGGCATCCACGATTCGCGCGCCCTGTTCATAAACAATGATGGGGTTAAGGTCCATCTCCGCAATTTCGGGATAGGCTTCAATAATTTCGGAACAAAGAAGAAGCAGTTTCCGTATGATTTTCCGGTCACAGGGGGGTTTTCCACGGATCCCCTTTAGAAGGGGGGCTGACCGGATATCCTCGATCATGCTTCCGGCGGACCTCGGTGATATGGGCAACACCCTGAAGGCCACATCCTTCAACACTTCCACCATGATTCCGCCCAGGCCGAACATGATGACCGGCCCGAATTGATCGTCGATCTTGGTCCCGATGATCACCTCCAGGCCCGGTTCGGCCATGGGAGATACGAGCACGCCCCGAATATCCGCACCAGGCTTGTATTTTTCGGCATTCCGGATGATTTCGGCAAACCCCTGGCGGACCTCCGCAGAGGTGTTCAGGTATAGCCTTACGCCGCCGGCATCGCTTTTGTGGAGGATGTCCGGAGAAACAATTTTAAGGGAGACGCCGCCGCCCATTTTCGATGCGATTTCAACAGCCTCGTCCGCTGTGGCCGCCAGCTGATCGTTGGTGACCGGTGCTCCGTGGTGTTGAAAAATACGTTTGGCCTCGTGTTCCAGAAGAAACCTGCGATTCTGGCGGATAGCCGCGTCGATGATTTTTTTCGCCGAGGCTTTTTCCCTGGAACGCCAGTCAAAGACAAAATTGACCTTGGCGTGATATTCGTTGAGATAGCTGCCCCTGTCATTGAGGGCGCTGATGCAGATACAGGCGACGTCCAGTGAATCGTAAACCGGAATTCGGTAATACCGCAACAGCTCCAGGGCATGGGGCTTGACGGAGCTGTAGAGGCTGTGGACGACAATAGGTTTGTTTCGTTTTTTCACCATTTTTCCCAGTTGATGGGCCGCGTCCTCTTCCTTCAGGGAGAGGCTCTCGGCGAACCGGATGGCGTAACCGCCGAAAAGGCCGACCATCAAAAGGCCCCCGACATTGGGGTCTTTCAGGATGATGCGGGAACATTCCGCGAATAGGGTGGGATCCGCATCCGTGCCCCCGGCGACATCCACGGGGTTTCTCACCGATGCCGTAAAGGGAAGGATTTTCCTGAGTTTTTCCTGAGTGTTGGTCCCCAGCTCGGGTATGGTGAGGCCTAAATCGGTGAGAATATCCGCCGCGAGGGTGGCATGTCCCCCGCCGTCGGCCAGAATTGCGATTTTATTGTTTTTGATGGGGGGAAGATTGCAAA
This sequence comes from Desulfobacteraceae bacterium UBA5616, assembly GCA_002423615.1. Classification (GTDB taxonomy): domain Bacteria; phylum Desulfobacterota; class Desulfobacteria; order Desulfobacterales; family UBA5616; genus UBA5616. The sequence continues at coordinate 3,449 of DIKO01000016.1, forward strand.
GGGATTCAGCAACGGGAAAAAGGGCGTCCGTTCTTTCCACCACAATAATGCCCGATCTCTTGAAGGCCGTTCTGGATACTTCGGAAATGCCGGCCAGTGCACCGGTGTGGGAACCGGCGGAAAGCTTTCCGGTTGAGGACCTGCCGCCCTTTAAAAGAATGATGGGTTTTCGCAGGGTGGTCCGGTAGGCCTCCTGCAAAAACCTGCGGCCGTCCCGCATGCCTTCCACGTAGAACACCACCGCCCTGGTTTTGGGATCATTCTTGAAAAACTCCAGGTATTCATGAAAGCGGATATCCACCTCATTGCCCACCCCCACGTAATAGGAAAACCCCAGGTGGCTTTTCAGCCTTGCCTCGGTAAAAAGGCTTAACGCCATGTTGCCGCTCTGGGATATCAGCGCGATTTCCCCCCTGGGAACATCGTGCAGTCCCACGAGATTGAGATTTTTCTCAAGGTTTATCATGCCGGAGGTATTCGGTCCGATAAGACGCACGTTAAATTCCCTGGCCGACCGGATAAGGTTTTCCTCGACCTTTCGCCCTTCTTCTCCCAGTTCCCGGAATCCCCCTGCGATGATGACAGCCCCGGCCACCCCTTTCCGCCCGCAGTCCTTCAGTACGTCAGTGATGGTTTTTGCCGGGGTTGTGATCAGGGCGAGATCAACCGGGCCGTCGATATCGGAAACGCTTGGGTAACAGGGCAGGCCGAGAACGTTTTTTTCCTTTGGGTTGACCGCGTAAATGCGGCCCTCGAATTTTTCATCAATAAGGGTTTTGATGGCCTGATACCCCCTTTTGGTTTCTGTCCTCGACGCACCGACAACGGCAACGGATTCGGCATTGAGTATCCGGTCAAGGCTCATGATTCCCCCCCTGTTTTTTTGCGGGTTCGGTCCCGCCCCTCGAATTCGTTCAGGGATTCCTTTCTTTCCCCTGTGGAGACACAGGCCAGGCATGCTTCGATTTCATAGGCCATGAGGGATTGGAGGCTCACCTCGCCTGCCATCAGAAGTCCTTTTTTGATCATTTTAATGGAAAACGCCGAATTCAGGGAAATTTCCCTGGCCGTTGCCATCGCTGTTTCCATCAGTTTTTCCGCCGGCACGGCACGGTTCACAAGGCCGATTTTTTCCGCTTCCCGTCCGTCGATATTTCCGGCGGTAAAGAGAAGTTCCCTCGCCTTTCCCGGTCCCACCAGGTCCTGGATCAGACGCATGGCCCCGCCGGTCACAGAGGATGCAACCCTGGCCTCGGGAGATCCGATGAGGGCGTCCTCCGCTGAAATCCGGATATCGCAGGCCAGGGCCAGTTCATACCCCGATCCCAGGGCATAGCCGTTAATGGCGGCAATGGTGGGTTTTTCGAAAAAGAGAATCTCCCGTGAGGTTTCCTGGAGTTCCTCGAGATAATCCCGGTAGTCTTCGATGCTCCGGTTTTTGGATTCCTTGAGGTCGGCCCCTGTGGAAAAAGACCTGCCCTGGCCGGTGATCACCAGCGCTCTGACGGTGTTATCCGTTTTTGCATCGGAAAGCGCCTTCTTGAGGTCCAGCCACAACTGTTTGTTCATGGCGTTCAAAACAGCGGGACGGTTGAGCCTGACAACGGCGACGCCGTCCTGCTTTTCATAAATGATGCATTGAAATTCCATGGGACCCTCCTTTCGATGTAAAAAGTGCTGGGTTAACTGTGGCGATATTTCAGTCAAATCAAATCCGGGGTTTTGGAAGATTCAGTCTCAGGAAATAGCCATCCAGGCCGCATCCCGTATTTCCATATTGAATTTTCCAGTAATCACGATATGTTATTTATGATACGATACTGAGGTTGTTTCGTCAACCCCTATATTCCCTCATATTTTCAAGTCCCCTTCTCAAATATTGAACTACAAGAAAACAGCATTGAGTTGGGGGTTGACATTTATATGAATTATAGATTTTATAGAAAATATAGTTTATTATAGAGTTGACCGATGACGCTTTATCTGCGTAATAGAACCATGTTTACAGGAAAAAATAAATTCGAATCAAAATTTTGTTGACATTCTAAAAACTATAATACATATAATACCTAAAATAAATGAAACGGAGGTGGGTTATGGATAAGGTAATGACCGTTTACGAGGCCAGCAAATACTGCAGCGTATCATCCAAAACCATCATCAACTGGGTGGATTCCGGACATATCAAAGCGTACAAGACTGTCGGCGGGCATCGCCGCATCAACAAATCAGATCTTGAAGCCTTTATGAAAAACCAGGGAATTCCCATCCCCCACGGAGAAGAAAGCCCGGGCCGGAAAAAAATCCTGGTGGTGGATGATGATCCCATCATCGTTGAAACCATCGTGCAGGCCCTGGAAGAAGATGAGCACGGATATGAAGTCATTTCCGCCTCCGACGGTTTTGAGGCCGGCCTTCAGGTCAGCCACTTTTTGCCGGACCTTCTGATCCTGGACATCATGATGCCCGACATCAAGGGTTTCGATGTCTGCAAAACCATCAAATACAATCCCGAGACCCGCCACATCAAAATCATCGTGCTTTCGGCCTATCTGGATGACGAGAAATTCAAGCAGATGAAGGAGCTGGGGGCTGACATCTGCTTTTCCAAACCCCTTCCCCTTCCCCAGCTCAAGGAAGAAGTGGCCCGATTGCTCGGCGGTTGAATGGGTTATAAGAAGAAGGAGGTCAACATGAAATTAAATGAAGCATTGAAACGCAAGGGATTCATCGTTACCTCGGAAATTCAGGCGTCCGTTGATGACCCGCCCGGCGCCCTTCTGGATAATTTAAAAACCGTCAGAGGGCGGGTGGACGGCTTTTCCGTTTCGGATGTGGAAATTGAAGGCCTCGTGGGGGATACGATAAAAACCTGTGAGGTTTTGAAACAAAACCGGTTTGAGGCCATCTATCAGACCACCACCCGGGACAAGGACCGGCTCCAGCTCCAGAAAGACCTTCTCTCGGCCCATGAAGCCGGTGTGGAAAATCTGCTGGTGTTCACCGAAGATTACCGGATCACCGGAGACAGTCTTCAGGAAATGATGTTTTTTCATGTGGATTCGGGAAAACTGGAATCGGTTCTCAAGCATTTGAAGCAGGGCAGCACCGTGGACGGCAAGGACCTTTCCGCAAAACCCGAATTCGTAGTGGGCTCCGGTGTGGAATCGGCCTGGGGCAGGAATGTCCCCGAACTCGAGCTTAAGGAAATGGAGGTCATGACCCGGATGGGCGCCGGATATTTTCTGACCACGCCGGTTTTCGATACGGACCAGTTTGAAAGGTACATGAAACAGGTCAAAACCTTCGGGGTCCCCGTTATTGCCGAAGTGATGATCCTGAGAACAGCGGGCATGGCGTGGTTTTTAAACCGTCATTTAAGATCCGGAATGGTGCCGGACTGGATCATCCAGAAACTCGCCAGGTCCCCGGACATGCAGAAGGCCAGCATCGAGCTTTTTGCCGGCATTGTCTCGGCCCTCAAAGACCTCTGCCAGGGGATCCACATCATCTCCATGGGCGGAGAAGAAAAGCTCAGGCAGTATTTTGATGCGGCAAAATTAAAATAACAGCCCTTTTTTCCAGAAAAAACGCAAGTCAATGCAGACGGGCGGCATCTGTCCAGGCTGACCTGATCTCTTCCTCGAATTCCCCGTCATTGGCCTGCCCTGAACACGGGAGGCGATTGTATGAAACAATGGATCGAACCGGACGCGTTGAACCCAGAGCTCAAGGACATCATCCAAGAAAAGGTCCCTGACGCCAACCTCGACCTCTGCCTCACCTGCGGCACCTGCGCCGGCGGCTGCCCGGCGACGGAACTTCTCGATATGGACCCCCGGAAATTTTTGCGAATGGTCCTTTTCGGTATGGATGATGACGTCATGAAAAGCGACTGGGCGTGGGTCTGCACCATGTGCACCCGGTGCATGTTTGTCTGCCCCATGAAAATCAATATCCCCAAGATGGTCTACAACATCCGTTCCCGGTGGCCCAGGGAAAAACGGCCCAGAGGCATTCTGGGCTCCTGTGACCAGCATGTACGCTCCGGGAACGCCATGGGGGTGCCTGCCGAGGATTTTATTTTTACCGTAGAGGACGTGGCCCATGAAATCCGGGAAAATGATCCCCGGTTCAAGGATTTAAGCGTCACGGTGGACCGTAAAGGCGCCATGATCGCGTTGAACCAGAATTCCCGGGAGCCGGTGACCGAACCCGAAGAACTGGGACCCTTATGGAAAATCCTGCACTCCGTGGGGGCGGACTGGACCTATCCCTCGGTGATGTGGGCCGGGGAAAACTACTGCATGTTTCTGGCGGATGACGAGGGATGGCGGTATATTCTGGAAAAATTCGTGGACCATGTGGACAATGAACTGGGGTGCGAAATGGTGGTGAACACCGAATGCGGCCATTCCTATTTCGCCATTTACGAGGGATTGAAAAAATTCAAAATCCCCCACAAATTCGAATTCAAGACCATTACCGAATTGTACGCTTCGTGGATCCGGGAAGGGAAACTCAAGGTGAATTCCGACTGGAACAGAGACTTGAAGATCAGGTTCACCCTTCAGGACCCCTGCAACATCGTCCGGAAATCCCTGGGAGATTTCATGGCCGATGAATTGCGTTTTGTGCTGAAAACCGTGGTCGGGGAAGAAAACTTCATCGACATGATCCCCAACAAGTCCAACAACTACTGCTGCGGCGGCGGCGGCGGGGCCTTACAGGCCGGATTTCACGAACAGCGGCGGGCATACGGCCGGGTGAAGCTCGAACAGGTCAAGGCCACGGGTGCCGACTACGTGGTGGTTCCCTGCCATAACTGCTTCGGCCAGCTTCAGGACATGGCCAAGGTTCACCAGGTGGACTACCACGTGATCCATTACTGGACCATTATCTGTCTGGCCATGGGGATCCTGGGGGAAAACGAGCGGGTTTATCTGGGTCCGGATTTACAGGATTTCGGGCTTGCGAAAGGAGAATGAAACCATGTCCAAGGAAATTACCGGATCCGTTCTGGTTGTGGGCGGCGGCATTTCAGGCATCCAGGCTTCCCTGGATCTGGCCAATTCAGGGTATTTCGTCTACCTTGCCGAAAAAGATTCCGCCATCGGCGGCGTCATGGCCAAACTGGACAAAACATTTCCCACCAACGACTGCTCCATGTGCATTATCTCGCCAAAGCTGGTCGAGGCCGGGCGGCATCTCAACATCGAACTCATAACCCTGTCGGAAATTGAAGAAGTTACCGGAGAGGCCGGCGATTTCACCGTGACCCTTTCCGAAAACCCCAGGTTTGTGGACCCGGACAAATGCACCTCCTGCGGGGAGTGTGTAAAGGTATGCCCGGTTTCAACCGCCAATGTCTTTGATGAAAATCTCCGGCAGCGAAAAGCCGCCTACAAGCTTTATCCCCAGGCCATGCCCGGCGCCTATGCCATCGATAAGAAGGGAGCTGCGCCATGCAAGGTCATGTGCCCGGCGCATCCGGGCATCCAGGGCTTCATAGCGCTTATCCGTGAGAAAAAATTCAGGGAAGCCCTTGACCTTTTCAGGGCCGAGCACCCGTTTCCAGGCGTCTGCGGAAGAGTTTGCCACCAGCCCTGTGAAAAAATCTGCACCCGGAACGAAGTGGACCAGCCCATCGCCATCCGGTCCCTTCACCGCTTTCTGGCCGACTGGGGCCGTGACACGGGGGCGCCTATAGTCCCTGATAAAAAACCTGCCCGGGAAGAAAAAGTCGCCATCATCGGGGCGGGTCCCGCTGGGTTGACCTGCGCGTATTTTCTCGCACTGGAAGGTTACCCGGTTACGGTGTTTGAAAAACTGCCGGTTCCGGGAGGAATGCTCACCGTGGGAATTCCATCCTACCGGCTGCCCAGAGACATCATCGAATCCGAAATCCAGGTGATCCGGGATCTCGGTGTCCAGTTTAAAACCGGGATCGAAATCGGGAAGGACATCACTGTCGCCACCCTCCGGGAAGAGGGCTTCAAGGCGATCTTTTTAGGCATCGGCGCTCATGAGTGCAAGCCTTTGGGCATCGATGGCGAGAACCTCAAAGGGGTCTATGCAGGGGTGGAATTTTTAAGGGAAGTCAACCTCGGCAACCGCATTTCCTTTGGAAACCGCGTGGCGGTTATCGGCGGGGGGAATGTGGCCATGGATTCGGTGCGGACGGCCTTGAGGACCGGTTCTTCAAAACCCATGGTCATCTACCGGAGAAGCGAAGACGAAATGCCGGCCAATCCCGAGGAAATCGAGGATTGCCGGGATGAGGGCATCGAGATCCTGACCCTCACCGCTCCGGTTCGGATCATCGGTGAAAACGGCAGGGTCGTCGGCATCGAATGCATTAAAATGGAACTGGCCGAGCCCGATGGAAGCGGCCGGAAAAGGCCCGTACCCGTGGCCGGAAGCGAGTTCGTGATTGATGTGGATGCCGTGATTCCCGCCATCGGCCAGGAATCCGACTGGGCCTGCCTGACTTCCGAATGCGCCTGTACTCTGAATGAATGGGGGACCATCCGGGTGGACCCGGTCACCCTGCAGACGGAGGACCCGGAAATTTTCGCCGGCGGAGACGCCGTTTCCGGGCCCAGGACCGTGGTGGAGGCCATTGCCGCCGGCAAGGAAGCCGCCATCTCCATGGACCGGTTCCTAAGGGGCGAAGACCTCGGAACCGGCCGGGACCGTCACCTCGAGGCGGTGGTGGATGTGGACATTGAAAATGCGGCTCCTGTCGCGAGGATAGAAATGCCGCACCTCCCGGCAAAAGAGCCGGTTTTCAATTTTAACGAGGTGCAGAAAGGTTTTGACCAAATTCTGGCTGAAGCGGAATCCGCCCGGTGTCTGTCCTGCGGCGTGTGTTCGGAATGCTTTCAGTGCGTATCCGCCTGCCTGCCCGGAGCGATTTTTCACGACATGAGGCCGAAACAGCGTCACCTCAAGGTCGGGGCCGTTATCCTGTCTCCGGGGTTTCAACCCTTTGATCCGGGTGTTTACCGGTCCTACGGCTATGGGTCCCATCCCAACATCGTCACCAGCCTGGAATTCGAACGCATGCTGTCCGCCTCGGGCCCCTATGAGGGCCATCTGGTAACACCCTCCGGTCACAAACCGCCGAAAAAAATCGCCTGGCTCCAGTGCGTGGGGTCCAGGGACATCAACATCGCCGATCACAGCTATTGTTCCTCGGTTTGCTGCATGTACGCCACCAAGGAGGCCGTCATCGCCAAGGAGCACAGCGAAGGGCCCCTGGAAACCACGATCTTTTTTATGGACATGCGAACCTACGGCAAGGATTTCGAAAAGTATTACACCCGGGCACAGGAGGAAAGCGGGGTCAGGTATGTGCGGTCCCGCATCCACTCCGTATTCCCCCTGGGCGACCATCAGCTTCGCATCGTCTATGCCACCGAGACCGGGAGCAGCGTTGAAGACGTGTTCGACATGGTGGTCCTGTCCATCGGCATGAGCCCTGTTCAAGGAGCCGCAGAACTGGCGAAAAAAATGGGGATCGATCTGAATGCCTACGGGTATGCGGAAACCAGCAGCCTTTCGCCCGTGTCCACGACAAGGGAGGGAATTTTTGTCTGCGGCACTTTCCAGGAGCCCAAGGATATTCCCCAGTCCGTTATGGAGGCTTCCGCGGCCGCAGCGGCAGCTGCCCAGCGCCTTTCCCCGGCCCGGTGGACCCTGACCCGCGAGAAGGCCGTCCCCCCGGAAATCGATTTCACCGGCCGGCCACCCCGGATCGGCGTTTTTGTCTGCAACTGCGGGATCAATATCGGCGGCATCGCCGACGTCCCCGCGGTCCGGGATTATGCGGCAGGCCTTCCCTTTGTGGTCCACGTCGAGGACAACCTGTTTACCTGTTCCCAGGACAGCCAGGAGCACATGAAAAAAGTCATCGTGGAAAAGGGCATCAACCGGGTGGTGGTGGCGTCCTGTTCCCCCCGGACCCACGAGCCCCTTTTTCAGGAAACCATCCAGGATGCGGGCTTGAACCGGTATCTGTTTGAAATGGCCAATATCCGGGACCAGAACACCTGGGTGCACATGAACAACCCGGAAAAGGCCACCCGGAAAGCCAAGGACCTGGTCCGCATGGCCGTTGCCAAGGCGGCCCATATCGAACCTCTTCACCAGGAGAGCCTGACCATCCGGCGGTCCGCCCTGGTGGTGGGTGGCGGGGTGGCCGGGATGGAGGCGGCCTTAAACATTGCCGAACAGGGACGCAAGGTCCATCTGGTCGAAAAAACGGCGGAACTGGGGGGCATTGCCAATACCCTGCGTTCGGCCTGGCAGGGAGAGCCCATTGGTCCCTACCTGGAGGATCTTAAAAAAAGAACGGCCTCCCATCCCCATATCACCGTCCATTATCAAACCCGCGTGGCAAGAACCAGCGGTTCCGTGGGCCGGTTCACCACCACCCTGATCGTTGAAAACGGTTCGGGGAAAGAAATTTCCGTAGAGCACGGCATCGCCATTCTCGCCACCGGTGGGAAGGAATACCGGCCGACGGAATATGCCTGCGGCAGCCATCCGGATATCATGACCCATCTGGACCTGGACGCGGCGTTTGCCGCAAATGACCCCAGACTTGAAAAGGCTAAATCCGTCGCGTTTATTCAGTGCGTGGGATCCAGAAATGATGAAAGGCCCTATTGCAGCAAGATCTGCTGCACCCACAGCCTGAAGAGCGCACTGGCTTTCAAAAAAATCAACCCCAACACCAGGGTGTTCATCCTTTACCGGGACATCCGGAGCTACGGCTTCAGGGAAGAAATCTACAAGGCGGCGCGGGAAGCGGGAATTCTCTTTATCCGGTTCGATCCCGGAGCGGAGCCCCAGGTCGAAATCGATGTTGACCGCAGGATATCGCTGACCGTGACCGACCATGTGCTTCGGGCCCCCATTCGCCTCCACCCGGATCTGCTCGTGCTGGCGGCCGCGGTGCTGCCCAATGAAAACAAAGCCCTTTTCGAGATCTTCAAAGTGCCGGTCAACAGCGAGGGTTTCCTGGTGGAGGCCCATGCCAAGTTAAGGCCGGTGGATTTTGCCTCCGAGGGACTGTTTGTGGCGGGACTGGCCCATTATCCCAAACCCCTGGAGGAAACCATTTCCCAGGCCAAGGCGGCGGCGGCCAGGGCAATGACCCTGCTTTCCAGGGAAAGCATCATGGTGGGCGGGGTGGTTTCCACTGTGGACCCGGACCGGTGCGCGGCCTGCCTCACCTGTGTCCGGACCTGTCCCTTCGGCGTGCCTTATGTGGGGGAAGAAGGAACCGCGGTGATTGATGCCGCCGAATGTCATGGCTGCGGCATCTGCGCCGCCGAATGTCCCGGCAAGGCCATTACCTTGAAGCATTTCACCGATCAACAGATCATGGCCAAGGAAGATGCCCTGTTTTACGGGGAGGAGGCGGCGGCCGTGTGAAAAGGGAGACGACATCATGATGACCGAATCATTTGAGCCCAACATCATTGCCTTCTGCTGCCGGTACTGAGCGTATGCCTCGGCGGACCTGGCAGGTTCCATGAGACTGTCCTATCCGGACAACGTGAAAATTATCCAGGTGCCCTGCACGGGAAGGGTGGACATCATTCACCTGCTCCGGGCCATCGAAGACGGGGCCGACGGCCTGTATGTGGCCGGATGCCTGGAGGGGGAATGCCATTTCATCAATGGAAACCTCAAAACCCGGAAAAAGGTCGAATTCGTGAAGAACGCCCTTTCGGAAATCGGCATGGAGCCCGAACGGGTGGACATGTTCAACCTGTCTTCCGCCATGGGATTGCGATTCGCCGAAATCGCCGGGGAGATGACGGAACGGATCCGCCGGCTGGGGCCCAGCCCCCTCCATATCAACAAAGCCGCTTAAACGAGGTGGATTATGATCATCGCGGACAGAAAACCCCTGGGAGAAATCCTGGAAATGATCGAGCCGTGCAACACCCTCCTGATTCTGGGGTGCAAGGGCTGTGTGACGGTGTGCAATGTGGGGGGACAGAAGGAAGTGGAAGTCCTCTCGTCCCTGTTGAAAATCGCCCGCAAAAAAGAGGGAAAAGAGATCCGGATCGACGAAAAGGCCATCGAACGCCAGTGCGATCCTGAATATATCGATCAGGTCAGGGAGATGGTGGGTGCTTATGATGCGGTGATGTCCATCGCCTGCGGCGTGGGGCCCCAGTTTTTATCCGAGGCCTATCCAAAACAGAAATTTTTCCCGGGCGTGAACACCACGTTCATGGGCGGAGCCGTACAACACGGGGTATGGGAGGAACGGTGCGCCGGCTGCGGGACCTGCGTGATCCATTTTTTTGACGGGATGTGCCCCATCGCCAGGTGCAGCAAAAGCCTTCTCCACGGCCCCTGCGGCGGGTCGGATCACGGGAGCTGCGAGATCAACAAGGATGTGGTCTGTATCTGGGACAAAATCGTCCGGAAGAAGATGGAAAACGGCCGGCTTTCCGATCTGCTGGAAATGAAACCCTTCAAGGACTGGCGAACTGCCCGGGACGGCGGACCCCGGAGGCGAATCAGGGAGGACTTGACATGATGGATACTTTTAAATCAGGGAGCCGTCTGGAAAAGGTGCTGCGGTCAGGGCATTTTGCCTTTACCGGGGAATGCGGGCCGCCCAAGGGAGCCAATGTCGCCCATTTAAAGGAAAAAATGGCCCACCTTAAAGATATGGTCGACGCCGTGAACATCACCGACAACCAGACCGCCGTGGTCCGGATGTCGAGCCTGGCCGCATCCGCCATCATGGTCGGCGAAGGCATGGAGCCCAACTATCAGCTGGTCTGCCGGGACCGGAACCGCCTGGCCATCATGAGCGACATCCTGGGGGCCTATTCCCTGGGCATTCGCAACATGCTCTGCCTTTCCGGAGATCATCAGAAATTCGGAAATTTTCCCGAGGCCAAAAATGTGTACGATATCGATTCCATGCAGCTGATCGCCATGGTGAAAAAAATGCGGGACGAAGGCAGGTTCATCAATGGGGAAGACATCGACGTTCCGCCCCGGCTCTTCATCGGCGCCGCGGCCAACCCCTTTGCCGATCCCTTTGAATTCCGGGTGCATCGTCTTTCGGCCAAAATAAATGCCGGCGCGGATTTCATCCAGACCCAGTGCATCTACAACATGGACAAATTCCGGAAATACATGGAAATGGCCGTTGACATGGGGCTTACGGAAAACTGTTATATCCTGGCCGGAATCACCCCGTTAAAAAGCGTCCGCATGGCGGAATACATGGCCGGCCAGGTACCCGGCATGGACGTGCCCGTGGAATTGATCGACCGCTTAAAAGCCGCCGGTAAGGGGAACTACGCCGAAGAGGGTATCAGAATCGCCCTGGAGCAGATCGCGGAATTCAGGGAAATGAAAGGGGTGGCCGGGGTCCACCTGATGGCCATTGAATGGGAGCACAAGGTTCCGGAAATCGCCGAACGGGCGGGAATGCTGCCCCGCCCTTCACTGTAATCCGAATCGGCCGTAAATCCCCGGGGTCATCTTTCACCTGTTATGATGCTATCCGAAAGATACGGATTCGATGTGCTCGTTGTTGATGCAGATGAAATGGTGGGGAAGCCTGACTGGTTTTTTGACCCACTTATCCTCTTTTCTGTAGATTTCAACGATATTGGCCTGGGTCAGGGGGATGAATTTATCCTTGGATTTTTTTTTGAACAGACCGGAAAATACGCCGTTGATATCGTAAAAAGAATTGGCCGCCTGGCGTATGATGATGTTGATGGCCTGATCCCCTTCGAGTGTCTGCCGGCCCATTGCTGAAGCCCGTTTTTTTTCCACATCATTGCCGATTTCCTCAATGTCGTCGTATAGATACACAATATCAGACAGTTTGATATGGATCTGCTCGAATTTTTTATAGACGGCGTTGTCGTCGAGAAAAAGCCGGGCATCGTACATGAGGATGGCGTTATCATAGAATTTTTCATGGGGATTTTTCCAGAAGATGTTCGTGCTGTTGAACAGGTCCGTTGTCCGGGAAGTGTCGCTGGGAATATCCACCATCCCCGAATATTTTTTCCCCAGCAGCGTGACAAGGGCGAGTTTCCTTTGTTTGGCTTCCATAGCGTCCTCCTTTATTTAAATACGTTTTTCGATCACCCTCAGAGTTTGCCACTTTCCCCCCCTGAAACGGGCATAAAACGAAAGCCCCAGAATAACCACGTAGGCGGTGGCGATCACCCATGCCGTCATAAGGCCCATGCCCAGTGTTTCAATAGCCACATAGGTCGGCAGAACTAGACAAAAAAACGATAACCCCAGCAACATGAACATGATAAACTTGGTGTCCCCGGCCCCCCGGATGGCCGATGCAAAAATGATATTCATGGTATCAAAAATGGAATAAGCCGCCACGAATCGCAGAAGGACAACCGTTGTGCGGTAAATTTCCCGGAAATTCTCCGGGTCCCGGGCCTGGACCGCAAAAGGCGCTACAAACACATCCGGGATCAAGACATAGGCGGCGGCCACGGTCCCCATATAAACGAAGGTTAAATGAAATCCCGAGTAAACGCTGAATCGGGCGGCGCCGACGTCTTCCTTTCCCAGATAACGGCCCACCAGCACGGAAACCGCCATACCGGCCCCGGTCATGGGGAGAAAGGCCAGCATGTTGATGTTAAAAGCGATATTGGTGGCGGCCAGGCTGACCGCGCCCAACCGGCCGACCAGCAGGATAAAGACGGTGAAACCGGCCATGTCCAGAAAAAACTGCACGCCGGCCGGCAGGCCAAATCGGATCAGCCTGAAAAAAAGGGCCTTTTCCACGCCGAACCCTTTTAAGACATGATAAATCCGGTTGTTTTCCGCGGAAAAAATAAAACCGCCCAGCATAAGCGCCGAAATAAAGACTGAAATGACGCTGGCCATCGCCGCCCCCCCCATCCCCATTTCCTTGAATCCCCAGTTTCCGAATATCATCGTGTAATCCAGAACAAGGTTGACAATGGTGGCAATGAGATTGACCCACAATACGGGCCAGGTTCTCCCCAGTCCGGTAAGAAAACCGGAAAATGCGCTGGATGCGATGGCTGGAATGCCGCCGATGCAGAGGATGCTGAAATACTGCACCTCGAGTGCCTGCACCTGAACGTCATGACCCACCCATTTAAAAAAAGGGGGCGCAAAAGGAATCAGGCAGATCAGAAAAATACCGCCGAAAACCGAAAAATACAGGCTTTGCCAAAGGGCCGGGCCGATGCGGTGAAATCTGCCGGCCCCGTAATACTGTGCAGCGAAAACACTTACAAAACCCGCCGTTCCGATAAAAAGCGAGGACAGGGTGAAATTCAGAAATCCTGCGGGGGATGATGCGGCAATGGCTTCCGGAGAGTACCAGGCAAGAAACATCCGGTCCACAAAATGCTGGATGGACCATGTCGCGGAGCTCAAAATCAGGGGAAAGGCAATGTGGATGACCTGGGCATATCCGCCCGGACCGCTCCAGCGTCTTTTCAATCGTTCGATCATATAGCGTTTTCTTTTTCCGGATGAATCAAACCCGCCCCCGGAGTGTACCCTTCCCGGACCGGCCTCTGCGACAAAATGAAATAGAACTTATCAGCTTAAAAAAGCCAGGTCAAAAAAAAGGTCAAAAAAAGTTTGACAACAGAAACATTTTTTGGGAAAATATTCCCAAAAAATGAAATCTTTTTTTAAAGTCACTATTTCGGGGATCGAACAATAAGGCGCAAGAGATGCCGATGATCAACCAGAAAACCCTTACCGCCGCGGTTATCCGGATCCTGCGACCGCTTGTCCGCATCCTGCTGAGAAACGGCATGACGTTTGCCGCGTTCAGCGATATCGCCAAATGGGTTTACGTGGACACCGCAGCTCGGGAATTCGGTTTAAACGACCGGAAGCAGTCCATATCCCGCATCTCCGTGATCACCGGCCTGTCCCGGAAAGAGGTGAAACGGGTCCGGGAAGAAGCCTCGCCCCAGGACACCTCATCTGCCGACCGGTACAACCGGGCCGCCAGGGTCATCGCCGCCTGGCGCAGGGAACGCGATTATATTGATGAGGACAGCAACCCGTTGATATTGCCGATAACCGGTGACGGCCCCAGCTTTGCCGGCCTTGTCCGCCGGTACAGCGGGGATATGCCCTTCCGGGCCGTTCTGGACGAACTGACCCGGTCGGGGACCGTGGAAAAAACAGAGAAAAATGCCGTCCGGCTGGTCAGCCGTTTCTATGTCCCCGGACAGGATGACGAAATGCGTCTTCATATCCTGGGAACGGATACGGCCCACCTGATTTCCACCATCGACCACAACATGACGAACCCATGCCCGCGTTTTTTCCAGAGAAAGGTCAGCTACGACAATCTGCCGGGAGAAATTCTCCCGGTTTTTCATGAACTGGCGGCCCAATCGGCCCAGAAGCTCCTTGAAGACCTGGATCAATGGCTGTCCTTTTACGATCGGGACATCCGGCCGGAAACCAGGGGCGAGGGGCGTCATCTGGCCGGTCTGGGCATTTACTATTTCGAAGCACCCGTGGATGAAAAGGTCTGAAACAATGTTAAAATTCATTAAAACCCTTAACTTTTTGATAATGGGCACCGTTCTCATGGGACTGGCCGCCTGCGGCAGCGGGGACATCACGGTGGCCGGGGGCGGCATCGGTGGAACCGGGGTGATCAGCACCGGAGAGGTCACCGCCCTGGGAAGCATCTGGGTCAATGACGTGAAATTCGAAACTTCGGGGGCGAACCTCTATATCGATGACGCTCTTGCCGGAAAGGGCGATGCCATTGTCAAGGGGAAGTTGAGCCCCGGCCGGATCGTCCGGGTGGAAGGGACATTGAATGAGGACGGGACAGGAATCGCACAGGACGTGTTTTACACCTCCACCCTGATCGGCCCGGTCGATGCCGTCGATTCCGTTGATGTCGCCGACCCGGAAAAGGTTCGTATCCAGTTGCTCGGCCAGACCGTGATGGTCGATGCACAGTCCCGTCTGGAAGGCATGGGCGGGGAAGGTGCGGCCGGCCTGACCCCGGGCAATTTCGTCGAGATTTCCGGCTATTTCAACTCTAAAGGGGAGATTCAGGCCTCTTTTGTAAATAAAATGGCCGATGAGGCGCCGGTCAACGCCATGTTCCAGGTGGCCGGTAGGGTCAGCGGATTCAACGCCAATGGCCGGACCTTCCGGATCACCGCTCTTTCGGTGGATTTCAGCCATGCCCATATGGCCGGATTCCTTGCCGGAGAACCGACCAACGGGATGTATGTCTTCGTCAGGGGTCAGATCGATGCCGGTGGAACCATGATCGCAACATCCGTTGAACCTTACGGCAGACTGGGGGAAAACAACGCCAAAAAATTGCATATCAAGGGGATTGCCGGCGACTTTGTCCAGGACAACAGGTTTTATCTCGAGGGGTATGAGATCGAAACAACCCCGGAAACCGGATTTGCGGGCGGCGTGCGGGAGGACTTGCTGCCCGGTTTGAAAATCATCGTTCAGGGAGCTTTTGTCGACGGGATCATTGTCGCCGATAAAATCATCATGTTCTGACCGGCGACGTATCCATCGCTGCTGATCGTCGGCAAAACGTCAATCCGGTAGAAAATCGTTTAAATGAAAGGAGATTGCCATGAAGACCGTTAAAAATTTCGGATGGATTTTTTCACTGATGTTTCTGCTGATGATGACCGCCTGCGGTGGCGGGGGAGGGTCGGATTCCGGAACGGCCTCCGGCACGGGGGAATTGACGCTGAGCATGACGGATGCGCCGACTGATGAATTCGATTCCGTTTATGTCACTATAGATAGAGTTGAGGTTCATCTGGGCGATGTCGACGGTGACGGTGCCCGGGATGGGATTGCTGACATGGACGGAGAGGGGGATGGTGACCACAATTGGATCACCGTGGTCGAACGCAATGAGGACCGCGATGAAACTTTTGACCTTTTGGAACTTGTCAATGACAATTTAAGAGAATTGGGCACCATAGAACTTGATAACGGGCATTATACCCAGATGCGGCTTTACCTGGCAGATCCAGATGTTGACGTTATTGGTCATCCTTATCCTCATTATGTGGTATATAAAAATGGTGAAGTTCACCCATTAAGAGTTCCCAGCGGAAAACTGCATCTGGTCAGCGGGTTTGATTTAGAAATATCAGGCCGTCCGGTTCATTTGGTTCTTGATTTTGACGCGGCGGCATCCATTGTGACGCGTGGTAATAGCGGGAAGGAATATAATTTAAAACCCGTTATCAAGGTAGATGATATTGAAACCAGTGCTTATGTAAGTGGAACTGTCACCTATGATGAGGAAGGTAGAGCTGTGGTTTCAGCCCAGGAAACGGATGCGGATGGAACCGATCCAAGAGTGTATACCTCGACACATACTACCGACACAGAAAATATAGACGAGGAATATTCTATGTTTTTGTCCGAGGGCACATACAACCTGGTAGCTTATAAGGCCGGGTATGAGCCTGAATGTATAAGGCAAACCGTTGAATATGGAATGGATTATCCGCAGGTCAATTTTGAACTTTCCGAAGCGGCATATTTAGGAAACGTTACGGTAAAGGTCTCCGGTGCAGATGTGGGAGGCAGTGCAACTATCAGTTTCCGCCAACTCTGCGGAGGTCAAGAGATCGAGGTCGATTCGGTAAATGTTGCCAATAACTCAGAATTCATCTTTGATTTAAACGAGGGGTTTTATGATGTCGTTGCCTCATCCGATGGCAAAACTCCAATTACTAAATCTAATATTGATGTATTAAGCTTTTCCAATACTATTTTGAATTTTAATTTTTAATATCCTCCCGTGTGAAGTTAAAAATTCAAACATCCGCATCCCCGGTTTTTTCCGGAGATGCGGAATCCTTCGGTAAACTGCGGGCACGTAGACATAATGGGTGGAGCTTGCGAAACCCATCGTCATGAACCGGGTTCCAGCCCGTGATATGATGGGTTCCGCAAGCTCCACCCATCCTACAGTCGCTCAAGATTCTATAAAATAATCAGGCCGTTAAATTTATATTGGGATGTAATCAGCAATCCGCGTCCCCCCGGTTTGGAGGGATGCGGATTCATTAAAACCCATAGGGTTACGGCTTGATCAGCACCTTCACGGAGCCGTCGAAATTGGCCTGGGTTTCAAAAGCTTCCTTGCATTGATCCACTGAGCATTCGTGACTGACCAAGGCCCTGCGGTCCACTTTTCCGGACCGGATCAATTCGAGGCTGTCCGCAAGGTCATCGAAGGTATAGGCGAATGAGCCGTGTATGTTCACCTGCTTGGTGACCATGTCTGAAAGATCCAGATTTAAATTCTGTTCAAAAATCCCAAAAACGACCACGGTTCCTTCTTCCTTCGCCATATGGATGGCCTGTTGAAAAACAGGCACACCCGGCCGTTCCATGATATACCCCACCGCGTCGTAGACAATGTCCACCAGGGGATAGGATCCCGCATCCGGCATGAGCATGAAAGGCTGGGTTCCCGCAATCGCCTCGACCCGTTCATGGACATTTTCCCGAACGGCATTGAGGGTGACGTCCGCCCCCATCCGCCTGGCCATGTCCAGGCGTCTGTCCGACACATCCACGGCGATGATCTGCCTGAAATTCAGGCCCATGGCCTTCAGGCATTGAATGATGCCAAGCCCGATGATGCCGGCCCCGAAAACCACGATGTTCTGGCCTTCGGCGGGTCTGCCTTTCCGGGCCGCATGGAGGGACGTGGCAAGGGGTTCAATGGTGGCGGCCTCCTCGTAACTCACCTCGTCGGGAAGTTTGTACACCGTCATGCCGAGAAAGGCGTTGCCGACCCGGGCATATTCGGCCATGCCACCCATGGCGATGGCCGCGACCCGGTCCCCGACTTTAATGCCTTCAACGGCGCTGCCGATTTCCACCACATCCCCGCTGAATTCATGGCCGGGTATCCGTCCCTTGGGGGTTTCCAGGCTGATTTCGGGAAAAAGCCCCAGTTTATAGGAGTGCAGGTCGGAGCCGCAGATCCCGCAGGCCGCAACCTTGACGATAATGTCCGTGGGTTCCTGAATCACCGGTTTTTCCACGTCTTCACAGGATATTTCCCGCAATCCCTGGTAGCATGCTGCTTTCATAGGATCTCCTCCCGGATATTGCGCCTTACGGCATGTTGCATTTTACGGTTACGGCTGCATTGGCCACGATCACTTCCCCGGTGGTGTCCCCCAGGGCCGCCACCGGAAGCCCCATGGTCTTCATGCCGCCCTCCACCACGGTCAAGGTTTTGGACCCGAACGGAACGGCGGCAAGGACCTGTTCCGCATTGATGTTTTCCGGATAAGGGGCTGCGATGAGCACCTCCACGGCCATGTCGGCGGGGTTTTTAAGGCCGACGATATCCCTCAATCCCACCAGGCAGTTGTTGGAAATGGCGTTCTTGATGGCCTTGACGGCCGCGTTGGTGGGATTGTTGTTGTGACCATGCTGGTCAAGACCCATTCCGATTTCGACGATAAAGGTTTTAAACATGAATGTCCTCCTTGGGGTTTGGCGTTAAAGATGATTATAAAGCCGAAAAAATAATGTTTTCCCGTTTCAGGGCTTCGATTTTATCTTCCCCGTATTTCAGTTCGCGCAGCACCTCCACGGTATGCTCCCCGAGCATGGGGGCGGGCCTTTTGATGATGCCCGTGATGTCTGAAAACCGGGGCCCTACCCCCACCAGCCGGGCCTGCCCGAAGATGGGGTCTTCGCGGTCGTCGAAGAGCCGGTTTTCTTCGCAGTGGGGGTCTGTCAGCACCTCATCCGCGGATTGCCCCGGGGCTGCGGGAACATGGTGTTCCTGCAATGCGGCGATCCATTGACCGGTTGTTCCGGCGCCAATGGCCTTTTCCAGGATATCCGCCAGTTCGTGGTCGTTCTCCGTCCGGGCGTGGGCGTTGGAAAACCTGGGGTCCGTGGATAGATTTTCAAGACCCAGGGCTTTTAACAGGCCCCGCCAGTGGTTCTCACCGGTGCAGCAGATGAATATCCACCGCCCCTCAGCGGTTTGGTAATGCCGGAAAACGGCGCTTAATCCCAGAAGCCTTTCATCCCCCGGGTATTTTCGTTCATATCCCTCATAGTCGATGAAATCAGCCGCCTGAAGCGCTATGGATGCATGGGTCAGGGAAGTTTCAACACGCTGGGATTTTCCTTTCCGGATTCTGGACAAAAGGGCCAAGACCGCGCCATAGGCCCCCAGCATGGGGGCGGCCTGGTCGTTCAGGGCGATGAGGTGATAAACCGGAGGCTTGCCCTTGCCGCCCTGACACGCCATCTGGCCGCTCCGGGCCTGGAGAACCGGGTCGAAACCCGGCCGGTTGGCATAGGGTTCCTTTGAACCATGCCCCAGAATGGAGATATAAATCAGATCCGGCTTGAGCTTTTGGACGGATTCATAATCCAGACCCAGCTTGTGCCAGACCCCCCACCGGGCGTTTTCGATGACCATGTCGGCAGTTTGAACAATATCCCCGGCAACGGCTTTTCCCTCGGGTTTTTTTAAATCCACGGCTACGGAGCGTTTGCCGCGGTTGCAGGATAAAAATCCCCCGCCCACCGCCCGCCAGGAATCGCCGAAAAGCGGTTCGATCTTGATCACGTCCGCCCCCATGTCCGACAGCATCATGGCGGCATAGGGTCCATTGATCATGGTGGTAAAATCTGCGATCCGGATATTTTCCAAAGGTTGCATCGTGGTCCTCCCCAGGCGTTTAACAGATCTTCCGGCGCTTTAATTCTTCGATTTTTTCAGGGCTGTACCCCAGATTTTCCAGAATCATGCGGGTGTGTTCCCCGATCCCCGGACACGGCCCTTGAATGGCTCCAGGCTCCAGGCCCAATGCCACGGGAACCCCCATTTCCCTGATTTTCCCCAGACCCGGCTGATCCACCCGGGCGACCAGGTCGTTGGCGATCACCTGAGGATCGTTCATGAATTCTTCCACGAGACAGACAGGCGAACAGGGAATGTCCTCGGATTGCAGAAAAGCCACCCACTCGTCACGGGTCCGGGCTGCGAACATTTCCTGGAACATGGCAATGAGCTGGGTGTTCCGCGGCGGCAGGATCAGGAACGGAGCGCCCTCAAAAAGAGGGTCCATGAGCCATTCATCATGGCCCATGGCCAGAGCGAATTTCGTAAAAAAAGTGAAGTTTCCCAGGGCCAGAAAAAACCATTTTCCGTCACTGCCCTGGTAGAGTTTATAGAGGGGGAGCATACCCTGCTGGCCGGATCGTGCCGCTCCCGGCATCCTGATCTTGCCGTTGAACTCGGAAATATACGTACTCTGGGGTCCTAAAATGGCATTGAACAAAGAGATGTCGGCCATCTGACCTTTTCCGGTGATTTCGCGCGCCAGAAGGGCCGTGGCAACGGCGAAGGCGGCCATAAAAGCGGCGTAATAACTGGCCAGAGGCAACACCAGGTAAAGGGGACGGTTTTCAATACCCCCTCCCTGCTCCACGTAGACCCCGGCATAAGAGGCCACGATGGGATCCCAGCCCGGGATATCCCGGTAGGGACCGGTCTGGCCGAAACCGGAAATGGAGCAATAAACAACCCGGGGATTGATCTCCTTGACGGCTTCGTAACCGATGCCCAGTCGATGGGCGACTCCGGGGCTGAAATTTTCAACGACCACGTCGGCGGTCCGGATCAAATCCCCGGCGATCCGTTTTCCCGTTTCGGTTTTGAGATCCAGCGACATGGCGGTTTTGCTGCGGTTGAAAACCAGGAACCCGGGTTCCCGTCGATAAGGATCCCCGGAAGGTCGCTCCACCTTGATGACGTCGGCGCCCTGTTCCGCCAGAAGCATGGATGCGTAGTGCCCCGCGATGTACTGCCCGAAATCGATCACTCTGAATCCGTTCAACGCCTGATCCATAGGGGGAAGCATTTCTTCGAAATTGTCCGTTTTTTAAAGGCATGAGAAACCGGTGAAACGGCATCCGCAGTCCGGGCAAACAAAAGGATCCGTTTGCGGAAACGACGGCGGCAGGTTGGATAATGGACGAGATCATATCATAATCTTTCCAGAGATCAAGAAAGTATTCCGGGAACCGGCCCCCTTGATGAAAAAGTTGAAGCCGGGTGAACCCGCCGGGCCGCCGGCATGGGAAGAGGCCGGCGGGTGTTTTTCTTGACAAGCAATATTCCTTTTGCCATACACTCCCCCATACAGGCAAACGCTTGTTATCTCCTGTAATTTAGAGACAACCGGTCGGATGGAAAGGAACAGCCTGAGCCAATCAGCGCCATCAACAAATCCGGAGAAGCGGTTTTATCACAGGCTGCTCTCCATTTTTTCCGGTATTCCGATTCCTGTAACGGATATGGACCGGCGGCGCTTTATTCGCCGGAACCTGATTTTTCATTTCCGTCCCCAAACCGTTGCACAACAGTCCCTGCGGTTCACCCTGTCCTGGGGATTGGGAGGGATGGCCGCAGTTCTGATTGCGGTTCAACTCACCTCCGGCATCCTGCTGAAATTTGCCTACGATCCCGCGCCGATCGCGGCCCACGCATCCATTCAGGTGATGATCACCACAGCGCCTTTCGGACGGTTGATCCGCAATATTCACTTCTGGAGCGCAAATCTTCTCGTACCCGTGGTTTTTTTACACATGCTGAGGGTTTTTCTGACCGGGGCGTTTCATCCGCCGAGGCAGTTCAACTGGATTATCGGCCTGTTCCAGTTTGCCCTCATTCTGGGAGCCAATTTTACCGGCTACCTCCTGCCCTGGGATCAGTTGGCGTATTGGGCCGTTACGGTTTCCACGGGTATGCTGGAATACATCCCCCTGATCGGACCCGGTCTTCGGAACCTCATTCTGGCCGGACCCCACATCGGACCTTCGACCCTGCGGCAGTTCTATGTCCTGCACACAGCGGTCATCCCTGTTTTCCTTGCCCTATTCATGGCGTTTCATTTCTGGCGGGTCAGGAAAGCCGGTGGTCTGGCGGTGGCCGATCGGGACAAGGATAAGCAGGTTCCCAGCATTCCCGACCTGCTTGTGCGGGAAACGGCAACCGCGCTGGCCCTGCTGGCTTTTATCCTGTCCATCAGCGTATTTTTCAATGCACCTCTGGGAGATCCGGCAAATCCTGGATTAAGCCCCAACCCGACCAAAGCCCCCTGGTATTTTGCCGGGTTTCAGGAAATTCTGTTTCATATTCATCCGGTGTTTGCGGTTTTCGTCATTCCCCTGGCCTCAGGGCTGTTTCTTCTGCTGATACCCTACTTCCCTTATGATGACCCTGTTTCCGGAAGGTGGTTCATTTCCCCAAAGGGAAAAAAACATCCGTGATAGCCGGGTTCGGCGCTCTGCTCATGACGGCCGGGTTCATCATGGTGAGCGAATGGGTGGTTCAACCCCATGTCGGCGCATTGGGACCGCCTTCAGTGATCCGGGACGGTTTTATCCCGTCCATTCTGATGGCGGTCATGGTGTCAGGTTTATACTGCCTGATGTGGAAAAAGGGTTCGGCATCAAAGAGTGAATCGATGCAGGCTCTTTTTGTCTTTGCTGCTGCGGTTTTTGCTGTTCTCACGGCTGCCGGCGCCTGGTTCAGGGGCCCTCACATGGCACTGGTTTTTTCAGGGTAGAAGGCCTTGGCAATATGAAAAAACAAAATACGGAAACCGCGGAAACGATATCCGGCAGAAGAAATTTCCTAAATTGGATATGGGCCTGTCTCGGAGTTGCCGCAGTTGCGGAAATCCTCTGGGCGGCTGTTTCTTTTCTGAGGCCGCAGGCATCTGAAATACCGCGTCAAAACAGCGACCCCCGGGTGACGGCCGGACCGGTGAACGCGTTTGGGATAGGCACGGTAACGGCTTTCCCCCGGGGCCGGTTTTATCTGACGCGGCTTGAAGACGGCGGATTTCTCGCTTTGTCCCGCAAGTGCACGCATCTGGGATGCACCATTCCCTGGATCGGAGAAGAAAAAAGTTTTATCTGTCCCTGCCATGCGTCAATGTTTGACATACGCGGCGCGGTGGTCCACTCCCCGGCTTCACGGGCACTGGATCATTTTCCGGTGAGCATCGAAAACGGCATCGTTCGGGTGGACACCCGGCGCAGCATCAAACGCAGCGGATTTTCAAAAGAGCAGGTCGTATACCCGGACCGCCAACCCCGGCAAACCCGGAAAACGATATGACACCCTGGAAGATAACGGGCATCATCGCAACGGCTGTGATTGTCCTGCTGTTTCCCCTGTATGCGGTTCTGGAGAAGCAGAGGCCTGAACCTGCCATCCGTAAAGGTCCGGATGCCGCCGTTTTTGTCGGGAGCGGCAAATGCGCGGATTGCCATCGCCTGGAATACGATAAATGGAAAGGTTCCCACCACGAACGGGCCATGGATGCAGCCAATGAGGAGACGGTCCTGGGGGACTTCAACCAGGCTGTTTTTGAACATTTTGGGGATCGATCCCTGTTTTACCGGAAAAACGGCAAGTTTTACGTCAGGACCCCGGGAGCTGATGGAAAACCGGATGATTTTCAGATTCTTTACACCTTCGGGGTTTTTCCCTTGCAGCAATACCTGATTGCCTTTCCGGGGGGACGGTTGCAGTGCCTGCCCATTGCCTGGGATGTCCGTGGGAAAAAATGGTACCATCTGTATCCGGACCAAAAAATCGACCCCGCGGACTGGCTGTACTGGACCAACCAGGCCCAGAACTGGAACGGGATGTGCGCCGAATGCCACAGCACGGATCTTAAAAAAAATTATGACCCCGGAACGGGAAACTACCAGACCGCATGGTCTGAAATCAGCGTGGGATGTGAGGCCTGCCACGGTCCGGGTTCGGCCCATGTCCAGTGGGCGCAATTGCCCGAGATGGGCCGTCCGGATCTGGCCAATGCCGGCCTGGAGGTTCGGACCACGGGACTCGGGGCAAAAGAGCAGATCGCCATTTGCGCGCCGTGCCACTCCCGGCGCATGTCCATGGGCGACAACATTCACCGTCATGCTGATTTCCTGGACTACGGGGTTCCCCAGTTGCTCACCGAGGGATTTTATTTCGCGGACGGTCAGATTCTGGAAGAAGTGTATGTTTACGGCTCGTTCCTGCAAAGTAAAATGGCGGCCCGGAACGTTCGCTGCAGCGACTGCCACGACGTGCACGGCATTAACCGCATCAGGTCCGGAAACGACCTTTGTCTCCAGTGCCATAAGGCGGCTGTATACGACTCAAAAGACCATCATTTCCACAAAACCAAAGGGGAACCCGGAAAACCTGTAACATCCGCATCCGGGGAAACGCTTTTTGAGGTCGGTTCCGGAGCAAGGTGTGAACAGTGCCATATGCCGGGCCGGACTTACATGGGCGTGGACTATCGGCCCGATCACAGTTTCCGGATTCCGTCCCCGGTTCTGAGTCTTGAATCGGGCGTACCCAATGGGTGCAACCGGTGCCACTGGGACAAGTCCCCGCAATGGGCCGCGGATGCGGTGAAAAAATGGTACGGGGAGAGGAAACGTCCCCATTACGGGACGATTTTCGCCCGGGCACGCCGGGGGGAACCCGGTGTTCTCAACGATCTGGTCCGACTGGCCCAAGACCGGCTGTATGCGTCCATTGTGCGGGCAACGGCCGTTTATTTGTGGAGCACTTATCCCGGGCAGGAAATCACGTCCCCCTTTTTGCAGGCATTGTCGGATGAAGATGCCCTTGTCCGCCACACCGCTGTTCGCAACCTTCCGGAAGAGGATCCGGAAAAATTACTGGGTGCATTGGGGCCCATGCTTTATGACCCGGTGAAAGCCGTCAGAATCGAGGCGGCGGCGAGACTGGCCGGAATACGAGGCTCTGCCATGACGCCGGCGGCAAAAGACCGTTACGAGGCGGCACTGGCGGAGTATATCCGTTCGACGGAAAGGACTTCGGACTTCGCGGTTTCCCGGCACAATCTGGGAAACCTGTATACCGACCTGGGGGATTTGGACAAGGCTGTTTCGCAGTATGAAAAGGCCATTGAAATCGATGACCGATTTTATCCGGCCAAGGTCAACCTGGCCTCATTGTGCAATCAACGCGGGGAAAACGACAAGGCGGAACGTCTGCTCCGGGAAGCGATGGCGGTTGCGCCGGATATGCATGAAATCAAATACTCACTGGGATTGCTGCTGGCTGAGACCCAAAATTATGGTGAGGCTGAAACCTATCTGGCAGCGGCGGCACGGGGAATGCCCCTTCGGGACAGGATTTATTATAATCTGGGATTGGTCCGACAGCATTTGAAGCAGGATGCGGGAGCAGAAGAAGCCCTGAAAACCGCGTGCCGCCTGTTGCCTGAAAACGAAGACTACCTTTATGCTCTGGGTGTTTTCTACCTGCAGCGCAACCGTATGGACGAGAGCGAGCAGTTCGCGGTGAAAATGGCTGGTCTGAAAACGAACAGCATCCTGGGGAAGGAACTTCTCGAGGCAGTTAAAAAAATGAAAGCGGCGTCATAAGCTTTACTCTGATTTTTCTTCCGGCATTTTTGCTCGGCTCCGATTCAAAACCCGTGGATTTGGATAACCGGAAATCAGGCAGTGGCTTCTTTTTCCAAAATCGGGTCGTAAATGATCGGCGGCCCATCAGTGCGGCGATTTTTTTGGCCGGCAACTTCGTGGCCGGCTTTCGGGAGGAATCCGGGCCATAAGCCAAGGCCATGAACCCGTCAAAACATTGCAGTGCCTCCGGGCCACGGGTGGAGCGTAAAAACTGCCGCCAGTGTGTATAATCCTTTCCTGGCGGGCCCCAATGATCGAACCATCGATACAAAATGCGCGTCGCCTCTTCCCGGTTCCGGTTTTTCAGAGCCTTTTTCAGGGCGCGTTTCAGAGCCGGGGCAGAGGGTCCTGATTTGCCCTTTTGGCACCGATAAATGACGACCGCAAAGCCTGTCAGAATCCACGGAGCCACAATCCATAGGGCATATCTCAAAAATTCAAATTTTTCGGCCAAATCACCGTCAGTTCCGGGGAGAGATTGGCCATGGGCCCGGGTTGAAATGATTTTTTCCCGCAGGGATACCGTTTCAAGTTGTCGGGTATGGATGTTGTACCAGGTGTAATGCCTTTCGGGGATTCGATAGGTCCCGGGTTTTTCGACTACATAGACTATGCGCTCCGTTCGTCTGCCGATAATTTGTCCCCGGTTCACCGCATCGGAAATGATCGGCGGTTCCGGATAAACCGCCAGTCCGGGAACGGCATGCTCCCTTACGGCCGGCAGCATCATTGCGGGAAGGCCGTCCGTTTCAAAGTCAATCCTGCGTTCCACGGCGTCTCCCGCGGTGTATACTTCAGATAGGGAGCTGTACTGTTCCTGGATCGTCAGGCCGGAAGCCGCAACCCAGTCTTCTCTGTTTTCGAGCTTCGCCGGGATGAGGGCGGTAAACCGAAGCGGCCGGGTCATCGCTTCCAGGGTCCGGGGTTGGCCCCCTCTCCCATCAGCGACAAAGGCAGTCACCCGGATTTCCGGGATGGTGTAGGTTTTGTTTTTCAACGGGTAGATAAAAAACGTCCATTGTTGAACGGACCAGGGACCGCCCTCTTCATCGCGGGTGAAATTGACGGCCAGTTGCCCGGCCTCCAGGACAACGGCTTCGGCAAGCTCCAGGGGTTTAACCCGGGTACCCCCGGCAAACCAGGTGGATGTTGAAAGTTCAACAACAAACTGCACTTGCTGGGTCTTCACCACGGGTCCGCCGGGATCCACCCAGACCTTGATCTTCAGTTCGGGGATTCTCGAAAGGCGTTGTTCTCCCGGACCGTTCTCCGGCCCTGCGGACAAACC
This sequence comes from Desulfobacteraceae bacterium UBA5616, assembly GCA_002423615.1. Classification (GTDB taxonomy): domain Bacteria; phylum Desulfobacterota; class Desulfobacteria; order Desulfobacterales; family UBA5616; genus UBA5616. The sequence continues at coordinate 30,306 of DIKO01000016.1, forward strand.
ATAAGGCGTGGCCCATCCCCAGATGATCCAGATGATCAGTGCTGTTGCCGTCAACCCTTTGTTATCGCGCATCAGTGGTTATTTTTTCACTGTTTTTGGCGGTTAATCTGCATATGAAATTTCATACCCAGGAAATGGGCCGGGTCTTGCTGAACCTGTCTCATCCATATTTCGTTGAGTTCAGGGTCGGCTAAAATCTGTTTCGCCGAATATTGCTCGATATTTTTTTGACCCAGGGCGGTCTCGTCGGCCCCGTCCCCATGGACGGCATCATCTCCCATTTCCTCCGAGGACTCGCCTTCCTCGGCTTTTTGGGCCGCAGCCTGGCGATTGAGTTCATCAATAAGCTTTTCAAGGATGCGAATGTTTTTTTGAGCATCCTGGTGACCGGGCTCCATGGCGAGTGTGCGATGGTAGGCGTCAATAGCCATGCCGTAAAGCCGGGCATGGGCGAAGGCGTTTCCCAGATGAAAATACCCATCCGGGTTTTTGATCCGGGAAAAGATCTCGATGGCCGCCTCGAAGTTTTCGTTCCTATAAAAGGCAACGCCTTTCCAGGACATCTCCTCAAAACTCTCCGCCGCCCTGTCATAGTCGCCTTTTTCAAAATAATACTGGCCCTGCTGGTCCGGCGTGAGCCACAGGTCCATCAGCCATCCCCCGGCAGCCGCGGGACGGGGCCCGGCACAGACGGAGACGACGATGCAGGCAATTCCCCAGGTCAACGTCCATCCCTTTCGGAACCACAGCAAAAAAATAACGGCTATGGGAAATAAAAACCAATACCCCGAATCAATCCGGGGTCGATTGACATCATCGGCCGATGTGAAATGAAAATCAATGCGTCTCCGGATTTCCAAGACATCCGATTTGTCCGGTGCAACCTCAACATAAAGGCCGCCGGCATCCCCGGCAAGGCCCTTGAGCGCTTCCCCGGCAAGGGGGATATGGACGCCGCCAAATACTTCGTGGTCAGGATTCCCGGTGGGTTTCCGCTCCCGGCTTCCCATTCCCCAGACAATGATCTGGTGGGCGGAAGAAGCGAAAAATCCGGCAACCGCCTTGCCCGCCTCGGGAGAAACACCGTCGGCAATCACCAGAACCGTTCCCGGGACACCCGGTTCCTGGAATATTTTGTGGATCAACCGAATGGCCTTTTCCAGGGCCTTGCCCCGCCTGGGCATCATATCGGTTTTCAGGGCGGAAAGAAGGTTTTCGATCACCCTTGGGTCGTTGGTGAGAGGGACGGCCAGATGGCTGCTCCCCGCATAAACAACGATGGCGGTTTTGGAACCCCTGCGGACTTGAAGAAGATCATGAATCTTTTGCTTGGCCCGTTCCAGACGGGAGGGCTGGATGTCAGTCTGGTCCATGGACTTGGACAGGTCAAGGATAATGGCCAAGGGCGCCCGGTCTTGGGCAAAAGGCGAAACGCTGCGCCCCCAGGTCGGTCCGGACATGGCCAGCGCAGCCAGAAGACTTCCCATAAGGAGCATATGCGTGGGTTTAAGCCGGTTTTCCCGTTTTTCAGAGACGATCAGGTACGCCAGCAGATGTGGGGCAATGATGCCGTGCCACCGGGATTTGATGTCCCGGCTGCCGAAAAAGAACTGGATAAAAACCATCACCGGCACCATCATCAGGAGCCACCAGGGCCTCAGAAAATGGAAATGTTCAAACATCCCGATATCCATCCCGCCTTGTCCCGGTTCGTCGAAGCGCAATTTTTAAAAACAGACCCCCGAAAAAGAGATTGTACAGCAGAACAATGGCCCCCAGAAAATAATGGTGCATGGTTTTTCGTGGAGAAAAGACTATGGTCTCATAGGTTTCCGGTTCAAGGGCCATGATTTCCCCATGGGCTTTTTCAAGCTCTTTCCGGTTTTGGGCTGTAAAACAGCCGCCCCCGGTGACGGCTGCGATTCGCTGCAATGTTTCGATGTCGATTTGTTCCTGCCCGGTTGACCCCGGATCACCGATGGCGACGGCATAAATCCGGACATTTTTGGCTGAAGCGATTTTCGCGGCTTCCACCGGCGGCACACGGCTCCCCGTGTCGTTGCCGTCGATGAGAACAATCAAAACCCGGTTTTGTGTTTCCGATTCTTCGAAAAGCCGGACGGCCAGACCGATGGCATCGCCGAAATTGGTTTTCTGCCCGGCCATTCCCACCCGGGTTTCATCCAGAAGGGTCATCCATGTTTCATGATCCGCGGTAAAAGGGGCTTGAAGATAGGGAGATGTGCCGAATACGATGAGACCCACCCGGTCATGTCTCCGCCTGCGCATGAAATCCTTCAGCACTTCCTTGACCCCATCCAGGCGTGAAGCCGGCTCCCCCGTGCCGGTTGTAAAATCTGAAGTTTCCATGGAGCCTGAAATGTCCGCCGCAACCATGATGTCCCGGGCCGATTTGATGCGGGTTACCGGCTCTCCAACCCATTGCGGTCCGGCCATGGCGATAACCAGAAGCATCCAGCTGATCCCGAGCAGGATTTTTTGGATCCGGATTTTACGATGGACGACAGCCCCCGGAGCCGGGGTGTTGCCGGTAAAGGCCACGATGGACTGGAAAAAAGGGACCTGGACGGAGATCTGCTGTTCTTTGTAGGGGGGGGATAATCTTCTGACGAAAAAGGGAAGGACGGTAAACAGGAAACACCAGGGATGGGCGAAGGTCATAATGGTTCGTCCTCCCGGCGATGGTGTTTTATCCATCGCCCGGCAAAGGAAAAGACCGCTTCGATCTGATCCCCGGAGAGATTCCAGGTTTCGGGATTCCGGTAAGATATCGTCAAGAGGTGTTTCCCGGCATTTTCCCTGAAACCGGGTTCCGCATACCGGCTTTCCAGAAACGCAATCCATTTCTCACCGTAAAGTGAAGCCACGAGGGCTCTGGGGAAAGCCTGGAGGGCCGTAGATTTGAGGAGCCCGGGCAGTAAAACCGTTTGTTCAGCCCTGCCATCCGTCTGCTTCAAACGCTTGAGGATATTCAAGGCGCGACGGCGGTATGCATTGCCCTTCCATCTTTTCCATAGCCGGAAAAACAACCCCAGGCCAGTCGCCATTAAAATGGCAAAGAGGAGGATCCATCCCGGAGCTGAAGGGGTCCAGGGAACCGGGTCCGGAATATGGATTTCGGCAATCCCCCGGATCAGGGGATTGCCGAAGTGTTCCGACGGGGGAAGGTTCACCGTGTCCTGCCCGACCGGCCGCTCATGGCCCGTCTGATCTGGTCTTCGACCGGATGAACCGTATCCACCTGTATTACCGGCACAAGATGTTTTTTCAGCGGATCGGAAAGATCATGCACACGATTGACAAAATGATCGGAAAATCGCTTTTGAATATCCTTTGCCCCGGCATCGAACTCCATCTGCAATTGACCGTCGCTGACGACATACCGGCCTTTGGGGGGCAGATGTTTTTCCAGGGGATCGAATACATGAAGGATCATGATGTCGTTATGCCTGACAATTCTTTTGATGCGTTTGACCGACGTTTTATCCAAACCCTTCAGATCGCTGACCAGGATAACGAAAAAATCATGGGTGCAGAGTTTTTCCGCCTTCAAAAGGACCCCATTCAGCTGGGCGTCATTTCCCGGGTTGCTGCCTCCCACCTTGAGCCGGCGGTTATACGCCACCAGGGCGTGAAGCAGGCGGGGAACAGCGGAGGGGTTCTGTTGGGGCCGTAGTTCAAATACACTGTCGTCATTAAAAATCAGGGCGCCGATCCGATCTTCCGATGATATGGCACTCCATGCCGCAAGTGCCGATATTTCAGCGGCGGTTACGGATTTCATTTTATGCCGGCTTCCGAAAAACATCGATATTCGCTGATCCACGAGGAGCAGAACCGGCCGGTCCCGTTCCTCCGTATAGGTTCTCACATGGGGTTTTCCCGTACGAATCGTGGCTTTCCAGTCCATCCGCCGGATATCGTCTCCCGGATAATACTGTCTGAGTTCTTCCAGGTCAAGGCCCCGGCCCCGCAACCGTGAAGCATGCCGGCCGGAATGAGGGCTTCGCAAGGCGGCCCTCGGCAGAAAAGACAGCCCCCGGGCCTCATGCCGCAGGGCAATCAGCCCGGGGAGGTCAATATAAACTCTAGAATCAACAGGTTTCTGAGATGTTACCCCATCAGGCCACCGGAACCTGTTTGAGCAGCTCGCAAACGGCATCGTCCGGGGTGATTCCCTCGGCAACGGCTTCGTAGGTCAGCATCAGCCGATGCCGCAACACTTCGTAAACAACGGCCCGCACATCATCCGGATCGACGAATGTTCTTCCGGAAAGCCACGCATTGGCCCGGGCACATTTATCCAGGGCGATTCCGGCCCGGGGGCTGGCGCCGATTTCAATCCATTCCTTCAGATCGCCGTCATATCTTTCCGGGTGGCGGGTGGAAGTTACAAGGGATACGATGTAGCGCTCCACATTTTCCGAAATATAAATGTCGTGAACGGCTTTACGGGCTTCAAACACCGCATTCTGATCGGATAGGGGATTCACAACGGAATTCAGCGCAACCAGTTCCTCGGAACGGACAAGCCGGATGACCTCGATTTCCGCATCGTCCATAGGGTAGCCCACCGGGACCTTCATGATGAATCGGTCAGTCTGGGCCTCGGGTAAAGGGAAGGTTCCCTCATGCTCGATGGGGTTCTGGGTGGCTAACACCATGAACAACCCGGGCAGGGGGTAGGTTTTCCCGGCAACCGTAACCTGGCGTTCCTCCATGGCTTCCAGAAGGGCGGACTGGACTTTTGTCGGAGCCCGGTTGATTTCATCCGCCAGAATGAAATTGTTGAAAATCGGTCCGGGCTCGAAAACCAGGGTATGCCGCCCTTCGACTTCCCGGTAGATTTCAGTTCCCGTAATATCCGACGGCAGCAGGTCCGGGGTAAACTGTATCCGCCCGAGATCGGCATCCAGGGTGTTTGCAAGGGTTTTGATGGATCGGGTCTTGGCGGTTCCGGGAACGCCCTCCAGCAGAACGTTGCCGTTGGTCAGCAGGGCAATCAACAGCGCATGCACCACTTTGGGCTGCCCGAGGACGGACCGTTCCATGGTCTCCCGGATTTTATGAAAAGCCTCCAGAGGTTCCATTTATCGTTTCGGTTGCTGGGCGGCCATTTTTTTAAACTGTTCAACCGCCTGGTCAATGGTAAAGGAAGCCGGACGCTGGCGGGGTGGAAAATTTTTGAAGGTGGCCAAAAACATCTGGGTCGCGGCTACGCCTTCGCCGATACGATGGGTGCGGGCATCCCACCATTCATTGTAGGCGTTGGAATCGGTATCGGCTCGCTCAAAAGGATCCCGGCGCAGGTTGAAAAGTTTGGGCGCCCTCAATACGATAAAGGGATCGCGCCACACATCGAACCGATGAACCCGCTGTTCCGCAAAGACCGTTTTCCAGTCTCCCACCCGGGTCCCGACGATCATTCCGTCGTCATTCACATAGATAATTTCCCGCCGGGGACCCTTGTTCATTTGGCCGGTCAGGTAGGGCAGAAGATTATAGCCGTCCAGGTGAACCTTGAAGGACTTGTCGCCGGCCTTATGGCCTTTTAGGAGGTTTTCTTTCACGCCAGGATCGCCCGCAGCCGCCATCAGGGTCGGCACCCAGTCCAGATGGGACATGATTTCATTGGAAATCTTGCCGGCCTTGATTTTATCCGGCCACCTCACTAATGCGGGCACCCGGTAGCCGCCTTCCCAGTTGGTGTTCTTTTCCCCCCGGAAAGGGGCAATGGCGCCGTCCGGCCACATGTTGTAATGGGGACCGTTATCCGTGGAATAATAAACAATGGTGTTCTTGGCAATGCCCAGATCGTCGAGTTTTTTCAACAGGGCGCCCACCTGATCGTCATGTTCCAGCATGCCGTCGTTATAAAACCCCTGACCGGAGCGACCCCGGGATTCTTTTTTGACATGGGTTTTATAATGCATTCGGGTGGAGTTGAACCAGACAAAGAAGGGCTTGTCATCCTTGGTGGAGTTGTCGATAAATTTCAAGGCTGCATCCAGAAATTCCTCATCCACCGTCTCCATGCGTTTGATCGTCAAAGCGCCGGTGTCTTCCACCCGCCCGTCCGCATAACTGTGAATCACCCCCCGGGGGCCGAACCGCTTTTTAAAGGCTGGATATGGGGGATAATCTTCCTGCTCCGGGGCCTCCTCGGCGTTCAGGTGGTAAAGGTTCCCGAAGAATTCATCAAAACCGTGGTTGGTGGGAAGAAATTCATCCCGGTCTCCCAGATGATTTTCCCCGAACTGGCCCGTGGCATACCCCAGGGGTTTTAACAGTTCGGCCAGGGTGGGATCTTCGGGCCGGATTCCCAGGTCGGCGCCGGGAATTCCGACCTTGGTCAACCCGGTCCGCAGCTCGTGCTGACCGGTAATGAATGCGGCGCGCCCGGCCGTACAGCTCTGCCCGCCGTAGGCATCGGTGAAGAGCATTCCTTCCTTGGCAAGACGGTCGATGTTGGGGGTCTGGTATCCCATGATGCCGAGGTTATAGCAGCTCACGTTATACCAGCCGATGTCGTCGCCAAAGATGACGAGAATGTTCGGTTTGTCGGCGGCTTGGCAAATGCTTGAAAAACCAAAAATCGCCGTGGCAATGGCCAGATGCTGCAAGGTCCTTTTGATGATGGCTTTCATGTCGCTGGTGGCTCCGTTGTGGAATTGGTGTGTTATAAACATGAGGGATTGGCCGAAATTTTATGTTTTTCTGCTTATCACAGGTTCCGGTATTTTTCGATTTATTTTTTTATTTACGGGAAATGCCAAGTTTTATTATCCGGCTGCAAAGTGTATGAGGTTGCAATTTTAACATGATTGAGATGCTTTTTCATTTGATAAAAAAGGGAATTCCACAATATCTTTTACCCAAGACCAATTGATATGCATTGAAAAATACTGTTGATATTGTTAAATATATTTTTCGATTCAAGGATAATGCAGAACAAGTTCAGAACTCCTGACATGCCT
>DIKO01000010.1 GCA_002423615.1 Desulfobacteraceae bacterium UBA5616
AATTTAATTACGCTTTTTTTGGGTCAAGGTTAACAACATGCAGTTGTTTTTATTTTTTAATGGCTTTAAAAAGACCCGCAGGGGTTTCAGATAACCCATGTCGCTTGAACTTGCATGGAAAAGGCGGGGATTAAAAAAAATGAACAGACGGTGCGGTTTGAAATTCTGCAGCCTGTGTTTTTTCGGAATGATCGGTTTTCTAACATGGCCCGGCGGTTTGAACGCGGAAAATTTCGCCGACCGGTTAAGAGCTCCGGTCAGGGAAACAGTTTCGATTCGAAAGGAAACGCAGGCGTCTTTAGATCAATGGGGCCTGGAAAAAGAACAACTGGCCGCCGAGTATGACGCGCTGAAAAAACAGGTGGAAAGCCGGAAACTGGCGCAGGAAAATCTTAAAAATGAAATCTCCCTGCATGAATCCCGGGTCGCTCTTCTGGACAAGGAAGTCGCCGATGCATCCCGGATATCCGCGGAAATTCAGCCCTTCCTGAAAGAAGTCCATGGCCGGCTGAATCAATTGGTCCGGGACGGCCTGCCGTTCCTGGTCCGGGAACGGGCTGACCGCCTTCATAATCTGCAGACGGTTCTGAAGGACCCGGGAATCGCCGTGAGCGAAAAATTCAGAAAGCTCCTGGAGGCGGTGCAGATCGAGGCGGAGTATGGGAACACCGTTGAGGTTTATCCCCGGAAAATTGTAGTTGACGGGAAGGAATTCAGGGCGGATATTTTTCGGCTGGGAAGGATTTCCTTGTTCTTTCAATCCATTGACCGTGAAACTGCGGGTTATTTTGATGCCGGCAGCGGCCTTTGGGAGGTTCTGCCCGAAAAATACAACCGGGATATCGGCAGCGTCATTGAAATAGGATCCAAAAGGCGCCCTGTGGAACTGGTCAATCTGCCCCTGGGAAGGATTTCAATCCGATGAAGAAAATGACGGTGACGGGAATATGGGTCCTTCTGGTTCTGGGGGTGACTCTGTTTTACGCACAGGCGGCGGATATGCGGGAAACAGAGCGGGCTGTTCAGGAAAAAAAGAATGCGCTGATGAAAAAAGCAACCGAGGAAAAGCACCGGGCGGTAAAAGAGGCGAGAGAGACCCGGCTGCGGATATTGTCCGATAAAAATGCCCTGACCGATGCCGTCCGGAAATTGAAAGACGAGGCAGAACGCCTCGATCGGGAAAACCAGGCCCTGGCCTTGACAAAGGAAAAGCTCGTTGAAAAGGAAAAGGAACTCAACAGCCGCCTGGGGGAAGTGGATTCGGTCATTCACGAACTGGTCGGCGTGATCCGGGTCAATGCCGGAGATCTCGACGGCCTTCTCGACCAGAATCTGCAATCGGCCCTTTTGCCTGAGAGGGGCGATCGCCTCAAGGCCATGAAGGAAAAAACGGCCTTTCCCGGGATGGAGGACATCCGTTACCTGGTTGATCTGTATTTCGATGAAATCGGGCGTTCCGGAGAGGTCCGGATTGAAAAAGGAACAATGATCCGCAGAAACGGAGAGGAAATCACGGGAAATATTCTGGCGATAGGAAATTTCACCGCTGCCTACCGTCTGGAAAGCGAAACCGGGTTTTTAACTTACTCCCCTTCGGACCGCCGCCTGTCCGCACTGCCAAAACTTCCTCCGGCAAACTTCAGACGGAGCATTAACCAATACATGGCGGGGAAGTCCTTGGATGTGCCGGTGGATGTTTCAAGGGGAGGGGCACTGCGGCAGTTGACCCATCATGTGACCTTCACGGAGCAGATCGGAAGGGGAGGCCCCATCGTATGGCCTATTCTGGCCATCATGGCCCTTGCCGTTGTCTTGATCTGCGAAAGGGTTTATTTCCTCTCCCGGAAGAAAATGGGCGGGGAAACTTTTGTGGGAGAAGCCATTGCGCTGGCTTCCCGGGAGAAATGGGATGAATTAAAGACATTCTGCGAGCAGCACCGGCCGAAACCTCTGGCCAATATCATTCTTTCAGGTTTAAAATTCAGACACTCGAACCGGGAGGACATGGAAAACGCCGTTCAGGAGACCATATTGCGCGAAATTCCGCCCATGGAAAGATTTCTGTCCACTCTGGGCATGCTGGCGACCATCGAGCCGCTGCTGGGTCTTTTGGGGACCGTCACCGGCATGATCAACACCTTTAATGTCATCACCTACTACGGCAGCGGAGACCCGAGAATGATGTCCGCGGGCATTTCCGAGGCCCTGGTGACCACGATGCTGGGGTTGATGGCGGCAATTCCCATCATGTTCGTACACACGCTGTTGAGCCGGCGGGTTGAGAATATGATCGGTGAAATGGAGGAAAAAGCCGTATCCTTCATCAATACGGTGTACAAGACAAGGTTCGGTCATGGTTGAGGCGGTTTATGATTATCTGTATGCCATGGGCGATTATTTTGCCGGAGGCGGGCCGGTTATGGTCCCTCTGGCCATGGTTTCCCTGGTGATGTGGGTGCTGATCATCAACCGGGCGGTATTTTTCAGAAAACTCTACCGGCACAACATGAGCCGCGAACTGGCCGGGGAACTGGTCCGCAACAACCGGACGCCGGATTTTCAGATATACCGGGGTGCGGTTTCCCTGTTTGTCGCGGAATTTTTAAAAAAAAGGAGCAACGTTTCCGAACTCGATGCCTGCATCCTGGATGAAGTGGTCATGTCTCTCACGGCATCACTGGACAGATACCTGGCCGTCATCGGGGTACTTGCCGGAATCGCACCTCTTCTGGGCCTGCTGGGCACGGTTCTGGGGATGGTGAGCACCTTTGAAATCATATCCCATTTCGGAACGGGAAATGCGCGGGCCCTGTCAGGCGGGATTTCCGAGGCCCTGATCACCACCGAGACCGGTCTTCTGGTGGCCATCCCCGGTTTGTATATGAGCAATTTTCTTAAACGAAGGGCGGAACGGTTGAAGCAGCGGATTGCCTCGGTGGGGATGTATCTCAAACAATATGTGTAAATCAGGTTAATACCCGGAGACAGCGGATGTTAAACATTACGGGGGCCAGAAAGGCCAAACGCCAGGGGGTGGACCTCAACATGGCGCCGTTGATCGATATGGTTTTTCTTCTGTTGATTTTTTTTCTGGTCACCACCAGTTTCGTCAAGGAATCCGGGGTGGATGTCAACCGGCCCACCGCCGTCACGGCGGTCAGCCGGGAAAAATCCACCATCATCGTCGGTATCACCCCGGACAACAAGGTGTTTATGGATAAACGGGAGATCGATGTCCGGGCGGTCCGGGCCAACGTGGAGCGGTCTCTGGCGGAGAATCCCGAGGGGAATGTGGTGATCGTGGCGGATGAAGCCAGCCGTACCGGCGTGGTGATTTCGGTTCTGGACGGGTGCAAACTGGCCGGGGCCGAAAATGTTTCCATCGCGGCCAGGCAGCCGTCGGAAAATGAATAAGGGAAATAAGGTTTTGGGGTGGTTTGCGGGGGTCAACAATAAAACCGGTTGGGGGTATGCCCTGATCCTTTCCATGGTCTTGAATGCGGCACTTTTCAGACTCATGCCCGGACTCATCTCTAAAGCCCCGGAAAGGAAAAGCACGCCTTTATCCGTGGCGCCGGTCAATTTTATTCGAATCGGAACGGCACCTGAACCGGAGACCGGGAGAACCTCCCGGAAAGAAAAAACCGCGGATCAAAAAACGGAAAAACAGATCCCCAAAGCCTTGATTCCCCAAAATTTCACGCAAAAGCTCGAATTTCCATTTGATATCAACCCACAACTGCCCCAGGCGCCGGGAAATATCCCCATCCTTTTTATGGAAAAATATGCGGTTGACGGCCGAAAGGCTCATGGTCCGGCGGGCCTGGACGCCTATGGACCGGGTGAAATCGATCATCCCATTACCCCCCTGGTCCGGGTCCCTCCGGTTTATCCCATGCGGGCCAGGAGATTGGGGATTGAAGGTTTTGTCAAGGTCAGGATGCTGGTGTCCCCGGAAGGCCTTGTGGAAAAAACGGAGATACTGGATGCGCAGCCGCAGGGTGTTTTTGAAAAAAGTGTTTTGCAGTGCACCGCTTCCTGGCGCTTTTCTCCGGGGACTCTCGACGGCCTTCCGGTCAAGACCTTTGTGACCACAACCATCCGGTTCAATCTTGAAGATGAATAAACAAAAACGGGTTCCAGGAATTGATTTTCAGGTAAAAGGGTTTTGCCTTCCGGCATTTTTCATCATCGCCCTTTTTTTGGGGTCGCCGGTTTGGTCCCAGGAAAAAACGAAAGAAGAGACCGTGCCCCCTGCCATTGCACGGGAACTCAATGCCGTATATGAATTGCTTGAAAACGATAAGGCCTGGGAAGCTCTTGACAGGCTTGCCGCATTGAAGAAAAAGGAGGGTGGTCATTACCTGATTTCATTTGCCCTGGGCAATTGTTACATGACCGTGGAGCGATATTCCCGGGCCCGGGACGCCTATTTGGAAACACTGGACAAATCCCCTTCCTATGCACCGGCCTGGTTCAATCTGGCGAAAAGTTATTTTGAATTAAAACAGTACGGGCTTGCCGGCGACGCCTTTGTCCGTTCCGCCGACCTGTCGCCTCGAAAAAATCCGGAAACCCTTTATTATGCCGGTGCCGCCTATTTCAACGGAAACAACCCCCGAAAAGCCCTTCAGATTTTCGATCAGCTGTTGTCTGATAACCCCCGCGAGGTCAAAGCGGAGTGGAAGGCCACCCTGGTTCAGGTTCTGCTGGCCGTTCAACAGAACGGGCGGGCCCTGACCCTCATGGAGGAACTGGCTGAAACCACCACAGGCCCTCAGAAAAAACAGTGGCGTGAAGCCCTTCTGCACCAGTATCTGACCCTCCACAACCATCAACAGGCCCTGAATTTGGTCCGGACGCTCACCCGGGAGGACCCCCTGGAACCCAGATGGTGGAAAGGACTGGTTCACATCCACCTTCTCGCGAATCAGCAGGAAGAAGCCCTGGCAGCCCTGATGGTGTACACCCGTCTTAAAGAACCGGATGCCGAAGAAAAAAAACTATTGGCGGATTTATCCCTTTCCGTCGGTATTCCGGCCCAGTCCTTAGAAGTACTGGAAAAAATTCTGGATGACGGCTGGGACAGGGATGCTGTAAAAAAAACTGTCCATTGCCATATCCTGCTTCAACAGCCGCAAAAGGCGCTGGAATGGGTGGAGAAGGGAATTTCCCGCGACCCCGGAGATAAAGACTTTTTGATGCTGAAGGGGAGCCTTCTGTTCTCCATGAAATCCTACGATAAGGCCATTATGGCATTTAATGCCGCTGTCCAGAGGGATGAAGCCATGGGTGAGGCCTGGCTCATGCTGGGGTATTCCGCCTGGTATGCTGAAAAACCGGATATCGCCGTAAATGCCATGGAAAAAGCCCTTCATTTCGATCCCCAGAAAAACCGGGCCCGGGAGGCTCTGCAGCGTCTGAAGGCCGGGGACGGGTCATGATGATCCAGAAGGACCGGCGTGGTTTTTGCCGGTCCCTGTAAGGCGGGAAGTGGGTTACCCCTAAAACGAATCCAGGATGGTCTGTTTTTTTCCGGCTGTACTCATCCGGGGTGATGAGGCCCTTTTCCAAAAGATCGTTCAGCTTTGCCAGTTTCTGTTCGATATCGTTTGGACCCGGGGTAGAACCCCGGTTTTCAGAAGGATTCCGTATCCTTTGGGCCTCGTCGCCGATGTCGCCGGGTGGGGGGGAAATGCCCAGAAGCCGGCCGATGAAACTGAACAGCTTCTTGATTCCTTTCCATATTTTGGGCAAAAACCAGATCATGAAAAAAATAAAGAAGATCAGCAGGAGGGTAAAAAGGTAGGGGTGATTTAAGGCCGTCCAGAGACCTGTTACCGCCAGAACGTCTTCCAGAATGGAAGCCGTCCAGTTGCTGAAAGGCTCGGGAGACGCATTGATCATCACCCGGGTCCCGGCTTTAGTGGCATGGGTCCCGGCTGCAATTGCGCCTCCGACAATGGCCGCGGCCAGAGCCGCCGGCGGATTGACCTCTCCGGTCATGCCGAAGGCCAGCAATGCGCCGGCGGGAATGCGGATAAACGTATGGATGGAGTCCCAGGCGGTGTCCACGCCCGGAACCTTGTCGGCAAAGAATTCCACCCCATACATCAGGCCGGCGGCCATGATGACCAGGGGATCGGAAAGGATCATGAGATCGGGGGGAAGTGCAAGAGCCCCCATGTTTTGTCCGATTCCCAGCACCAGAAGGGTGGCGTAAAGATTGATGCCGCTGGCCCATGACGCGCCCATGGCCATTGAAATGGTATGAATGACCTGGTCGAGGTGTTCCATTATTGCACGATCACGATGCCGGTCAGGGTGCCCTTGGGAATCTGATGGGGTTTGGCATTGCTGCCGATGGGAAAAATATCCCAGCCCACCCGGGTCACCAGTTGATAGACATCGATCCCCACGGCTTCCATGGAGGGCCTGCTCAACAGAGGAAAACGGCACCTCCGGCCCTCCAGGGCCTGGCAGTTTTCCTGCCGGGAACAGAAGCTGTGACGGCAGGAACCGGCGCCGAATCCGAAGGCCAGATAATGACCGTCGTAAAATGCCATGGATTCCACCTCGGTTACGATTTTAAAGACTTCCTGGTAGGCGTCGATGCGCTCTTTAATGGTGGTCTTGTCCCTGACAATGATCTCGGAGGGGACTTCCTTGATGAACAAGACGGCCCATTGATACTGCTGGAGAATTTTTCTCAGTTTTTTGGGTTTCAACGTGTGCGGCGGGCAGTGGGCGCTGGCGCCGTATCCGAAGCACCTGGGAATCTGGCATTTCAGGGTCACTCTGTCATCCACCGTGATATCGGAAACCTGGACCACGGCTGATCTGGAAGCGCCCAGTGCGACGGCTCTTGCCCTGTATTTTTCAAGGTCCCGGGGAAGCCTGGCTTCTTTCATGTCCAGAGTGATTTTTTCGACGGTTTCTTCCATGTTTTCTCCTGTGTATCGCCTGTCGGTGCATGGATTCGATGGGGTCGGGTCTTGCCTGATTTTTCCACTATTTTAGCTGATTTGTCAAAGGGTTTCGCGTCATACCGCCTGCGTAAACCGGTCAATGATCAATGTGGTCAGGGTTTTACAATTTTCGATGACGTCCAGGATACCCTCTGGTCCGATGTCGTTCCAATGCATGCCGGCCGAGACCACAACGGTTTTGTTTAGCGCGGAGGCCAGCGAAAGTGCCATTTTTCTGGCCAGCTCATCCTCCTGATGACCGGAAAGGCAGATCACCGATGCCGAAGCGCTGATGCCCCCGGTATTTTTCGCGCTGGGCCGAGGACAGGCGACGGCCACGGCCCCGATATGGGGCTTTTCACCCCCCCACAGGGCCACTAAAAGGTCGCATCCGATTAATTTGCAGAAAGCTTCGACATTATGTGCGGTCTTTTTTGTCGCGATGGTGAATTCCATTGCATGCTCCGGAAGTTGCGTCTGGAATGTTTCAGGGCTTGAATATAAGGAAATTCTTTGTGAAATACAACCCTGTTCTCGGGTTTTACCGACTTGGATTCCAGAAGGTTTTCCGGGAACGGGCACAGGTTTTAATCAGCGTTTTTTTCTTGACGCTCAATAGACGGTCTGTTAGTGGTACTTCCTTGTTATCCCTGTAAGCTAGTCTTTTTAGATTCTTTATTCATCGTTTAAATCTTGAAGGGAGAGGAAAGATCTCAAAATGGAAACCGTCCTGATCGCCCCGGCCAATTATTCGGTTCTGGGCATACCATTGATTTTGTTTTCATTACTGATTCCCATCGCGGGCACAGCGCTTTTCACTTACATCATCGCGAAGCGGCTTGCCCCCCTGGTCAAAGCGGCCCCGGACAACCGGTTGAACAACATCCCCCAGAGGATTTTGCAGGTCGCCAAATTATGGCTCGCCCAATGGCGGCAGCCCCGGTACAGAACCGCCGGAATTATTCATATCGTGATATTTTTCGGTTTCCTGACCCTGAGCATCCGCTCCTGCTCCCTGGTGATTATCGGTCTGTCCGAGGATTTTGTCTTTCCCGGATTGGGGGGCACTCTGGGGAATATTTACAATTTCCTCAAAGATTATGCGGCAACGGCCGTTTTGGTGGCCTGCGCCTTCGCCGCTTACCGGAGGGCCATCGTAAAACCCGCGCGATATGCGGTTCCCAAAAAATACGGCCACGAACATACGGCGGAGGCTCTTTTTGTTCTGGGTCTGATTTCAACCCTGATGCTTTCCGAAAGCGCCTTCGAAGCGGCCCAACTGGCGGCCCAGAGCCAGAAGGGGATTGCCGGTGACTTCGTGGCTCCCCTGACCCTGGTGTGGTTCTGGAAACTGATCTTCAGCAATACCCCCATTGAAAACCTGCAGGCCATTCATATTCTGTCTTACTACATTCATGACTTGACGTTTTTCTTTTTTCTGTGCTTCCTCCCCATGGGAAAACATTTCCATGTCATTACATCGATTTTCAACGTCTTTTTCATGCGGGTGAAAAAAGGCAACATCAAACCGGTGCGTCATGGGGTACCCGACGACAAGCTGGACGAACTGGAATCCTTCGGTGTCAAGAAGATGGAGGATTTCACCTGGAAACACCTCCTGGATTTTTACACCTGCGCGGATTGCGGCAGATGCTCGGACCAGTGCCCGGCCAATGCGGTGGGCCGTCCTTTATCACCCCGTTTTATTTCCATCAAGGGCCGGGATAAAATCTTCAAAAATTACCCCCTCCGGGGCGACTTTCTGCCCAGTGAACCGCTGATCGGCGATATTTACGAAGAAGATGAAATCTGGTCCTGCACCACCTGCGGTGCTTGTGAACAGGAATGCCCCATAGGGATCGAATACATTGATAAAATGGTAGATCTGAGAAGGGGGATGGTGGATGATGGAAACGTGCCCCAATCCCTCCAGAAGCCTCTGAGCGCCCTTGAAAAAAGGGGAAATCCCTGGGGAAAGATGGAGAAAAAGCGGGCCGAGTGGACCAACGACCTTCCCGAGAATGTAACGGTAAAGATGTTTGACGCCGGGGACACCGCGGAAACCCTTTATTTCGTCGACAGCATCACCTCATTTGACGACCGCATGCAGAATATCGGCCGGGCAACGGCGAATGTTCTGGCCGCCGCCGGCGTGGATTTCGGCATTCTGGGAAAAGATGAGAAGGATTCGGGCAACGAAGTCCGCCGATTCGGTGAAGAGATGCTCTTCCAGGATATCAAGGCCCACAATACGGAGGTCATTTTAGCCTCCGGCGCAACCCGGATCATTACCGCCGACCCCCATGCTTTTAATGCCCTGAAAAATGAATATGAAGGTCTGCCCCCGGTGGAACACATCAGTCAGGTCATTTTAAAGAAGATCAGGTCCGGCGCTATCCGCTTGAAACCCATTGAGGATGATTCCAGGATTTACACCTATCACGATCCGTGTTACCTGGGGCGCCATAACGATCTTTATGAAGAGCCCAGGGAAGTTCTGGACGCCATCCCTGGAATCCGCAGGGTGGAAATGACCAAATCCCGTGACCGGTCCTTCTGCTGCGGCGGCGGTGGTCTGATGCTGTTTTATGAACCCGAGGAAGAACAGCGAATGGGGGTTCTGAGAGTGGAAATGGCCAAGGCGGCGGGTGCCAACGTCATCGTCACGGCATGCCCGTTCTGTCTGGTGAACATGGAAGACGCCATCAAGGTCGCCGGCATGGAAGGGAAGATGGAGGCCATTGAACTCGCCGAACTGGTGGATCGGCAAATCATCCGATAACGGATGTTGAAAAGCCTCGTCGATCCGGCGTTTGCGACATTTTTATGCCCCAAGGCCCCAAGGCCTTTGAACTTTATTCAATCACTAAAGGGAGGGATGATATGGAGATTTTAGTATGTGTTAAAAGAGTTCCCGACACCGCGGAGAACGAGATCACGGTCAGAAAAGACGGCAAGGACATTGTCCGGGACGATCTGGTTTACTCGGTAAACGAATGGGACAACTATGCGGTGGAAGAAGCCATTCAGATCGTGGAAGACAAGGGCGGATCGGTGACGGTAGTAACCGTCGGTGACGGCGACTCTGAAGAAGTATTGAGAAGAGAGATGGCCATGGGCGCCGATAACGGAATTCTGCTCAAGGACGACGCCTTTGTCGGCTCCGATGGCAAAGGCATTGCTACTGTTTTAAAAGGGGTGGTCCAGAAAGGAAAATACGACCTGATCCTGTGCGGGGCTCAGGCTGATGACGGGGCGGGCCAGGTAGGCGGAATGCTGGCAGCCCTGCTCGATGTCCCTTATGCGTCTCTCGTTAACTCAGTGAAGGTTATTGATGACAAAAAATTGAAGGTCGGCAGAGAGATCGAAGGCGGCAATCAGGAAATGAACGAAATCACCCTTCCCTGTGTCCTCTCCATCCAGACGGGCATCAACGAACCCCGGTATGTCGGCATCAGGGGAATCCGGAAAGTCGCCTCCGTGGAAATCCCGGTTTTAGGTGCTTCGGATCTCGGTCTGGATGCGGGTGCCGTCGGCAAAGCAGGCGCGAAAGTCAAGCTGGTGGATTACTTCGTGCCTGAACTCGGAGCAGGAGCCGAAATGCTCGAAGGCAGTACGGAAGAGATCACTGAAAAACTGATTGAACTCTTAAAGGCCAAAGGAGGGCTCAAATAATGGCTGGACAGGTTTTTGCATATATCCGACATCATGACGGCAAGGCGGAAGACTCCGCTCTGGAACTGGTTAACGCGGCAAAGAAAATCGCGGGCGGTGCAGCTGTAACCGCCATCGTGGCGGGTTCCGGCATCGATTCGCTCTGTGCGGAAATGGCGGCATCCTATAAGGACGTCTGGAAACTCGACAAT
This sequence comes from Desulfobacteraceae bacterium UBA5616, assembly GCA_002423615.1. Taxonomy (GTDB): domain Bacteria; phylum Desulfobacterota; class Desulfobacteria; order Desulfobacterales; family UBA5616; genus UBA5616. The sequence continues at coordinate 10,835 of DIKO01000010.1, forward strand.
TCAGCCCTTGCTTATCCCAATGCCGAAGTCATTCGAAAAGCGCTGGTGAACATTCTTCCCGCGAACGCCGTGGTACTGGTTCCCCACGATACTTTCGGCATGGATCTGTCTCCGGGGCTCTCCATTAAAATGGGTTCCCCCTTTGTGGCCGATATCGTTGATGTTGAAGCGGACGGTGACGTCTTGAAAATCGTACGCCAGGAATACAGCGGCCAGGCCCATACCCATGTGGAATGCAATATGTCAGCCGGCGCGGTTATCAATGTCCGGCCCGGTGTTTTTCAGCCCGACGAAAGCAAATCCGCGGGCGGCTCCGTGACCGACAAATCCGCAGCAGTCGGTGACCTGACCTGCGGCCGGAAATATCTCGAAGTCGTGGCGGCGGAAGCCGGTGATGTGGATATCACCAAGTCCGATGTGCTCGTCTCCATCGGCCGCGGTATCGAGGAAGAAGACAACATTCCCATTGCCCAGGAACTTGCGGACGCCATGGGCGCAGTGGTTTCCTGCTCACGGCCCATTGTTGACGCCAAATGGCTTGAAAAAGCAAGGCAGGTGGGGACATCCGGGCAGACGGTAAAACCCAAAGTCTACATGGCCATGGGGATCAGCGGGTCCTTCCAGCACTTGGGCGGCATCAAGGGGAATCCCTTTATCGTTGCCGTCAATAAAAACCCCAAGGCGCCGATTTTCCAGGTGGCTGACGTGGGTGTGGAAGCCAATATCCTCGAGTTCATGCCGTCCCTGACGGAAGCCATAAAGGCCCTCTAACAGTCTGTTCCATCGTAAAATCAAAGACCGGTGCCCATTGGCGCCGGTCTTTTTTTCAGGGGTGGGATCCATTCCGGCCCCCGGGGTTTTAACCGTCCTCGGTGATGACCGGGTCCTTCAGGATCAGATCCAGGGCTTTTTTGGCCGATGAGGCAGCTTCGGGGAAATATTCTTTCAATCCCGTGATGTGACGCAAATTGTCCGCCGTCCTGAGAATCAGCATCACCAGGTTACCGGGTTCCAATTCGGAAAGGGGCAGGACTTTATCCCAGGAATAGCCCGAGGCCCAGGCATAAACGGTTGCCATGGGCCGCAGATAAAGGGGCCTCGTGGCAAATCCCGATTCCGCTAATCGTTCGGAAAACGGTCTCAGACGTTTTTTTAACTGTTTGAACACTTTGACCAGTTTGTTCGGAATGAAAACGGTGTCTATTTTTTCGTCGGTTTCCTCTTCGTTGACGAAGAGAGCCACCACTCCGGCCAGCAGGGCGGGGTCATTTTCAGGAAAAGCCTTCCGCCGAAACCCTTCTGCGATGATAAGGGGATGATCCACCCGAAGCCGGGAGGCCCAGACCCCGTCATCGGTCAGATATCCTTCCGGGGTGACAAATTCATTGTCTCTTAAAAAGCAAAGTTGATGGTTGAATTCCCTGACCAGCAGTTCATGGGCTGAGGACCCCTTCTTTTTTTTCTTTTGAAGGATTTGAAAAGCCGCGAAGGATTTGGACAGGAGGTCTTCAACCTCATCCGGCGTATGGGACAAAAGCAGGTTCAATACCATTGAAAAATTGATTCGGATCCGGCTGTTCACCGGATTTGGGGGCATTCCCGTTACCTTGGCGATATATTTGATGTCCATGAATTTTCCGGGAACGACAACGGCGAATCCGATGTTGTCCATGCCCCGGCGACCGGCCCTTCCGGCCATCTGGTGGAATTCCGTCGGGGTCAGGGGGGAAAAATCACGACCGTTGAATCGATCGGAGTTCAGCATGACGATGGATCGGGCCGGGAAATTGACCCCGGCCGCCACTGTGGATGTCGCGAAAATGGCTTCTAAAAGCCCTTCGGTCATCAGCTTTTCCAGCACCAGCTTCCATGCGGGGAGCTGGCCGCTGTGATGGGATCCAATGGCCAGATGCCGAAGGTGCCACAACTGCCCCTGGCGTTTAAGGTAAGGACTTTTCAGGACCAGCTCTTCCAGACGGGTGGCGAGCCGTTCGGTGATATGCCCGTTGGGCTCCCACCCGGAGCCCGCGCAAATTTCAAGGGCGTGATCGCAGTCGGCCCTGGATTTGAGAAAAAAAATGGCGGGCAGCAGCCTGTATTTTTTAAGAACCTGCAACATATCGCCGAAAGGGGGCAGCCGGTTGGGAGGGGCCAGCAACAGCGGACGCCTGCTGCTGACGTATTCTGATATTTTTTTATGGATGCGGGGCGTTGTTTTAGCGCCGGTATCGGCCAGCAGGGGGAAAAGGGTGCCGGTAGGATGAAACAGGATGGGAAAAAGAGGGACCGCTCTTTTAAACTCCTGAATAACCGCGCAGTCTTTTTGATGGATGGAGGAGATCCATCGGGCGATTTCACCGGCATTGCCGATGGTCGCGGAAAGCAGGAGGAGGGGGATCCTTTCGGGAAGATAAATGATGATTTCCTCCCATACCACCCCCCTTTCTTCATCCCCCAGAAAATGAGCCTCATCCAGCACGACAAAATCAAAGGGGAGGGTTGCGCCCGTGTGCATGGCGTCATACAACTGATTTCGCAGTACCTCGGTCGTGCCGATGATGACGGGCGCTTCGGGGTTTTCTTTCCGGTCTCCGGTCAGTATCCCGACGTTTTCCGCCCCGAAGATATCGCCGAACTCCATGTATTTGGCGTTGGACAAAGCTTTTAACGGCGAGGCGTACCAGGACCGCCCACCCTGGTGAAAAATGCGGGAGATGGTTTGAAGGGCGATCCAGGTCTTCCCGGATCCGGTGGGCGCCGTGACCAGGCAATCCCCTTCTCCTGCAGCGGATACCGCTTCAACCTGAAAGGGATCGGGTAAAAAGGGCTTTTTCCCCGGAACCCCGATGCCGGTAAAAATATTCTTAAGCTCGGGGTCTGCGCCTGGTTTTATCCGCAGTCTTCTGGAACTGCCGGAATCAGAGGAATGGCCGGATCTTTTCATCACAGACGCGTCATCATTTCCCTGACCAGATCGACAGCCCTGACGCCTGTTTCATAAGGGGACACGCCTTTTAAATCGGCTTCAATCAAGGCGTCGTCATACGGCATGAACCCCAGAAAGGAAAACTCCTTCAGATGTTCGGACAGGAATGCTTCGTCTTCCTTGCTTCTGATTTTATTGCCCACCAGAGAAATGTTTTTAAGACCGATATCCGCCGCCAGGGATTTGATGTGGCCGGCGGTTTCGATGCTTCGTCTCCCCGGCTCCACCACCACGATCAATTTGTCCACCGCCATGGCGGTGGCCCTCCCCAGGTGCTCGATGCCTGCCTCCATGTCCATAACCACAACCTCATCCCTTGAAAGTACGATATGGGTGACCAGGGCTTTTAACAGGGTGCTTTCCGGACAGATGCAGCCGCCGCCGCCTTTTTTAACTTCGCCCAGGCGCATGAATTTAATATTTCCCAGTTTTTTGGACAGGGCGTCGGGAAGGTCGTCAACCTTTGGATTTAACCTGAAATAGCCGCCCATGGTGCCCGGCTTGGCGCCGGTACGTTCGAATATCAGTTCCTTCATCTCCGAAATCGGTGTTATCTTATCCGCATCGGTAATGCCCAGTGCCGCGGCCAGATTTGCATCCGGGTCCGCATCAATGGCCAATACGTGTTTCCCCTGATCGTTTAACGCTCGAATGAGGAGGGCCGAGAATGTGGTTTTCCCCACACCGCCCTTGCCGCTGACCGCAATTTTCATGCTCATTTCCTTTCCCTGCAAGATTTGGAAAGACCCGTGAAACCCGACTTCTTCACGGGTCTTCGAATTTATCTGACATGAAAGGTCTTATTTGGCAAGAGTCAGTTTCATGTTCGGCATTTTCAGAAGAATAAACTTGAGATAAAACAATATTTAAAGAAGGATTTTTCATCTTCCGGCGTTGTGACGTTGACGGTGCGCTTTGCCGTCGTGGTTCCATTTTCGTCCTTGGCGGTAAAGACAATCTCGTAGGATTTTCCCGATTTGGATGTGTCAATGGAATTGGGTTCACCCGGGGCGCCGTTAATCGTTGCCGTGACTTTTTTGCCCATTTCCTCTTTAAGATAATTATACGCCACATATCCGGGATCGGAATATCCGGCTCCTTTTTTGGTATCCACCACTTCGCCGCCCTTGAGCACAAGGGTCGGAGGCGCTGGGTCGACCACATTCACTTTCCTCACGATTTCCTTTGCGGGTTTGCCTGCGTCCCCGGGGAGACTATAGGTGACGGTGTATTCTCCGGCGGTGTTCGTATCCACTGTGTTTTTTGTAACGATTTGGGCTGTAAGGTCAACACCTTTTTCGGTAAATGCCTTTGCCCCAGGGTCCTGGTAAGGGGCTTTTGAAGTCACCCAGATTTCAGGTTTGCCGGTGAGAACGATAAGCGGTGGGGGATCGACAAGTTTTTTGCCGGTGATGTTGATGTCGGTTTTCATATACCTCTTGGGACTGTCTTTTTCCGTATAGATGGAGATATAGGTGCGTCCCTTGAAATTGGCGTCGTTTTCCGCGGTGAATTCGATCTGATCCACCTGAATCCAAAGACCTTTTTCAAATGATTTTTCAGGCAGGGGGCCGAAGATGATATATTTGTCATTTCTGATTTTTCCGGGTATCCCCGCATAGGTGAATGAATCGTCCTGTTGAACAATCAGGAGGGTATCGGTCCGGTTTTCACCGCCGGCCCCCATTGCCGTGACTTCCCAGATTCCGGTCAAATCGGCGGCAAGGGAAACCCCACCTGTCCCCAAGAAAACCAAAAATGCCATAATGACGACGAATTTTGTGCCTTTCATGTTTTTCTTTCCTTTTATTTAATTGTTAATGTGATTGACAAACGGGTTGTTGGAAAAGAGAGGGCTATAAGAACTGATTTTATATATAATACATTTTAGTGAATATGTTAAGTAAAATTAAATGAACTTAATTTATTCACCGGCGAAAACCCCGGGATTCAAAGCTGCTTCGTCAATAACGATTTAAAAATATACCCAAAAAATATAATCGAGATTTATCCCGTTTGACACTCCCGATCATCGGGGTTATTTTCGGTAATAAATATCACGCCAATTACATCGAGTGGAAAGGAAGACGGTCCATGGCCTTAAAAAGAGACAATCCGGCATCTTATCAAGGATTTGAACAGGGGCCCATTCGTCCGCCCAGCGAGGCCTTCAGCCTTTTGATCCGGGCGACGAGAAACTGTCCCTGGAACCACTGCCGGTTTTGTTCGGTTTACAAAGACGCGAAATTTTCCATAAGACCGGTGGATGATGTGAAACGGGATATTGACGAAGTATGCCGGCATGTTACAAATATTCTGAAGTTTACGGACAGTTCCGGGCGGATCAGCCAGGCGGATATCCGAAAGGCTGCGGAACATGTTCAACCATGGGATTTTGACGCCTTCAGCGCCGCATATAACTGGGTGGCCTCGGGAATGAAATCCGTTTTTTTGCAGGATGCCAACAGCCTGATCCTGAAACCGGCGCATTTGGTGGAAATTTTAAATCATTTGAAAATGCGTTTTCCCTTTATCGAACGCGTCACCTCTTATGCGAGGTCTCACACCGTAGCCGGAATCAATGATGAAGACCTTGCTGCAATCCGCGGGGCCGGATTAAACCGGATCCATATCGGGCTTGAGTCGGGATCGGACGAGGTGCTCAGATTGATGAAAAAAGGGGTCTCTAAACAAGACCACGTCAAGGCCGGGCAAAAGGCGAAAAAAGCGGGAATGGAGCTATCCGAGTATGTCATGCCGGGCCTGGGGGGGAAAGCCCTTTCCGAGGTTCATGCCCGGGAAACCGCCGATGCGTTGAACCGGATCAACCCCGATTTCATCCGTCTGAGGTCCCTGACCGTTGGAAACGGTATCCCTGTGTATGAAGACGTTCAGGCCGGCCGTTTTGAAAAAGCGACGGATCTTCTGATGATTCAGGAAATTTATCTGTTCATCCAGGGTCTTCACGGCATCCGCAGCCGGATCGTGAGCGATCATATGATGAATCTGCTCCAGGAGGTCGAGGGCAACCTTCCGGAAGATCAGGGGAAAATGCTGGGAATCCTCCAAGGCTACCTGGATATGGACCCTGAAAAACAATGCCTGTACCAGGTCGGACGGCGCCTGGGTTTCTTTTCCAGCGTCAGCGACATGGATGATCCCGGTCTTTTAAGCAGGGCCGTTCAGCGCCGGGACAAACTGGGCATCACCCCGGGCAATGTGGATCAGGTCCTGGGAGACGTGCTGGCAAGGTTTGTAAGGCTTTAGCCTTTCAGCCGTATGCGAGAGAAAGCTAATGGAAAAGCGGGATTTTGGAGAAACCAGGCCCCGGGAGGGCGAAAAAGCGGGGATTTACGTCCATGTGCCGTTTTGCGCCAAAAAATGTCCGTATTGCGATTTTTATTCCATTGTCGGTTCCGCGTTCATCAAGGATTTTGTCCGGGCCGTGCAAATGGAAATGGCCATGACCCCCTCGCCGGGATTGTTCTTCGATACCCTGTATTTCGGCGGCGGGACCCCTTCTTTGATCGAACCCGGCGATATTGGCGCCATTATTGAGGCGGCCCGCAAAAAATATGATTTTCCTGCCCTGGCCGAAATCACCCTGGAGGCAAATCCAGGCACCGTCACCGAGGAACGCCTTCGTCATTATCGAATCGCCGGCGTTAATCGCATCAATATCGGCACACAGTCTTTTTCCAGCCGGAACCTCACGTTTTTAGGACGCATCCATTCTCCGGGCCAGGGGAAAAACGCCATACGGTTCGCCAGGAAGGCAGGGTTTGACAACCTTGGTCTCGACCTGATCTACGGCCTTCCGGGACAGGATGAATCCATGTGGCTGGAAGACTTGACTCAGGCTGTTGGCCTTGAGCCGGAGCATATCTCCTGCTACATGCTGACCTTCGAACCCGGAACCCCCATGGACCTGAATCGTCGGAAAGGGGATTTCACCCCATGTCCGGATGACAGGATGGCGGGCCTTTTTGAGACAACGGTTGATTTTTTAAGTGCCGGCGGGTATTTTCACTATGAAACATCCAATTTCGCAAAAACAGGCGTTTCCGGGAAAAACCCGGGGAACCGGAACCGTTATCAGTCCCGGCACAACCGGAAATACTGGTCCGGGGTATCCTACCTCGGGTTCGGCCCGTCGGCCCACTCATTTTTGCCTCCCGTTCGGTATTGGAATATTAAATCCGTGACGCAATACCTGAACTGCATCAACAGAGGTCATACACCTGTCGCGGAAAAGGAAACACTCACCCGGGAGCAGCAGATGATGGAAGCCGTTTATCTGGGGTTAAGAACAGCCGACGGCATTGATATCGGAAAATTCGAACAAAAATTTAAGGCCGATTTCTACACAATGTTTCAGGAACCCCTGTCGGAGCTTGTGGATCAGGGCCTTCTCGTATTTTCCGGGGAAAACGTTCGACTTTTGCCTCGAGGCATGACCCTGCTGGACGCCATAGCCGGCCGGATATTCGAATATCTTGTTTTCTGAAGCTCCGGTTTCGTACTTGTTTCGATATAGCAAGCCCTTTTCCATATAGGGATCCAGCGTTTTTATGTGAGACACATCGTTTCATGTTAGATTTTCCCGATACAAGTTCCCTCGGGATAAACC
>DIKO01000083.1:0-3925 GCA_002423615.1 Desulfobacteraceae bacterium UBA5616
AAAGCCCAGGCCGTCGCAGCCAGAACCTACGCGCTTTATATTAAACAAAAAAGCGTCGAAAAGTCCTACGACGTTCTGGCCACTACGGCTTCACAGGTCTACGGAGGATATGACGCCGAGAAAACCGAAACCAACCAGGCGGCCGATGAAACAGCCCGCGAGGTATTGTCTTACGACAACCGTTTGATCATCGCGTATTTTCATTCCAACAGCGGCGGCCATACCGAAGACGCCAAAAACGTATGGAACGCAGACATTCCTTATCTTAAAGGCATCCCGGATCCTTACAGCAATCATGCCCCCAACGTTTCCTGGGAAATCTCTCTGACCTACAGCGCCATCACCGAACGGCTCAACCGGTTCGGCCTCAACATCGGCCGCGTTCAGGCGCTTTCTCCAGATGGCCGATCCGCTTCCGGGCGGATATTGAAGATCCGTCTATCCGACCGATACGAAATCTCGGAAATAACCGGCAATAATTTTCGAATCAAAATGGACGCCACACAGATCAGAAGCACCCTGTTTGACATCGTACCGAAAGCCAACGGGCTGATATTTCGGGGAAGGGGGTACGGTCATGGTGTCGGCATGAGTCAGTGGGGCGCCCGAAAAATGGCGTCCACAGGCATGGGATACCAGGATATCTTGAAGTATTATTACCAGGGGGCCAGGCTCGTCTCAATAAAATACCCGAATTGAATCATACCGGACCATGGCGATCGTGCGGACAAAGAAATTACAACAGAATTTATAATGATACGGGGGCATAAGGGGACAACCATGAACGGGAAATTGATATCAAATCGAACCATACGCAGGCAATCAATGAAATCGGCTGGATTTATTACAACCAGGATCAAGCCGCACCGTTAAATCCGGCCAGAATTTACAACGACCGAATATGGAGCGCCCTTGAAGCCGGCATCAGGCAAAAAGCCGTTTCCAGATGTTAGAGGTTGATCCAGAGAACCAGCAAGAAAATATGATCTTGAAAAATATACCGACAAACAACTCTATGCCTGAAAACATAGCGGATTGATTTGTTGTCTTTGACATTGAAAGTTTCAAACCAGGGGGGGGTCTCTCATGAAAAAGTTTTCATTAGCGGCATTGGCGCTTTTTGCGCTGATGATCGTGTCGGTTCCGGGGCTAAGTGCTGAAGAATCGCACGAGCTGGTGAAACCGGCGGGCAACGGATCGGTCAACTGGACACTGGGAATCCTGCAGGCCAAGGGGATTGGCGCTCCCCCCGAAAAATACTTCGGAAAACTCCAGGCGCATCCCATGGCCCTGAGAGCCGCCCACCAGGATGCGATGAAAAATCTTCTCGAGGTAGTCCAGGGTGTAAGAATCAGCTCTTCCACCCTGGTTAGAGACTTTGTGACCGAAAGCGACGAAATTCGGTCCAATGTTGAAGGCATGGTTAAAGGCGCCCAAGTCGTCAAACAGGAATATCTTCCAGACGGGACTGTTGAGATCACCATGCAGATGAGCCTGAACGGGGGGTTTGCCCAATTGGTTCTACCGCCCGAAATCAAGCAGGTCGACCCCATCAAGCCAGTCCTTCCGCAACCGCCGGCACCTCAGCCGCCTGTGCCGCCTCCTGTTCAGTCTCAACCGCCGGTTGTCACTCCGACTACACCACCGTCGGTTCAACCATCGCATCAACCCACATCCGACACATTCACCGGCATGGTAGTTGATGCCCGCGGGCTGAGCGTCCAACCCGCCATGGCGCCTAAAATTCTGGATGAGAACGGCCGGGAAGTCTACGGTTCCGCATTTGTCAGCCGGGAATTCGCCGTTCACAAAGGGATGAGCGGCTATGCCAGGGATCTGACATCAGCCAAGATCAATCCATTGACGGTAAAGGGGCTGAAAACGGAAGGACCCGGCAATTCAGACATCGTTATCGGCGTTTCGGATGCATCTCAACTCCGCAGCGCCTCTGAAAACCTTTCTTTCCTTAAAAAATGTCGCGTCATGATTGTGGTGGATTAATTTCTGAATCACAGGATTCGACATCGCCAACTCGGGGCATTGCACGCCGTCAAAATGGCTGTCCCAACTCCCCTGTACAGGAAGGCACAATGGCAATTAAAAAGATATCCATTCTCCTGACCGCTGTGAGCGTGCTGATGGTGTTCGCCTGCGGTCCCAAGCCCCTGACGCCCCGCGCGAAGCTCGACACACCAACGCATCATGCCGATAATGGCAACAAGCTGCTTAGGTCCGGCAAACTGGATGCAGCCTTCAGTGAATTTACCCGGGCCAGAGAGCTTGATTCGACATACGCCCCGGCCTATGTCGGTCTGGGGTTGGTCGATGCATTTCGCGGCAATTTTGAATCCGGTCAGGAAAACCTGAAAACCGCTAAAAAGTTTGTCTCAGGAAAAGAACAGCGAACAGCAATCCACATCGGACATATGCGCCTTTACACCCGGGGCGGTGAAAAACTCGATACAAACTGGCTGAAGCGCGTCAGTTCCGAATTCGAGGGCGCCGTCGATCTGCACCCCGACCGAGCGGAACCCTATTATTACATGGGAATGGCCTCTAAACAGGGTTATGAATTCGACAAGGCTGCGGATCAGTTCTCCAGGGTATTGGACATCGGGCAGAATTTTGTCGCGGAAGCTGAGAAGGAATACGCCCTGGTTCGGAAAATTCTTGGAGCCATGCCCGGCACCGAGGTCGGAAAGCGGATTGGGCTGGTCGAAAAATTAACGCGGGGAGATACAGCGGCTCTGTTTATTGAAGAGCTGAAGGTGGATGCGCTTTACAGGAAAAAAACCGGTAAAATCTTTGACGCCTCATATAAAAGCCCGGAAAAGGAATTCATCACCGGACAGCATGTTAGGGCGCCGGTTGTGACCGACATTGAAGATCATGTTCTGAAAACCGATATTGAAGCAGCCATGGAAGTCGGCATTAAGGGCCTTGAGGCTTTTCCGGATCATACCTTTAAACCCTATGCCGCCATTACCCGCGCTGAATTTGCCATGATGATCGAAGATATTCTGATCAAGATCACACAGGTGAACGATCTGGCCACCCGTTTTATCGGCAGTACGTCGCCGTTCCCGGATCTGAGGAGCGATCTGCCCTATTTCAACGCGGTGATGCTCTGCACCACCCGCGGCATCATGGCGGCCCGGAATCTTTCATCCGGCGAGTTCGATCCCATGGGACCGGTTACCGGCGCCGACGCCCTGTTGAGCATTCGGGCGCTGAAAAATCAACTCTAATCCGGGCGAATTCATGGAGGAGCGCTTGCCATGAATCATGCAAAAGCGGGTATTGCCTTTCTGATGATTCTGACTGTCCCGCGGCTTGTTTTCGCTGAATCCTCCGCCGTGCCGGTAGAAATCGAAGAACAGACAACCAAAGTCAACCTGCTGGATGGATCGGCCGTGGAAGTTCCGCATCCGATCGAAGGCCCAAAACTCGTATGCATGGATCAGGGGACCTGCATTGTTCGGTGCATTCAGCAGATTGTTGTGCGCCCGGATGGTACGGCGATTCCGCCGTTTTCCTTCAGTGGGGAAGAGACATGGATGACCGGGTTCGATGGAATCAGATGCACGATCGGATCCTGCAATGAAGGCGCCTTAGCTGCAAAGAGAACGGGGCAGGCTCGCAGCTTGCCCCGTTCTTATCAAAATGGATACTAAAACACCTCAGGTTCCCATACTCCAGGAGGTCAGGTACTTTTTCTGTTCTTCGGTCAAACTGTCCATGGCCACGTTCATGGCCGCCAGTTTTTCCTTTGCTATCGCCGCATCAATGACCTCGGGAACCGGATACACCTTATTTTCAAGAGAATCCACGTTTCTCCGCATGTACTCAATGCCTAGCGCCTGATTGGCAAAGCTCATGTCCATCACGCTGGACGGATGTCCCTCGGCGGAAGCCAGGTTGATCA
>DIKO01000083.1:4007-5241 GCA_002423615.1 Desulfobacteraceae bacterium UBA5616
TTCAGCTCCAGTTCCACGTTGAAATGCCCGGAATTGCACACTATGGCCCCGTCTTTCATCACGGCAAAATGCTCCCGGCGGATCACGTTGATATTGCCGGTGACCGTGCAGAAAAAATCGCCGATTCGAGCGGCATCGGCAATCGGCATAACGGCGAATCCATCCATGACGGCCTCCAGGGCCGCCACGGCATCGATCTCGGTAACCACCACATGCCCACCCATGCCCCGGGCACGCATGGCAAGGCCCTTGCCGCACCATCCATAACCGCACACCACAAAAACGCTGCCGGCAATCAGTCGATTGGTGGCGCGAATGATCCCATCGATGGTGCTTTGCCCGGTTCCGTAGCGATTATCGAAAAGATGCTTGGTGCGCGCATCGTTGACCGCGATCACCGGATACCGGAGCACGCCTTCGGCCGCCATGCTTTTCAGGCGGATGACGCCGGTGGTTGTCTCCTCGGTTCCGCCGCGGACCATATCCAGCAATTCAGAACGATCGGAATGAAGGGTGGAAACCAGGTCCGCCCCGTCGTCCATGGTATACTGAGGTTTAAAGTCCAGGGCCGCATGGATATGGCGATAATAGGTCTTGTTGTCTTCTCCCTTGATGGCAAAAACCGGTATGCCGTCATTTTTAACCAGAGATGCGGCCACATCGTCCTGGGTACTCAAAGGATTGGATGCGCAAACCACCACCGACGCGCCGCCGGCCTGAAGCACCTGCATGAGGGCTGCGGTTTCCGTCGTCACATGAAGGCAGGCGGCAAGACAAATACCGCTTAAGGGTTTTTCGGTCTCAAACCGGTCGCGGATGCGGTTCAGCACCGGCATGCTCTGTCTGGCCCATTCGATCCGAAGCGCCCCGGACGAAGCCAGGTTAATGTCCTTAACATCAAATTGCATAAAATCTCCTCAAGAATTCAACATCCGCTTCAGATACCCGTCTTGTCTTTGAGCAGCGGCGCCATGTTGGTTTTTTCCCAGGTAAACTCAGGTTCATTTCTTCCGAAATGCCCATACGCGGACGTCTTTCGATAGATGGGGCGAAGCAGGTCCAGATATTCGATAATGGCGGCGGGCCTTAAATCAAAGACCTCGCCGATGATCTGGCTCATTCGGCTCTCCGGAATGCGACCGGTCCCCTTGAAGTCCACCATGACCGAAACAGGACAGGCCACGCCGATGGCATAGGCGACCTGAACCTCGCATTTTTTTGCAATTCCGGCAGC
>DIKO01000083.1:5289-9056 GCA_002423615.1 Desulfobacteraceae bacterium UBA5616
CAACCGCCGCCGTGGCTGCCCTGTCCCCCATACGTATCCACGATGATTTTCCGGCCCGTCAGACCGCTGTCGCCCATCGGCCCGCCGATGATAAATTTTCCGGTGCTGTTGATAAAATACCGGGTATCGCCGTCAACCATGTTTCGAGGGATCACTTTTTTGATGACGTCTTCAATGATGGCCTCACGGAGCTCCTCATAGGTGACGTCCGGTTTGTGCTGTGCGGCGATGACCACCGTATCGATCCGCTTGGGCGCGCCGTCTTCATACTCGACAGTAACCTGAGACTTACCATCCGGCCTGAGAAAATCCAGTGCCCCGTTTTTACGAACGGTTGCCAGACGCTGGCAAAGCTTGTGGGCATACATGATGGGCATGGGCATTAATTCCGGCGTTTCATCCGCAGCGAAACCGAACATCAGCCCCTGATCGCCCGCGCCCTGTTCCTTGTAAAGCCCCTCGCCGACATTGACGCCCTGGGCGATGTCCGGAGACTGATGCCCGATGCTGGTAATCACCGAACAGGTCTGCCAGTCAAACCCCATCTGGGAAGAGCAATAACCGATATCGCGTATGGTGTTTCGAACGATCTGCGGCATATCCACATAGCAATCGGTGGTAATCTCCCCTGCAATAAAGGCCAGACCGGTAGCCACCAGAGTTTCGCACGCCACTCTGCATCTTTTATCCTGAGCCATGATGGCATCCAGTATGGAATCCGAAATAGCATCGGCCACCTTGTCCGGATGCCCTTCGGTAACGGATTCTGACGTAAACAAAAATCTCCTGCTGCTCATAAATGCTCCTTTGGATGTATTCGAAATAGCGGATAAATATTTACCCGTTGCTTACGGCTTCAAGATCGTATTGTCAATTAGGCGAGTTTTTCCGACCTTCACCGCCAGCGCCATCAAACAGGGACCCTGAATCATGTCCACATTATCCAGGGTTGCCGGATCGCAAATCGCCACGTAATCGATCTGCGTTTCAGGAAAAGAGCGGATGAAAGTTGAAATCCCCTCTACAATCCGTTTGACGTCGCGGATCTCGGCGGCAACCATTTCCTGCGCTTTTTGCAGTGAAAGGTAAAGGCACAAGGCGGATTTGCGCTGCGCTGCGGTAAGATAGGAGTTGCGGGAACTCATGGCCAAACCGTCTGCTTCCCGCAAGGTGGGGGAACCGATAATCTGGACATCAAAATTCATATCCTCAACCATCTGTCGAATTACGGCAAGCTGCTGAAAATCCTTCTCGCCGAATACGGCCACATGCGGTTTGACGATATTGAAGAGTTTTGATACCACAGTGGCGACTCCGCAAAAATGGGTCGGCCTGGACAGTCCGCACAGATGGCTGGGAAGTTTTTCGAGCGAAACGTATGTCTGGTAATTTTTCCCGTAGAGCTCCTCCGCAGAGGGGGTAAAAACAGCATCCCCCCCCGCCTGCTCCACCAGTTCCAGATCTCTTTTCAGATTTCTCGGATAGGCTCCAAGATCTTCTCCGGGGCCAAATTGCGTCGGATTGACAAAGATGCTGACCACCAGATCGTCACACCGGCGACGCCCTTCCCGCATCAAGGACAAATGGCCTTCATGAAGGAATCCCATGGTCGGTACAAAAGCGATTGTCCTGCCCTCGCGTCGAAGCCGGTCAGCACGGTCCTGCATTTTCTTGGCGGAAGCGATGATTTCGATAACGCAACCTCTTAATTTTTCTATATTCGTTTGTTGTATTCAGCAAAATGTCAATTTATTAGAACAATACAAATCCAAATGTCAAGAGAAGCTATTGATTTTTAGCAAAAAAGCAGCTACTTTCGCCGAGTCTTGCCCACGAAAATCGTGGTGTTTGCCTTGTTTCGAGCGCCCGAACAAATATGGTGCAACGGGATGATCAGGGTTGGTTTTTATGATTTATCGAATAAAAAATGGGAGATAACTTTATCGGAATGAATATTGCGTATCAAAGGCCAGGAAATTATGATGGTAACCCATTAATTCGAAATGCTGAGGTGTGAAAAGTGGAAGAGAAAGATATTCAGTTTTTTAAAAAACTTTTAAACGATCGTCTCCAAGAGCTTCTCAGCCAGGCCAACGGCACAGTCTCCGGATTAAAAGGCAATGAGGATCATTATGCAGACCCTACAGACCAGGCAGCAGCGGAAGCCGATATCAACTTCCAGCTTCGAATCAGAGACAGGGAAAACCGTCTGATTAAAAAAATTCAAACCGCCCTGGAACGGATCGAAAACGGCAGTTTTGGAATCTGTGAAACATGCGGGGATGAAATCTCCATCGAACGTCTCAAGGCCAGACCGGTCACAACCCAGTGCATTGATTGCAAATCCAAGGAAGAACGCCAGGAAAGGCTTTTTGGATAAAAAATAAGCCGGTTCGGCGGCAGCTATCGTGATAAGCATTACCCCAATTGAGTTCTGGCTGAGAATGGCAATTCGCCGGACCTGTGCAAATGCCCGACGAATTCGTCCTTATCTTATGTGTGCCGACGATTGATTACGATCCGGCGCAATCAGCCAGACTCATTCTTTCGGAAATGGATTCTTTTTTTCGCCGCTCACATTTCTGTTTGCCCGCCGCAACCGCCTTGGCCTTGTTCTCTGTGCGATGTTCATCCTGAAATCAAGGCATCAAAACAGCAACCGGTGGGAATTATCCAATCAGGAGTTGTCCTGTACAACCTCGTAAGAAGAAACCGTGAACACCTTGAGTCCATCCTCATTCTCGACAAATCCGGTAACACGAACCCGTGTGTCGACGAATTCCACGAGCCGATCACCTACATCGTTGACCGCGATCTCGTAAATCTGTCCATCCGCGGCTACGAGTTGATAATTGATAATCGTGCCCTCTACCGTGAGGATTTCCGAACTTGCGGCAGCAATAGTAATGAGCATCAAAACCACCGCCGCTGTAGACGCCATACCCTGTAGCCATTTATGATCCTTCATTGCCATACCCTTTAAAATTTTAAAATGTTGATAATGATGCGCCCAATAAGTTTTTTATCTAGCAAAAGGCATACCAATGAACAACCATTTGATATCATAAGAAAATTAACGGATAAAACCCATGTCAGAACTTTTAGTTCCGTTTTTGTTTCAATCCAATCAACCGCATTGGGTTATGGCCATAAGAACCCTCCAGACTTATAAACAAAAAGGCAGGCTGAAGATAAAAGAACTCAAAGTTCTTTTATCTGATATTCGGAATTAATTATTCCGATTCTAAAACGAATTCCGCCTGAAACGCCCGAATCCATGAAAAATAGATATTATTTGCTTGTTTTAAAGATTTCTTTTTGAATCCCGTATCTCTTCATCAACTTGTGCAGCTGGCGGGAGGTCATACCCGCCGCCGCCGCCGACTCATTGATTTTTCCATGTTTCCGGGTCAACAGCTCCTTTAAGTACTGCTGTTCGATATGCTCCACGGCATTTCGCCGGGCCTCCGACAAACTGATGCGTGTATCCAGATGAAAAGCCGTTCGGTGCCCGGCCGGCTCGATGATATCTGCGGGGAAACTGGATGGTGAAAGCAGCGAAGAGTTCTCCAGAATAAAGGCGCGCTCAATTAAATTTTCAAGCTCTCGAATGTTTCCGGGCCACGAATAACGGATTAATGCCTCCATAACGCTTTGTTCGCAACCATAAATCTGTTTCGGATAAAATCGGTTCAGCTTTTTCAGAAACAATTCCACAAAAACCGGAACATCCTCTCGTCTATCCCGCAAAGGCGGAATCTCGACGG
>DIKO01000023.1 GCA_002423615.1 Desulfobacteraceae bacterium UBA5616
CATAATAACAATCCGGCGATATTTTCAATTAAAATCTTGCGGATTCATCCATCCATAACCCTGTCCCGTCAATAGGAGATGTCATGTCACGGGAAACCACCCAGACCCGTTTTGTTTCAGCCAAAATGTTCCCCACCCGGCGGTTTTCCTTGAAAAGATTAAAACGCTTCCGGCCCAGCGCAAAAAATCCTGGTACGTCTATTTTTTCCAGATCCACTGGCTTCCCGAAACCCTTATGAAATTAAAAAACGCCAAATGGATTACGGACGCTTTTATCAACATGGCCGTTGATAAAAGCCGTTTCCCGGATGACGTGCTCGACGTTTATCGCAGGAACGCCCTGCGCCCGGACGGATTAAAATGCATGGTCAATTACTACCGGGCCCTGGTAAGGGGAGGCGGGGCCTTGCGACAGGTCAAGCAGGGCTTCCCTAAAATCACCACCCCCACCCTGATGATCTGGGGGGAAGAAGACGCGGCCCTGGAAAAAGGGACCACCTTCGGAACAGAGGAATATGTTGAGGATTTTACGATCCGGTATCTCCCCAACGTCAGCCACTGGGTCCAGCAGGAAGCCCCGGAAACCGTCAATGCCATGATCGACGCATGGCTTTCCGGCAACCCTGTGCCCCAGGCCGGATCCCGGGAAGAACAGGTGCCGTGATAATTCCGGTGAGTTTCTCTGCCGATGCATAGATATTCCTGATGATTTCGGAAACCGGCATTCAAACAATCAATTTGACGAGTCCGCCTGTTTTCTGTACCAGGAAAATGGAATGGATCCGTTTTGCAATGCTGTTTCCGAAAAGGAGAACGATATGGAAGATGCCATTGATGCCAGAGGACTGGCCTGCCCGGCTCCGGTGCTGATGACCAGGGAAGCTGTTCAGAAAGAGTCCCCCGAAAGGGTGGCCGTATTGGTGGATAACATCGCCGCAAAGGAAAATGTTTCCCGTTTTCTGGAATCACGGCGATTTTCCGTGGCCTTTGTTCAGGAAGGCGATACTTTTCGCGTTTCCGGTGTTCGCCCCGGGGAATCCGCGGTCCCTGCGCCTGAAGCAAAAGTGCCGGTGGGGAAATTAAAACCCCTTGAACAAAAAATAATGGTGTTGATCGCTACCGATCGGATGGGCTTCGGCGATGAGGAACTGGGGAAAAAACTCATGATCAGCTTCGTCAAAACCCTTAAGGAAATGGGAAAAGAACTGTGGCGCCTGGTGCTGGTCAACAACGGCGTTAAATTGTCCATCGAGGGGTCACCGGTTCTGGAGGACCTTCAGGCCTATGAAAAAGACGGCCTGACCATTCTTGTCTGCGGAACATGCCTCACCTATTTCGATCTCCTGGAAGCCAAAAAGGTCGGGGTGACCACCAATATGCTGGATATCGTCACCGCCATGCAACTGGCCGATAAAGTGATCAATATTTAAGGCCATTGCGCGAAAGACGGCAATAAATCCCAGCGGCTTTCATTTTAACGGAAATACGGAGGATCAATCCATGACCGCCAGAAAAGCCGTTTTGGCAGGGAGCTGGTATCCGGGCAGCGCCGCCGGATGCCGCAGGGAAATAGAAACATTTCTCGAGGAAATCGACTTTACGGATCATTCAGGCCGAAAATTCGTCGGCGGCATCGTTCCCCACGCCGGCTGGTATTATTCCGGCAGCATCGCGTGCAACGTCATCCGGGGCCTGGCGGAAAAAGACGACCCCGTGGATGTGGTGGTGGTTTTCGGAATGCATCTTCACCCCCGGTCGCCCAATTACATCATGGCGGAAGGGTCCTGGGAAACCCCTCTGGGCGACATCGAAATCCATTCGGGTCTTGCTGCGGAACTGACGAAAAGATTCGATTTCACGATTGAAACGGCCCGGCATTTCACCCAGGATAACACCATCGAGGTCCAGCTGCCTTTCATCAAATACTTCCTCAGAAATGCCCGTCTCGTTCCCATGGGCGTCCCGCCCGATCAAAAATCCCTGGACATCGGAAAAGCCGTTGTCGACATCGCCAGGGGAATGGGATTGCGGATCAAGGTCATCGGGTCCACCGATCTTACCCATTATGGAACCAATTACGGGTTTATGCCCAGAGGCGCCGCGTCAAAAGCCCTTGACTGGGTGACTACCGAAAATGATGCCGGGGTGATTTCCGCCATGATCCAGATGAACCCCGAAAAAGTCCTCGACCAGGGACTGACCCGCCAAAACGCCTGCTGCTCAGGGGCAGCGGCCACCGCCATAACCGCAGCCGTTCAACTGGGCGCTACCAGCGCCGAAACCGTAAAATATGCCACGAGCTTTGAAAAAAGCCCGGGGGACAGTTTCGTGGGGTATGTGGGGCTTCTTTTCGGACAGTCGGAACCGGTTCCTTAAAGTCTCAAGCCGCCGTCCACCACCAGGGTTTCACCGGTGACATAGCGGGCCGCCTCCGATGCCAGATAAACGGCCGCAAGCGCCACGTCCTCCGGGTCCCCGAAAGTAAATATTCGTCTAACCCCGT
>DIKO01000006.1 GCA_002423615.1 Desulfobacteraceae bacterium UBA5616
AAGGACCCGATCCCCGAACAGAGAGCGATATGACTCAGACAGGTACAAATCCCCTGTCGGAGACAGAAATGAATCGCGATACCTTGACGGGAAGAATTCAAAAAGGCCTGAATATCAATATGGAGAAAGATATAAAACGGGAAGGACGGAACCGCCGAAGAGGGAAAGATATGAATCCGTAAGGACCGGATCGCCGAGCAGAGAGCGATATGACTCTGATAGGAATAAAACCCCTGTTCGACAAAGAAATGAATCGCAAAATATAGACAGACGGAAGGCAGAAAGGCCTGAATTTCAAAACAGAGAAAAATATAAGGCGGGAAGGACGGAAGCGCCAAAGAAGTCTGATAGGCATAAATCCCGGATAGAGAGAGATAATCACCGGAAAGATACGGCAGGCAGAGAAAAAGTTATTGAAAAAGGGGATAATCCTGTACCCGATAAAACCCGTCCGCAAATTTAACACCGATTTTCGCGATAGTTTTAACCGACAATTCATATGATAATTTGAGGCCATGTATCAGCTGAACCTGAGCTCCAAATCGACCCCATCGAGCCACGATAGGGTTTGAGGTAAGGTATGCCAAGGTACAGATCTCAATATCGGATTGTGAGCCTTGCTCTTGCCTCTGCGTCTGAGGGTAATAAAGCGTATTCCTTTCAATCGTGCGGACAGAGACTTCCACCCCTTCTTGCGAATGCACTAAACAGAAGAATTTTGGAAGGTCCTTTGAGCGGGTCAAAACGCTCCTGCATCCGTGCATGGGCCGAGGAAGCCATTTCGCCGAAAAAGGGCGCGGAATACCTCATGGACATTATCGCTTTTTGTGAAACCGGGCACGCGGGTCAACGGCCTGTTCCGCCCTGGCGGAAACCCGTAAAATAACTTTTCCGTCTAAACGGGGTTGAAATTTCTTGACCTATCAAATCCCCTTGGTTATTCTCCATTCGAGATTCGCGAATAACGAATGAAGATAGGATATGATTCTAAAGCCTCAAGACATTCTTATCTTGCTGAAACTGACGACGATGGCCGGCGAACCCTGGTCTTATAACCGGATCGCCGTATCATTGAGCATGAGTCCTTCGGAGGTTCACGCAGGCGTCAAACGCACCTTGAAAGCGCAATTGGCTGTCAGGCGAGGGGATTCGGCCCTGCCCAACGTCCGGAATTTCGAGGAATTTTTGATTCACGGCCTCAAATACAGTTTCGTGCCGGACCGCGGGGAACTGACCCGGGGAATGCCGACGGGCTATGCGGCACCACCGCTTGCAGCGCATTTCGCGGATGTGAACGAACCGCCGCCGGTCTGGCCGCACCCGGATGGGAATGTTCGGGGTCAGGCATTTTCACCACTCTACAAATCGGCTCCCGGAGCAGCCCGGGAAGATGAGCGACTGTACGAACTCCTCGTGCTTGTCGATGCCATTCGCGGGGGGCGCGCCCGGGAAAAAGATTTGGCATATCAAGAATCAGAATCTTGAATTGTTTCACAAGACGCTAAGAATTGGAATGAGTTAATGATCTTTGTCGGCGATATCGCCCACCCATTTCCTTGTAAAAAGCTCCTCATCACCGGCGGCACCGGCACCTTCGGCAATGCCGTGCCGCTCCGGTTTCTCGACACGGACATCGTGGAAATCCGTGTTTTTTCAAGAGATGAAAAAAGCTATTGAGCAGGCCTCAAACCCTGCATCCGTTTGAAGATTAATTTATAAATTTCCGATTTCTCTCTTTTGCCGATGCCGATGATTTCGACAACTTCCAATCGACCCTGCAAAAGACGGTAAACGATGCGATATTTCTTTCGCGCCGCATACAGTTTAAAAAAACCGGTAAGGTCCATGCCCAATTTGTTGCCAAGCGGTTTGCCAAGGAATGGATTTTCGGAAAGCGCATCGATTTTTTTGGCGATTTCCTTTTGGATGGAGCCGTCCAGGGCGGCAAAATCCTTTGCTGCGTCGGGATGGAACTCAATTTTAAAGGCCATGTTCAGCCTTTACCTGGTCCCAGGCGATGTTCCGGGACGGGTCATGGGTTTTTAACCGTTTTTCGATCATATCGGCAATTTCAAGATGCTCCAGCACTTCATCGGCATTTTTGAGCAGTTCATATTCGGCCGGGGAAATAATGACGGCTGCAAGGGAATTATTTCTCATAACAAAAAGAGGTTCCTCTGTCTCGGTTAACTCCCTTAACTTTACGGTGAGTTCCTTTTGCAGACGGGTAATGGGAATTATTTGTTCGGTATCGATTTGCATGATCATCCTCCGGGTATTTAAATATGTATTTTAATATGTATTTTATATAAAAATGTCAAGAGAATCATCCTGCAGCACGTTACCGGACAGTTATTTTCGAGGCTCACGCCGCAAAGGATCAGGTGGCTTAACGTCAAAGTCCCCTCTATTTTTGTTTTGTGCGACTGAGGATCGGATGGATGATGGTTTGTTGGAAAATTCGAAGGGAATAAAATTATGTTTGCAGGTAAAAAACTCCTCATCACCGGCGGCACCGGCACCTTCGGCAATGCCGTACTGTGCCGGTTTCTGGATACGGATATCTCGGAAATCCGTGTTTTTTCAAGAGATGAAAACAAACAGGATGACATGCGCCATGTGTACCCAAACGCGAAGCTGCGTTTTTATATCGGCGATGTGCGAAACGAAAGCAGCCTGCGGGATGCCATGACCGGCGTTGATTTCGTTTTTCAGGCGGCGGCGCTCAGCAGGTGCCGTCCTGTGAATTTTTCCCGCTGGAAGCGCTCCGGACCAACGCACTGGGCACTGAAAATATGCTCAATGCCGCCTTCGGGCACGGGCTCGGAGAAGTCAATTTTTTCATGGACGAAAAGGTGTCTGAGGAGGTTTACGTAGCTGACGGAAAACCCGAAGCGATCGGCGTTTACCTTGGCCGGCAAGCGATCGACAAAGGAAGCGCGCAAGGCCTCATATCGGCGTTGCCATTCATGGACCGGGCTTATAAAAAGCGGCATGGGCTTTAATAGCCTTATTTTAGGCATTATTACAGGCTGATAACCTTTACCCTTGGTTGATCCTATAAAATTGATCGAGCAATTTAACAATTGGTTTTCTCTTTTTAACCGTCAATTGATATAAACTTTTACGTGGATCCCAAAAAGTCAATTACTGATATCTATCTAAAATTACAACTTATTATTCGTTGTGAACTTCTTGAAGATAGTCTTTACATTTATAAACATGTTAGGCGCGAAAATCGGTGTTTAATAAAATTGGGGTATACGGAATCCTGTTGCCTAAACGTAAAGGCAGTATGGAGGATCAGGAACTGTGGCATTTCAGGCATCCGGTAAACCGGGGATGGGTCGTGGGCGGCGCTTCGGATGCCTGGTCCGGGTGGTGGCAGTCCAGGCAGTCCCGGTCCTTTTCAACCCCCTGATGGATGTCCAGGGAAGACTTTATGGACGGTCCGTGCATTCCCAGGTAGTAGCGGTAGGCACAGCCGGTTGCAAGAGTGGACATCACGGCGCAGAACATGACGATTCCGGCGAATCTGTTCAAAATACCTCCTTTTGAATGCGACCATCCCGGAGCCGGATGATCGTGGATGCGGATGCGGTGATTTCGACATCATGGGTGGCCATGAGGATGGTGCATCCCCGGTCCCGCCCCAGGTCGCGCATCAGATGAACGATTTCCCCGCCTGTTTCCGTATCCAGGCTGGCGGTGGGTTCGTCCGCCAGCAGAATTCCGGGGCTGTGGGCGATGGCCCGGGCCACGGCGACCCGCTGGGTTTCCCCGCCGGAAAGTTCGTGGGGAAGGGCGTTTGCCGCCGGTCTCAGCCCGATCCTATCCAGGAGTTCGTCGATCCGGTTTGCCCTCTCTTTTTTCCCGAACCGGTTCAGGGCCAGGGGAAAACCGATGTTCTCGGCAACCGTCAGGTAGGAGAGGAGGTTTCCCCGCTGAAACACGAACCCCACATGGTGCCTCTGAAAAAGGCTCATCTCCCGGGGGCCGAGAGAATGGACGGGCCTGTCCAGGCAGATGATTTCGCCATGGTCAGGAAGCTCCAGGCCGCCGATGCAGTGAAGCAGGGTGGATTTGCCGGACCCGGATTTCCCGATGACGGCTGCAAATCCGCCGGGTTCCAGGGCAAGGGACACCTCGCTCAGCGCGCGGACCTTTCCCCGGCCGGACCGGAATGTTTTGGTCACGTTTTTCACGGCGATACCGGGCATCACATCATCCTCAGAATGTCCGCGGCTTTTCGTCTCGCCACCAGGGCCGCGGGCCACACCGCGGCCGCCAGGCTGAAGGCAAAGGCGGTGGCCGGCGGGGCCAGCAGCGAGAAAACCGTCAGCCGGGGGTGGATGACCCCGGACACGGTGAAGTACCGGTTATGGGTGGTGAACGCGGTGATGTCGATACCGCCTGTTTGCTCGACGATCCACACGGCAAGGCAGCCGAGGAAGAGGCCCGCACCGCAGGCCAGGGCGTTCATGACGGCCACCTTCATCACGATCAGCATGGACATCTCCGCGGACGAAACCCCCATGGCCTTCATGATGCCGTATTCCCGCAGGTTGCGGATGATGAAGATGACGAACGAGCAGGCGATGCCCACGGCGACCACGGCGAACACCAGGACGATGACGATGGCCATGGAGATGTTTTCCAGGTCGATGAGCTGGCTCAGGTCCGGCATCAGGGTCTCCCAGGAGTCGAACCGGAACCGGCCCGGCCATTTTTGCCGGTATACCGCCATGACCCCGGCGGGATCGACGCCTTGGGAAAGAAACACGGCCGCGGTCCAGGCCCGGTTTTCTCCCGCAATGGCGTCCAGGGGGCAGAACGCGATATCCCGGTCCAGGGCGTCGATCCGGGTCCGGTAAATCCCCGAAACCGTCATGGGCGGAACGCCGCTGCCGGATTCCGGCGTGAAATAAAGCAGCGACCCTGTCCGGACCCCGAGTTTTTCGGCCACAGGTTTGCCGATCAGGAGTTCGGCCCGGCCGTTTTCCGGATACCGGCCGTGGGTCAGTTTTGCGGGAAGGGCCGTCATGGCCGCTTCTTCCCCGGGATTCATCCCGCACAGCATCAGGGGCATGTCCAGGCGCCCATTGGAAAGCACCCCCTGAACCCGGACCCGTTTCAGAACCCCGGAAACCCCCTTCACCTTCAGGTCCCGCGGCTTCAGGGAGGGGTCGATGCCGTCGCCGGTGATGTGGCCGGAAAACAGGCCCACGGTGTTTTTGAGCATGGCGTCGCCGACACCGGCGGACAGCGCGGAAAGAAAGATCAGGGCCGAAACCGACAAGATCACCATGACGGACAGGGACGCGGTGGAACGGCCCGACCGGACGAGAAAGAGCAGGGCGATGCGGGTCCAGAATCCGATGCCGTCAGCTTTCATCGTCTGAGCCTTGTTTCATGCCCGCCACCCCGATTCTTTTTTCCAGAAAGCGGATGGACGGGTTGATGAGAACCTGGTGATCTTTCGTAAAAAGCCGGGCCAAGCCGCTTTCCAGGTAGTGGCGGGAGGCCCTGATCGCACCGGCGGCGCTTTCGGGAAAATCCTCAGCCGGGCTTACGGCAGGACCGGTTGTGCCATCCGCGGCAAGAAGGTCCCGCAGGCGGTGTTTTTCATCGCGTCCGGGGCTGAAATAAATCAGGGAGACCATGTAATTGTGGTGTTTCCGGGAAAGGTCCGACTGGAAATCCACCATGTCGTCCATGATCTGGCAGCCCATGCCGATCCGGTACAGCCCGTTCAGCAGGGGTGCGATGTGTTCCTCGTCCATGCCCTCGATGACCCGGGGAATGTCCCAGGGGCAGGTGAACAGAAGGCCCGTCTTGAAATGGTGGACTGTCCGAAGGATGTCCTCCGGAGACAGGATGGAATGAACCCCCCCTTCTTCCGTCGCCTCCTGAAGGCCGCTTAGCGTCATGGTTTTCATGGAGGCCCGGGCCGCGGCCATCATCTGATCGAGGCCGATGTCGTGGTTTCGGCAGGCTTCCCCGAGGATCTGGAAAAGAACCCGGTCCGAGACCATGATGTCCATCACCGAGCGGAACCGGTGGGCTGTTTCCGGGATGTCCGAGTCCAGGGTGATTTTGTATTCATCGTCCAGCAGGTTGTCGCACCCGGTGACCATGCCCCGGAGGCACTGGAGGGTGGCCGCATAAAGGACCCGCCGGGATTCGGGCAGGCCGGCCCGGTAAAAGGAATACAGAAAAAGGAAGGAGAAGAAATTCCGCTCAAGGGAAAAATCATCCTCCCCGGGCGGCCGGAGGGTTACGCCGTTTTCCCGGAGCACGGTTTCCGCGGTTTTCCAGTAAAGGGAGAGGCCGGCCCTGAGTTCTTCCAGCAGCGGGTGTATGCCCGGCGAATTTTCAATCCCGCCAAGGAGGTCTTGTTCGTCTCCGGTCTGCGCCATCTTCATTTTTCGGGTTTCCGGGTGTTGAACAGGGCGATGTAGCCGAAATAAACAGCGGCGATTTCGGGTTTTGCAAATCCGGCAGCCTCGATCAGGCCCGGAAGGACCCCCCGGGTGTTTTCCGCGATCTGGGGCTGAAGGAAAAACCACCGGGACACGTGCGACACCAGGGCCCCCATCCGGGTGGTGGGGACATGCATGTCCGCGATGACCAGCCTGCCCCCGGGCCGGAGCACGCGAAAGGCTTCGGAAAGGGCTTTTTCCTTGAGGTCCAGCTGCACATGGTGAAAGAACAGGCTGGACACCACGGCATCGAAGGAGGCGTCCTCATAGGACAGGGATTCGGCCGCCATGACGTCAAAAACGCAGCCGGCCCCGGCGCGTTTTTTTCGCGCGACGGCAATCATTTTCGCTGCAGCGTCGATTCCCACGGCGACGCCGCCGGATTCCGGGCTCAGGCGGTCGGCGATCATCCGGGTCAGAACGCCGGTGCCGCAACCCAGGTCCAGCACCCGGTCGGATCCGGAAACGGACAGGAGGGTGACCAGGCGCCTGTCGTATTCGGCCTGCTTTCCGAGAAGGAAAAACGGCTCGAGGGCATCGTAAACAAAGGCCGCGTGATCCAGGGTCCTGCCGCGGGTGGGTGTGGATTCCAATTTCATGGGTCGGGCCTTTCCGTGGTATAATTTCGGGTTTCTCTCGGGATACGGTCCGGATTCCCATATCCGGGAAGGATGCATCCCGGCCGGCCGGAGATTTTTTTCTTTGCCGATGGTAAGCCATGCATGCGCTGTTTACAAGCCTGTTTTTAAGGTTCCGGTATCCGGCAGACACCCGGCGGACACCCGGCGGTCACCCGGCGGACACCCGTCTTGACAATTATCCATCCATCCGGTACGCTGATTTCATTGAAATGGTTTTGACAGAGCCGTCTTCTCTTGAAGCAAACCAGCAGTGGAAAACGGATTCACGACAATGAAACGGCGCACCTTCCTCAAGATCGCCGGAATGGGCAGCATTTCACTGGCGGGATGCTCGCCCGACCCGGAAAAAAATCTGTTCGCCCTGATTCACGCCGCCCCGGACGGTGTAACGGGCGAGGCGGCCTGGTATGCGTCCACCTGCCGGGAATGCCCGGCCGGTTGCGGCATCCTGGCGAAACACAGGGAAGGCCGGGTGATCAAACTCGAAGGTAACCCCCTCCATCCGGTGAACAAAGGCAGGCTCTGCATCCGGGGACAGGCGGCCCTCCAGGGGGTGTACAGCCCCAGGCGGCTCAAAACGCCCCTGCTGAAGGAAAAAGGCGTGTTCAAGCCGGTTTCCTATGCGGCCGCCGAACAAATCATTGCCCGAAGGGCTGAAGACGCCGCGGCAAAGGGGAAAAACCGGGTCCGGATGCTGACGGAGGTCACCGGGGAATGTCTTCTAAACGTCTTCGACCGGGCCCTGGAAAAATGGAAATCCGCAAAAACCCTTGTTTTCGAGCCCTTTGCCTATGAATCCCTGAAAACGGCCAATTTGAACGTTTTCGGCCTGTATGGGTTGCCTTCCTACCATATTGAAAAAGCCGATGTGCTGGTGTCTTTCGGTGCTGATTTTCTCGAAACCTGGCTCTCCCCGGTGTCCTATGCGGGAAAATTCAAGGAAATGCACGCACTGTCCGGCGGGAAAAAAGGGATGTTCATTCATGTCGGCCCTTTCCGGTCCCTGACCGGGGCCGCTTCGGACCTGTGGGTGTCCTGCAGACCCGGAACCGAAGGGGCCATTGCCCTGGGTCTTGTCCGGGAATTTGCCGGAAAGGGCCGGACCCCTGCGCACCCCCCGGGATTTGCGGAAAAACTCAAGGCCGCGGCCGCCCTCTATTCAAAGGACACCGTGGTCCGGATGTCCGGAATTTCGCCGGAGCAATTCGATATTCTGGTCAACGCCGTCAGAGGCGCGCGATCGCCCCTGGTGCTGGGGACCGGTTCGGGGACTCCCGGGGACAATGCCCTGCAGACGGACATGGCGGTCAACCTGTTAAATCTTCTTCTGGACCCGGAGCTTACGCTCCTGGATTTCCATGCCCGGCACCGGGTGGAAATCGCCGCCCCAAGGTCCGATGCGGTTGAATTTTTCGAGGCTGTGGCCGAAGACCCCGTCGATCTGCTGCTGATTCACCGGTCCGACCCGGCCTTCTATCTGCCGGGCCGGACGGCCGTAACCGGGGTGCTGAACCGGAAAAGCCTCTTCAAGGTCTGTTTCACCGAGGTGATGAACGAAACCGCCGAATCCGCGGACCTGGTGTTTCCGCCCGGCCATTATCTGGAAACCTGGGATGAATACGCCGGGGTCGCGGGTATGGTGTCCATGGTCCAGCCCGTCACGGCAAGCCTTTACAACGCGCCGGGGACAGGAGATGTTTTTCTCAGGGCCGCATCCGGCGGAACCGGCGGCAAAACCCCCATGAAGGCGTTTGTCCATAATCGGCTGAAAGACCGCGGGAAAATAAAAGACCGGAAGGACTGGGTCGAGGTCGTCGGCCGCGGAGGCGTCTTCGATGCCGGTCTGCCTTCCCGGTCCGACCGGCATGCAGAGGTCCGGATAAATCCCGGTGAAAAGATCTGGGAGGGGTTCAGCGGGCCCCGGGAACAGGAGGCCAATACCCGCTTTTTCGCGGTGGTCCCGGGCATCCGGTTTTTTGACGGCCGGGGAGGGGACCGTTCCTGGCTTTCTGAAATACCCGATGCCATGACCCAGGTGGCCTGGCAGAATCCGGTTCTGGCCCATCCGGACACCCTGGCCCGGGACCGGGTCCGGCACGGGGAGATCATCCGGGTCACGACCGGCCGGGGAGAAGCCACTTTCCCGGTTTATGAAACCCCCCTGGTGCGTCCGGGGATCTATATCGTCTCCCTTGCCGGGCGTGGTTTTTCAAAAAAAGCGGAACCCGTCCGGCAGCACTCCCTTTCCCTGCTGCCGGCGGAGACGCTGCCGGTTTCCGGCGGCCCCCGCTGTGATGCCCCTCTGGTTCAGGTTCAGGGGACCGGGGCATTTATTCGATTCGCCCGGACCGACGGCAGCCGCACCCAGCTCAACCGTAAAATCGCCCTGAGCATCCCTCTGGACCGAGTGAAGGGCCGCCGGGATGCCGGCCTTTCTGAAAAGACCGCAGGGTATTCCATGAACGAATTTCCCCTGACCCTGCCCCTGCCCGAAGGCTATGACGCCGGCCGGGATTTTTATCCCCCCCATGCCCATGAAAAATACCGGTGGTCCATGATCGTGGACCTGGACCGGTGCGTCGGGTGCGGGGCCTGCATGGCGGCCTGCTACGCGGAGAACAACATCGGCGTTGTCGGGGAAGACCGGATAAGAGAGGGCAGGGAGATGTCCTGGATACGGATCGAGCGGTACCACGACCCGGACAGACCGGAAAACCTGATCTTTTTCCCCATGATGTGCCAGCACTGCGACAATGCCCCCTGTGAATCCGTCTGTCCGGTGACTGCACCCCACCATTCGAAGGAGGGCCTAAACAACCAGATCTACAACCGGTGCATCGGCACCCGGTTCTGCGCCCAGAACTGCCCGTACAAGGTGAGGCGCTTCAACTGGTTTGAATGGACATGGGAAGACCCCCTGAGGCTGATGCTGAACCCCGACGTCACCGTCCGGAGCAAAGGGGTCATGGAAAAATGCTCGTTCTGCATTCAGCGCATCAAGCACGCCCATGGCCGCGCCAAGGATGAAAACCGCGGGATTCTGGACGGGGAAGTGGTTCCGGCATGCGTTCAAACCTGCCCCACCGGGGCCATTGTGTTCGGCAATCTCATGGACCCGGAAAGCCGGGTCCGGAAACTGGCCGATGATCCGAGGGCCTATCAGGCCATGGGGTATCTGAACACCAAGCCGGCCGTCATTTACCTGAAGAAAGTGATCCCGGGAACCTGAACATGGCAGAGGCGCCTTTAACCACCACATTCGAGGACATCGACCGCACGGTGCTGAACACCCTGGGCCCTGCGCCGGCAAGGTACTGGGCCGGTGTTCTGTTGCTGGCCGCAGGAATCGCGGTCGGGGGGCTTTGCTGGATTTATCAGATATTTGTCGGCATCGGCGTGGGGGGGCAGAACAACCCCGTGGCCTGGGGCACCTATCTGATCAATTTCGTGTTCTGGGTGGGGATCGCGCATTCCGGGACCTTGATTTCGGCCATTCTCCATCTTTTCCGCGCCGGGTGGCGAAATCCCATTGCCCGGGCCGCCGAGACCATGACGGTTTTCGCCGTGTGCGTGGCCGGCCTTTTCCCGTTTGTCCATCTGGGCCGGGTGTGGATGGTGTATTACATGCTTCCCGTGCCCAACCAGAGGGATCTCTGGCCCAATTTTCAGTCTCCCCTGATGTTCGACGTCATCGCCATTTCCGCTTACCTGACGGTCAGCGTTCTGTTCTGGTACACGGGGATGCTGCCGGACCTGGCCACTGTCCGGGACCACTCGACGGGCCGGAAACAAAAGATATTCACCGTGCTGTCCCTGGGGTGGACCGGGTCCCAGCGCCAATGGTTCCATCACGGCCGGGCCTACCTGTTTTTCGCTTCCCTGGCCACCCCGCTGGTCATATCGGTCCACAGCGTGGTGTCCTGGGATTTCGCCCTGGGAGTGGTCCCGGGGTGGCACACCACGATATTCGCGCCGTATTTCGTGGCAGGGGCGATCCATTCCGGACTTGCCATGGTCATCACCCTGATGGTCCCGCTGCGGAAATTATTCCGCTATGAGCGGTATATCACCCTGGATGTGCTGGAAAACATCGCCAAGACCATCATTTTCACCGGCCTGATCGTTGCCTTCGCCTACGGCACGGAGGTCTTCATGGCGTGGTACAGCGGCAACCCCATTGAAATGGAGACGTTCCGCTGGCGGATCACCGGTCATTACGGTCTTTTCTTCTGGATCATGGTGACCTGCAACACCCTGGTTCCCCTGCTGTTTTTTTTCAAAAGGATCCGGACTTCCATCCCCTGGCTGCTGGGGATCTGCCTCCTGGTGAACATCGGCATGTGGTTTGAACGGTTCGTCATCATCGTGGGGAGCGTGGCCCATGATTTCATCCCCCATGCCTGGGGACATTACGCCCCCACCCTGGTGGAATACGGCGTCATGCTGGGCAGCTTCTGCCTGTTCTTCTTTCTGTTCGTCCTCTTTGTCAAGCATATGCCGTCCCTGGCCATGGCCGAACTCAAACACAGCGCAACCGGAGGGGGCCATGGGGACTAAAAAAATCGTGCTGGGGCTTTTTGACAGCGAGGAAAAAACCGTCTCGGCCATCCGCGCGCTGAAGTACTCGCCATGGAAGGTCGAAGACGTTTTCAGCCCGGTTCCCGGAAATGGCCTGGCAGAGGCCCTGGGCATGGGGAAAAGCAGGGTGGGGTATTTTACCCTGGCCGGCGGTATTCTGGGGTTTCTGACGGGGTTTTTTCTTGCCGCCTGGACCGCGGGGCAGTGGAACATCATCATCTCCGGAAAACCGGTGATTTCCCTGATTCCTTTTTTTATCGTGGGCTTCGAGCTGACCATATTGTTCGGCGTCGGGGCCAATGTGCTGGGATTTCTGATCTTCGCCGGCCTCCCCCGGCTGAAGCTGCCGGATTATTATGATCCCCGGTGTTCCGGAGCTTTTTTCGGCGTTGCCGCCTCATGCGGCGAGGAGGATCAAGAGCGGTTGACGTCCTTTTTGAAAAAACGGGGCGCCGACATCAGGATAATGGACTGAGATGCTGAAATGACGTCTGATTCTCCGGAATATCCCTTTCATGTGAAAAGGTCCGCATTTGCCGGATTCGCCGTCCTGGCGGCCGCGGGCGTGGCCGGGTTCGCGATGCTGATGTTCCAGGGCCGGCCGGACAGGGCCTGGCAGGCCTTTCTGACGAATTTTCTCCTGTTCTCGGCCATGGCCCAGGGCGGCCTGCTCTTTTCGGTGGTCATGCACCTTTGCCGTGCCCGGTGGAGCAGGGGGGTGTCACCTGTGGCCGAGTCGTTTTCCGCCTTTTTTCCCGTATCACTGCTGCTGTATTTCATTCTGTTTCTGGGGAAGAGCCATGTGTTTCCCTGGCTGCACCACGATCTCGGGGAAAAACAGGCCTGGCTGAACCTTCCCTTTCTGTTTTCAAGGGATGTTTTCGGCCTGCTGGTCCTGTACGGCTCGGGACTTGCCTATGTCCGCCAGGCGGTCAGAAGCAGAACCCCCCGGCCGGAAGAGGACATGGACCGGATCCGGAAGCGGATGAGCCTCTTCGGGGTGATTTATGCCGTCTCCTTTGCCGTGGTCATTTCCCTTCTGTCCTATGACCTGGTCATGTCTGCGTCGCCCCATTTCGTTTCAACCCTTTTCGGGGCCTATTCCTTTGTCAAGGCGTTTTACCTGGGCATCGCCGGCATCATCGTTCTTTGCACCCTTCTCCAGAAAAGCGGGGCAGCAGGGTTCAGCCTTTCCCCTTCCCGGTTTCACGACCTGGGGAAGCTCCTTTTCGCCTTCTGCCTGGTGTGGGCGGATTTTTTTTACTGCCAGCTGGTGGTGATCTGGTACGGTAACATCACCGAGGAAACCCATTATCTGATTCTGCGCACCATGGTTTCTCCCTGGAGGGAACTGGCCTGGTTCGTGTTCATCGTCTGCTTTGTTCTGCCCTTCATCATCCTGCTCAACAGGGCGGTCAAGACAAAGCCCCTGTTCATGACCGGGCTTTGTATCCTCATTATTCTGGGACTCTGGCTGGAGCACCTTCTGCTGCTGGGCCCCGAGCTCTTTCCCCATGCCGTGGAACTGCCCATAGGTTTTTTCGACGGGCTGATCTTTACCGGTTTTCTGGGGCTCATGGCCGCATGCCTGGCCGGATATGCGGGAATATTTCCCGAGATACGGGAAAATCATGAAGGGGAGGCGTCGTGATGGAGCCCGCCGTCCTCTTTAAAAACGGATGGATGTTCATCCGGGCCAACCTGACCGCGATCCTGGTTTCGGCCGGCACTGTTCTCTCCCTGGGGGCTTTCCTGTGGCTTTTCTACATGCCGCCCGCATTTGATATCGGCCCTGAGCAGCCCATTCCCTTCAGCCACCGGGTGCATGCCGGAGTGAAGTCCATAGATTGTAAATTCTGCCATCCCTATGTGGCCAGAAGCGTGCATCCCGGGATTCCGCCGGTTGAAAAATGCCTGTACTGCCATAATTACATCATCGCCGGACACCCCGAAATTCTCAAGGAACACGCGTATTTCAATGCCGGAAACCCGGTTCCCTGGGTGAAGGCCAATTATCTGCCGGAGCATGTGATGTTCAACCACAAGCGGCACATTCAAAAGGAGGTCCTCTGCGAGGCCTGCCACGGGGATATCCTTTCCATGGACAGGATCAAAGGGGTACGGTTTAAAATGGAATTCTGCATAGCTTGCCACCGGGAGAAAAAGGCCAACCTGGACTGCTGGCTGGGGTGTCATAATTGAGGCTATAGGCGATGGGCGATAGGAGATAGGAGTGGTGATTTTTCGGAAACTCGATACAATTTCTTACCCCACGGCCCTGGGGTTTGCTCTGACATCCGCGGTGTGGATGGCAATCGCGACGTTTACGGGGCTTCTGGGGGCGACCGAGCTCATTGCGCCGGACCTGACTTCGGCATGGGGGTGGCTGGAGTTCGGCAGGATACGTCCCATCCATGTGAACCTGGTGATTTTCGGGTTTGTCGGCCCGGGCCTGTTTTCCGCGGCCGTCTATATCCTGCCGCGGCTGCTGCGCACCTCCCTTTACAGTGAAAGGCTGGGGGTTTTGACCGTATCCGCCTGGAACATCACCCTTCTGGCTGCGACGGTGAGCCTGTCTCTGGGGTATTCCCAGGGCCGGGAATACGCTGAAATGGTCTGGCCGATCGATGTCCTCATCGTCGTCGGCCTGCTGCTGCTGTTTTTCAACCTGGTCATGACCGTCCGCAAAAGGGAAGAGCCGGTCTTGTACGTGTCCGTCTGGTATATGCTGGCCGCGGTGATCCTGACCGCCTCCACCTTCGCGCTGGGAAACGTGATCTGGCAACCCTCCACAGGGGCTCTGGCCGGCATCCCCGACGCGATCATCCTGTGGTTTTACGGCCACAATGTCTTCGGCCTGTTCCTGACCCCCCTGTCCATCGGGGTCGCCTATTATGTGATTCCCAGGGCCTGCAGGGCTCCCCTTTACAGCCACACCCTGTCCCTCATCGGATTCTGGGCCCTCATCGTCGTGTATACCCATATCGGCACCCATCACCTGCTGCAGGTTCCGGTTCCCACATGGCTGAAAGTCATTGCCATTGTGGACTCCGTGGCCATGGTGATTCCGGTCATGGCGTTTCTGATCAATATCTGGTATACGGTGAAAGGAAAACTGGGTGAAATTCATGCGGACATCGGCGCCAGGTTCATCTTCAGCGGCACCATCATGTATTTTTTTGTCAGCATTCAGGGATCCATGATGGCCCTGCCCGATGTCCAGCGCGTCACC
The DNA here is from genome assembly GCA_002423615.1 of Desulfobacteraceae bacterium UBA5616. GTDB lineage: Bacteria > Desulfobacterota > Desulfobacteria > Desulfobacterales > UBA5616 > UBA5616. Next base: position 14,934 of record DIKO01000006.1, read on the forward strand.
CATTTCAACAACTGGGTGGTGGGCCACGCCCATATCGGGGTCCTGGGCTTCTCCGGCATGATCGCCATCGGCGGACTGTACCATGTGCTGCCGCTGATGCTCCGGCGGCCGGTTTACAGCCTGTTTCTGGCGGATCTCCAGTACTGGCTGATCCTGATCGGCGTTTCCGGTTTTGCCGTGGTATTGACCATTGCCGGACTCATCCAGGGAAACGCCTGGCTCAACGGGGAAACCGTTTACCGGGTCCTTTCGCAGATTCACGTGTACTATGTGATCAGGGCGTCCCTGGGATTGATGATATTCACCGGGGCGCTGATCGGCGTGTACAATATGGTCGGAACCATCTGGTTTCGGGGGGAAGCATCATCATGAAAATGACACCCCTTGCCGTTGTCGTCGGGAGCCTGCTGATTCTGGGAGCGGTCGTTTTTGTGGCCGTTATCCTCCCCACTGCGGATACGTCAAACACCCCCGCTTCCGACATCCTGCGACCCCGGACCCCGGCCGAAAACCAGGGCAGGGCTCTTTACATCGCCAACGGGTGCGTGTTCTGCCACAGCCAGTCCATCCGCAATATCGACTGGGACCTGGGGGCGAAACGCATCGCCCGGGCCGGGGACTATCTGATGGACCGCCCCATTCTCCTGGGCTCCGAGCGGACCGGACCGGATCTTTCCCAGGAAGGGGGGGAACACCCGGACGACTGGCATACCGCCCATTTCAAGAACCCCCGGATCACACGGCCCCTTTCCATCATGCCGGCCTTCGCGTTTCTGGATCAGGGGTCGAGGAATTCCCTGATCCGGTATGTTCAGGGGCTGGGTTTAAAGGATGCGGATCTTCGCATGAAGCGCCAGACCTACTGGAAAAAGGAATCCGTCAGGGCCTATGAAGCCGGCCCCGAAGCCAATATCCGATGGCTTCATGACATGGTGCCCGAGGGGTGGCGCAAACTGCCCAATCCCTATCCCACCACCGCAGCCGGCCTGGCCCGGGGGCATAAAATCTACCAGGATTTCTGCCTGGGGTGCCACGGGCCCATCGGGGACGGCATGGGACCGGCCCAGGCCGATCTTTATCCGCCCCCGCTGAACTTCACCATTCTGAAGGGCAGGGGGATCACCGGCGGCATTTTGTATTACCAGATCATGAACGGGATCACCGGCACGGCCATGCCGTATTTCAAAAGAGAGCTCGAGTCCGAGAAAATCTGGGATGTTGGCGATTTTGCGGCGGTTTATTTTATCAACCAGAGCGATGCCGGCGGCGACCCCGCCGGCATAGACGCGGCCTATGAATGAGGCCCTTTCGGCCGGGCTTCACATCCGGGCCGACCGGAACAAGGCGGGAGGGAAATGTACTACCCCTATTTCATCACCTACATGATCGTGGGCATCGCCCTCAGTCTGGTTGTATTTTTCTGGGCTTTAAAACAGGGGCAGTTCAAGGATCAGGACCGGGCGAGGTTCCTGGCCCTGGCGGATGGGGATGAAATCCATAATATCCGGCGGATTCTTCCCTTCACCCGTTACGAGGGGATTGCACTGTTTCTCCTGGCATGCATCGGCCTCGGCCTGACCGCTGCCGTGCTGATTCGCGCTGTTTTAAAATGAGAATTCAAAAAAAAAGGTGGCGCCATGCGATTTTTTGAACTGTTGAACCTCCGGCATGTCGTGCTGTACCTGTTTCCCGCCCTGATCGGGATCCTTCTGCTGGCCACGGCCCTGGGGTTCTCTTATTTCAGGACGAAAAATTCGGAAAAGCGGTTCCGGGAAATTCTGTATCACTATCCTGACGACACCAGCGACCGGAACGCGCCTTTCCCCCTTTTTATGACACTGACGATTATCGGTACCCTGGTGTGGGGCGTGGCCTACATCCTGGCCATGGGCGCATGGGGGGTCAGGATATAACATGGAACCTGAAACGCCCGAAGAATCCGCAGGAACCACCTGGCTGGTCGTCCTTTTCTGCATCGGGATTGTCCTGCTTCAGGGCTTTTTCGCTTTTTTCCATGTCGGGGACAAGGGCCCCCCGGACTGGGATTACCGTACGGTCCCGGATGTCCCGGGCCAGTCGCCCTACGCCGTGTATGAAACGCTTCCCTACGGCCAGCACGTTCGGGGTGAAAAAGGGGAGTAATGGGGAGTAAAGGGACTAGATGAAGAAAACCGTTTTCGGCATCCTTCTGTTGTTCTTTCTGCCGTATGGTGCATGGCAGGGGCTGAACCTGTTCGATGACCGGTTCCCCTTCGGCCGGATGTGGGAAACCCCCGCCGTCCGGCCGCATGAGGAGGTTATGCTGGTGATGGAAGAGGGAAGTGTTCCGGTGTCACAGGCGGAGGAACGCTTCAGGACCACCCCGGACAACCTTCTTGCTTCCCCTTATCCCGGGAATGAAAATGCGGTTGCCCGTCAGGGCGAGGCGTTGTATTTCACCTTCTGCGCTCCGTGTCATGGGGTCGACCTGGACGGCAACGGCACCGTCGGTCAGAGCTTTTCACCCCTTCCCACTGATTTGAGGAGCCGGAAGGTCATGGCGCTTTCAGACGGATTCCTGTTCAAACGCATCAGCTACGGCAACCCGCCCGATGGCCGGCAGCCTCCCCTGGCCACGACCATCGATGTTTCCGACCGGTGGAAAATCATCGCCTTTATTCGAAGTGCCGGCGCCTGGGAAGCGGATTCCCCGTGACGGTTTCAACATCCTGCGATCTGTGCGGTCTTTTTGCCGGCCGCAGACCCCTGATGCACACGGCGCCGGACGGGCGCACCTACCGGTTCTGCTGCAGGGGATGCCGGCAGGTGTTCATCATGCTGATGGAGATGGCCGAAGGGCCGGATCCGTCCGCCTTCAGGGAAACCGAGGTGTTTCGGCACTGCCTTGAAATCGGCATCATCCCCCGCACTGAAGCCGAGGCCGCCGAATTCCGGGAAAAAAACGAAACCGCGGAACCCCGCATGATCCCGGAGGGCGGTCATTTTCTGCCCCTTGACCTTCAGATTTCCGACATGTGGTGCCCTGTCTGCGCCTGGTATATCGAAGCAGCCCTTTCCGGAATTCCCGGGATTGCCGCGGTTGCCTGTAATTTCTCCACGGACCGGCTGACCCTGACCTATGACCCGGTTCAAACCGCTCCCGCAACCATCATCCGGTCCATCCAGAGGCTGGGTTACCGGGCTTTTGTTCCCGGAGACGGGACCCTTGAAAAGGAAAACCGGAAGGCCTTTATCCGGCTGGTGGTGTCGGCCCTGTTCACCATGAATGTGATGATGCTGTCATTTTCGCTTTACTCCGGCTTCTTTATCGATCTTCCCGGGGGAGCGGCGGCGATGATCTCGTGGCCTGTTTTTGTCATGGCCTCCCTGGTCGTATTTTACGGGGGATGGCCCGTCATCCGGAAGACCTGGGCCGGGATCAAATCTTTTGCCTTCAGCATGGAAACCCTGGTCTTTGCCGGCGCTTTTTCCGCCTATTTTTACAGCGTTTATCATCTTCTGACGGGAAGCATCCACCTGTATTTCGACACCGCCTCCATGTTGATCACCCTGGTGCTTCTGGGAAAAATGCTGGAACGGAAGGCCAGGAACCGGATCACTGAAACCCAGGAACGGTTTTTATCCGTGATTCCCGGAAAAGCCCGGATTTTCAGCAGGCTTTATCCCAACGGAAAGTATGTCCCCGTTGAAGCACTTCGCAGGGACGATGTTTTCGGTGTTGAGGCCGGAGAAGTACTGGCGGCGGATGGAACCGTCCTGGTCGGCAGGGGAAGGGTGGACGAATCCCTGATGACCGGTGAGGCGGAAAAGGTTCAAAAAGGCCCCGGAGATCGCCTCCTGTCCGGGACCCGGGTTGTGGACGGGGTGTTCAGGGTCCGCACCCATGCCGTGGGAGGTCAGTCTGTTTTAGGACAGATGGCTCAAATCATGAGAGCTGCCGCAGATCGAAAAACAACCCTGGAAGGCCCCACGGAAAAGGCCCTCCAGTGGTTTGTCCCCCTGGTGGTTCTGCTCGCCGCGGGTACCGGGCTTTATTGCGGGTTCGCCGGTTTTTCCGCAAAGGACGCGATCATGAGGGCCATCACCGTAATGGTCATATCATGCCCCTGCGCCCTGGGTATCGCCATTCCCCTGGCCAGGGTGGCCGGTGTCGCAGCCTGCGCAAAAAACGGGATCCTGGTCCGGAATTTTTCATCCTTTGAGCAGGTCTCAAAAATCGATACCATCGTACTGGACAAAACCGGAACCGTCACCCGGGGAGACTGGAAACTGCTGGATGTGGTTTCACTCGGCGGCATGACCCGGGACCGGGCCCTTTCCCTTGCCGCCGTCCTGGAAGAAGGTTCCGATCATGCGGTTGCCGGCGCAATCAAGGAAATTGCCGGCCCGCCACGGCAACATGACATCACCATCGAGGATATCGTCCATCATCCCCGGGGGGTTTCCGCCAGGATCGGGGAAACGGAGATCAGGTTCGGTTCAGCCGGATTTATGGAAGGGAACCTGTCCGGAAACGGATTTTCGGTGATGGGCGGTTCCTTTTTCGATGAAGAACCGACTTCGAGGGTCTTCCTGAGTCTTGATCAAGAGATTTGCGCGGGGTTCATTTTCGGAGACGCCGTCAAAAAGAACGCCCGGGAAACCATCGCGAAGTTTAAAGGGATGGGGCTGGAGGTGTATCTGATCTCCGGGGATGAAGACGGCGTTACACGGAAAGTGGCTGAAAAACTCGGCATCCGGGTTTCCCTGGGCGGAAAAACCCCGGTGGAGAAGGCCCGCTTCATATCGGATCTGCAGAACAGGGGCCGTCTGGTCGCCATGGTGGGAGACGGCATCAATGATGCGCCGGCCATGGCCGGGGCGGATCTGGCCGTGGGGATTCACGGGAACAACCCCTTGTTAAAGGAAACGGCGGATATCACGCTCATGAGGAAAGACCCGGGCCAACTGCTGGATTTTTATTTTCTGGCAGAAAAGGTCCGGAAAAAAATAAGGCAGAATTTCTGGTTTTCGGTCTGTTATAATGCCGTCGGCATTCCTGTGGCCATGGCGGGGATGTTGACCCCCATTATCGCCGTGTGCGCGATGCTGGCCGGCAGTCTCACCGTCATCGGCAATACCCTTGCCCTGGTGCGAAAGACGACCCGCGTTTAAGCAAACGGCCTTTTCAGATCTGCCGGTTCAGGTATTCCCTTATGCTCACCCGGGTTTTTTCATCGCACTGGATCAGAACCCGTTTGTTCCGGCCGGTCTCTCCCGAGATGATGGAAACGGCGGTTTTGGGGATTTTGAAAAGCCCGGCCAAAAACTCCCGGCACATTTTATTGGCGGCGCCCTCCACCGGCGGGGCCGTCAGCTTTATTTTAAGCGCCTCGCCGTGTATCCCCTCGATCCTGTTCCGGGATGCCCGGGGCTGAATGAAAAGGGTCAGCACCAGGCCCAGGGGATGCTCCGCCAGAAAAACAGGCCCGGTTTCACGGGCATGGCTCCCCGTCATGGCCGGGTATCGAGCGTTTCCGGGGTGGACAATATTTTTCCGATGATGTGCTCTATTTCCCGGTATTGGGTGGTTACGGGCAGTTCCGGATATTCGTCGATGACGTTTTGAGGGGGCCTGAAAAGGATTCCGGTGTCCGCGGATTGCAGCATGCTGATGTCGTTATAGGAATCCCCCATGGCGATGATGTTGAAATTCAGGCTCTTCAAGGCCTCCACGGTTTTCTTCTTGCCGTCTTTCTGCCGGAGACGATACCCGGAAATGGTGCCGTCCGGGTCAACGACAAGGGAATTGCAGAAAAGGGTGGGGCGCCCGAGTTTTTCCATGAGGGGTCCGGCAAACTGGACAAAGGTGTCCGACACCACGATCAACTGGGTCCGGGACCTGACCCTGTCGAGAAAATCCAGGGCCCCGGCCAGGGGGTCCATGGCGGCGATGACCGCGGTGATGTTCCGGAGTTTAAGGCCATGCGCCTTCAGAAGGGCGATGCGCCGCTTCATCAGGACATCATAATCCGAAATGTCCCGGGTGGTGAGCCTGAGTTCTTCAATGCCGGTTTTTTCGGCCACGCCGATCCATATTTCGGGGACGAACACCCCCTCCAGATCCGAACAGACAATATGCATCATGCTGATTCCATCTCCTTTTGAACTTAATCCTCGTAATCCACATCTTCAATACGCACCAGAACCGGTTTGTCCGTTACGACGGAGAGATGGTAGATCTCGTTTAATGCCTGCTGCACCCGGGATTCCCTGGCCAGGTGGGTTAACATGACGATGGGCACCGAGCCTTCGGATTTTCTGCCCTTCTGATGAACGGATTTCAAACTGATATCATGGTCTCCCAGTATTCCGGATATTTTTGACAGAACCCCGGGGCGGTCTGCGGCGGCGAAGCGGAAATAATAGGGCGTGATAATTTCATCGATGGGCAGAACGGGCAGTTTTTTCATATGCCCGGGTTGAAAGGCGAGCAGGGGAATCCTTCCCGTGGAGCCGGTTAAAAGATTCCGGGAAATATCGGCGATATCGCCCACCACGGCGCTGGCTGTGGGCAGCATGCCCGCTCCGTGCCCGTAAAGCATCATGTCCCCCACCATGTCGCCTGAAATGGTAATGGCGTTCAGCGATCCGTTCACGTTGGAGAGGGGGTTTGAAAACGGGATCATGGTGGGATGAACCCTGGCCTCGACCGCGCCGTTGGTTTTTTTGCCGATGGCCAGCAGTTTGATGCGATAGCCGAATTCCTGGGCCAGTTCGATGTCCAGAAGGGTGATGGGGGTTATCCCCTCCACGTAAATGTCTTCCAGGTTGATGTGGCACCCGAAGGCCAGGGAAGCGATGATGGCGAGCTTATGCGCCGTATCGTGCCCCTCGATATCCAGGGTGGGGTCGGCCTCGGCGAAGCCGTTCTTCCGGGCATCATTCAGCGCCGTCTCATAGGGTGTTTTGTCATCCGAAATTTTGGACAGAATGTAGTTGCAGGTGCCGTTTAATATGCCGGTCATGGCCAGGATCCGGTTTCCCACCAGGGACTCTCTCAGGGACTTGATGATGGGCATGCAGCCCCCGACGCTGGCCTCGAAGGCCAGGTCCACACCCTTGGCCTGGGCCGCCCGGACCAGTTCGTTGCCGCAGGTGGCCAGAAGGGCTTTGTTGGCCGTGACGATCTGTTTTCCCCGGTCGATGGCCTTGAGGATAAAGTCCTTGGCGATGTTCAGGCCGCCGATCATTTCAACGATGATGTGGATATCCGGGTCATCGATGACACCGGCGGCATCCCGGGTCAGAACCCCTTCCGCAAACCGGATGCCCCTGTCCGTCGTGATGTCGATATCCGCGACCTTTTTTAAGCTCAGGTCGGCGCCCACCCGTCTGGCGATGAGATCCCTGTTTTCCAGAAGCACCCTGGCCACGCCGGTTCCCACCGTGCCGCATCCGAGCAAGCCGATATTGATAGATTTCATTCAGTCGGTCCTTGATTTGAGAGTGAAGCGCCGGCGACCTTCACCATCACATGATTTTTCGAATTCCCCGGATGGCCTGGTTGATGCGCATGTTGTTTTCGATGAGGGCGAACCGGACGAAGTTGTCGCCGTACTCACCGAACCCCAGGCCCGGCGAGACCGCCACCTGGGCTTCACGGATGAGGAATTTGGAAAATTCCACGGACCCCATGTGTTGAAACTGTTCGGGTATTTTCGCCCACACGAACATGGTTCCTTTGGGGCTTTCAACAGGCCATCCCACCCGGTTCAAGCCGGTGATCAACGCGTCTCTTCTTTGTTTATAGGTCTGCCGGATTTCTTCCACGCAGTCCTGGGGCCCGTTCAGGGCGATGATGGAAGCGATCTGGACGGGTTGAAAGATTCCGTAATCCAGGTAGCTCTTGATGCGCTGGAGGGCGGCGATGGTTTCGGGGTTGCCCACGCAGAAACCGACCCGCCAGCCGGCCATGTTGTAGCTCTTGGACAGGGAGAAAAATTCCACGCCCACATCTTTGGCGCCTTTGGCCTGCATCATGCTGGGGGCCGTGTACCCGTCAAACACCAGGTCCGCGTAGGCAAAGTCGTGGATGACCATGATATCGTGCTCCTTGGCGAAATCCACGATTTTCTGGAAAAAATCCAGGTCCACCACTTCGGTGGTGGGATTATGGGGGAAACTGATCATCAGAACTTTGGGCCTCGGCCAGGTCTGTTTGGTGGCATTCAGCAGGTTTTCGAAAAAATCGCAGTCCGGTCCCATGGGAATGCCGCGAACATCCCCTCCGGCGATAATGGAGGAATAGGGGTGGATGGGATAAGTCGGGTTGGGCGTGAAAACCACATCCCCCGGCCTGATGGTCACCAGGATCAAATGGGAAATTCCCTCTTTGACGCCGATGGTGACGATGGCTTCTTTGTCGGGATCGATGTCCACATCGAACCGGCGTTTATACCACGCCGAGATGGCCATCCGGAGTTTGGTGATGCCCCTTGAGGCGGAATACCGGTGGTTGTGAGATTTCCGGGAAGCTTCAACCAGCTTGTCCACAATATGTTGGGGGGTCCCCAGGTCCGGATTGCCCATGCCCAGATCTATGATGTCCACGCCGGCCCTTCTGGCGTTCATTTTAATTTCCGTTACCGTTGCAAAGACATAAGGCGGCAGACGGTCGAGTCTTGCGAATTTTGTCATCGGTTTTCCTTAATACTGTCAACAATGGTGGATACGACGCCTGCACTCTGAAAAAAGCGTCAGAATGTGGATATCGAACCTAATTACAATACGATGGCGGCAATGTCAAAAAATATGTTTTGACTTTTGGGGCTCTTCAGTTTAATTTTTTATTTTTATAGACCATACAGCACGAGGGATAAAAGAGATTAGGGGAATATTTCATGGCTGATTCTTTGACCTACGCCGATGCCGGGGTGAATATCGACAAGGCAAACCGTTTTATAGATGAAATCAAAAAAATCGCCAAAAAGACCCACAGCAGCGCTGTTATCGGCGACATCGGCGGGTTCGGCGGGCTTTTTTCACTTCAGGTGGAAAATTATGAACGTCCCGTACTGGTCAGTTCAACCGACGGCGTGGGAACCAAGCTGAAAATCGCCATCATGATGGACAAGCATGACACCATCGGTATCGATCTGGTGGCCATGTGTGTGAACGATATCGCCGTACAGGGTGCCAAACCGCTTTTCTTCCTCGATTATCTGGCCATGGGCAGGCTGGATACCGACATTGCAAGCCGGGTTATCAAAGGCATCGGGGACGGCTGCAAGGAAGCCGGATGTGCCCTGATCGGCGGCGAAACCGCTGAAATGCCGGGCATGTATAATGAAAAGGATTATGACCTGGCCGGTTTTACCGTAGGGATCGTGGATAACAGCAAAATCATCGACGGGTCCATGATCCATGTGGGGAACAAGATCGTGGGCATCTCTTCTTCCGGCCTTCACAGCAATGGATATTCTCTGGTGAGAAAGATCTGCTTCGACCTTCTGAAGTTGACGACGGATGCGCACATTCCCGAGCTGGGGTGCTCTCTGGGAGAGGAGCTTCTGCGGCCCACCCTTATCTATTCGGACCTGATCCATGGCCTTTTAAGGGATCTTCCCCTTAACGGCCTCGCCCATATCACCGGCGGCGGCATAACCGATAACCTGCTTCGCATTATCCCCGGGGCCTGCCGGGTGGTCATGAAAAAGTACAGCTGGGAAGTTCCGCCGATTTTTTCCTTTCTGCAGAAGGCCGGCCGCATTTCCGAACCGGAAATGATGAGAACCTTCAACAACGGCATCGGGCTTATCGCCGTCATACCGGATTCCGCTGTGGAAGACATTATGAACCGCTGCTCCGCCAAGGGCATTAAAGCGTTTGTGATGGGGGAGATCCTGGAAGAGAAAAAATCCGGTGAAAGGCTTGCCTGGGAGTAGATGATCGTACTGGGCATAGAAACCTCATGTGATGAAACCGCCGCCGCAGTGGTGGTGGATGGTCGGCGGATACTGTCTTCCGTGGTGGCGTCCCAGATTGAAATTCATCATCCCTATGGCGGGGTTGTGCCGGAACTCGCCTCCCGCAAGCACCTGGAGGCCGTTGTCCCGGTCGTCATGGAAGCCATCCGCAAGGCCCAAATGGAACCCGGAAAACTCGATGCCGTTGCGGTCACCCAGGGCCCCGGGCTTATCGGGGCGCTGCTGGTGGGCTTCAATTTCGCACGGGCCTTCGCGTTTTCACTGGGCATCCCCTATATCGGCGTCAACCATCTGGAAGGTCACATCAACTCGGTTTTTCTGGAACCCGACCCGCCGTCCTTCCCGTTTGTCTCGCTGTTGTCTTCCGGCGGCCATACGGGCATATATTATGTGACCTCCCACACGTCCATGGAATTAATGGGGCAGACCCGGGATGACGCCGCAGGTGAAGCATTTGACAAGGTGGCCAAGATGCTGGGCCTGGGATACCCCGGAGGGGCCGTAATCAGCCAATCGGCAAGGCAGGGGGATCCTGGGAGGATTGCTTTTCCAAGGCCCTATCTGGACAAGTCCGGCTTTGATTTCAGTTTCAGCGGCATAAAAACATCGGTGATGCGGTATGTCCAGACCCATCCTGAAACCCGAAAAGAAGATCTCCCCCATATCGCCGCAGGTTTTCAGGAGGCGGTGGTGGATGTTCTGGTTTACAAGATCAAAAGGGCCGCCGAATATCGAAACTGCCGGAATCTTTGCGTTGTCGGCGGGGTCGCGGCCAATGAGCGGCTCAGAGCCAGGCTTCGGAAAGACGCAGGGGATCTGAAAATATATCTCCCCTCGCCTTCCTTTTGCGGGGACAATGCGGCGATGATAGCCGCCGCGGGATATCACCGCCTGTCCAATGATATGTTTTCAGGGCCCCGGGATGATGTCTATTCCAGGGTTGCATAGTTCAAAACCCGCTTAATATCCGGACAAAATCCCGATGTCCCGGATAATATCCAGGATCAGCCCGGTTTTTTCATCCATGAGCACCACTTCGTTGTTCACGATCATCCTTCTTTGTCCGCTGCCGATCGGCGGGAGAAGTCTTTCAAGATCACCCGGCAGGTCCCGCTGTTCAATACCCGGTGGCAGGGTGCCGTTCCTTTCCAGCTGTTTGGCCATGCCCGGCGGCAACTGGTCCTTTTTGGCCAGGCCCGGCGGCAGATTCTTGTTTTCGGAGGGGTGCTTTTTCTGCTGATCCCGGAAATATCTGGATATCAGTTCCCGGTCATTATCGGAAAAGCTTTTGGAGGCATGCCTGGTTTCACGGTCCCCTGTTTTGTCGATGTCTCTGCCCTGTTCCCGGGCGGTCTCATTCTGGAAAGTTTCCGGAGACGAACCCATGCCCTTGCCGGATTTTCCCTGGGCGTATACCGGCAGGGCCAGACACATCATCAGAAGAATGCTGAGAAGATGTTTCATTTGTTTTTCACTCCTTTTTTTGTAATCATGAAATCCGGTTTCGCATTTTAACCACATTCCGCCCGATGGCCTGGGCTTCCTCAAGTGCGGACAGCATGGGCGACATGCCGGGGCCTTGCCGGACTTCCCCCTTGTCACGGCCATAGCCCACCCCGCCGCCGGCGATGATCATCCGCTGAGCGCTGAAATAACTGTACATCAGGCTTAACACCTGTCCGGCGCCGACGCGCCGGGCCGCTGCAATCACGGCGGCGACTTTTCCGCGGAGCCTGCCTTTCATCATACAGGCGTATGTTCTGTCGATAACGGCCTTTGCCTGCGCGCTGACGTTGAGAAAATAAACCGGCGTGCCGAAAATAATCCCGTCCGCCTGATCCATTTTCTCGTATACGATCTGCATATCATCCTTGATGCGGCATATTCCTTCCGCCATACAGGCGCCGCAGGCGTCGCAAGGGGAGATGGAGAGGTCCGCCGCGTGGAGCATTTCAACCTGGGCCCCGGCTTTTTCAGCCGAAGCCAGGGCTTCGGAGATGAGGATCTCCGTGTTGCCGTTTTTCCGTGGACTCAATACCAGGCCAAGAACGTTCATGTCATTTTTCTCCTTTCCGGGTTCGGTTGTTATTTATTTTAAAAATATTCTTTTTCCTTCGCGGATGCAACATGATCCTCTCCGGGATCATACCCCAGATAGGTTTTTTTGGCATTCAGAATCCGTCTTAAGGAATCTTCTCCGCCTTCAGGTAACGAGGGATCGGACATGCCCTTCAGAAGAAGATGAAATGCGGATTCGATGTCCGGCCCCTTGTGACAGATCATGGCCATATCGATGCCGGCTGAAAGGACCTGATGGATGATCGAACTTAAATCATAATATTGTTTGATGGCGCCCATGTCCAGATCGTCCGTCATCACGAGACCCTGAAACCCCATCCGGTTCCGCAGGAGGTCTCCGGCGATATTTACGGACAGACTTGCCGGCCATTCGGGATCGATGCGGTCATAAAGAATGTGAGAGAGCATGATCCCGGCCGCGTTGGCCTTGACCGCGGCCGCAAAGGGGATGAGATCAAAGGCCTCCATGTCCGGCAGACCGGCATGAAATACGGGACGGTCCAGGTGGGAGTCCAGGGTGGTCCGGCCGATTCCGGGGAAATGCTTGGCGACGGCCATCACCCGGGAATCCTGAAGGGTCCGGATGACAAGCGACCCCAGAAGGGATACCCAGGCGGGGTCCTCGCCGAAAGCCCTATCTTCCATGATGCTGTTGATGCCCCTGGGGGCAACGTCCAAAACCGGCGCAAAATTCATGTTCACACCGATACGGGTTAATTCCTTTGCCGTGACATCGGCAAAATCCCTTGCATCCGCCTCGTTTTTCATGTGGGGGTTTCCCGGAAACTGCGTAAAGGGCGCGGGCAGCCTGGCCACCTTGCCCCCTTCCTGATCGATGGCGATAAAAAGCGGAGGCTGACCGGATTCACCAGCATATTCCTGAACGCCATGACAGAGGGCCCGGACCTGGGCCGGGGTTGAGATATTTCTTTTGAACAGGATAATGCCCCCGACCTTGAGGGTATGGATGAGAAATTTCAAATCAATGTTGAGGTCCGTTCCGTCGAACCCGACGATGAGTCGCTGACCGGCCTTCTGGGCCGGGGTGAGGTCGTTCATGGTCATCATGCTCCGTTGGTCAGGCCATCAATCTTGCGGCATGAATTTCCGGCCACCCGCCTTTTATCAGTTTATCCACCACCGTGGCGATGTCGTAGGGAACAAACCGGATTTCCAGAATATGGGCCAGCGTATCCAGGATGGCGTATTTGGCGGTCTGGTCACCATCCCGTGGCTGACCGACACTGCCGATATTAAGGATATATCGCCGGTGTTTGTCAAGGGGCACGAAGCCCCGGCCCAGTTTCTTCCGAAAAACGCGGGTTCCATCATATTCCACCATTTCAAGGCGGTGGGTGTGACCCACGAAACAGATGCTTTCCGGAAACTCTGAAAATGCGGCGGGAAGTTTGCCCGTTTCAACATAAAAAAGGTAGGTCCGGCAGGAATCCGGTGGAAATCCGTGGACAAAACGGCATCCCTGCCGCGACAGAAAAACCGGCAGGCCGATGACGACGGTTCTGATGTGCTCCGGCAGCAGGGCGATGGTTTTTTGAATGGAGCGTCTTGCGTCGGGGTTGAAAAAAGCAAAATGTTCCGGACCCCGGACCGCCATTTCGTGGTTTCCGAGAACGGACGGTATGCCCTTTTCCAGCAACAGGTTGATGACCTCCACCGGTTCCGGGCCGTAACCGATGCTGTCGCCCAGGCACAGGGCTTCATCCGTCCGGCAGTCTGCCATGTCGGCCAGGACCGCTGTGAAAGCTTCCATGTTGGCGTGGATATCGGATATGATCGCGATTCTCATGATGAGGCCTGCCCGGGTTCAGGACCTTTCAGGTGAAGGCCGGCCATGACCGGTTAAAGAACGCCCTGGTCCATGAGAAACCTCATGGAACGGCTGCTGATGCTGGTTGCACGCCTTAAGGCCAAGCCCAGGTGATAGGCGGCTTCCCGACAAACCCCCGAATTCACCATGACCAGGGCCATGTCCAGATCTTTTTCAACATCCACCCAGACATCGTCTCGGGTAGTTCTTCGGGCCAGAATGGATTCGTACCCGATCATGCGGATCAGATCCCGGATGACCTTTTCGGCGCCTGATTTTTCACCCTGGCTAAGCCCGGCCGTCATGTCGACGATCTGTGTCGCCCAGACAATGCCGGATTTGATTTTTTCGCCCTGAATCAGCGCGGTAACGGCGGATTTGGTATTCATGCTTTTAATGTAGCAAATTCGCAGGGAGATTTCGACAAAGATTTCTTGATCTTTATCAAAATCTCGATTAACTGACCGAATAGCCCCAGGCGTTTCTGATGACCGCCGATCGGAGAAAAACATGACGTTGCTGAACCATATCCCCGCTCTTGTCCGGATGGCCCCCGTATCCGTCCTGAAATCCATGTTTTTTTCCATTGTCGACCCCAAAACCCTGGCCTTTGCCTTAGTTGTGTCCCTGATTCTCGTGTTGAGCCGGGCCATGGAATCCACCGGCCAGATGAAGCGGCTCCTGGAAAAGTTCCGTGGACTGGTGCAAAGCCCGCGGCTGAACCTGGTGATATTCCCGGCGCTGATCGGGCTTTTACCCATGCCGGGCGGGGCCGTGTTTTCTGCGCCCATGGTTAAAGAGCTGGGAGGGGATTCAAAATTAACCAATGCTCAATTGAGTTTCGTCAATTACTGGTTCCGCCACATCTGGGAATACTGGTGGCCCATGTACCCGGGGGTGTTGCTGGCGACGATGATGGCCGATATCAGTCTGCCGGTGTTTGTGGCCATGATGATTCCCCTGACCCTCACGGCGATGGGACTGGGCACCATCTCCCTGAAAGGGTTGGGCGAGGTAAAACCCGAAAAAATCAAAAGAACAAGACCTCCTTTCGGCCCGTTTCTCAAGGAACTGACCCCCATCCTCATCGTGATTGTGCCGGGACTCCTGCTGGGGACCCTGTTATCCCGGAATTTTCCCCGGTTCAGCGCCGCCAAAGAGGCCGGGCTGATCGCCAGCCTGATCCTTTCGGTTTCATGGCTGTGGCATGAAAACCGGATGCCGGCGGCAGACATGGCAGGCATCGTGATCGACCGGAAAATGGTCGACATCAGTTACATGGTCATCGCCATTCTGGTGTTCAAGGGCATTCTGGGGGACAGCGAGGCTGTCCGGGGCATCAGCAACGAAATGATGAAACTTCATATCCCGCTTTTCCTGGTCGCCGTTCTCCTCCCCTTTATGGTCGGTCTGTTCACCGGAATCACCATCGCCTTTGTGGGAAGTACTTTCCCCATCCTGATCTCGCTGGTCCAGGCCCAGGGACAGGCGGAATTCATGCCGGCCTATATCATGGTCGGCCTGTCCTGCGGATTTGCCGGCGTCCTGCTGTCTCCGCTTCACCTGTGCCTGCTTTTGTCCAATGCTTATTTTGAAACCAAACTGAGTCCGGTTTACCGCAGCCTGTGGCTCCCCACGCTTTTGATGATGGCGGCCTCCATGGGCTATTTCTGGGTGATCCGCGGCTTTTACCTGTAAATGCCCGCCAAACCTACGGGGAATGAAAAAATGACGACCTGCAACCTGGTGTACATCACCGCCTCTGATTCGGCGGAGGCGCGGACCATCGCCCGGGCCCTGGTCGAATCCAGGCTGGCCGCGTGCGTGAATATCATCGGCAATATGAATTCGGTGTATCGCTGGGAAGGTGAAATCCGGGAGGACAAGGAAGTGGTGGTCATCGCCAAAACCGTTGATGACCGGGTGCCGGAACTGGTCCGGAAAGTCAAGGCCCTGCACAGTTATGAATGCCCCTGCATCACCGCGGTCCCCATCGACGGGGGAAATCCGGATTTCCTGAAATGGATCGAACGGGAAACATCAGCGGAAGATCGGTAAAAGGGGAACCCTGAGGTTGCCGTCTAACGGATGGCGGCACTCAGTTCCCGGATGAGTGCTGCGATCTCTTCCGCATTCATATCGAGGCGCACCTTTCCGCCTCCGGGATGGGCAACCGTCAACCCATAGCCGGCTTCTGTTTTCTCAATGGACCACCGCGGATCCCGCCCATGTTTGACCGAGTCCGCCAGATAATCGTCCGGGTCGGCCATCTGGGCGACCTGAATCAGGACCCCGAAAGCATGTTTGGGATGAATGAAAAGCTCTTTCCACGCGTCCCCCACTTCGGCGTAGCCGAAATAGGGGATGCCGTGTTTTTCAAGGTGCTTTCGCACGTTTTGAATATCCGGTGTTTCCAGGGTGATGTGATGAACCCCGCCGTCTTTTTTGCCGGACAGAAAATTATCCAGGAAGCTTCCGTCGCCCCTGGGTTCCATGATTTCCAACCGCGTTAAATCTCCGAGGCTGAAAATGTTCCAGTAATATTTCAGGGTGTCTTCCTGTGCTCCCACACCCTGGACCGCACCGAAAATTTTTTCAAAAAAATTCTTTGCCTTGCTGAAGTCCTTGACGGCAAGGGAAACATGATCGATTCTGGATATTATTTTTCCTGCTGGTTCCATGTCGGTGAATGCCTTTAACAAAGCGGAGACGCTTAAATTCAGGGTTTGTGTTTTTCTGAAAATTTGGGTAAAGATCCTGCCCATGAAAGATAACCCTGCTTTTACCACCACGGGCCTGATTTTTAAAGGAGAAAGTGAAACGCCGGATGAATGGGGATGGATTTAAGAGAATCGTATTTTGTGATTTTGACGGCACCATAACCGTTGAAGAGACCTTTGTGGCCATGCTCGGGAAATTCGCACCCGAGAAAATGAGAGAATTTACGGTCAAATTCGCCGAAAACAAAACAACCCTGAGGGAAGGGGTCCGGAAAGTGGTTGAATCCATCCCTTCCCGTGAATACGCCAGGATGGTGGAATTTATACGGGACAGGGAGATCCGTAGGGGTTTTTTGGAATTTCTGAAATTTCTCCGGGAGCGGAATACTCCCTTTGTGGTGATATCCGGTGGGTTACTGGATTCGGTCCGGACGCGTCTTGCCCCCTTCGGCGACTGCATCCATGCGGTTTACGCCGCCGAAGTCGAAACAGATGGCGAATTCCTCCGGGTCATTTCCCCGTTCGAGGAAGGAGATGCGCTTGTTTCCAAGGTCAGGGTCATGTCCCGTTATGAATATGACGAATCGGCGGTCATTGGGGACGGTGCCACGGATCATGAAATGGCCATGAATTCTTCAATCGTTTTTGCCAGGGACCGCCTGGCCGAATTCATGGCGAAAAAGGAAAAGCGATTTGTGCCGTGGAACGATTTTTTCGACATCAAAAATTATCTTGCACAAAACTGGAAAATATAAATAATTAATCTCTTGGTTTATGAACATCAACATCAGGACCTCCATATGAATCGATCCAACGTCATTATCGGCATTTCCGTGGCTATTCTCACCATTTCCCTGTGGGCGTTTTTGAATCGCCCGGAACAGGAACCCTTATGGCCTCAGCGGATCCAGGGGTTTTCCTTTGCCCCCATGAGGGCCGATGATGATCCGGTTAAATCCATACTGCCCACCGAAAAAGAAATCGATGAGGATCTGGCCCTTCTGGCCGGTACCACCCATGCCATCCGCACCTACACCGTGTTCGAAGTCCAGGGAAAGATACCTGAACTGGCCCAGAAACATAAAATCAACGTGGCTCTGGGCGCATGGATCGATGCCCGGCTGGACGACAACGAGGCGGAACTTCAGAAGTTCACGGGGATTCTCAGGAACCCCGTCAATGTCGTGAGAGCAGTTGTCGGAAACGAAGTGGTCCTGAGAAACGACATCCCCCTGGAGCTGCTCTGTGATTACCTGGACCGAGTCCGCAGGGTCACCGACATTCCCGTCAGTACGGCGGAACCCTGGCATGTGTGGATTAAAAACCCGGAACTCGCAGAGCATGTGGATTATCTTGCCGTTCATATGCTGCCTTACTGGGAAGGCGTGGACGTGGATTCGGCGGTGGATTACATTATTGAACGCATGGATGAATTAAAGGAATGCTTCCCGGGCAAGCCCATCGTCATTGCGGAGGTGGGCTGGCCCAGCAACGGGCGGACCCGCATGTCGGCCGTGGCGTCGCTTTCCAACCAGGCCACGTTTTTGCGCAGGTTTCTGGACAGGGCCGAAAAGGAGGACTACATCTACTACGTGATGGAGGCCTTTGACCAGCCCTGGAAGCGCGTCACCGAAGGGGCGGTGGGCGCCTACTGGGGCGTCTACGACGCCGAACGAAAAGCAAAATTCCCCTTTATCGATCCCATTGTGCCGATTCCCCAATGGTACATTCTCGCCGGCATTTCCGTCATCATCGCCGCGATTGTACTTGCGTTCCTATTCATTGACAGCCAGTCCCTTCGAAAACGGGGCCGGAGTTTTCTGGCCGTTGTCGCTTATGCTTCGGCGACCGCCGCAGTATGGATCATCTATGACTATCTCCACCAATACCTCACGATGACCACCGTTGTCGTCGGCGTTCTGATGCTCTGCGGTATGGTCGGGGTCATCCTGGTGCTTCTGACCGAAGCTCACGAATGGGCCGAATCCCTTTGGATCACCGGAAGGCGCCGTTCCATCAAACCGGTTTCCGACTGCCCGGATGAAAAACTGCC
This sequence comes from Desulfobacteraceae bacterium UBA5616, assembly GCA_002423615.1. GTDB lineage: Bacteria > Desulfobacterota > Desulfobacteria > Desulfobacterales > UBA5616 > UBA5616. The sequence continues at coordinate 33,582 of DIKO01000006.1, forward strand.
CTTTGTTTCCATCCATGTCCCGGCATACAACGAACCCCCGGAAATGCTGAAAAAAACGCTGGACGCCCTGGCGGCATTGAATTATCCCCGTTTTGAAGTGGTGGTGATCGACAATAACACCCAAAACAGTGAAATCTGGGAACCCGTTCGGGATCACTGCGAGAAACTCGGCAGCCGGTTCCGGTTTTTCCATGAAGATCCTCTGGCCGGTTTCAAGGCCGGGGCGCTCAACTACGCCCTTCGGAAAACCGACCCGGAGGCCGGCATCATCGCTGTTATCGACAGCGATTACTGGGTGGATCCAAACTGGTTGAGAGAACTGACCCTCCATTTTGAAAACAGCGCCATCGCCCTGATTCAGGCTCCCCAGGATTACCGGGACGAAGGTGAAAACCTGTTTAAAGCCATGTGCTATGCCGAATACAGGGGATTTTTCTATATCGGGATGATCACGCGAAACGAACGGAATGCCATTATTCAGCACGGAACCATGACCCTGGTGCGGAAAGCCGTATTGGAAGGAATCGGAGGATGGAGCGAGTGGTGCATCACCGAGGATGCCGAACTCGGGCTCCGGATTTTTGAAAACGGATATGAAGGGGTTTATATCCCCAAAAGCTATGGCAGGGGCGTAATGCCCGATTCATTTCGGGATTATCAGAAGCAGCGGTATCGCTGGGCCTACGGCGCCGTTCAGATTCTCAGGCGACATTTCGGGTACATTACCGGCTTTCGGAAAAGTCATCTGAGCTATGGACAGCGGTATCATTTTATGGCCGGGTGGTTGCCCTGGATCACCGATGGGATCAACCTGATCTTTAACATGGGCGCATTGTTCTGGTCTCTGGCCATGATTATCAACCCTAGGAAAATTGATCCCCCCCTGATGGAGTTGTCACTCCTGCCCATGGCGTTCTTTGCCTTCAAGGCCGCGAAGATGCTGTACCTCTACCGGACCCGGGTCGCCGCCAATTTTCTTCAGACCGCCGCCGCGGGCATTGCCGGGCTGGCCCTGTCCCATACCATCGCCAAGGCCATTCTCATGGGGTTTTTCACCAGCGGGCTGCCTTTTTTCAGGACCCCGAAATGGGCGGAGAAAAATGCCCTGATCCGGGCCATGGCAACGGTATGGCAGGAAACCCTCATGGCGCTGGCCCTTTGGGCTTCAGCGATCGGGGTTTATGTGAATCAGCTCACCCCCAACCCGGACCTCAACCTCTGGATTACGGTGCTGCTGGTTCAGTCCCTGCCCTATTGCTGTTCAATGATCGTTGCGTTTATCAGCGGCATCCCCCGGCTGCCCGGTGTTTTTCTGGGGAGAATGCCTGAAGTTTTAGAATCCTGAAACCCGGAGGGTTTGATTTTGGAAAAGAATTTGATTGTCGACTCGGGATTAAGGGGGGTAACCGTTGCCAGTACCCGTATCAGTCATGTGGATGGGGATGCCGGCAAACTCATTTACAGGGGGTTTCTGGTCGGGGACCTGGCCGGAAGCGCTACCTATGAGGAGACGGTGCACCTGTTGTTGTTCGAACATCTGCCTGATAAAATCGAGCTTGCCGATTTTAAGAAGCGTCTGTCCACCCATCGACGGGTTTCGGACGAACTTATTAAAATTCTGGAATTATTCCCGACAGATGCCCAGGCCATGGATGTCCTGCAGGCTGCGACGGCGCTTATGGGGGCTTATGACCCGGACATCAGGGGTGTTGCAAAAGAAGATTTTTTAAATATGGGACTTCGTTTGATTGCCGGGATGCCGACGGTTGTGGCGGCGTGGCATCGCATTCGTTCAGGCAGGAAACCCGTTCCCCCTGACCCGGATCTGGACCATGGGGCCAATTTCCTGTACATGCTGAACGGTGAAATACCGGCTGTGGACGAGGCCCGGTTTTTTGATGTGGCCCTGCTGCTTCATGCCGAGCATTCGTTCAATGCATCGACATTCTCGGCCCGTCAGGTGGCATCCACCCGTGCCCATATGTATGCCTCGATTTCAGCAGCCGTGGGGTCCTTATCGGGAGAATTGCATGGCGGCGCCAATGTCCGGGTCATGGAAATGCTCCTTGAAATCGCTTCGGTGGATGCTGTCGAGGCTTATGTGGAAAAGGTTCTGGATCAGGGAAAACGGATCATGGGCCTCGGCCATGCCGTTTACCGGGTGGATGATCCCCGTGCCCATATTCTGGCCCCCATGGCCCTGGAAATGGGAAAAAGGACAGGGCAGCCCCAATGGTACGAGATCTCAAAGGTGTTGGAAGAAAAAGGGAAGGCGGCCTTTAAGGCACGGAAGAATGCCGATATTTATGTCAATGTGGATTTTTACAGCGCTTCCCTGTACTATGCCATGGGCATACCCGTGGATTTATTCACGCCTGTTTTCGCCATGGCCCGTGTGGCGGGATGGGCCGCCCATGTGATAGAGGAGAGGTTCGCCGGCGCTGCGGAGAAACCCATGCTCTATCGTCCGGAATCCCAGTATGTCGGCAATTACTGCGGTCCGGAGGAGTGCTCCTATATTCCCATAGACGAGCGATAGCGCTGAAACGAACCGGTTCCACGCGAATCAGGAGAGATCGTCATGTTTAAGCCGGCATTCGATCCGCTGCGCCTGAAATCCGACAACGATTTGGGATTTGTCATGCGCGGCAATGAAATCGCTCTGAAAAACATCGGAAATGGTTACGGCATACCGTTGTTTTCAGAAATCCAGGCATCCGGGATCGCGATTTCGCGGCCTCATTATTTCGGTTTGATGGACGGGCGGGCGTGTTTCCTCGCAGAGTTCGACCAGAGCGTCATTCCGGAAGGATTTGCCTTAAAGGGCATTGGCGAATTGTTTGTCCTTTTGGTTTCGGACTGGATTCTCGTTGCGGGTTGCGCGGCCCAGCTTTTCCGTTGGGATAAATCCCATCGATATTGCGGCCAGTGCGGCCGTCCTATGGAAGACAAATCTGATGAGAGGGCAAAGCAGTGTTTATCCTGCAACCGGGTTTATTATCCCCGTCTGTCGCCGGCCATTATTGTTGCCGTTTCCAGGGAGGACAAACTGCTTCTGGCCCGGTCCGGGCGATTCCCGGTAAATTTTTACAGTGTCCTCGCAGGATTTGTTGAACCCGGAGAAACCCTTGAAGAATGCATTGTCCGGGAGGTTTATGAAGAAGTCGGTATTTGGGTGAACAATATCCGGTATTTCGGAAGCCAGCCCTGGCCCTTTCCGGACTCCCTGATGCTGGGATTTACCGCAGAATATGAATCCGGGGAAATCCAAATAGATGGATCTGAAATCATCGATGCGAACTGGTTCTCCATTGACGATTTTCCCGACATCCCTCCTGAAATCAGTATCGCCAGGCGTCTGATTGACCGGCATGTCGAAGCCTTTGGTTTCGGGAATGAACCTGAAAACACCTGAAGACCGGCTTCAGGCAAAAAGAACTGTTCAGGCGTTTATGCTGGGACAGTTGAACAGGGCGTTGCATGCCCATGCGGTCTTAGGTAAATCCGACAGAGAGCGCAGCCTTTTCCTGATAAAAGAATGGAAAAAAATTATCGTTCGGATGGAAGCCAGGGCCGTGGATCTGGGGTATTCCAGGGCATGCAAATCTCATATCCCCGTTTGCAGAGGCGAGTGCTGCAGATGGCATTTCCCTGAAAAACTGTATGATGTTGATTTTTATGTCTCTATCAGCGGAATGACGGCAAGGGATACCCAAAACCTGGTCCGGCTCCTGACCGATGCGGGAAATGAAGCCTTTCAGTGCCCCATGCTGCTGGAAAAAGGGTGTTTCTTTGTTTTTGAAAACAGGCCGGCCATGTGTGCTACAGCCTACCCCTGTTTTGCGGGAAACGTCTATTGGAAATATATGGAGGCGGAGAAAACCAGGCTCGATGAAATTTATAAGGAAATCAAGGATATATTACAGTCCGTCCGGGATTGAAGGTCGGGTTGTGAGAAAATGAACAATTCGTCATCCTCGCACAACCCGGTTATCTGAATTAAAAAGGTCCGCATGGATGGACCTTTTTCGAATTCGGCGATATGCTGGAGGCTTATTTGGTTTCGGCGCCTTCAACGGTTTCTTTTACTTCTTCCATGGCTTCGGTTCCTGCCGCCTCAACAGCTTCCTTGGCTTCGGCTCCTGCCTCTTCAACAGCTTCCACGGCGGGTTGGGTTACTTCTTCGCCCATGCTCTGAGGTTCAGCCTGGGCGGGTTCCTGGACCGCGGGCTCTGTTGCTTCCTGTGCTTCCGTCCCCATCTCCTGGGTTGTTTCCGTTCCAGTGGTTGCCGGGGTTTCGTCCTTGCTGCAGGACACGGCAAAAAGAAGGAAAAAACATAACACCAGTGCCAGAATCGAATACCTTTTCATTTCATTTCTCCTTTGTTTTGTAAATAATGTTTATTCGCACAAATTTAAACAAATTGACTTGGAGACCTATACACCAGTTTATAAATCAGCACAAGTTTAAAATATTCCTCTGCCGGGAGAAGTGAATTAACCGTTCCGCTTTACTCCGAGGCCTTTAATCTGTTTCGGGCGCCAAGCCATTGTTCGAGTCTGTCGAAGCCTTCCTGAGTTGTGACACCGGGGAAAAACCCCAGATCTCTTTTAGCGGCACTGATATCGTACCAATGGGAAGTCGAAAGTTCCCGGACGAGAAAACGGGTCAGTTGCGGTTCGCCGTCGATGTTAAAAGACTTGTAGATAAGTTCCATCAGGGCCGCGATAACCCATGCCGGTCCCACCGGGATGGATCGCCTGACCGGGGGAAGCCCGGCGGCTTGAAGTATCCGGTTGATCATTTCCCACACCGGCATCGGGTCTCCCTGGCTGATGAAATAGGTGCGGCCGGAAAGTGCCGGATTTTTGCGGAGGTTATCAGCGGCCAGCAGGTGGGCTTCGGCTGCATTGTCGATATAAATGGTGTCGGCGACGTTTTTGCCGTCACCAATCCGGACAAGACGGTTCGCCCGCTGAATGATCCGCGGGATGAGGTGGTTGTCCCCGGGGCCCCATATCAGGTGGGGTCTTATGACGATCGTCAGCAGTCCCGGATCTGCGGCCTGGATGACCATCTGCTCGGCCATGGCCTTAGTCCTGGGGTAATGGGTCATGTACGCCGCCGGGTAGGGAAGGGATTCATCGCCACCGGTCATGTTTCGGCCATTGTAGACGACGCTCGCCGAACTGGTGTAAATCAACCGACGAACCCCGTGTTTCCGGCAGGCCGCGATAACATGCCGGGTCCCCAGGACATTGGGTTGCCAGTAATCGTTGAATTTACCCCAGACCCCGGCTTTGGCCGCGGTGTGGTAAATGACGTCCACACCCTTTGCGGCATTCTCCACGGCAGGATAATCACAAAGATCCCCCCGGATCTGGGTGACGCCCATGGCGGCGAGATCCGGGTGATCTTTCCGGGAGAAACTGAAGACTCCGGTTCCCCGTTTTAACAGGGCCCCTGCAATGGCTTTTCCTAAAAATCCCCCGCCGCCGGTGACCAGGGCCTTCTCATGGATTTGGTCCTTCACGGGCCCATCACTCCATGCCCCTTAATTTTCTTTTCCGCCCAGAGGGCAAGTTTTTCGCGGAATATTTTTGAGTTATGACGAATATCCACTGGAAAGCGCCGGTGAAAAAGGAACGTATTGATGTTTTCCGTTAAAAAATTGCTTTTCGCCAGTTGAAGCAGTTCCTGTTCCAGTTCTTTCCTGGAGGTTCCTTTTTGTTTTTTGTTCAGTTCGATACAGATGACGGGTTTTTGTTCCGGAGGATTGCCTACCCCCACCAGGGCGCTTCGGGACACACCGGGATGGGTGTTGAAAATCGATTCGCAGGGAATGGTGAACAATGGACCGTTTTCGGTGATGACCCGGTGGCTTTTTCGTCCGCAGAACCAGATCCTGCCTTTGTTGTCACGCCATCCCAGATCTCCCATCCGGTGATAAACGGTTTTCCCCTTGATGATTTTGGACAATGCATTCTGCCTGGGCCGCTTGAAGTAACGGGGGGAGACCAGGTTCCCCCGGACGACAATCTCTCCGATATCCCCATCTTCCACCAGAAGGGAATCGGACCATTGTTTAATGGGACCATCGTCAATCCTGATAATGTTGACCTCCACACCGTCTAGAGGGAGACCCACGCAAATGCCATGGCCTTTTTCAGTTCGCATGGCGGTTTCAGAGAGTATTTCACGGCTGCCGATGGCCGCAACCGGAACCGCCTCGGTGGCGCCGTAGGGCGTATGAATCTGGGCGTCATCTGCGAGCATCGTCAGGAATTGTTCGATATTGGCAGGCGTCACCGGGGCCCCGGCGGAGACGACCCGCCTCAGGGAGGGAAGACGGATGCCGTTTTCTTTGCCGAATCGTCCCACCCGGTTTAGGAGGGCAGGGGAGGCGAACATATTGGTGATGCCCTGATTCTCGATGATTTCTATGATTTTACGGGGATTTACAAAAGCCGGCCGGGTGGGGTTCATATCGGGTATGACGGCGGTCATTCCCAGGGCCGGATCGAAAAGCGCAAAGAGCGGGAAGGTCGGCAGATCGATTTCGTCTTCGCCCGGATTGAAATAAGATTTGATCTGCCGGATTTGCGCGTCGAAGGTTTTATGGGTATAAATCGCCCCTTTTGCAGGGCCGGTGCTGCCTGTGGTAAAAAGAATCGCGGCGGCTTCCTTGTACCGGGTCTGGGCAATGGGAAAGGGATCATTTCCATGGTGCCGGATACGCCTGAAGGAATGTCCGCCCCAGAACCAGCGGCGGCCCACGGTGACCCGGATCCTGACGGTTTGAAAGTATTTCGGGAACACCATGCGTAATAAATGGGCTTTTGGAATACCGACAAAAGCCACCGGCTCGCTTTGTTTCAGGCATTCCAGCATGCGTTGAATGCCCATGCCCGGGTCCACGACCACGGGTATGGCGCCGATTTTAAACAGGGAAAAGGTTAATATGAAAAATTCAATTCCCGGCGTGACCATCAGGATGGTACGAGTCCCACGGGTGATGCCGATGCTTGTCAGGCCGAAAGCCATGGCGTCCGATTCGTTTTCCAGCTCGGAAAATGTCAGATGGGTGTAAGCAATGCGCCCGGCCCTGTCACGGGTTTCCGGGACCACAACGGCCCTGCGGTGGGGATGGCGCGCCGCAGCTTCCCGCAGATGGGATGAAATGTTGAAGATGGAATTGTTTTCCGGCAATGAATCGTTTGAATCCATAACCTCATCGCTTTCCGTTTTGTTGGTGGTGAGCCCACAGCCCCTTCAGACCAGGGGATGTTCAATTAAAAACGTCCGTATGTGTTCCAGCACCTTGTCCGGCACATCCTCCAGGATATAGTGTCCGGCATCGGAAAAAACACGGCATCGGGCATTGGGAAACCGGCGTTGCCACTCCCTGAAATAATCCATATCAAACACAAAATCATGAGCGCCCCATAAAATCAACATGGGAATATTTTCGAGGCGGTGCAACCCCTGTTCGGTCTGCCGGACGATGGCGTAGGCCGGGTCTGATTTTTTCAACGGGATGTCCTGAACGAATTTCAGGGTGGCGGTCCTGCAGGCCCGGCAGTTGTAAGGGGCGATCAATCCTCTCTTAACGTCTTTTGCGAGTTTTTTTTTCGGCCCCATGACCAGAGCGCCCAGGGCGAAGAGGTTGAGCCCCAGTACGGCCGGGCCCGCAAGGGGTCTGATTCGCCGGATGACCTGAAGCCTGAGGGGAATTCTTTTCCCTCCGGGCGGCATGAAGGCCGATGTGTTCAGGATGACCAGCCGGCCGATTTTTTCAGGATGCAGGGTTGCCCAGGCCATTGCGATCATCCCGCCCCAGTCATGAACGATAAAGGTCAATTTTTGATTCAACCCGAGCTTATCCAGGAATGCGTCCAGGTCTTCAACCCTGCTTTTCAGATCATAGGGGTAGTTTTTTTCGTCCGGCTTTTCCGAAAGACCGCAGCCGATATGGTCCGGCGCCAGGGTTCTGAAGTTCCCGGAAAGGCCCTTGATCAGGCTGCGGAAGAAAAACGACCAGGTCGGGTTGCCGTGGACCATGACCAGAGGTTCTCCATGGCCTTCATCCACATAGTGATATTGAAACCCCCGGATATCCTGATAATGGGAATCGAATGGATAGAGGGGCTTGATTTTCGCCATGTTTATGTATTTGCCCGGTAGGACGGTCTCCTGCGATTTCACCACGACACCCCCAGCATCAGGCAGTTCAGCCCGCTGCCGATTCCGAGAAATCCCACCATGTCGCCGGGTTCGAGAAACCCCCGTTCATGGGCGATGGCGGCGGTGATGGGCAGGGAAACGGTTCCGATATTTCCCAGGTATTGAAAGGTGGTGAAATCCTTGTTCCGGGGAAGATGGACGGCGTCCAGAATGGTCCGCTGATGGGTGGCCCCGACCTGGTGGCAGATGATTTTGTCCGGTTGCTGGTCGGAAAGGTCCAGGATTTTTCTGAAATCGCTGAAAGTATCCATGCCCAGGACAACCCCGTTGTTGAGAACTCCCACGGGGTCGGTTTCCATGATCTGAAGGCCTGATGCGGGGATTCCGGTATCCGGCCCCCAGGTGCACAGCATATGGTGCTCCGGGGCACTCCGGGCTGCTCCTCCCAGAAGTTTGTGCCCGTTGACGGACAGGGATTTTTCAGTGAGCAGGACGGCAACGGCGCCGGAGCCGCCGGTCAAGGTGGCGATCGATTTCCTGAAGGTTTCCATGTCTTTTGACGTCGTCAAGCGGTCGATGGTGATGTCGACGATCTGCCGGGCCGACTCGCAGGAGACCACCAGGCCGGCCCGGATCTGGCCGAGCTCAATGGCATTCGCCACGAGGACCATTCCGTTTAAAATCCCCAGGCAGGCATTGGATACGTCGAATACCAGGGCTTCGGGCGAAAGCCCCAGCCCGTGGGCCACGGCACAAGCGGTGGCGGGTTCCAGATTGTCCCGGCAAACCCCCCCATAGATCAGCATGCCGATATCTCCGGACGAGATGCGCGAACCGGAAATGGCCTTCTCTCCGGCCAGAACCGCACCGGTGCTCATTTTGAACCCCGGGTCCCAGTATCGCCTCTCGGTGATCCCCGTCATGGCCTCCAACTGGCCTTTCCTTAGCCTCAAGGTCCGGTAAACGGATTCCAGACGGTTTTCCAGATCATCCGATGTGATGACATTGGGCGCCAGTTCGTAGCCGAACGCATCGATATACACATTGTGATACAGCATGTCAGGATTCATCCCGTGATAATTTGACACCGAAATTCTTCATCTCGTAAATATAAAGCCCATCCACCTTCAACCATCCGTCTGCCATGATCAGCGGCGAGTCTTCCTCGTCAACGCGGGTGATGACGGCCTCCACTTCCACCCTCCGGTTTTCCGGAATGACCTGGCCGCGATAGACCCACCGGTGTTCCAGACCGGCGGGTGTTTCAAAACGCCAAGGATGACACAGCGTTCCATATTTTTCAATGGCGGCGTATTTTAAAACCTGGATCATGGATTCAATTCCCAGAGATCCGGGGCATACCGGGTCCTGAAAAAAATGGGCCTTGAAGAACCATTCATCCGGGTCGACCCGCTTGACGCCCCGGACAAAACCGAGCCCGCGGGGTCCTCCTTCCGGGAGCCAGGTCCGGATTTCATCGATCATCAACAGGGCCTTTGCGGGCATTGAAACACCGCCGCCCCGGGAGGAACCCTTATCAGATACCGGGTCGCCAGGCAACCTGGGCGGCAGGGAATCCAGTTTCCGGGTCATGTCCCTTTTCATTTCACCGGGGGGAGGAGCATAGGCGTTTTTATCCGCGTCTCTGATTCCGGCCTGGTTCGCCAGAGAAGACGGGGAAAAAAAACCGAAAGTGGTATGACCCGAATACACCGGGGCTGTTTCATCGGAAACCATAAACTCGAACTGTTGGATGATGATGCCGCCGGCAATGGAAACCTGTTTCAATCTGGCCCGGGTGATCAGAACCTTTTTTCCGCGCATCACCTCCTTATGCAGAACAGCCGTCCCTCCCAGGTTCCTGAATTTCAGGTCTTCCGGACTTTTCAGGGCGGATCCCATATAGGCGGCGAGAAACCCGCAGGGCTGGAGGGCGATTTCAAGAAGAACCGCAAAAGGCAGGGTATCGTTGCGGTTGGCTATAAAATACCAGTGTTCCGGCAGTACATCGAACCGGGCTTCAATCCACCCGTCGGGTTTGAGCTCCCAGGGCCTGGGTTCACAACCGGTGATGCGGTCTATAAACAGATAGGGCGGGTTGGGTAGACGGGCAATGAACCGGTCTTCATCAAAGACCTTGTACGGGGCGCCGAAGGTCCTGGAAGGCTTTCCCAGGGCGAATTCAAGAAGGTCGTCTTTACTGAAAATCCCGGGTACGGCGGAGGCGGGACCTTCGCCTTCAGGCTGTTTTCGATGATGTTCCCAGAATTGGAAAAGTTCGTTCCGGTTTACATTGGAAAGCTTCAGGGATATGCCGCCGAACCGGACGATGTATCGGCCGTCGGCGACCATGTGGGCGTCGGCGATCACATAGGGTTCGGGGTTGTACCCCATTTCCCGGATTTCCACCACATATTGAACGTGCCGGGTCCGGGGGGTTACCGGTCCACGGCATTTCAGCACGGCCTTCCGCCCTACCATCGGCTCGTAACAAGTACCCGGCCTGTCGCTGATCCATCCCATCTGCTGGATAAAGACCCTCAGGGTGTGGGCGCAGCATTCATACATCAGGGTCCCCGGCATGACCCTGTCGTCCTTGAAATGACAGGTTAGAAACCAGTCCTCCGGATGAATGTCGGCTTCGGCCCGGATAAGCCCCAAACCGTAGCGTCCGCCGGTGGGATCGAGATCCGGGATTCTGTCGATCAGCCTCATGGGGGCGCCCGGCAGCCGGAGGTTCCGGGGAAGGGTGATCCCTGAAAAGTCAGGGCCGAAACAGGTTTCCAGATCCCCCCGGCGGAGGGCCTCCACCTGATCGTCCGACAGATGCTTTTTGGGGAAAACAACGGGTGCGGTGAAATCCCGTGACTTTTTACCGGATCCACTGCCGGTTTCTTCCGGGGAGAGCACGATGCCGCCTGAATTTCTCACTTCGTCATCGGTGAAAAAACCGGCGCACCCGTTGGTCATCGTAATGAGGGGTTCTCCATTGATCGTACCGGTGAAATGAAAAAAGAAAAGATAGGTTTTCCCCTGTTTCAGGAATTTTTCGATCTCGATTTCGTATCGGAGGGTGTCCCCGGGTTCGGGAAGCCCTCTGTGGAATTCTACTGCCGCATCCAGAAGACGATAGGCTCTTTCCCCCTTGACCTCATGGTCAATTCCCAGAAATGAGCACAGAAACAGGTCGGCCTGACCGGCTTCAACCGAGATGCAGACCGGGGCTTTTCCCCCGTCCAGATACCAGATTCCGGGAACCACATCATGTTCGGTTACAATACGGCCCGGTCCCAGTGAACATTTTTCCCCCTCAAGCGAGATGATCCGGTCCACCAGCATCAGGGGTTCGTCCGGGAGACGGACCCGTTTCGGATAGGTGTCGATCACGGCGAATTCAGGTCCCAGGACTTTTTCAACCGAACCCACGGCAAATTCCATGCACATTTCCCGTGAAAAGGCCACGGGTCGGGTGACCGGAGCCGGTTCAATGCTGTTTTGCTGCAATATCAGGGAATTAAAAGATGTATCGGAACGTGAAAACAGGTTTCCCAGGATCCTGTTTTGCAGGTCAAAGGCCTTGGCGTAGGTGCGTCCCAGATCGGCGGAAAGATCCAGGAACTGCCGGTGGGCACGTGACGTCGCTTCGGCGACGGCGGGAACTGTCCGGATCAGTTCGGAAAAGGGATGCCGGAATTCCGGCGAAGGGGAATCCGTGGGGGCTGTTTTATTCAGGGGCAACGGTATTGTCTTGTCGACCCGGGGAAGCGGCGTGTGACCCCCCTTCGGCGGTAAAAGCGCAGGGGGCGCGCCGCCCACGGGAATGCGTATTTTCAGCGAGGGATTGCCCCGGGGAGCCTCCCGGATTTCCTGAGGGAAAGCGTCGTCTCCGTACAGGGCCTCCAGGTCGACGGGGACCCGCTCAGTCGAAAGAGATCCGAGACACTTCAAAATGGTGAGATAAGGGTTTTCTCCACGGAAACAGGCGGAAACAGCCATATGGGGCCGGTCTTCCAGAATCGTCCGGATCATGCCGGTGCACGAGGCATGGGGACCCATTTCCACAAAGACGCGAATGCCGTCCGCGTATGCGGCGTCGATGGTCCGGTTGAAATCAAATCCTTCAAGGGCTTGCTCCAGGATGGAATCGGCGGCGCTTTCCGTGGTAAGTTCCAAGGCCCTTCCGCGGGCGCAACTGTAAAATGTTACACCCTCGGGCGGGGCCACCGGAAACAGATGGAGATTCCGGTATGCTTCGGCAACGGGTTTGGCCGCATCGCAGTGGACCGTGACCACACCGTCCAAAAAGACGAATTCGCAGTTCAGCGTTCGGATAAGGGCCCTTAACTCGGGTCTTCCGCCCCCGATAACACACTGATGGGGCGTATTGACGATAAGAAGCCGGGCCGTGTCATATCGGGGAAGGATTTCCCGGATGTGGTCCGCCGGCCGGTTCACGACGGCGACTCCCCAGTCCACGTCTTCATCCGGAGGAATGTTCCAGGCTTCTCTCGCCGCAAGGCAGGGGCCTGCCAGCCGCGTGGTGAACAGGTCCGTCGCCATCATCCGTTTCAGCATTTCTTCCCGGTCCGGCCATGCCCCAAGGGCGAAATAACCTGCGGACTCGCCCAGGCTGTACCCGATGACGGCACGGGGGGTAACGCCGAAGCGGGAGACCAGACGGGTCATGACGGAACCGTGGACCACCTGGCCGAAAATCATGTTCAGGGGGTCGGAAACCATGTTTTGATATGCATCGGTTTCCCACCCTTCCCGCCAGTCCGTGCGCCAGGGGATGTGGCATTCGGGACGCATCTGGGTCCTGAGGGATCGGGTTTCTTTTTCCATCTCCCGGAACACTTCCGGCCACAGCACCCCGATCTCCCTTCCCATGCCCAGATAATGATTTCCCGAACCGGGAAAGACAAAGGCTGTCTTTCCTTTACGGCCCACCGGGCGGGGTGAATAACCGCAACCCCCCGGGCCGGTCAATGTCATGGCTTTTTCAGATAAAACCGCATTCTTTGCCTGTTTCACCCAATGGAGAAGCTGGGGAACATCCTTTGCCACAACCGAAGCGGCCAGAAATTTTGACGAATCCGGGGGGTTGGCTTTGTGCCAGGCCCGGGCAACGGTCTCCATCCCAGTGGCGGCGCCGTGTCCGGATATAAAATCCGATAATTTTTCCAGCCTGCCCGCAAGAGATGTTTTATCCATGCCTTCCACGACGAACAGGCCCCAGGGCGACTCCCCTGCGGGTTTTTGCCGCTCGGAAACAACCCGGCCGTTATGCGGCATATCGGCTTCTTCCATCACCACGTGCATGCAATTGCCGTCCGTGGTCATTGCAGCGGCAAGGGCTCTCCGGGGCCCCTCCGTATTGTCCTTCAGCCAGAACTGGGGTGAAACCGGAACATGAAACCGCGCGAGTTCCAGCGGAATCCGGCTTTTTTGATAACCCTTCAAGGGGGGTATCATTTCGTGGAACAGGCAGAGCGCTGTCTTGACTACCGATGCCAGGCCGGCGGCGGCGCCGGTGTGGCCGATGATCGGTTTTAAAGAACCCAGGGCGCTCATCCGGGGAGCATTGGAAAAGGGACCGAAAAAACGTTTCAATGCAAGGGTTTCGACATCATCCTCGGATGGGTGGCCACTGCCATGGGTCTCTATTAAACCGATCGATTCCGGCGAAATGCCGTTGTCGGAAAAGGTTGATGCCAGGGATGAAAAATAGGTATTTTCCGAGACGGCTTCCGGTCCGCCGGCTTTTCCGATTCCACGGATGACGCCGTATATCCGGTGTTTGCCGGCAAGGGCATCGCCGATCCGCATGAGCACCAGGGCGCAGGCCCCTTCTCCGGGAAGGGGCCCGTCTGCCGATGAATCCAGGGGTCGGATTGAATTCGAGGAAGAAAACGGGCGGAGGGCATTTGCCGAGGCGATGGCGCGGCCATCTCCCGCCATATCCACGGCACCTGCCAGGAATACATCGGTTTCCCGCTGCTGCAGGGAGCGAACGGCGATTTCAAGGGCTTTCAGGCCGGAGGCCGCCTCGCCGGATACCGAAAAACTCGGACCGCCGAATTGAAACTCCCGGGCAATACGGCTGGCCACAATGCTGCCCAGGGCTCCGATGGTGCGCGCTGCCGTCAGGGGAGGGCCGTATTTGTCCATGAGCTCGTTTCGCCGGACTTCAAGTTCCTTGTCCGTTAAATTCAATCCGCGAATTTTATTCCACTCCCGGACCCGGTTGAAGAGATCCCATCGAAGGTGATAATCCGTGGTTTCAAAATCGAATCCAATACCGATAACGGCCCCCGCACGGGGGCGCCTCTCTCTCAGCGGAAGTCCGGCATCCTTGATGGCTTGGGCCGCCACTTTCAGCATCAGAAGTTGCTGCGGCAAAATATCCGGGATTTCATTGGGAGGAATGTGAAATTCACCCGCCGTGAAGTCAACGTTCTCTATGAAAGCCCCGGAAAGGGCCTCGAGGCCGTAGGCCTTTTCCAGGATGTTTTCGCATCCTTTCCAACGGTGTAAAGGGCGTTTGCCGACAGCGGAAGCTCCGCTGAACACTGCGTGCTGAAATTCCCTTAATGAGGATAAAGTACCGAAACAGGCATCCATGCCGACGATCGCAACAGGCTCTGCGGGTTGAACATCGCTTACCGGGAGTTTACGGGATTTTTCTTCCGGTACATCAAAAGGGATATGAACGGATCGGGAAAGGTTCGGAGAACCCTTGAAACCCGCAAGCGCAGGGTCCCATTCCTCGAGAAGCAGATGGCCGTTAACGCCCCCGAAACCAAAAGCGCTCACCGCAGCGCGCCGCGGGGTGCCCGCCCTTCGTCTGTCCCAGGGTTCGGCATCCACCTGGACCCTGAAAGGGCTTTTATCGAGGGGGCTGTTTTTCGGAGCCCGGTTAAAATGAAACGAGGGGGGAAGCGTCTTATGCTGAAATCCCAGAAGGGTTTTCATGATGCCTGCTGCTCCGGCTGCGGTGAGCAGGTGGCCCACAGCCGATTTTACCGATCCGATCGGACATTGATGCCTGTCCCAGCCGTCATGACCCCAAAGGCGGCAAAGGGAGTGAAGCTCCACGTTATCCCCCACGGGGGTGCCTGCGCCGTGGCATTCAATATGGTCCACGTCCCGGGGAGACCAGTCGGCCATCCGGTAGGCCTGTTCCATGGCCCGCACCTGGCCTTCGACGTCCGGTGCCAGGAGATTCCCGCTGATGTCGTTGGAAAGTCCGATGCCGCGGATAATCCCGTATACAGGATCCTTGTCCCTCACGGCGTCATCCAGACGCTTCAATACAAAAATACCGGCGCCTT
Organism: Desulfobacteraceae bacterium UBA5616; assembly: GCA_002423615.1. Taxonomy (GTDB): domain Bacteria; phylum Desulfobacterota; class Desulfobacteria; order Desulfobacterales; family UBA5616; genus UBA5616. The sequence continues at coordinate 49,101 of DIKO01000006.1, forward strand.
CCCCCACGACCAGCCCGTCTGCGGATTCATCAAAAGGGGCGCATTGGCCTGAAGGGGACAAGGCCCTTAATTGTGAGAACCCCACCTGGGTGAACAGGGCATCCGGCCGGGAAACCCCCCCGGTCAGCATGGCATCGGCGTTCCCGGTCAGAAGCTCGTCACAGGCTATCTTGACGGCATAGAGCGAAGATGCGCAGGCCGCGTCAAGGGTGAAGCTGCCGCCGCCCAGAGAAAAAGCCCGGGCAAGGATGGCCCCGGGAAGTGCGGTGACCTCTGCATTGCGGAGCTCGTGGCGGTAAAGGGGGAGGGGGTTGTTTTCCTCAACATCGGTTAACCGTTTTTCAAAGGATCTTCCCGTGATCTCACGGGTAATCCGGGTGGCGCCGTCCGTCGGCAGGGCGATGGATGCCAGGGCAACGCCGATCCTGTGCCGGCGGATCCCGGAGAGGTTGCAACCCTTGAGGGCTGCGCGGCCGGCGTAAAGGGCAATGTGGTAGAGGGGATCAAGCGCCTTCAGCAGGTCGGGATCCAGATTCGTCCCCTCCCCGTCGAAGGTCAAGGAATCCAGCAACCCCATGCGCAAGGAATAGGCCTTGTCCGGGGCGGGGGTTTTCGAATACATGAACTCACCGGGTGCAATCCAGCGATGTTCGGGAACCAGGTCGATGGAATCGATTTTGTTGACCAGATTGTTCCAGAAATGTTCGAGCGTCGCGGCACCTGGAAAAAGCCCGGCGATCCCGACTACGGCAATTGGAGAATTTGGTTTCATGCTCACTGGGTAATCGAATAAAAAAATAAAAACAATTAATTAAATGATATTTCATAAAGCTGATAATGAATTATCGACCGTCCCGCGCATCACCTATATCAAAAAACAGTGGTTTTATGAATTGAATTTTAACGCCCCCGCCATTAAGATGATGAACATTCTCACGGATCAAGGACGGCGTCTATTGAAAATCCTCATTAAAAACAACCTGCGGTTAACCGATATCCCAGCTGAACTTTACAAAAAGCTAATGGAAGTGCTCGAATTTCCAAATCCCAAATGGCTTGAAAATCATCGTATGGGGCGGTGGAACAAAGGTGTTCCTAAAATATTGAAATTTTACGACAAGGTCCGGAACCGGGGCCTTTGGATCCCGAGGGGATACATGCGGAAGCTGATATACCAGTGCCGGGAAATGAATATCCCCTACGAGATTGAAGACCGGAGGCGCCGGTTGCCTGAAGTGGCCTATGGGTTTTGCGGGAAATTAAAACCTTTTCAGGAGGATGCCGTCCGCATGATGTTGAAGAGGGATTTCGGCACGCTGAGTTCCCCCACGGGAAGCGGAAAAACCGTCATGGCCCTTTACATGATTTCAGCAAGAAAACAGCCTGTCATGATTATCGTTCATTCCAAAGACCTGGCCGCCCAGTGGATGGAGCGTGTAGAGGAGTTTCTGAAAATCCCCGGAAAAGAGATTGGTTTTATCGGCGGCGGCAGAATTAAAATCGGACAATCCGTAACCATTGCCCTGGTCCAGTCTCTTTATAAAAACGTTGAGGAAGCGGCCCCCCATGTGGGTTTTCTGATTGTGGATGAATGCCATCGGTGCCCGAGCCGGATTTTTACGGAAGCCGTGGCGGGATTCGATTCCCACTTTATGCTGGGACTGTCCGCAACCCCGTGGCGGAGGGACAACCTGTCCAATCTGATTTTCTGGTACCTGGGAGATGTGCATCATGAAGTCGACAGGACTGGACTGATTCGGGGCGGGGATATACTGGAGGCCCGGATCATCTACCGCGAGACCGCATTCGCGCCTTTTCATGATCCGGTGATGGAGTACTCGCAGATGTTGTCTGAATTAACCGCCAATGACGAAAGGAACAGGCTTATCGCCGCGGATGTGGCGAAAGAGGCGTCAGCAGGGGAGGGCATCTGTCTGGTGCTTTCGGACCGCAAGGCGCACTGCAGCCTCCTGTGGTCCATTTTAACTTATAAACACGGCATTTCCTCACGGTTGTTAACCGGAGACCTGCCCCTTTCAGAGCGTCAGGCCATTATCGACGAGATGGAAAAAGGAGACCTCAAGGTCGTCATCGCCACGGGGCAGTTGATCGGAGAGGGCTTTGACAACCGCAACCTGGCTTCCTTGTTTCTGACGACGCCGATAAAGTTCAACGGAAGGGTATTGCAGTATATCGGCAGGGTGTTGAGACCGGCACCGGGGAAAAAACAGCCTAAAATATACGACTATATTGATATTAAAGTCGATGTGCTCAGGGCCTCCGCGGCATCCAGGCGAAAAGTATATGGGAATGAAGGATTGTCAAACCCCTTAAAAAGGGGATCGATCTGATTTTTTTCTTGACAATTTCGGGACATAGGAATTAAAAGGTAAAACTAGACAGCCAGTGCTTTTGAGCCGATACCGTATTCCGACTCCATGCGGCCCTTCAATGTCAATTATCTATCTGAGGAAATGCCATGGCTGAAGTTCAGGAAAAAAAGTTGATTACAAGTAAGGATGTCCTGTACAGGACGGGGATTTCCCGTGACACTTTAATCAACTATATCAAAGTGGGCATCATCCCCCGGCCGGTGATCAAGATCCTCAAAAAGACCGGGACTGATACCGGAACAAGGCAGATCGCCTATTTCCCCGAAAGTGTCGTATGGCGGATAGAGCTGGCCGAAAGTCTGATCCGGGAAGGGGAGACCGTAGAAAAAATCGCCGGACAATTCGGAGGAAGTCCTTCCCCGGCGGATTCCCTGAGGTTTTCCTATAACGAGGGCCAGATTGACCTGACGGAAAATTTTCTCATTGATGATGAGTCCGTGATTGATCCGGGTAAACCCCTGGAACCGGAAAAACAATCTGATATCCCGGTAGATACTTTCGTAGATGCCCGCGTAGATACCCGTCTCAATACCCCTGTAGATACGCCCGCGGACACTTTCATGGATAATCCCGGAGATATCCCCCCTGACGGGGAGCCTCTTGTTTCCACCGAAAAGCAGCAAACAGAGGGAAACCTCTTTTCAACCCGGAAAGATAACTTTAAACTCACCATCACGGATATGGATTTCCCGGCATACCTGATTAACCATAATTTCCAGGTTGAATGGGTTAACCCCAAGGCCGAGGAATTGATTTTCCATACCAAGATCAGTTCAATCGACGATGTGGAATCCAGAAATATTTTCAAATTGTTTTTCAGTTTTGAGTTTCATTCAAATCTGGCCAACTGGAGAGATATCATCGGGTTGCACATGCCATTTGTCCAGGCCGCCCATGACAAGAAATCCCTGTCGGAAATTTATCCGGGGATGTCCACCGCAGAGGCCATGTTTCTGGAAAATTTTTATAAAGAAACCCAACCTGCCAAAGGCCCTGTGTCCAACAAAGCCGTTCAACTGGTGCTGAAAAAAGAAGATGTGCAGTATTATCAAGTTTATACCATTCGATTCAGAGAGGGCATCTTTTTCGTATATGTTCCGGCGGATCGGCAATCAAACGATATCCTGGAATATCTTTCCAAACGGGAACTGATTATCAATGAATTACTGAAACACCGGATGCCGGCACTGGTTTCCCTTTGCGTGCTGGTCGCCGATTTGCAGGATTCGGTGAAAATCAGTGCCGAACTCCTTCCGGGAGAATATTTTGCCCTGATTAACAGCCTGTGGGATTCACTGGGCAGTTGCTTTGAAAAATACGACGGCATTTACGGCAAACATGCCGGAGATGGAATGTTGTATTATTTCATTAAAAAGCCAGGTACGGACTATATAATGAATTCAATCAATTGTGCCATTGAACTCAGAACCAGGATGAAGGAATTCAGTGGGAAGTGGCAGATCAAAAAAGGCTTCATCGACGATATGTATTTAAATATCGGGATCAATGAAGGCCAGGAATTTTTCGGAACGATTCGTTCGGCCCCCACGGTTGAATTCACCGCATTGGGAGATTCCATTAACTATGCCGGAAGATTGTCTGATTTTGCCCGCTTCGGGGAAATCTGGACCACTAAAACGGTGATCGGCAAACTGGATTCGGAAAAACTTAAGGACATTCACTTCGGCGTCAACAGAAATGTCCACGGCCGGGTGCAATTCTCAAAAAATGCCTTTTCCCGGATTATCGATTTGATCGGCAGCGAAGATAAAAATTACGGAAAATTCATTGATATCGCAAATTTACCCATTACCCAAATCATTGACAACAATCCGATCTAAGGTTGCACGCCAGATCGGTTCTTATTCTACCCCCGTGTTTTTTTCCATCATATGGTGTAGACCGCCTTCTGTTTTAAAGTTATAATGACCAGTAATCATTACCAATAGAAATTAATTTCCTATTGACAGAGAATTTCCTGTCTGTTATTTCTTGTTTATTTTGTACTCACCGGTAATCTATATTCCAGTTTCTTCATTCGGTAATGGTTTGGTTTTCCTTTGATGATCATGTTGAGCGGTTTTGGATAAGTAAGGAAAATGGAAAACGATCGCGAGTTCCCCCGAAACGACTATTCGAGCCAAAAGGATGTAGACCATTCCCCTGAGAGGCCGGTACGTCAAAACACCCTTATCAACCGGTTGAATTATGCTCATTTTCAAGACCTTCCCATTATCATCACGTTCCGTCATATAAAATATAGCCGAATAATTTCCCTGAAGGCAAAACCTCAGCCTTGCAAAGGCAGGGAACTGGTCTGTACCTGGGAGGCGGGGGAAAGGCAGCGTCTCTGCCGTTTGGGTTCCTATAAATTTAAAGATATCAAAGTGCTCAACGGAAAAAACATGACCGTTTTCAAGCCTGATGATATTTACATCAGTGAAGAAGGGGTCATTCTCCTGCTTCCGGAAAACGCCTGGGAAGTCAGCGACAGAAAGCTTAAAAGATTTGTCTGCAGCGGGGTGAAGGCCCGGATGATTCAGAGCGCCGCTTCTTTTTGCGGAGAACTTCTCGATTTCAGCGCAGAGTCCTTGCACCTGAAGGTGTCTGCGCAGCCCCAACAGACCCTTTCGTGGATCAATCCGGAATGTCCTGTGATGTTGATTTTAAATCACCGGGACGATGTCATATATTCTGAAGAATGCAAGGTATATCCGCATGCAAATGAACGGATGGAAAATGAATTTATTCTTGAACCCGCGAGAAATCACATCAAGCGGTTTAAAAATAAGGATTTCAGGGCAACGCGTGAAGTTCTGATCCCCTCTCCACACGCAATTTTTAAGCATCCCCTGACCCGAAAAATAACCACCATCAGGATCATCGATATTTCCGGTTCCGGTTTCTCCATTGAAGAAAACAGCGAAACAGCATCACTTTTGCCGGGAATGATCATCCCGGAGATGGGGATCCATTTTTCAGCAGGTTTCACAGCCCGATGTATGGCCCAGGTGGTCCATCGATCCCCGGGGCATGAACCCCATGGGCCTTCCAGGTGGGGAGTCGCCATTTTAGACATGGAGATTGATGAACACAGCAAACTTCTATCCGTTCTTCATCATGCAAAGGATGAAAATTCATTTTTATGCGATGCGGTTGACCTGGATGCGCTTTGGAGTTTCTTCTTTGAAACCGGATTCATTTATGCGAAGAAGTATGAATTCATCCAGGCCAACAAGGAAAAAATCAAAACCACGTATCAGAGACTTTATACCGAATCGCCGAAAATCTTCAGGCATTTCATTTACCAGGAAAACGGACGGATATTGGCCCATATGTCCATGATTCGATTTTATGAAAAATCCTGGATGATTCATCATCATGCGGCTGATATACACGCTTCAAGCACGGCCGGGTTCAAAGTCCTGAACCAGGTCAGCCGGTATATCAATGAAGCGCACAGCGTGCTATCAGTTCAAATGGGCTGTGTATTCTGTTATTTCAGACCTGAAAATAAATTCCCCCGCCGTATTTTTGGAGGGGTCGCTGAGAATGCAAAAAATCCAAAACGGTGTTCATTAGATACGTTTGCCTATTTTCATTTTTCAAAACACGCAATTGAGGCGATACCCCTGGAAGGTTCATGGCACATGACCGGGATGTACCCGGAAGATTTTGATGAGCTGGGAACATTTTATGAATTTGCCTCCGGCGGCCTTATGTTAAAAGCCCTTGAACTTTCAAGGGAATTTATGAACCCTGAGAATTGGATCGGGGAGTACGGCCGTCTGGGTTTTAAAAGGGAGAAATCGGTTGTGGCGCTGAGGAAGGCGAATGTTTTGAAGGCGGTTGTGCTGGTGAACCTCTCCGATGTGGGTATCAATCTGTCGGACCTTACCAGCAGTTTTCATGTCATTGTGCTTGACCCGGATGACCTTTCCCGTGAAATACTCGAATCGGCGCTTTCATCGCTTTCCGAACGGTTTGAACAAAAGGAAATTCCGGTTCTGCTTTATCCCTTATCCTACGCCGATGAAGAATCCATACCCTATGAAAAAAAATATTCCCTCTGGGTCCTCCATGCCCAATATCTGGATGATTATTTCAAATATCTGGAACGGTATTTTAAACGAATGGGCATTTTTAATAATCAGAATAAAAATAATGGCGCTTAAGTCAGGTCCCCGCCGGTCATGTCCCGGGTTTTACCCCTCTGCATAAAATCAGGGGGGTGTAGGTAAACCGTCTGGGATCCTTGAAGAAACGGGTAAATTCTTCGTAAAATTCTTCATATCCGCCTTGATACGCATCAAATTCAAACCCGGACTGTTTAACAGCGACTTCGGCTTTTTTATCCCAGTTAAAGGCATCTATTCCCCCCAGTTCACCGAAAATCAAATGATGGGGAGACATGTCCACATCAATTTCCAAATAACCGAGATCATAGAGATAGGAATAAAGCTTTCTTCCTGCGTAGGGATCGAAATCAGCATGGAGTTCCAATGTGGTTACGATTTCAATGAGGGTCTTTTCAAGCCTTTTTGAAAGTCCGAAATGGGACAGGCAATTGTGGTCGAGGTCTATCAGGGCGAGAATGCCGCCGGGTTTGAGAATGCGCGATATACTTTGAACGATCTCGAAACTGGTGGACTTGTGATACTCCAGAACAAACCGGACCCATATGAAATCAAATTCTCCGAGATCATCCAGGGGTTCCCGGATGTCCCGCTGAATAAATTCCAGATTCCCGGCTTTGTATTGGTTTCGGGCGAAACTGATCCTCTCGCTTGAATAATCCACCCCGACGGCCATTCCACCGGGTTGGACCAGTTTGTGAAGATGAGATGTGGTTTTCCCCGACCCGAATCCCAGGTCCGCCACACGCATCCCGGGTGTTATCCCGGCCCAGAGGGCTTGTTTTTCAACGGTGTTTCCATCTGTTTTCATATCAAGACGAAGGGTTTCATCGTCGCTTTCCATCAGGTATTTCCCCAGATCCATTTTCCGTCCCGCATTTCTGATGAGTTCATCTTTGTGCCGTCAGCCCGATTTACAAGGCCCGCTGGTTTTGAAGCTCTTTTTTGATGGCGCGGCCGATTTCCTTCATGATATAAGGCTTTCTGATATACCCCCCGGCCCCCAGACTCTGGGCTTTTTTAACCCGTGAAGACTCCGAAAAACCACTGGTAATAATCGCTTTCTGGTCAGGATTCGTTTCCAGGATTCTTTGGTAGGTTTCAAAGCCGTCGATTCCACCTTCCATAATCATATCCAATATCAGCAGGTCAGCCGAATTGTTTTTAAGGTAGACGACAGCTTCTTCCCCGCTTTCCACGGATGCGGCTTTGTATCCCAGTTTGGTCAGAATGTCCACCGCGATTTCTCTTTGTTCCGGCACATCATCGATAACCAGAATTTTTTCGCCGTTCCCCTTTAATTCGGAAATGGAAGTCTGATCCTCCATTTCAGAAAGATCCTTGCGGGTTACGGGAAAATAAAGCGTAAAGGTAGTCCCCAAGCCCTCGGTGCTCATGACATCGATATAAGCATCGTGGTCTTTAATTGTCCCCCATACGACGGCCATTCCCAGTCCGGTCCCGCTTTTTCCCATTATTTTTTTCGTGTAGAAAGGTTCAAATATCCGCTCAAGGTCCTGTGGTGAAATGCCGATGCCCGTGTCGGATATCACCAGAGTAACATAATCCCCTTCTTTCACCTTATCGAAACCGCTGATACTCCGGTCAACACACCTGTTTTCCGTTGTGACGACGATTTCGCCGGAATCGTTGATCGCTTCAGCGGCATTCATGACAAGATTTAAAAGGGTTTTGGTCAGGTGGATAGGTGAGCCCAATATATTGAAGAGGTTTTTATCCAGATTCATTCTCAATTTGACGCCCGGGTGATTCGCCAGTAAATTTTCATACTCCGGACTGCTGACATAATCCAGAATAACCCGGTTTAAATTGACGACTTTTTTGGTGACCACCCCTCTTCTGGCCAGCGTCAGTAAATCCTGGACAATGGCGGCTGCCCGTTCACCGGCTTTCTGAATGGTGGTAATGGGTTTTCTGAGCCGGCTGTCCGGCGGCAAGTCCAGCAGCAGTAATTCGGGATAACTGACAATACCCGATAGAATATTGTTCAGGTCATGGGCCACACCACCGGCCAGGGTGCCGATCGCCTCCATTTTGTGCGCTCTCTGCAGTCGGATCAGCAGGTCTTTTTTATCCAGCTCGGCTTTTTTTAATTCAGTGATATCATTTCCAATGCAAAGTACTTCAGTCAGTTCTCCCGAAAGATCGAAGATGGGGTTGTAAGTCCACGTGATCCATACCTTTTCCCCGTTCGGTAACTGGGTTTCATTTTCGCTGATGATTTGTTTTTCCGGGCTTTGCCTGAAGGAATCCACAATTTTTTGAAATTCGGCTAAGTTGCTTTGGCGTTTTTGAAAAATAAGATCGACAAGGATTTTTCCGTCGATATCGTCGTTTCTGGAAAAATCAAAGAATTTCCTTGTGAATTCATTGAAAAAAATGATGTCGCCATTTACATCTCGCCGGAGAATGATGCTGTTGGCGTTTTCGACCAGATCCCGGTATTTTTTTTCGCTTTCCTCAAGTTTTTGATAGGAAAGACTGTTAACGATGCTGACGGCCATCTGAGAGGAAATGCCCATGATAAAACTCAGGTCGCTTTTGGTGAGGGGTTTGTTGGATTTGATATTATCAACCGCCAGAATACCGAGCGACTCCTTTTCATAGACGATGGGCACGCAGATCAGGGAATGAACCCCCATTTTTCTGGCAAAATCCATGCTTTTGGGTGACAGTTTGTTTTCAATTTCCAGAGCGTTGTTAATTAAAAAGGGTTTCTGATTTTTATAAGCCACGACAAAAGCGCCTTGTGACTCGGGATTTGTCAGATCGAAATGAGTTCTGAAGAGGAGTTCTTCCTTTTCAGGACTGTATCCGTAACCCGCCTTGTAGATCAGATACTTTTTGTCAGGGTCATGGAGGAATATCAGGCCCCGATCGAAATTCATGTGGGATTCCATGCTGTCGACAAAACTCTGAACCATTGCATCGACATTGGAAACAGATGAAACCGCCTGACCGATTTCCTGAATTAAAAGAGCGTTGTGATGGCGAATTTCCATCTCCCGAAGCAGGTCCTCGGCCAGATTGCCCTGTGTTTCCAACGTGCTGGTTAGTTCTTTGTTTTCAAAATATCCGGAAAAGATCGAACTCAACAGGTTGACGCAGATCCAGACAAGGGTCAGGATCGTCCAGTCCTTGAGCGGCAGCATGAAGAAAAGAACCGAAGAAACAGCCAGACCCGTAAAAAACAGAAAATTGCGTATCCGTTTCCATGTGTAGGAGGCGCTTTTTTCCCAGGTAATGAGATAGCGGCAGGAACCGCTGCTCTTATGAAAGCAGGATGTTTCTTCAATATCGGCCAGATGGGTGGAAAACAATCTTGCGACAGACTCAAACATGCCCATTCTGTTTTGACACTGGTAGGGCTTCTCATTTACCCCCGGCATGGGGGTGACCACGATTTCGATTTGATTATGACCGATTTTTTGGGTTTTAATGGTCGCTGCCTTGCTGAAGAACGCATTATAAAGTTTGCTGATCAGCAGGTAGAGCGATGGCAGGTTTGAAAGACCCAGGATAAAATGCTTGGCAATACCGATGGCTTCAGATGATCCGGCGTGCCGCCCCGCTTCCCGTGCAATGTTGGCATTGCCGGTCGCCCTGACGGCCGCCTCCTGAAAACGATCCACCTGATCCTGGGTTAACCAGTTGGCCTGGTCTTCCACTTCTTCCCTTGTAATATCGGCGGATTGAAGAACACGGTCGATATTCACATCCGGGTAATATCTGTTGATATAATCCAGATACGTTTTTGTAATTCGGCTGTTATATAGAGGTGTTGTATCGATCATGGCGAAAAAACAGGCTGCCCATGGGTGTTCGACTTCAAGGCGGTTATCATATGACCGTTCGGGCCATGATCCGGTATAAATGTAAACAACATTTTTATTCCATATCCTTATAATGTAAATATTCGTCTAACCCCGT
>DIKO01000114.1 GCA_002423615.1 Desulfobacteraceae bacterium UBA5616
ACGCGTGAATACCTGGGCTGGGGTGTGTACGCGCTGATGACGCGGTGACGAGGGGGTTGCCGGGCGACATAAAAAGGGGTGACATTATGGCAACACCCGCATATTAAATATATTTCTCGGAAATCGGATACCCGCGTCCGCCTTTAAAAAAGAAAATGTCAAATATTGACAAATCTTACCTATTCGAGTTAAATTGCCTTCCATGAGGGGATATTCTAACCCATTGATAAATGAGTTGAATTTTGTTATCATGGATTCCTCGCACCAACGGGGTTTGAATGGACATCAAGACCAAGATTAAATTTCTCTTAAAAGAAGCGGATCTGTATCGCTCTCAAGGCTTGCTGTCGGAAGCAAAGGGGATTTATGAAGACACCCTGAAGCTGATCCGGACCCGTTTGTCCCCCAGGGATGGGGAAAAAATATTGCAGGCCATTATGGTAAAAATCACCAGTTTGGAAAATGACCTCGTTCGTGTTGAAAAAAAAGTGCTGTCCCCGAGTATGACGAAAGAATCCCAGGATCTGATTAAAAAGATGTTCGTACTGGAAGATGGCGGAGGTAAGGGCCAGGCTGCTTTCGAGGCGGCCAAGGCGCTGATGAAATTCGGTCAGTTTGAAAGGGCGAAGGAGGAATTTGCCAATCTCATCGAAATAGATCAGTTCAGGAGCGATGCATTAAAGCATATTTTAAACTGTTATTTTCTTGAATCCAAATATGACGAAGCTCTGGCACAATATGAAACGTGGTCTTCCGATCCCCTGATTACAAAACCCGAGATTGAAGCAATCGGAATATTTATCCAGAGTACCTTCACCGCAAAGGGAATGCATGATAAATTGCCGGATAAAAATAAAACCGAACCCATCAGCGCGATTGAGGCCGCAACCTTCGAAAAAATTTCTGCATCCCGTAAACCCGGCGTTCCGCCCGGGAGCGGAATGAAGATAAAACCTTCCCGACGACCCGAATTTGAAGAAGAAGATGACGAATTTGAAGAATTTGATGTCCTGGAATCCATCAAAAAGTCAAAAAAACTTAAAAAAGAATAAGTTTCGGGTAAACCGCAGTTAAATTTATATTCAAGATCTGGAGCATTTATAATGGCCGTACTCAACGTGAAAAATCGCGAAATAGAGTGCAAGATTGTCTACTACGGACCCGGCAGATGCGGTAAAACCACGAATCTTGAATATACCTACAGGACTTTTAAAAAACAAGTTGCCGGGGATATGGTTTCGATCAATACAGAAGGCGACAGAACCCTGTTTTTTGATTTTCTCCCCATGGGTCTGGGGAAAATCAAAGGGTGCGACGTACGCGTTCAGTTATATACCGTTCCCGGACAGGTAAAATATTCATCCACACGCAAACTCGTTCTGAAAGGGGTTGACGGCATTGTTTTCGTGGCGGATTCACTGAAGATCAGGCGGGAAAAAAACATGCTTTCCCTTAAAGATCTGCAGATGAACCTCAAAGAATACGGTATCAGCATTTTCAAGGTCCCTTTAATCATGCAGTTCAACAAAAGGGACCTCGAGGCTGAAGGATTGCCCCTTATGTCCATGGAACAAATGGACCGGGATTTAAACCGTCAGTTGAAAGTACCTTTCTATCCCGCCAGCGCCGTAACAGGCGAGGGAGTCGGAAAAACCCTCACCCATTGCCTAAAGGAAACCCTTTTGTCGCTTCAGCGGCAACTTAAATGGACGCAACAAGAAGAGCAGCCATGACAACGGAAACCGTATTTTCTGGAAACCTGAATTTTTTCGGCCTGGGCGATCTGATTCAACTCATCGGTTCCCATGGAAGCACCGGAATCCTTGAAATCAGAAGTAAATACACCACCAAACCGGGGAAAGTGTTTTTTGTCGAGGGCAATCCGGTCGATGCGGTCTGTGGTTCAAAAAAGGGGACGTATGCGCTTTATTCCCTTTTCGGATGGGTCCACGGCGAATTCGAATTTTCACTGGCCGGTGTTGACCGAGCGCCGGTTATCAAAGAAAGCCGCATGCAGCTCATCTTAAGCGGGTTAAAAATGCTGGATGACGGAGAAATCCAAAAAATAGGACCCTACACCATGGATCCAAAAAGGCAGGATTCCCTGGTGATGGGGATTCCCCAGCCACTGATCAAAGGCCCGTTAATCGATTACCTTTATGTGGTGGATGAGGAAGAGTACGAAGCGGGCAGGGACATTGTTCTGGAAGGCCGGTATGGAAACTGGCTCTGGGTGATTCTGGAGGGTACCGTGCAGATCGTCAAGGATACCCCAAGTGGTAAAATCAACATCGTCAGAATCGGTCCCGGAGCTTTTGTCGGCAGCATTGCTTCCTTTTTGTTGGGGGATTATGTCAGAAGCGCGACGGTGTCGGCCGTTGACCGCGTACTTCTGGGCGTATTGGATTCCGCTCGTCTGATTCAGGAATTCGGATCCCTTTCTCCGGAAATCATGAAGATCCTTTTAAGCCTCGACAGAAGGTTAAAGCAGGTAACGGATCGAAGTGTGGATGCTTATTTCAATGAGGCTTCGAAAATTGATTTCGACAATCTGGATGTCAATATACCCCAGGGAAAAGATAACGGCAAGCTGGGGATCATCCGGGAGGGAACGGCCTTTGTCGTCCGGAAAACAAAAACCGGCGATGCTTTACTGGCCTGTCTTTCCCCCGGAGATTTCATCGGGCGGCTGCCTTTTATTGAGATGGATCATGAACCCATTGCCGCATCGGTGTACAGCTCCCGGGATTTGATGGTGGAAGACGTGGACCCCCGGGAAATAGCAGCGGAATACCAGCGGCTTTCCCCGACCTTTAAAAATATTATCAACAATATCGCGGCCGGTGTTTCAGCGACATCTCTGATGACCTGTGAGTTTTTGAAACAACACGCAAAGCACTAAATCCTCCTGCGGAACAAATAGACATGGTTTTACAGGGAATGGCATGATGAATGATGAACTGAGAGAAAAATATCGGGTTCCTTCGCAAAACCTGGTGTATTTATGCGTGAAGGAGAATGACGAAACGGTCCTGCAGGGAATGGGAAAAACCTTGAACATCTCCGAATCCGGGATTCAGCTCGAAACCGGGTTTGCCATTGATGCAAAAAAAATCATCACCTTATCCATCGGTGTAGAGGAGGATATCGTCGAAATTCAAGGTAAGATCATCTACTCTGCCGAAAAGGACGGGAAGTATGAGTTCGGCATCGGATTTCTGGATGTTGATGAACGCTCCCGAATCATCATAAACCAGTATGTGAGACTTTTTCAATAGCATAACCTTATAAGATCAACGAGAAAGGATACGGGGTTGAAGAATTTGCCTGTTTTTGAAACGAATTTTCCGGGGTTAAACCTTTTGAACAGGGGTAAGGTCAGGGATATTTATGAGGTCGATGGCTATCTTTTACTGGTGGCCACGGACCGGTTATCCGCGTTTGATGTTATTCTCCCGGACCCCATACCGGACAAAGGCAAGATTTTAACCCTGATATCCCTTTTCTGGTTCGACAAAATGAAGTCCCTTTTGCCCCATCATCTGGTGACCAGCCGTGTAGAGGAATTCCCGGCTGCCTGTCAGCCTTATGCGGAAATTCTGGAGGGACGGAGCATGCTGGTCCGGAAAACCCGTCCGCTGTCCATCGAATGCGTTGTCCGCGGATATCTTTCAGGTTCCGGCTGGCAATCCTACCAGGAGTCCGGCACTGTTTGCGGGATAAAACTTCCTCCGGGATTGAGAGAATCGGAGCAATTGCCCGAACCTATTTTTACGCCTTCAACAAAAGCTGAAATGGGCGAACACGATATCAATATCGATTTTGAAACCGCTTCTCGAAAGATCGGACAAGACCTGGCCCTTAAGGTCAAGCGCTACAGTCTTGAAATTTATAACCAGGGGCGGCGCCTGGCCGAAGAAAAAGGCATCATCATCGCGGATACCAAATTTGAATTCGGCCTGCTCGATGAAGAAATCATCCTCATTGACGAGGTATTGACGCCGGATTCCTCCCGATTCTGGCCGAAAAGTTCTTATGAACCCGGAAAATCGCAAAAAAGCTACGATAAACAATATGTCCGGGATTATCTGACATCCATCAGATGGGACAAGACTCCTCCAGGGCCTCATCTCCCCCAGGAAGTTATCCGGAAAACCCGGGAAAAATATCTTGAAGCGTTACATCAGCTTACCGGCGTTAACCATGTACTATGATGTTGAATTCGTTCCAATATCATCAATCGATACAGGAGATTCGACCTTTCGCATCACCACCGGGAAGAATTTGCAGGTCATCTCCCGTTCCATCCGGTCCGTCGGACTCCTGAACCCTCCCATGGTGGCCCCGGCGGGCTCGAAATACAGAATTATTTTTGGTTTCAAAAGGATCGAAGCCTGCAGGGAAATCGGCCTTGAAGAGATCCCGGTTCGGATGTGCCGCTCCGGCATGTCCGAACTGGACTATGCGAAATCGGCGATTCTCGATAATTCCGGGCAACGGGAATTGAATCTGGTTGAAGTGGCCCGGTCGGTTCGTCTGCTGTACGGTTTTGCAGATACCCGGAACCCGCTTCCGGATCTGGTCGACGGACTGGGTCTGCCCTTCAGCAATGCCTTGATTCTCGATCAGATTCTTAAGATCAACCACATGACCGCCGCAATGCAGGAAGGGATCATTTCCGGCCGCATCTCCCTGCCCATGGCATTGGAACTAACTGAACTGGAAGGAGATTCCGGGGATATTGTATCGGAGATTTTTCAGTCCCTGAACCTGAGCCTTAACAAACAAAGGGAAATTCTTGCCCTTGTGAAAGAAATCGCCCTGAGGGAAGACAAAACCCTCCCTGAGGTTTTAAATGGCCGGGACGTGGTCGATATGCTTTTCCACGGGGACTGGGACAAGGGGCAAAGGACGCGGGAGTTGAGAAAACTTCTCCGGAAAAAGCGATATCCCGAAATCTCGCGGTTTGAATGCGTCTTCGAAGGGTACTTGAAATCTCTCAGGCTTTCCGGCGGCGCCGGACTCATTCCCCCCAGAGACTTCGAAGGCAATACCTACACCCTCCAGTTCCCGTTCAGGAATATGAGGGAACTGGAAAATTGCCGGGCCGTTCTGGAGAAAATTCTCCGGCATCCGGAAACAAAATCCATCCTTGAATGAATTTGAACATTAAAAAACTGTATATCGACCAGTCTGTGGCCGACTGTGATGAAACGGCTTTTGCGGCATCGCGGATCGGTGCTCCTGCTCAGGTTGTAACGGATTTAAGACCGGTGTATCAGGAAATCCTTTCTGCTGAAGACCCGGAGCTTACGGGAAAATCCACCCTGATCCTCACCGCCAACAGGGGCCGGTTCATCAAGAAATGCCCGGGGACCCGGTATTACAACTGCTGTGGATATGAAATCCTGCACGTGGGGACATTCTGTGTCATGGATTGTTCCTACTGTATCCTCCAGACTTATTTTCATCCCCCGGTCTTGCATTACTTTGTGAATCACCAGGACCTTGTCAGCGAATTGGATGACGTGTTTAAATCGCCGGAAATACGAAGATTCGGTACGGGTGAATTTACCGACAGTTTGATATGGGAAAAATACACGAATGTGAATGCCTTGTTGATTCCCAAATTCGCCTCCCAGTCCCGAAGCGTATTGGAACTGAAAACAAAGACGACCGCCATCGATCATCTCGAACACTTCGATCACAATGGCAAAACCATTATTTCCTGGTCCTTAAACACGGAACGGATCATCAACAGCGAGGAAAGACATACCCGACCCCTCCGGGCGAGAATCGATGCGGCCCGGAAATGCCAGGGGTGGGGATACCCCCTTGCCTTTCATTTCGATCCGTTGGTGATATACGAGGGGTGTGAAGAGGAATACAAGGCCGTTTTCGATCAGTTGTTTTCTTCGATCAATACCGATAATATCGTGTGGATCAGCCTGGGAACGTTCCGGTTCATGCCGGATTTAAAGGCCGTAATTCAGAGACGGTTTGCGAAATCAAAAATTGTGTACGGAGAGTTTATATCCGGGCTTGATAATAAAATGAGGTATTTTAAACCCCTCCGCCTTTCCCTTTATCAAACCTTGATTCAATGGATTAAAGCTGCCGCACCGGATGTGCTGGTATATTTCTGCATGGAAGACGACGAAATCTGGAGAAAAACACTCGGATTTACGCCTGATGACCGGGGCGGACTGGGTGCGATGCTCAATGAAAGCGCCCGCAGGCATTGCCGTTTAACGGATTAAATTCGCCGGCTAAAAAGGCGGCCCCGTTGGTGCGGAGCCGCCCTAAATGAACGGCAAAGCGTTTATTCCTGGCTTTTTTTGACCTCTTCGATTATTTTTTCAGCCAACTGGACCGGAACTTCATCATAATGTGAAAATTCAAGCGTAAATATCCCCCTGCCGCCGGTCATGGAATTCAGGTCCGGGGCATAAGTGAGGATTTCCGACATGGGCACATGGGCGTTGATGGTCTGATTTTTTCCGGCACTGTCCATGCCGAGAACCCTGCCGCGACGGCTGTTGAGATCTCCCATGATATCTCCCATAAAATCGTCCGGAGCGGTGACGGCAACTTTCATGATGGGTTCGAGCAATACCGGTCCCGCTTCCTGGGCGGCTTTTTTAAAGGCCAGAGATCCGGCGATCTTGAAGGCCATTTCCGATGAGTCAACCGAATGATAAGATCCGTCATCCAGCGTGACCCTGAAATCGATACAGGGAAATCCGGCCAGGACCCCTTTGTCGCAGGATTCGAGAATTCCTTTTTCAACTGCCGGGATATAGGTCCTGGGGATGGATCCCCCCACGATGGCATCCACGAACTCAAATCCCTTTCCCCGTTCCAGAGGTTCCATCTGAATCCAGCAATCCCCGAATTGTCCATGTCCGCCGGACTGCTTCTTATGACGGCCCTGGACCCTGACCTTTTTCTTGATGGTTTCCCTGTAGGGCACCTTCGGCGTTTTTAAATTCACTTCAACATTGAATTTTCTTTTCATTTTTTCGATGGTGGTCTCGATATGGACCTGGCCCATTCCGGAAAGCAGCGTCTGCCGGGTTTCCGCATTGCGCTCGATCTTCAGGGCCATGTCCTCTTCCAGCAGTTTGGACAGGGAAGACACGATTTTGTCCTCATCGCCCTGGGATTTGGGTTCTACGGCGAATGAAATCAGCGGCGGCATGGGTTTAGCGGATTTATATATGATTTTGCCGTCTTCAGCGCAGAGGGTATCGCCGGTTTTGGTTTCCTTCAATTTGGCCACAGCGACAATGGCCCCCGGACCGGCCCCGTCGATGGGTTTCTGTTCTTTTCCGGCGATGAGCAGCAACTGGTTGAATCTTTCACGGACTTCCTTGCTGCAGTTGTAAAAATTGCCGTCCGAGCCCAGTTTGCCTGAAACGATCCGGAAGATGGTGAGCCGGCCTGCAAATGGATCTGCAATGGTTTTAAACACGAAACCGGAGAAGGGTTCGTTCGGGTCGGGCAATCGTTTAATTTCTTCCTTGGTCTTGGGATCGATTCCGATTTTCGCGCCTTTGTCCGCAGGCGAGGGCATCCATGCGGCAACGGCATCCATTAAAAGATCAATGCCGATATCCTTGATGGCGGAACCGCAGAGAATCGGAATGATGGTGCCGGCTATAACTCCCTTTTTGAGTGCGCCATATAATTCCTCATCACTGATGGAATCTCCCTCGAGGTACCGTTCCATGAGCTTATCGTCGGCTTCTACAATATTTTCAATCAGGGAATCTCTTTCAGCTTCGGCGTCGCTTTTCAGATCCTCCGGAATATCTGAAATTTTACCTTTCCCTTCATTGTCATAGGTATAGGCTTTCATCGCGATCAGATCGATAATGCCGGTAAAACCGGCTTCAGCGCCGATGGGCAATTGAACGACGATGGGTTTGGGCTCCAGGCAAGCAACGGCATCCTCGACGGTTTTACCGAAATCCGCACGTTCCTTGTCCATTTTATTGACAAATATCAATCGCGGCTGGTTGAATTCTTCGGCAAGTGCCCATGCCTGTTCAGACTGTACCTTGACGCCGTCTACGGCGTCGATAACCACAACAGCACTGTCGGCCCCTTGCATGCACATTTTCGTGTCCGTGAAAAAATTCTGATCGCCGGGAGTATCAATAATGCTGATGGGCTGTTTCTTCCAGTTGAATTGATGGAAACCGCTGCTGATGCTGGCTTGGCGCTTAATCTCTTCAGGCTCGAAATCCATCGCTGTATTGCCTTCCTCAACGCGTCCCAAACGATTGGTGACGCCGGTTTTGAACAGCATGATTTCGGCAAGGGATGTTTTACCTGAACCGCCATGCCCGATAAAAACGATATTCCTAAGTTTATCCACAGCTTCAGTCATTTACGCTCCTCTCTACATCATGGATTTGAATAAAAACGGCTGTTTATCGCAAATTTACCAAACTCTGATTCCGTATCTGGTATATCAAAAAAAATCAAGCCAAAAATCCTTGTCGATTCAGGCGGCTAAAGGGTCTTTTAACGATGTTCCCATAGTCCGCCGGCACCCTCAGACATCCTGTTTCAAAGAAATCATAAACTCCTCATTTCCTTTGGCGCCTGAAATGGGAGAAGGGATGACGCCTTCGGGATGAAGACCCATCCGGACAAAGAAACGCAGCAATTCTTCAATAACTTCGACCTTCAGGGCTGGATCCCGAACGATTCCTCCCTTTCCGACCTTTCCTTTTCCAACTTCAAACTGCGGTTTGATCAAGGCCAGGACACGGGACGGGGTTTTCATGAATTTCATTGCGGCCGGTACAACGATTTTAAGGGAAATAAAGGATGCGTCAATTACGGCCAGATCGACCGGGCAGGCGAGGGCATCGGGTTCAAGATATCGGATATTGGCCCTCTCAATTACCGTCACCCGCGAATCGGTTCGGAGTTTCCATGCCAACTGACCATATCCCACATCCACGGCAAAAACATGGGATGCGCCTGCCTGAAGGAGGCAGTCGGTAAATCCTCCGGTAGACGCCCCCACATCGAGGCAGACAAGATGGCTGACATCGATGTTGAAGTGCGCAAGGGCATGGGATAATTTCAGCCCGCCCCGGCTGACATACGGTATATCCTCGTCCTTGATACGGATATCATCGATGGCGGAAACCATTCTGCCCGATTTGAAAACGGGAATCTTGTTCACCAGGACCTTGCCGGATAAAATAAGGTGCCGGCTGCGCAGGCGGGTGGGTGCCAGGTTCCTTTCCGTCAGAAGGATATCCAGTCTTTTTTTGGGATTGCCCGCCGCCATCAGATCGATTCGCCGCACAATTGCAGGGCTGTACGGGCGATACCATCGCAATCGATGCCGTATTTCGAGATCAGCAGACCCTGAGGACCGTGTTCGACAAACCCCTGAAGGCCCAGCCGCTTCAGGCGACAGCCGGTAACGCCCCGGTCCATCAGGCATTCGGCCACGGCACTGCCGAAACCACCCCGCAGCATGTGCTCCTCCACGGTAATAATCCGGCGGATTTCCGATGCGAGGGTACAGATCAGGTCTTCATCCAGAGGTTTCACAAAACGGCAGTTGACCACTGTCGCCGATATG
Organism: Desulfobacteraceae bacterium UBA5616; assembly: GCA_002423615.1. Lineage (GTDB taxonomy): Bacteria > Desulfobacterota > Desulfobacteria > Desulfobacterales > UBA5616 > UBA5616. The sequence goes on from DIKO01000114.1 coordinate 9,614, forward strand.
CCGGTAGCGGCCAATCTCTCCTGTGCGGCCAGGGATTCGCATACGGAACGTCCGATGGCCAGAATGAGGACATCCCCCCCGCGGGTCAACACCTCCGCCTTGCCGATGGGAAGGATTTCCTGATGGGCGTCGATCACGCATCCCACCCCCGGTCCCCGGGGGTATCGGAACGAGATGGGGCCTTCATCATAATAAAGGGCCGTCGTCATCATCCGGCAGAGCTCATTTTCATCCTTTGGCGCCATGACCACCATATTGGGGAGATGCCGCATGAACGCAAAATCAAAGAGGCCGTGATGGGTGGGGCCGTCCTCCCCCACAATTCCGCCCCTGTCGATGGCGAATTTCACCGGAAGGGATTCTATACAGACATCATGAACGATCTGGTCATAAGCCCTTTGCAGAAAGGTGGAATATATTGCCACAAAGGGCTTGAGTTTTTCGCTGGCCACCCCGGCCGCAAAGGTCACCCCGTGTTGTTCGGCAATGCCCACATCAAAAAAACGGTCCGGGAACCGCCTGGCGAATTCAGCAAGACCCGTGCCTTCAGGCATGGCCGCCGTGACGGCAACGAGTTTTTCATCCAGGGCCCCCAGTTCCACCATTTTTTCGCCGAAAACCTGTGTATATGTATGGGCATCCGTTTGGCTCTTGTTGCAGTTTCCCGTTTTAATTTCAAAAGAACTCACACCATGGAAATATACGGGATTATTTTCGGCCGGAGGATATCCCTTTCCCTTGGTGGTCCTGACATGAAGCAGAACAGGCTCTTTAAGTTCCTTTATATTGTTCAGGATATCAATGAGATGATTCAGTTTATGGCCGTTGATGGGGCCGAAATATTCAAAGCCGAAGGCTTCAAACAGCATACCGGGAGTGACAAAGGTTTTGAAGGATTCCTCGCTGCGCTTGGCAAACTCATAAATATCGCTGCCGATGCGGGGAAGGGATTTTAAAAAATCGCCGAAATTTTTCCGGATATCCTGAAAATATTTTGAAGAAAGCCTGCGGCTTAAGAACGATGAAAGGGCGCCGACATTGGGCGAAATGGACATGTCATTGTCGTTTAAAATGACAATGAGGTCCTTGTGAATGTCTCCGGTCTGATTAAGTCCTTCATACGCCATGCCGGCGGTCATGGAACCGTCCCCGATGACGACGATGATTTTGTCTTTACGTTTCTTCAGGCGGTTGGCGATGGCGATACCCAGACCTGCGGATATGGAGGTGCTGCTATGACCTGTGGTGAACGCGTCAAATGGGCTTTCGCTCATTTTGGTAAATCCGGAAATTCCCCCGTGCTGCCTCAGGGTATGAAACTGTTGACGCCTTCCCGTAATTATTTTGTGTGCATAAGATTGATGCCCCACGTCCCATATGATTTTATCCCGGGGCAGGTCAAAGACATAATGCAGGGCAATGGCCAGCTCCACCGTTCCCAGGCTGGATGCCAGATGGCCCCCGTTTCTGGAAACCACGTCAACGATCATTTCCCTGATTTCATTTGCCAGAACGGAAAGTTCACCAAGAGACAACTGTTTGAGATTTTCAGGGGAATCTATTTTCTGTAAAACACTCAAAGAGAATTCATGCCTTGTATCTATTTTTTTCGGTTAATAACATAATTTGCAATTTCACGGAGAGGTATTGCGTGTCTATCAAAATCCCTAAGGGCCTGCAAGGCGTTTTGAACGAGCTCTGCGGCAAATTGTCTGGATAGATCCAGTCCCATGAGGGCGGGGTAGGTATTTTTGTTTTTTGCCGCATCGCAACCGGCGGCTTTTCCCATGAGTTTTGGATCTCCTTCAACATCCAGAATATCATCGATGACCTGAAAAGCGATCCCGATGAATTGACCGAACAGGTCCAGAGCCTCGATCCGGGCTTCACTTCCTCCACCCAGAACAGCGCCGGAAACCACCGAAGCCCGAATCAGTGCCCCGGTTTTCATTGAATGCATTTCTTTTAATTTTTCAGTGGTGATGAATTTGCCCTGATTGATCATATCCAGCATCTGCCCGCCTACCATGCCTTTGTACCCCGCTGCCTCGGAAATGATCCGGATGACCTTCAGATGATTTGCGATACCGCAGGTTTCCATATTTTCCGGGCAGGACAAAATTTCAAAGGCAAGGGTCAGCAGCGCATCGCCGGCCAGGATAGCGGTGGCCTCATCATATTGGATATGACAGGTGGGTTTGCCACGCCTGAGCCTGTCATTATCCATTGCCGGAAGATCGTCGTGAATCAGCGAATAGGTATGAATCATCTCCAAAGCACAGGCGGCCCGAACCACCTCAGGGGTGCACTCGCCTCCTACAGCTTCCGCGGCGGATAGCAGAAGGATAGGGCGGAGTCGCTTCCCTCCTGCTGAAAGGGAATACTGCATGGCCTCGACCACCCGGTTGACGGGCGGTTTCAGATTGAAAAATTGATCGATCGCGGCGTTGACCAGCCGGCGCTTTTCGTCCAGATATGCATTGAGCGTAAACATGTCATCCATGTGAATTCGTGGAATTAAGAAGAACCCGCAATTATTGGAAAAACCCTTGCCGATGGGTTAAAATGCGTCATCAGGTTCGGGATCATTGTCCAAAAATGGTTGTTCCATAACCCGGCCATCCTGATTTTTCAACAGAAGGGTTATTTTTTTTTCGGTTTCATCGAGCATCCGACCACAGAATTGAGACAGTTCAATGCCCTCCTCGAACTTTTTAATGGCCTTTTCAAGGGGTAGGTCCCCTGATTCCAGTTCATGGACGATCTGTTCCAGTTGTTGCATGGATTGATCAAAGGTCTTTTTTGCCATCGGCTGATTTCCTTTCCACCCTGCATATCAAAATGCCTTTTTCCAGTATAATTTCAAGTTCCTGTTCAATAAAGACCGTATCCGGGTCCCTCACCGTATCTGCCCGGGGAATGGTCCGCGTGATGCTGTATCCCCGTTTTAAAACAGCCATGGGGCTTAGCGTGTACAGTTGGGCAACATATTCCCGAAGCGTCGACCGGTGTTGAAGAATAGTTAATTGTATTAATTTGAATAAGATATTAATATTTTGATAAAGTATTTCTTTATTATTTGCCACCAGTTGCAGGGGATTATTCGTCATCAAAGACTTTTTTCTCCAGACTAGCCTGTCCTGTTTTTGATGAAGAAGGGAAAAAATGGATCGTATCATCCTATCGGTGATGTCATCCAACCGGAGCCGCAAGTCCTGTATCCTTTTCTTGGGATGTACAAGGCGATTGGTCAGCTCTTCCAAACGGTCCTTTTGCCGAACCACATGCCGTGTGAGGTTGCGCTTGAGATGAGACAGCAATTCAACGTGTTTCAGGACAAGTTCTCTTTTGACCGGCACAACCATTTCCGCGGCGGCCGAGGGTGTCGGCGCTCGGAGATCGGCCACAAAATCGCAGATGGTGTAGTCGATTTCATGTCCCACGGCTGAAACCACCGGTATGGTTGAGGCGAAAATTGCCCGGGCAACGGATTCGGAATTAAAGGCCTTGAGATCTTCGAGGGAACCGCCGCCCCTGGCGAGAATAATCACCTCGGTGCCCATTCGGCTGTTCAGCAGGCAAAGGGCATCCGCGATATCTCTTTCGGCGCCGTCACCCTGAACCTTGACCGGGACGATTTCAATGGGCATATCGGGGAACCGCCTGTGGGTCACGTGCAGGATATCGTGAACCACAGCTCCTGTCGGGGATGTGATAACGGAGATTTTTTTCGGTAAAAACGGCAGGGGTAATTTTTCCCCCTCATCAAACAGCCCCTCATCAAACAGCTTTTTTTTTAATTGCTCAAAAGCGACCTGCAGCTCGCCGATACCTTTGGGTTCAATGTATTCAAAAATTATCTGATAAGTTCCACGGGGCTCATAAACGCTGATTCTGCCGAGACCGAGAATGCTTATGCCATCCTTCAGGTCAAAATTCAGACTCCGGCTTTGGCCCTTGAACAGGACGCCGCTGATCTGGGACCCGGCGTCTTTTAGTGTGAAATAACAATGGCCGGATGAGGGAATCCGAAAATTGGAAATTTCTCCACTGACCCATATAAATGGAAACTGCTCTTCCAGGAGGCCCTTGATGGCGGAGGTTATTTCTGAAACCGAATAGATCCGTCTTTCGATTTTATTCATAACGTCTGATAAGGTATATTATGTAAACTTTTATGCATGCGTATTTATTTTCCGGGACATGTCGCCCCTATCTGTTCTGTTTCGGTGTCCACCGGTACTTCGGATTCTTTTTTCTTTCTGTTTGGTTTATCCAATAAGGCCCTTACCGTGGGGACAACATATATATTTTCGTGGTCCATTTCCCGCAGGCATGAAGCCAGAATCCGGTTTTTTCCGTATATGGTTTCATGTTTGTCCATGACAAAAATGGTTTTATCCCTGACTTTGCACAGACCGCTTTTCACGTGGATACCGGTTTTTCTCAGGTTATGCTCGCTGACCAGTATCCCGAGTTTTTCGGCGAGCTGTCTCAATTCCAGATAAATCTGCTCCGGCTGCATGTTTTTTTGCCCTAACGGATTGCCCTGAAAGACGATTTTATTCCTGTTGATCTGCTTTCTTCTTGAAAAGCCCAAAGGCTGTGTTATATTCGCGCCAAGGTTATATCCTTTTTCAGGAACGATCAATCTTTAAGTTGGCTTTTAGCCGGCAATTTTTTAGTTGGAAAAATAATTTAAGATCAGCACTTTTCAGGAGGTAAAAAAATGGAGTCCATCTCGATCAAAAGGACCCAAACTCAGGCGCAGACCCTTGTAAACGGTTTTATCCGAAGCGTTTACAACTGGATGGCCGTCGGTTTGGGGATGACGGCCCTTGTGGCCTTTATGATTGCCGGAAGTCCTTCGATTTTGAACGCAATTTTCAAAAACCCGGTCATATTCTTCGGACTGATCATCGGTGAGCTCATTCTGGTATTCACCATCAGCTCGAGAATCAACCGAATGCAGGCATCCACGGCCACGGCACTTTTTGTTCTGTATTCCGTATTAAACGGGGCAACGCTCTCCTTTATATTCATCGCCTATACCAGCACATCCATCACCTCGACATTCCTGGTGTGCTCAGGAACTTTTGTCGCTTGCAGCATTTACGGCATGGCGACCAAAAGGGACTTGACCTCCCTTGGCGGATTCATGACCATGGGCCTTATCGGGATTATCATTGCCTCAGTGGTCAATATGTTTCTAAAAAGTTCCGGCATGAACATGATCATCAGCTATATCGGAGTTCTGGTTTTCGTAGGACTGACGGCGTATGACACCCAGAAACTTAAAACCATGGCGTTGACCCAGCCGGCAGATGCGGATGCCGGGGTTATCCGGAAAGGCGCCATCCTTGGGGCTCTTTCCCTTTATCTGGATTTCATCAACCTTTTTCTGATGCTTCTGAGGATTTTAGGAAACAGGGAATAAATCCCGTCGTCGTCCATTTCAGATCCCCTGGAAAGAACGATGCTTTTCCAGGGGATTTTCATCGATCATGGCAGTTCTCTGAACGTTTCAGCCGAGTTTTGCAGCGACCACCTCCGCAATTTCATGGGCCAGCGAATGGGTTTCAATCTCGGTGGGCCCCTCCACCATGATCCGGCAAAGCGGGCGGGTCCCTGAAAATCTCACCAGCACCCTTCCCCTGTTTCCCAGTTTTTCTTCCGCCCGCAAGATCGCCTTTCGGATATCCCCGTCCTCATTTAAATCCATTTGGTTTTTGACCGGCACATTCACCAGAACCTGTGGAAATACTTTCATGATGGCGGCAAGTTCCGATAACGGCTTGTGCTCAAATTGCATGGCCTCGATCAGTTTCAAAGCCGTAAGGATACCGTCACCGGTGACATGGTGATGTAAAAAAATCATATGGCCCGAATCCTCTCCTCCCAGCATCGAATTCCTTTTTCGCATCTGTTGAAGGACGTTGCGATCTCCCACATCGGTCATGATGAGGTTTATTCCCATTTGATTCAGGGCCATTCGCAGTCCCAGATTGCTCATGACCGTGGAGACGATGAGGCCGTTTTCCAGCTTGCCTTGTTTTTTCATCGTATTTCCACAGATGGCGAGGATCTGGTCACCGGATATCCGATGACCTTTTTCATCCACGGCGATCAGCCGGTCTCCATCACCGTCAAAGGCCAGGCCGAGATCGGCTTTTTGCGCCAGAACGGCTTGAATCATGGTTTCAGGATGCTGGGAGCCGCAGTGATCGTTGATGTTAAGGCCGTCAGGTTCGATAAACAGGGGCGAAACCACGGCGCCCAATTCGCGGAAAAGATCGGGCCCTGCCTTGAAAGTGGCGCCGTTAGCGCAGTCCAGGATAATTTTCAGACCTTTTAGTGAAAACCCCGGGGCCAGGGTCCGGCGTAAAAAAGAAATGTACTGTTCCTCGGCATCATGGCAAATTACCACTCTGCCGATATCCCTGTCACTGGTACGGACGAGTCTGTATTCGTCGTTCAGAATGAGGGTTTCAATTTCATTTTCCACAACTTGAGGCAATTTGAACCCGGTTTCATCAAATACCTTGATGCCGTTGTCGAAATAAGGATTATGGGATGCCGAAACCATGATGCCGGCCGCAGCACCTGAATCGCGGGTCAGAACGGCGATCCCCGGCGTGGGAAGGGTGCCCGTGTAAATGGCGTCCATGCCCATGGAACAGATTCCCGCCATGACGGCATGGGCCAGCATATCACCCGACAGGCGGGAATCCTTACCGATAATGACGGAAGTTTTATCCGTTTTCGACCGGAAGTATCGGGCCACGGATTGACCGATTTTCACTGCGGTTTCCACATTGATCGGGTACTGATTCGCTTTCCCGCGAATGCCGTCCGTGCCGAATAATTTCCCCATGTGTGAACTTTCTTCTAATTTTGTGTTTTTAAAATAAATCAGACAAATGTCGGAATCCGTTTCAGACTTTCGGATACGATACCGTCCACGATACATTGAAGCCATCGGGAACCCTGTTCAGCTGTTTCAGAGCCCAGGGCTTTGATGACGGAAAGATAATTCAATCCCTGTGTTGACACAATTCCTTCGATCTGTCTTAGAAAATCATCCCTGACGGCTGGATTGTCAAAGGCGTCGGGTTCTCGATGCAGAAGGGTCTCAAGTTCAGGCCAATTCCGGATTAATTCGTCCTTCTGCCGGGTAAGGGGGAAATCGGCGTTTTGAATCGTTCCGGGATATGGAGCCTCGAATTCCGACAGTCTGAAAACCAGTTTTCCCAATTGATGTATTCTTTCGTTAATACACGAGTGAAGTGCATCCAGGAGTCCTTTGAACAGAGCCTCGGGAAAATCCTCCGAAATAAACAGGCGTCTGACCTTTCCGTACCATTGCAGCAGGGCCTTCAGATTTCCGATATAGGACAAATTGTTGATTAAAATTCGTTTTAAACTTTTAGGGGGGCCATTTGAATATGGAATGTTGCCTCCCCGGGGCCGTCCTTCGAAAATCAGACGGCTGTTTCTTGATTCGTCCTTTCGGCATATGGATCCGGCTGCGATGACGGTCCCGAACCCCAGCCTGCAGGGGCCCACAAGCCCGCCCTGCCCTCCCAAAAAAATCGGCGGCTGATTGAGCATGACCCCCTTAGGAACATCCCCGATCAGGGAGGGCGTCGCCTTATCCTGGAACGGTGTGAAATTGAAATGAATGTAGGAGCTCCCCACCTCGCTGTGATCCCTGGGGCCCGTGCCCCCGGACATGAGACAGTCGCAGAAATTGATGAGACTTCCAAGCGTAACCCAGGGGAAGAGAATGGTTTGTTTCAGCCCTACGGTATGCGCCACGCTCGCCTCTTCCTCAAGGATCGTGCCTGCCCGGACATGGGAGCCGGACCCCATGGAAACTCCTTTTAAAAATACGGATTTTTGAAAAAAACCGCTGTTCAGTCTGACCCCCGGCCCCACCTGACAATCCACAACGGTTGCGGGTCCTTCATGACCCATGATGGTACCTTTTGAGATCAACGTCGATCCGCCGTAAATCCTGCACCCGCCATGGATGACGACCCTGTCCCCGGATATTCGGTCGGGGTCGACATCCTGCCCGATTTCAACACTTTCAGGGCTGGGCATGTGAACGCCTTTTGATATCAGCTGTTTTTTTATGGACACCCTGTTTTCCCCCTTCATGTCCCGCTCTCCCGCGTTCTCGCATCACTTTGCTGTGTTGCTATCGGCGAACAAATGACGGTCATGTAAATTTAATTGAAAATATAGTACCTTATTACAAATATGAAGTTTTGGACAATAACAAAAAGTTCAAAACGGGGCAAATGAATTCAGGAAATATTTCTCCTTTGTTGATTTGACGCCCGGGATATTGTATCAAAAGCCATCATGCTGTAGGATTATCACATTCCGGTTCTTCCTGCTTTGAACACTTATTGAAAAAAGGGGGACTTATGACTATAAACCAGATCGTGTGTTGCACCGATTTCTCCGAAAATGCCGGGGCCGCTTTTAAAATGGCCTTGGAAATGGCTGAAAAATATCGCTCCTCGCTTACCCTTCTCCATGTTTTACCCCTCCCGGTGAACCCCATGTTCATGGAAACGGAATGGATGACCCCGGAAATCCCCATGGAAGCCATTACATTAAGAGTTGAACAGCGCATGAATGAAGAATACGGTTCAAAAATTCCCTCAGACATTAATTATCGCATGGTGATTCGCGATGGGCACGTTTCTTCGGAAATTCTGAAATATCTGGAAGAACATCAAGTGGATATCGTTGTCGTGGGGGCTTACGGTCTGACCGGAATGGAGCTTGTATTTTTCGGCAGTGTCGCAAAACGGGTGGCCCACAAAGCGCCCTGTTCCGTTCTGATCGCAAGAGGGGAACGCAAAAAAAAACAGGCTGAAGCGGATGGTTGACCGTTGCGGGTGCACGGTAAATTTGTTCTATAGATT
>DIKO01000027.1:0-2584 GCA_002423615.1 Desulfobacteraceae bacterium UBA5616
ATCATTTCGGCGGTGAGAAGCCATCCTTCGCCAAACTGGTTGGCCAGGCTGACAACCTCGTCGGTTATTTCAGCCAATTCTCTCAAGTCATGAGCCTTTCTGTAAAAGCGAAACCCCTGCATAACCCGCTCGATTTGACCGATGTGGTATTTTGAGTATATCTCCAACAGCCTGTACTTGATACGATCTACCAAAGAACGTTTAAAAAAGGCCTTTTGATCGTAGGTTTCATTGATAAAGCGCTGGGCGAAAAAATTCTGTATAGGAGGAAGAACCACTTCCACCCCCTGATCGGACAGCCAGTCGATGATATTTCCGTTGGAGAAGAAGTTATATTTAACGAAGATCTCTCCAACGATCCCGATTTTTGGGACAGTCTTGTCGTTGATCTCAATCAGGTTGAAGTCCGCCACGGCTTTTTTCAAAAGATTGAGAAGATAATAATAATCTGCGTTCTCGATGCCTGTCTCCATTTCAAAGAGGTATTTTTCATGCAGGTTTTTGGATGTCCCGGGCACCTTTTCCCTGACCATTGTGGATAGATACATCCTGGCCAGGGAATCGGCGAAAATAATTCCCAGGCCCATCCGTTTTATCAGCCCCATTTTATCTATTTTAAACCAGGGTTGGGGATTGATTTCCTCGTTGGATATGGCGATTATCGGAACCTCATCCAGGCCGGCGGCGGCCAGTCCTTTTCTGATAAGTGATACGTATGAGGATGCCCGGCATTGACCACCGGTCTGGGTCAGAATAACAGCGGTATTTTCAGGATCGTAGCGGCCTGATTGGAAGGCCTTGATAATATCGCCGGCAACCAGGATAGAGGGGTAGCACATGTCGTTGTTGATGGTTTTGAGACCCCATTCAACCGAGGCCTTATCCTGGGGCGGGAGGACTTCCACCCGATAGCCGAGTGGCCTGAAAACAGACGGAATCAGCGGTGAATAAAAGGGTGAAAAATAGGGGGCGATCAGGATTTTCTTTCTGTCTTCTTCCACAACCGCCCGGTCTTTTTTCATTCTGCCGGCCCCTGTGTCCCTTGTTTTACCGTTTTTTTCTTTCACCGCCTCCAGTATGGAGCGCAGTCTGATCCTGACGGCACCCAGGTTGGAGATTTCATCCATCTTGATCAAGGCATGGATTTTCCCACCGCAACGCAAAATTTCTTTAACCTCGTCGGCTGAAATCGCATCCGGCCCACAGCCAAAAGAGGTCAACTGAACCATTTGAACATTGGCCGTGTTCGTTACCCACCCTGCCGCTGCGTACAGTCTGTTTGCATAGCTCCACTGGGTCAGAACATTGACATCTTCCAGTGAGACGGCATCTGCATTCAAGGGAACAGCCGTTTCACTGATGACATTCACTCCCAGTTCCGTCAACAGATTCGGAATACCGTGGTTGATAAGCGGGTCCACATGATAGGGTCGGCCGGCAAGAACAACTGTTGTCCGTCTGCCGGCATCCGCCTTGCTCAGCATGGCTTTCGCTACAGACCTGAGTTGTCTTTTGTAATTCGACTGTGCTTCCATCCCCTTTTCGACGCCTTCTGACACCGTCCGGTAATTTAATCCGAACTGCTTGAAGAACAGATAAAGCTGATCCTTCAGCAGATTGAAATCCTTAAAGTTGATAGCCGGGTTATCCAGGGGAATTCCGAATTTTTGCTCAGGGTTAACAGCACTTTTCAGCAAGTCGGGATATCCGGTAACCACCGGGCAATTATAAGTATTTAAAGCATTTTCGTATTCTTCCTGCTCATAGACCACGGTAGGGTAGAATATTCTGTCCACTTTTTTTTCAACAAGGTCGAAAATGTGACCATGGGCAAGTTTGGCAGGAAAACAGATGTTTTCCGACATGACAGTGGCGGATCCCTTTTCGTATAATTTGAAATTGGATTCGGAAGAGAGAACCACTTTGAACCCGCACGTGGTCAAAAAGGCACACCAAAAGGGAAAGTTTTCATACATGTTCAGGCAGCGGGGAATACCGTAGGTGAGAATCGGCTCGCCTTCGGGTTCCATGTCTCGTTCAAACAAGAGCTTTATCTGATCATCGATCAGGTTCTTTCCCTTGTGTTGTACATCCGGATTGTTGCTGAAACACCGCTCGCATCGGTTCCCCGTATAAAAATGGTTTCCGTTGTTGAAAATCAGCTTCAAAACCCTGCACCTGTTTTCGCAGCCCTTGCAGCGGATTTCCTTTTTTGAAAAATCACTTCCCATCGCCAACTTTTCGAGGAACAAACCATTTGCTTCCTGCAACGCTATTGGCGTCTCTGAACTCTTAAGTGGTGTTTGATGTAGAGCAGCAGGTTCCACAAGATTCGCACGATGATTTGAAAGGGCTGTCAGGGCCGCGCCGTATGCACCCATCAGCTCGGAAATATCCGGCCTTATAACCTCCTTGTTCAGCAGCATCTCCAATGAGCGTAATACGGCTGAATTTCGAAAAGTTCCGCCCTGAACCACGATTTTGCTCCCCAGGACATCGACGTCCTTTAGCTTCAGCACCTTGTACAGGGCGTTTTTGATAACCGAATACGCCAAACCAGCCGAAATATCGGCGACCGTCGCCC
>DIKO01000027.1:2778-3703 GCA_002423615.1 Desulfobacteraceae bacterium UBA5616
CCGCCGATATCCAGAATAAAGGAGACATCCGGTTCAAAGTGCCGCGCCGCCAGGTAATGTGCCATGGTCTCAACCACGCCGTCATTCAACCCAAAGGCGGCTCTTATAAGGCTTTCACCATAGCCGGTGGCAGCCGTCCTGACGATCCGCGGGTCAAAGCCGACAGAAATAAATTTTTCCCTGAATTTGGCCAGTCCTTTTTTTACCGCCTGGACGGGATCGCCGTTGTTGGCACCGTAATAGCCCAGAACCAGTTTGCCTTCCTCATCGACAAGAGCAATCTTGGTGGTGGTTGATCCTGAATCCACACCTAAAAAAAGATCTTTTTCTTTTACCTCAGGCAGGTCAATCCTGGGAACCAGCTTCTGCGCATGCCTTTTTTGCCATATCTCAAATTCACACTTTCCTGCAAACAGGGTGGGCAGCCTTTTGGTGCCGCTGTTGGTTACATGGCTGACGCCATTTCCTGACATGGATAAAAAATTGCTGATCCGGCCCCGACATGGTTTGCCATTGCGCACCATGGCCGCTCCCATGGCGGGAAGCAGTTCCGGATGATCCGGAATGATCAAGTCATCCGGATGCTCAATGCCAAGCAGATTTGCAAAGGCTTTCCGCAGGTTCGGATAAAACGTCAGCGGGCCGCCCCCCATAAGTATTTTTCTTTCCATATCCCGTCCACGGGACAAGGCGGTGATGACCTGGACAGCCACAGCATGAAATACAGAAGCCGCAACATCTTCCACAGATACATGACGGCTTAGCAGAGCTTGAACATCGGTTTTGGCAAAAACGCCGCACCGGGATGCAATAGGGTAAATATTCGTGGATTTTTCGGCCAGCGTGTTAAGTTCCGATACATCAATATCCAGAAGAACTGCCATTTGATCAATGAAAGCACCGGTGCCCCCGGCGCAACTGCCGT
>DIKO01000024.1 GCA_002423615.1 Desulfobacteraceae bacterium UBA5616
TTTCATCTTTACCATAAAACTACATCGCCTTGGTCGGTCCGGAGTACGAAGGCATGAAAAAAATATTTAGAAATTTTTTATTCGTCGCACTTATCAGCTATCCCTCTTATTGCATGGCTTCTTTTTTGGTTGAACTGGAAAACGGAACCCGATTTGTTACGAGCCGTTATTGGGAAGAAGGCGGGAAAATAAAATTCATTTTATACGGCGGGGTTGCCGGGTTTGAAAAAAATGTCATTAAAAATATTACGACAACCGAATTGCCTGTCGATAAAGAAATTTCAACAGGGGATAATGAAATAAAAGAGCAGCAAAAAAGCCCGCCCTTAATAAACGAAGAAGAAAAAGCTACCTTCATTGCAAAAAGAGATGAAATAATTAAAAAAATGGATGAACTCCAAAGAGCCAAGGATAAAGCTCAAAAAAAGAAAGTCCCTGAAAAAGCAAAAACCATATCAATGGAATGGCTGGCGTCCCATGACGAGTATCAAAACCTGTTTTCAGAAATTCTCAAAAAAAACGGCGGATCCCCACCGGATTGGTGGCCCACTCTATGGCTCAGGCTGTTCTGTTACTAAAATGAAACTTAAATAAGACCTAATTCAGCAGATCCTGTACCCAGGTTGTTAAAACCACATCCTTTGTAAGATGCGTATTTGCAAGCATGGTGTCATAAAAAATTGTCGCCCCGGCAGCAGCCGTTACCTCATCGGCCCATACAGAACCATACAGGGTGGTGTTGGATCCGATACTGACGTTAGCTTCCGGAGCGTAAATCGTTCCTTTTATGGTGCCTTTAGCATGCCATAGAACTTTGGCGTCAGAGTCTGTCCAAAGACCAAATCCTATGGGTTCGCCAAGCATGTTGACTTCTGCGCCGTTATCTAATGAAACGATGCTTTGTGTCTCAGGTATCCCGGAATCCGGTTCGGTTATGTATAAGCTTACTCGTCGGTCGGCTGAATTTCCGGTAATGGTCAGGAAGGAACCATTCCCCATTGTTAATTTTCCCTTTAAATAGATATTCACCGGCCCGTCAGTGGCATTAATCGTCAATCGATCAAGGTTTCCCAAAGTGATCCCATCAAAAAAGTAATTTGCCCCTCCAGGCTCACCCACTAACATTACAGGAGGGTTAGCACCGTTAATGGTTTCTCCAATCCCCGGCATCAGGACTTCATTTTCATTTGAAAGGCCGTCTGCAATTTTGCCATACGTATCAAAATAATCAGGGATTTTTTCCAGGATATCTAACGGATCCGGATCTACGAAACCGATCTCTTTGCCGTCCTCGCCCGAAATAGTCGGCCCACCTCCGCCATAGGTAGTTGCTGCAGGTGGGTCCCCCGAGGGCGCGGCTCCCCCCAGCAGTACGTCTCCATCAATAATAGCCGCGTCAATATCGACCAATCCGTTTGACGAGATATCCGCTTCTCCGGTGCTGTCTGCTGCGGTCGGCGTATCCGTCACCTTGCTGTTGTAACTGAACACATTTACGGTATTGATATCCAGTTTCGCATTGCCGAAGGCTGCGAGTGAAAAGGGAGATCCCTGTTTAATGGATGCGGTAATTTTGGCCGTTGCCCCCCTGGAGCCTTTTCCTATGCTGGTGAAGAAAAGATTGTTGAAGGATACGTTTTCTAAGCTTGAAATAGTGAACTTATAATCGAGAGGAAGGGAACTGAGTTCAGCTCCAAAATAAGCCGTCGCATTCAGGTCTATGGGGTCATCCCCGACTTCAGGCAATTTAAATGTTTCATCACTCTTCAGCCTGTTTTCGAGCAACGATATAACAAAATTCACACCGGATTCAGCATCGTAAAATGCTTCTTCAGCCCCTTTGTAGTTCGCACTGATATTTGAATCCTGGCTGGAAATTAAATACGCCGTCGTTCCCATGATAGCCAGCAACAAAAGGAATAATAGCCCCGTAATCAAAACAGCGCCGTTATTGTTCAGGATTATATCTTTAGCTTTCATCCAAGATCTCCGTTTGGCGTTAAGAACTGAATAATTATCCTTCAACTTCGATTATTTCGTTATCATTTATTCTCATCGTAACATTGCCATACCCCGGCAGATTAATCGTTACTACGACATCAACCTTTCTGAATAATGGGTAAGAAAATTCCGGCTTTGAAATAGCACAAGATAATCCGGCCTCATCAGAGCAGTTACAAGATTCATATCCCCCGTACCAACCCTGGTAGGAAGAAAGATCGGGCCTTATCGAACCGAAGTTTGTCATTGGGCCCTGTTCATCACCTATATCGGTTCCGGTATCTACCACTTTCCAGGTTACCGTGGCATTGGATATGGGTTCAGACGTCACATAGTCTGTAATGCGCAGTCGGGCCAAAACGCGATTAATTTTACCATCTTTAACTGCGCAAGTTCCAACGGCAATGTGAAGTGTAACCGTGTCCTGGATATCTCCAACAAAGGTTGTTGTGGTAATCCCCGGTTCGGTAGTGGTCGATGTGACTTGCAATATTTCCGTCACGTTTAAAGCGGCTGTTGTTGTCGTTGTGGTAGGTGGAACAGTTGATGTCGAAGTTGTTCCCCCAGTTGCGCTTGTTGTTGTCCCCGAGCCGTCATCGGCTATTTTATCCAGCCCCATATTCCTGACTTTAACATCGGAAATCAACGTCGTTGTCCGGTACCCCCCGTTGGCTGCGAAGTTAGGATCTATATCTTCAGATCTTGCGGTAATGGTGAGCCGAACAATCCTGACATATTTTGAATCCGCCTGTGTCGTCACTGGAGTAGAACCATCCTCCCTTAGAAGAGTGAACGTAAAATTTTCTATATTTTCAGCAAAGGGCTGGAATCCGCCACCGGTATTTCTTTCGATTTTTTTATCTGAGCTGTTAAATCTGTATATGATCTCTTCATTTTCGCCGGTGGTGGCCTCATCCCCGTCAAAATCCGACAGGATTCTAAGATAAGTCGGGTTCGCATCATCATACGGGACGCCGACAAAGGCCTTGCCGTCTTCTATGGGATAGGTGTTTCTCTGCAACATGCCGGTGGGATCATAACCACCAGACTGAATCTCCCGGCTCATCATGTCGATGGCAGCCCTTCCTGTCTGAACCATCGTCGTTATTTGCTCCTGGTTGTCGAAGGTTTTCCTTTGGATAAAAAATGTGCTTGAAAGTGCGGCCAATACAATTAAACCCACGGACAACGAAATGACCAGTTCGAGTATGGTGAAACCCCTTTGATATTTATAACTTTGTCTTTTCATCGTATATCCCTCGACAATAAAGTTTTTTGTACAACTTTGTGTTGGCCAAAAGCATTATAAGTTACAACAGCCTCTATATCCAAGACGCCACTGATAGTGGATGGGGAAACCTTGGTTACCGTTGCAAAACCGGCTACAGGTTCATCTTCAGTGCTACCCATAACTTGAGCAAAGTATCCTTCCTGGCGGATTTCCTCTATCCTGGACTGTGCCAGTGCCGTCGCACGCGACATTTCATTGTTCAGCTTGTCCGTCCTGATGATTCCG
This sequence comes from Desulfobacteraceae bacterium UBA5616, assembly GCA_002423615.1. Classification (GTDB taxonomy): domain Bacteria; phylum Desulfobacterota; class Desulfobacteria; order Desulfobacterales; family UBA5616; genus UBA5616. The sequence goes on from DIKO01000024.1 coordinate 3,518, forward strand.
ATTAACAGGGCAGCGGTTCCCGACAAGCCAATGGCCAGGATCGCCACCGCAACAATGACCTCCAGTAAGGTAAACCCATGATTTTCTTTTAAGGTGTAGTTTTTCATCATCTCATTCTTTTTGGGTGGGTTTTTTCAGAATTCCAAATCATTATTGTATTTTAACCCTTCCGGCGATTCCGACACCGACGACTTTTGTCTGTCCGTTGTCGCTTTTGATGGTGACCGTCTTGTTGGCGTCGGACGATCCCCTGGAAGTAAACACTATTTTATCGAAATCTTCTATATCGACATCAGGGTAATCTTCACTGATGTCCCGCATTCTCAACACTTTTCCAAGATAACTGATTTCATATTGCTTGGCCCCTGTAAATTCCATGTAAGCCGAACGGTTTAGTTTGACCGCCTCCATCCGGGTGAACATCAGGTCACTAGCCACAACACGGGTAGCGCCATTCAACCGGTACTTCGGCAGATAGGAAAGAAAATTGGGTATGGCAATAGCCGCCATGATTCCCAGAATGGAAATGACAATGAACATTTCAAGCATTGTGAATCCGGAATTATTTTTCAATTTTTTCATTTTTATCCTGTTTTGGGTTTGAACATTTCAGAACCTTCACTCAATCTTCACCCTTCCCGCAATGCTAACGCGGATGGTTCTTTCTCCACTCGGGTTTTTCAGTATAATGTTTCTCATCCGGGTGGCGGTCCCTCTGGAATTGAAAATATTTTTGGTATCAGCCTTGATATTGACGACATCCTTGAAATTATCGCCGAGGTCCTTAATGATCTTTCGCTCCCCGGGGTCGCAGGTATTGTTGGAATTTTCATCGATGACGACACAATACCGGCTTGCGGTTTCAAATTCCACGATGGCCTTGCAGTTTTTCTTAACCGCCGCCATCCTGGCCGACATGAGATCGCCGGCCACGGTCCGGGCGGCGCCATTCAATCGGGATTTGGGCATATAAGAGAGCAGGCTGGGAACGGCAACGGCACTCATCAGGCCGATCACGGCAATCACGATCAGAAGTTCAACCGCCGTAAATCCCGTTACATCTTGATACTTTTTTTCTTTTTCCATAGCAAATATCATACCAGTTCCTTAATTTTTAGAGGTTAACGGACAGATGTGTGGGTTGATTATTTTTTAAATTATATCGGTTAGTTGAAGGTATATCGATAATTCATTGAAACCACATTATGTTTCATTCCAAGATCATCGGTATAAAATAATTTAATAGTTATAAAATTTTTTAAGGGTTGCCCTGCCCGATGGCAAAGCCCATGGTGCACCTGGTCTCTTCATGAAAAAATTACCATGGCCTTGTTGGCCGATAATTTTAATATATATTACTGATTGAATTTTAATATATTTTTTGTTTTATGGCATATTTTTGTGATGTTTTTGACGATTATTTCGATAGATATAAAACAAAATCCCCAACTTCAAGAATTTTTTTTCACATAACCGTATTTAAGGTGTTTTATATGCTTATGGGGACTTCAGACCGTAAATTGGATTTTTTTACGTAGTACATGATAATTATTAATTATTAAGAGGTCTTATTTTAAGGAACATCTTGAATTTTAACGGTCTTGAAAGGCAGTTTTTTAGAAAGGAACAGGAGGGATTTCATGGAAGCGCCAGCCTGAAATTGAGCCGGCGGACCTGTTTTTCAGGGAAAGCTGAAAAGGGTTTCGTGTGGAAAATTCAGGTGATTCGAGCAATGATGGGTTCCGCAAGCTCCACCCATCCTACACTCAAAATTGAAGCCGCAATTGACATCATCGTTTCGCGGTTTTCAGAAAAAGATCGCCGTAAGTCCCAACAATCTATAGCCCATCGCCTATAGCCCATCGCCTTATTTCAGATAATCCACCCCGTTTTTCAGCAGTTGCACACCGGGTGTCAGCTTATCCGCCAAAGGCTTCCCGGTTCGTTTGAGCACCTCTTTTTGCCGGGTCCACTGGGGATGATTGGTGAAATGGTTGTAGGCCTCGGGGTGGGGCATGAGTCCGAAAACTCTTCCGGTGGGGTCGCAGATGCCCGCGATGTCCAGGAGAGAACCATTGGGATTTTCCGGAAAACGGCCGTCTGCCGGCCCGCCGTCCGCGGCGGCGTAACAAAGGGCTATCTGGTTGTTTTCCGCCAGGCGCTTCAGGGTGGCGTCGTCGGAAAAAAACTTGCCTTCGCCGTGCCGGACGGGGAGCTCCAGAATATCCATGTTCCGGGTGAAAACGCAATTTGAGGCGGGATTGGCCCTCAACGTCACCCAGTCATTCCGGAAATTGCCGCAGTCGTTAACGGTCAGGGCTACGGAACGCCTGCGGTAGTCGTTGTCCAGGCCGGGGAGAAGCCCCAAGTTGACCAGCGTCTGAAACCCGTTGCAGATGCCGATGACCAGGTTTCCCTTTTCTATAAAGGATATGATTTGCTCCCCGAGATGGGTTTTCATCCGAACGGCCTGGATCACCCCTGCCCCGTGGTCGTCGCCCCAGCTGAACCCGCCGCCGAAAACCATGATCTGGAATCCGTCCAGAGAGACACTTCCGTCAATCAAGGCGTTGATGTGAACCCGGGACGCCCGGGAGCCGGCCAGTTCAAAAGCATATGCGGTTTCATGATCGCAGTTCAACCCGTATCCGGTCAGGACCAGGGTTCCGACATCCGTCATTTCAAATCTCCAAAGGTCTTTTTCCAGGCCTGTTTCAACTGCGCGACCGGAACATGGATCAGGGTCCTTCCGTCGGCGTCCCTGACGATGTAATCGGGTTGTCCGGTCACCAGGCCGATACACGCACAGGGTATTCCTTCAAGCCGGGCTTCAAATTTTTCAGTGTTATCCGGGGATACGGTTACAATGAACCTGCCGGGGGTTTCCGAAAAGAGGAGCGTGTCGTTTCTCAAGGGCTTATCAGACGGTATTTTACCAAGGTCGATGGTCATGCCGAGGTTTCCCCCCATGGCCGCCATGGCTCCATGGACGGCCAACCCTCCCCGGTAAATGCCGTGGGCCGAGGCCGCAAATCCTTCCCGGATGACATCGGAAAGGGCCTTGTACAGTGACATGAATTTTTCAGGATGGACCTTCGGGACATTCAGCCCCACATGTCCCAGGTGCTCGTAGTATTCGGATCCCCCCAGCTCATCAGCGGTTATTCCCAGAACATAAACCCGGTCTCCGGGCAGTTTGACGTCCATGGCCACACAGCGGCCCACATCCTGTACCAGGCCGATGGTGGAAAACTGAAGCGTCTCCAGTGCCGATACCTTGTGTGCCTCCCCGTATTTTCCGGTGAGATAACCGTCCACATACATGCTGTCCTTTCCGGACAAAAGAGGAATCCCATAGGCCAGGCACATGTCCTTTAGCGCCATGCAGGACCGGACCAGCTGGGCCGCCTTGTGTCGACCGTCCGGATTGCTCAGGCGATCATGGGATATATTGGGCCAGCAGAAATTGTCCACCCCGCCGATATGGTCGACGGTTCCCCCCACGGCGATGATCCTGCGAACCGCTTCATCTATGGTGCAGGCGGTCATATGATAGGCGTCGATAGCCGAATACTGGGGAATCAGTGCCTGGGCAAAGGCAAGGCCCCGTGAGGAGTTTAAAACCGGCCGGTTCACCGAAGCGTCCGAGGGCATGTCCCGGTCCGCCCCCACCAGGGGTTTGATCACACTGGTCCCCTGAACTTCATGGTCATACTGCCGGGTGATCCATTCTCTGGAAGCGATGTTGGGCCGGGCCAGAATATCCAGGAGCAACGGGCCGTATGCCGAAGGTTCCCCGATAACCGGTTCGTATAGACCCCGCTTTTCCGGCGGGTTCCAAAAGGCTTCAAATTCCCACTGGGGAAACCCCTTGGTTAAAAGATCCAGGTCCACGAAGGCACAGGTTTTCCCCTTCCAGAAAATATGCAGTTTCCCCGTATCCGTGTATCGCCCGATGACCGTGCTTTCCACCGCGTGCCGGCGGGACAGGGAGAGAAACCGGTCGATATTGCGAGGATTTACAGCAACGGTCATCCGTTCCTGAGATTCGGACACCCAGATCTCCCACTGGTCCAGACCATCGTACTTCAGGGGCACCTTGTCCAGTTCGACCTCGCAGCCGTTTGCATACAGAGCCGACTCTCCGATGGAGGAGGACAGCCCTCCGCCGCCGTTGTCCGTGATGAATTCGATCAGCCCCTCATCCCGGGCTTCCAGAAGAAAATCGTGCATTTTTTTCTGGGTATAGGGATCTCCGATCTGGACATGACCGGCCGGGGTGTGTTCCGAATACACTTCGGATGAGGCGGTTACCCCGTGTATTCCGTCTTTCCCGACCCTGCCGCCGCACATGACGATCAGGTCCCCGGGTGAGGTGGTTTTTTCCTCCGCGGGTTTTCCCTTGATCCTGGCCGGCATCATGCCCACCGCAGTTACAAAAACCAGGCATTTTCCCATATAGCCGGGATGAAACAGAACCTGGCCGAAGGTGGTGGGGATGCCGCTTTTGTTGCCGCCGTCCCGGACCCCTTCGATCACACCGTCCAGAAGTCGTTTCGGCGTCAGACGGGGTTTGAGATCCCCCCGGTAGTCCCGTGGCCCCACGCAAAAACCGTAACCGCCCAAAACCAGGCGTGATCCTTTACCCGTGCCCAGAGGGTCCCGGTAAACGCCGACGATACCGGTGATGGCGCCGCCGTAGGCTTCCATGTTCGATGGGGAATTGTGGGTCTCGCCGGTAATCACATAATAATGGTCCTCATCAAAACGCCCGGCCCCGGCGTTGTCCCACAGCACGGACACGACCCAGTCCTTCACGTCTTTGAGCGCCAGCGTGGGGGCCTGGATGCAGGTCTTGAACAGGTTGTCGATCAGCGTTTCTTCACCGGTATCCCCATTCCGGAAACGAAACAGCCCCCGGAAAGTATTGTGGTTGCAATGGTCGCTCCTGGCCTGGCTGATGTATTCCAGTTCGATGTCCGTGGGATCGGACAGCCCCACCTTTTTCCGCTGATTCATGACGACGGGGTCCAGGAAATAGGAACGGATGATGGGGATATCCTTTGGATTTAACGCCAGATTTCGTTCATCGCTGATTTGACGGAGTACCGCATCGCTGCTCATGGGAATGGTCGTCACCGTGGGGGTATGATCGAGGATCACCCTGGGAATGACAATCCCCACGCCTTTTTTCATGTCCCATTGGGAGGATGAAAAGATATTCCACTGCTGGATGATGTCGTTGGCCAGGATCTCGGTTGCAATCCGGTTGACGTCATCATGGGTGATTTTCGATCCGACGATGCAATAGCGTTTCGAGGTATATGCGGCGGCATCAGCAGGAAGCTTCCGGTGCAGGATGTCCTCGATGGCCTCCATAGCCGTGCCCCCGGGGTTGTCCTTGACGCCGGGGCGAAATCCTACCCAGACGGTCCAGTCGAATTCCACCGGCAGGGGGTCATATGATGAAACCTGGGTGACGGGATTGGTAAAGACCTCGTTCTGAATAACCGTCAGTTCATCCGGGGACAGATCCGCGTCCAGGGTTACGATATGAACGGTTCTGATCTTATCGGCGTAAATGCCGAAATAGTTCGCCGCCTTACGGCGGACCCCCTCTCCTTCGGCATCCCCGAGGTCCGGTTTTAGAGAGATCTCAAGGCGATATGGCATAATGATATCAGGCGATAGGCTATAGGCTATGGGCGATAGGCGATAGGCTATAGGCTATAGGTTATAGGTTATGGTTGATTCCGTTCATGATAAAAGCCGCATGATGTCGTTGTAAAAAACAAACAGGGTCAGGAGAATCAGGATGAAAATTCCCACCTGCTGGGCGATCTCCCGCATCCGAATGTTAACCGGGCGTCGGGTCAGGGCCTCAACCAAGAAAAACAGCAGATGACCGCCATCCAGAACCGGTATGGGAAGAAAATTGACAATGGCCAGGTTGACGCTGATAAAGGCGATAAAATTGAACAGGCTGGACAATCCCTGCTTGGCCTGATCTCCCGCCATCTGAGCGATCATGATAGGTCCGCCGAGGTTTTTGGCCGAGATATCTCCCTTGATGAGCTTTACGATGCCGACGATCATGAGCTTTGAAATGGTATAAGTCTGGGAGATGCTCTGGGTGATCGCCCCAAGGGGACTGTATTGGATGGTCCGGTAGTGCTCCCCGGAAGGTGATATCCCCACCAGGTAACGGTTCACATCTTCCCCGAACTCGTTTAAGTCCGCCTTCTTTTCCGGGGTGATGGGAATTTCGTTCTTCGCATCTCCTCGTTTAATGGTAAATATAATGGTTTTTCCATTGCTGCGGGAAACGATTTCAGCCAGCTGGGAAAAACTGGTCACGACGGCACCATCCAGGGAGAGTATCCGATCCCCTTGTTTCAGGCCCGATTTCATGGCCGGGGAATCGGCCATCACTTTTCCCACCACGGGCTCCAGCTCATAGCTGCCGTAGAATTGAAACAGGCTGAAGTAAATCAGTACGGCCAGCAAAAGGTTGAAAGCCGGGCCGGAAGCGACGATGAGAATCCGTTTGAATACATTTTTGTGGGTAAACGAAAGGGGTATCATCTCCGGCTCAAGATCCGCATCCGGCTCCTCACCCACCATTTTCACATACCCCCCGAGAGGGATGGCCGAAATCCGGTAATCGGTCAAACCGATGGTTTTGCCCAGCAAGCGGGGCCCGAAACCCAGTGAAAATTTTTCAACACCCACACCGCAGAGTCTGGCAACCAGAAAATGCCCCAATTCGTGAAAAAAAATCAGGACGCCCAGGACAATGATTAATGAAATGATATAGCTCATGATGATGTTATTATGTTATCTTTATGCCAAAGGTCAAGGGCAATGGATCAATTCATTTTCTCCCTGATCAACATAGCCGCCGTTTCCCGGGCCCAGGCATCGCTTTGGAGGATATCGGCGAGGGTTGGATTTTCAAACAGAATATGGTTTCCCATGGTACATTCAATGACCCGGGGGATATCAACAAATCCGAGTCTCCCATCCAGAAAACCCTGAACGGCCATTTCGTTTGCGGCATTGAGCACTGCGGGCAGGGTTTTGCCGGTCTTACAAGCCAGTTGGGCCAAACCCAGGCAGGGGAATCTCTCCCTATCCGGCTGCTCAAAGGTGAGGGTTGAAATATGGACAAAATCCGGCATGGGCTGACCGATGTCCAGCCTTTCCGGATGGGACAGGGCATAGGCGATGGCGCCTTTCATATCCGGTACCCCCAGTTGGGCGATAACCGCCCCGTCCTTATACCCCACCATGGAGTGGACGATGCTTTGGGGATGGATGACCACCTCAATTTTTTCTTCGGAAATATTGAAAAGGTGTTTGGCCTCTATGATCTCGAGGCCCTTGTTCATCAGGGTGGCCGAGTCTATGCTGATTTTCCTGCCCATCTGCCAGTTGGGGTGGTTTAAAGCTTCCCGGGGTTCGATTGCGGGAAACTCATTCCCCGGTTTTTTTAAAAAAGGCCCTCCTGAAGCGGTCAGAAAGATTTTTTCCACATCAGCCCCGCGATTTCCGGAAATGCTCTGGAAAATAGCGCTGTGCTCGCTGTCTACAGGCAAAAGCCGCACGCCTTTTTCCGCGATCTTCTTCATCACGATGTCTCCCGCCATGACCAGTGTTTCCTTGTTGGCCAGAGCGATGTCCTTACCCGCTTCAATTGCGGCAAGGGTCGGCAACAGCCCGGCCGCCCCGACCATGGCGGCCAGAACCTGGTCCACGGACTCCCATGCCGCGGCGATCTCATACCCCTGGTTTCCGTGAAGGACCAGGGTCTCCTGGTCGGACCCCAACAGATCCTTCAGTTTCAAGGCATGGAATTCATCGATCACCACCGCGACATCAGGCTCAAACCGTCGGATCTGTTTCGCCAGAAGTTCGATCCGGGTGGCCGCCGTCAGGGCTTTCACCTTGAACCGATCCGGAAACATCCCAACGATCTTCAGGGCATTGACGCCGATGGAGCCCGTTGAGCCCAGGATAGCGAGGTTTTTCATTTAAAACACCATCATTTTAAAAAAATAAGCCGCCGGCGCTGCGAAGAGAAGGGCGTCGATCCGGTCCAGAATACCGCCGTGCCCGGGAAGGATGTTGCCTGAATCCTTAATGTCCGCTGCCCTTTTGAATTGGGACTCATAAAGGTCTCCGAGTTGGCCCACCAGGCCGATCGCCACGAAAAACGCGATGCTCAAACCCCACGGAAGAGTCTGCATGGACATTCCCCATGGCAAAAGGGGGAAGAAATAATTGATCAACGACCCGACGGCGATATTGGCGGCGACCCCGCCCACGGCTCCTTCAATGGTCTTGCCCGGGCTGATCCATGGGATCAGCTTATGTCGCCCCAGGTAAGTCCCGACATAAAAGGCACCGGTATCCCCGGCGAAAATAACGCACAAAATCATTAGAATCCAGGATGCTCCGTTTCCCTGGTTTCGTAAAAGCACCAGGAGTGAAAGGAACAAAGGAATGTAGATCATGCCATGAATCTGGCGGGGGACGCTTTCGATCAGGGAGGTTTGGGGTTTGGACATCGCAATGGAAGCGACGGCGCATACCAGAAGGTCCAGGGAAAGAAGCCACAAAAGTCCGGCAACCGACCCCTGATGAGCAGCCAGGACCATGAAAAATCCCAGGACCAGCCCCGCGTGAATCATCACCTTATTTTTCGGCCGGCCATGAAAGATAATCGAAAAATATTCCCACAGAGAAACAACGCAAACCGCTCCGATTAAAATAAAAAACGGCGCACCGCCCCGGATGATCAGGAAAATGATGACGGGCAGGAGCAGGAGGCTTGTCAACCAGCGATTTAGATGCATGTTTTCCCCTGACGATGGATGGATTGTTTCCGGATGCGGGATGAAACAAGGATTATTTCAAGGGGAAACAACATGGCCCCTCATTTATACTGCAGAACGGGGACTTTTCCGAACCGGCGATCCCTTTGTTGATATTTTTTCAGGATAGCGATGAATTCCGCTTCGTTGAAATCAGGCCACAGGGTTTCCGTAAAATACAGTTCCGCATAAGCGATCTGCCACATTAAAAAATTGCTGATGCGCATTTCACCGCTGGTCCGAATCACCAGATCCGGATCCGGCATTTCTCCGGTATCGAGATAGCGGGATATCAGTTCAGGAGAAATCGAATCGATTGAGACCTTATGGTTCAGGACATCGCTGCTGATATTCCTTACCGCCTTGGTAATTTCATCCCGGCTTCCATAGCTTAAGGCAAGGGTCAGCACCATACCCGTGTTATCACGGGTTACGGCCATGGCATGGTCCAGAACCTTTCTGGAATCTTTCGGCAGGCGATCTATCTGACCGATGGCATTCAGGCGTATGTTGTTGTCGACGAGTTCTTTTTCCTCGGACCTGAGAAATTTTTTCAGAAGCAGCATCAGCGCGGCCACTTCTTCTTTAGGCCTTTCCCAGTTTTCGGTTGAGAAAGCATAGAGGGTCAAATAAGGAATGCCGATTTCCCGACTGACCCGGACAGTGGCCCGGACGGCGTCGGTGGCTTTGTTGTGGCCGTTGATCCGGCTCAGTTTTCTTCGCGTTGCCCAGCGACCGTTTCCATCCATGATAACGGCTACGTGAGCAGGAAGTTTTTCAGGGTCCAATTCAGGATATGTTTCGGCAAATAGCCTAGAACTCAAGGATTTCTTTCTCTTTCTCTTTATAAACGGCGTCAACGAGACCGATATGGTGGTCGGTGATCTTCTGAACCTCGTCCTGGGCCTTGAAAGCCTCATCCTCCGTAATATCGCCGTCCTTCTTCAGGCTTTTCAGCAAATCATTGGCATCCCGTCTGACATTTCGGACCGCTACTTTATATTCTTCACAGATTTTGCTGACCACCTTCACGAGATCTTTCCGACGTTCTTCGGTAAGGGGTGGAATGGAAATCCGGATGAGTTTGCCGTCGCTTGAAGGCGTCAGCCCCAGATCGGATTTCATAATCGCCTTTTCGATGTCCTTGATAACAGAGCCGTCCCAGGGTTTTATGGTCATCAACCGGCTCTCGGGAACCGAAAGGGTGGCCATCTGGTCCAGGGGCGTCATGGTCCCGTAATAGTCCACCCGAATACCGTCCAGCAAAGCAAGGGAAGCACGCCCGGTTCTCATCTTGCTCAACTCCTGTTTACAGGCGGCAACGGTTTTGTCCATACGCTCTGTTGTGTCCTGGTAAATATCTTCAATCATGTGGACTTCCCTCTTTAGGTCACATTTTTGAAAACCGGTCCTACTCGCTGATGCGGGTCCCGGTGTCTTTCCCGCATACAACACTTTTGATATTCCCCTTGGTCTTCAGATTAAAGACCGTCAGGGTCAGATGGTTGTCCATGGCCAGTGAAATCGCCGTCATGTCCATTACATTGAGCTGCCTTTTCAGCACTTCCATATAAGAGATGTTCCGGATCAATTTGGCGTTCTCATGTTTCACCGGGTCCGAATCAAAAAGACCGTCCACCTTGGTGGCTTTCAACAGAATTTCGGCATGGATTTCCTGAGCCCTCAGCACCGCGGCCGTATCGGTGGTAAAATAGGGGTTTCCCGTCCCGGCCGCGAAAATCACCACCCGTCCTTTCTCCAGATGCCGTACGGCTCTCCTGCGGATATAGGGTTCCGCCACTTCGTGCATGGAAATGGCGGATTGCACCCGGGTGGGAATGCCCTTTTTCTCCAGCGCATCCTGAAAGGCAAGGCTGTTGATGACCGTGGCCAGCATTCCCATATGATCCGCCGAAGCCCGGTCCATATCGTAGGAACTGGCGGCAACACCCCTGAAGATGTTGCCTCCGCCGACCACGATAGCCACCTGAACTCCGAGATCGAATATGGATCTCACTTCCTCGGCCACATACTTGAGCATGTCGGGGCTGATGCCGTACCCCTGGTCTCCCATGAGGGCTTCACCGCTTAATTTCAGAACTATTCTTTTATACCGAGGAAGCGTCAAAATGTTATTCTCCGATCTGGAATCTCGCAAACCGCCTGATGGAAATGTTCTCGCCGATTTTGGCAATCAACTGATTCAAAAGATCCTGAACCGACACATTGGGGTCACGGACATAGGCCTGGTTCAGAAGGCAGCTGTCCTTATAAAATTTATTCAATTTACCTTCGGCGATTTTATCCACCATCTTTTCGGGTTTTCCCATTTCAAGGGCCTGGGCTCTGTAAATATCCATCTCCCGTTTGACTACATCCTCCGGAACATTTTCGGGACTGACACTCACTGGAGCGGTTGCCGCGATGTGCATGGCGATATTTTTAACAAAGTCCTGGAAATCCTCATTCTTCGCCACAAAATCAGTTTCGCAGTTCACCTCCACCAGGACCCCGATTTTGCCGCCTGTATGGATATAGGTGCCGATTTGCCCTTCGGACAGGGACCTGCCCGCCCGTTTGGCAGCCGTGGCCAGTCCTTTTTTTCTCAAAAAATCAACGGCTTTTTCCATGTCACCGTTGCATTCCGTAAGGGCCTCCTTACAATCCATCATACCTGATCCGGTTTTCTCCCGGAGTTGTTTCACCAGTGCCGCACTAATTCCTGTCATGCCGACTCTCCTGTATTATTCTTCGGAATCTTCTGTTTCGTATTGGGAATCCATGTAGGACCGGGTTTCCCGGCCTTCTTCCGCTTCCGACCGCGACCGTTTGATGATCTCGACGACCGGACCATCAGAACCATCTGATATCACTCTTCTTTCACCTGGCTTGAGATCAGCCGCATCAACGGTTGCAGTGGGTTTTTCATCAATGGATTTATCCGCTTCGGCCTGTTTCTTCTCGTCATACCGCTGCTTGCCTTCGATACAGGCATCGGCGACCCTTGAAGATACCAGCCGGATGGCCCGGATAGCATCGTCGTTGCCCGGAATGGCAAAATCCACTTCATCGGGATCACAGTTGGTATCGACGATGGAAACAATGGGGATATGAAGCCGTCTGCCTTCCTTCACCGCAATGGCCTCATGCTTGGGATCCACCACGAATATGGCCCCCGGAAGGCGGTTCATCAGTCGGATGCCGCCCAGGTTATCGTCCAGCTTAACCCTCTCCTTGGCCAGCTTAAGCCGCTCCTTTTTGGGAAACAGATTGATGGTACCATCGTTTTCGATGGTATTTAAATAATTTAAACGGTCGATGCTCTTCTTGATGGTCTGGAAATTGGTCAGCATGCCGCCCAACCACCGGTTATGCACATAGTACATTTCGCACCGGTTGGCTTCTTCATAAATGGCCTCCCGGGCCTGTTTTTTGGTCCCTACAAACAGAACGGATTTTCCGCCGGCAGCCACATCAACGATAAAATCATACGCGCTTTTGAACATGCGGACGGTTTTTTGAAGATCGATGATATAAATGCCGTTTCTAGCCCCGAAGATGTAGGGTTTCATCTTTGGGTTCCATCGCTTGGTCTGATGACCGAAATGAACCCCCGCTTCCAGAAGTTCCTTCATGGAAATGTAAGCCATAACTTTCTCCTTCATTAAAATGGTTTTTCCACCGCTTTACATCACTCTTTTTTCCGACCTCCCGAACCATTTGTCACCCCGGCTTCAGGGGTTGGCATTGAACATCCCCGAAGGTTGTGGGGTAACCCGGAAAATGGTTTCATCCGGTACGAATGGATAGAAGGCACCGGGAAAAAAGTCCTTAAAGCGTGTGAATTTTTAGGCTTCTGTGAAACATCCGTTTTACAGGCCCGTTTATAAATCAAACTTCCGTAACAAATTTTATCGGCCCCCGCAATACCTTTTTAAGGATTCCCGGATAAATTGGGGCCGCCATCCCTATTTTGTGTTTATGTTGATTTTCTGCTCATGATCGCTACGCGGTCGTAACCACTGTAATCCTTGATCACCTCGACGGATTCATACATCCCGGAATCGTCAACCGCTGTTATAACCCCGGGTCCCTGGTCGTGGCCGATTTCAAGGAGCAATTTTCCTCCGGGTCTTAAATGAAAACCGGCAAAGTTGATGATGTGATGCAAACTTGAAAGGCCGGTTTCTCCCCCATCCAGGGCCATACGGGGCTCAAAATTCCGGATTTCCGGCTGAAGACCGGGGATTTCGTCCGAGGGGATATAGGGTGGATTGGAAAGGATCATGTCAAAACAGGAATCGGACTTTAAAGGAGTCAGCCAGTCACCTGCTAAAAACTGAATTTTATCTTCCAAGTGCAGGGATCTGGCGTTTTCCCGGGCGGCCTTCAAGGCGGCCGGGGACAGGTCCAGGGCAAAAAACAGGTTCTCCGGCCTCTCATGCGCCATGGCCAGGATAATGGCGCCGGAGCCTGTGCCCAGCTCCAGTATCCGCCATGGCGTTTGATTTCCCGGGGCGGCTTTTTGCGGCAGACATGAAAGTGCTTTTTCAACAAGGCATTCGGTTTCCGGGCGAGGAATCAGACAATGTCCCGAAACCGCGAGTTCGAGGGACCAGAATTCTTTTTTTCCGATGATGTAGGCAACAGGTTCCCGGTCGATTCTGCGTTTGATGATGGATTTAAAACACCCCAGTTCATCCGGGGTCAGAGGTTGGTCATGTCGCAGATAAAGCTGGATGCGTTCGACCTTAAGGACATGAGCCAGCAAAAGTTCGGCCGAAGATCTGGGGCTGTCGATTTGTCGGGACCGGAAAAAGGCTGTGGTCCAGTTTAGGATATCCAGGATGGTCCAGATATGACCTGGGGGATGCCCCTTACTCTGCATTTTCCAAAGCCTGGGCCTGGAAAAAGGTGGCCAGCTCCTGAATCAATTCATCCAGGTCCCCCTCGAGAATGCTTTCAAGCTTATATAGGGTAAGCCCGATGCGGTGATCTGAAATTCGTCCCTGGGGGAAATTATAAGTCCGGATCCGCTCACTGCGATCCCCGCTTCCCACCTGATGCTTTCTTTCTTTAGATCGTTTTGCGTCCTGTTCCTGAATCATTTTGTCCAGAAGACGGGCCTTTAATACCTTCAATGCCTTGTTTTTATTTTTCAGTTGGGATTTCTCATCCTGGCAGGTCACCACCAGACCCGTGGGCAGATGGGTGATACGCACCGCCGAATCCGTTGTATTGACGCTTTGACCGCCGGGGCCTGTGGACCGGTACACGTCAACCTTGATTTCATTGGGCTCGATGTGGACATCCACATCTTCCGCTTCGGGCAGGATGGCGACGGTAACGGCCGAGGTGTGAATGCGTCCCTGTGTTTCCGTGGTGGGAACCCGCTGCACCCGGTGCGTCCCGCTTTCATATTTAAACGTGCTATAGGCGCCCATGCCGGTGATCATGGCGATTATTTCCTTGAACCCGCCGGCCCCTGCCGGATGCTGGGACAGCACCTCGACCTTGTAGTTTTTGCGTTCTGCGTAACGCCCGTACATTCTGAACAAATCCCCGGCAAACAGAGCCGCTTCTTCACCCCCGGTCCCGGCACGGATTTCCAGGATGATGTTTTTATCATCATTGGGGTCCCTGGGCATGAGGAGTTTTTTCATCTGATCTTCCAGGTCCTCTTTTTCCCTGTTCAGCTCCGCGATTTCTTCTTTGGCAAGGCTCTTGATTTCCGGATCACCGTCGTTTAAAAGCTCCATGCTGGCCTTCAGATTTTCCAGGGTGTTCCTGTAGACCCGAAATACCGACACAACTTTCCCGATATCGGCGTGCTCCCGGGCGAATGCCTGGTATTTGGCCAGGTCTTTCACCACGGAGGGGTCACTCAGAAGCTTTTCAAGCTCGATGTATCTCGCCTCAACTCCCTCTAATTTTTCCAACATTTTATCGTTTACCCGTCTTCCTGCCCCAATAATTAAAACCTTTGAAAAATATGAAGCTTACTTTTCAAAGGTTTTAAATACAAACCTTCACCGAAAAACCTGAATTTCCCCTCGAAAATCCGCACAGATTGCGGGAACCCCGGGGAAACAGGCCGATGATAATCTAAAATGACATTTTAATTTTATTCTTGTTTCTGAAATTTTGCGTATTTTTTTCGGAATCGATCGATCCTTCCCGCGGTATCGATCAGTTTTTGTTTGCCGGTGAAAAACGGATGGCATTTTGAACAAATTTCCACCTTGATTTCATTTTTGGTGGACCCCACTTCAAAGGTGTTGCCACAGGCACACTCAATCGTCGTTGCTTTGTAGTCTGGATGAATATCTGGTTTCATAATGCTTATTTATTTACCCCCTGTCGATGTATTAAGTATTCATGGAATCAAGAAATTTTTTATTATCCTTTGTTCCACTCATTTTTTCAAGTAAAAATTCGAGACTGTCAACAGGATTTAACGACGAGAGCAATTTTCTCAATATCCAGATACGGTTCAACACTTCCTGGCTCAGAAGAAGCTCTTCCTTACGCGTTCCGGATTTATTGATGTCAATGGCCGGGAAAATCCGTTTATCGGAAAGTCTACGATCCAGCTGAATCTCCATGTTGCCCGTGCCCTTGAACTCTTCAAAAATCACTTCATCCATCCGGCTTCCCGTATCGATCAGCGCGGTGGCGATAATTGTCAGACTTCCCCCCTCTTCGATATTTCTCGCAGCGCCGAAAAACCTTTTGGGCCGCTGCAGGGCATTCGAATCCACACCGCCGGACAGAATTTTTCCGCTTGGGGGCATCACCGAGTTGTAGGCTCTGGCCAGCCGGGTGATGCTGTCCAGAAGAATTACTACGTCTTTTTTATGTTCAACCAGCCGCTTGGCTTTTTCAATAACCATTTCCGCGACCTGAACGTGTCTTTCCGCCGGTTCATCGAATGTAGAGCTGATAACCTCGGCTTTAACGGAGCGCTCCATATCCGTCACTTCCTCGGGACGCTCATCGATCAGCAACACAAATGGCACCACGTCCTTGTGACTGGCGATAATGCTGTTGGCGATATTCTGCAGGAGCATTGTTTTTCCGGATCTTGGCGGGGACACGATCAGACCTCTCTGGCCGAACCCGATGGGCGTCATCAGATCCATGATTCGTGTTGAATAGTTGTCCTTATCGGTTTCCAGATTGATCTTTTTATTGGGATACAGGGGAGTTAAATTATCAAAGAGAATTTTTTCCCGGGCGATGTCGGGGTCTTCGTAATTGACGGCCTCCACCTTTAAGAGGGCAAAATACCGTTCCGTTTCCTTGGGCTGGCGGATCTGGCCGGATACCGTATCCCCGGTTCTCAGGTTAAATCTGCGGATTTGGGAAGGCGACACGTAGATGTCATCCGGACCCGGCAGGTAATTATAGGATGGCGATCTTAAAAATCCGAATCCATCGGGAAGGATTTCCAGTGTGCCCTCACCATAAATAAAGCCGTTTTTTTCGATTTCACCCTGAAGAATCGCGAAAATCAGTTCTTGTTTCCTCATACCGGCGGCCCTGTCGATTTTAAGATTCTTCGCCAGTTGATTCAGCTCACTGATTTTCATTTTTTTGAGTTCAACAATGTTCATGGAATCAAACACCTCGTCTAGTAAATTATTAACCAACCATTCGATATCGATTCAGTTCCGGGGATAAGGACCCTATCGAGGAACCGACTATTTTTCACAAAAACCATTTTTCCGGTATACGGACAACTCATGCACCGGCATTTAGCGTACAGCTGATTTCACCATTAAAATTGAGAAAGGGTCTTCAACATTCCCCATGCTCATCAGTACCTTTTACGAAAAAACACCACTCACTATTTTAAGAGGTTTTATGGCAAAGCCCATATCGGCTTTTGTTGGAGGATTATGATGTTTTGAATTTCGTATGAAGCTTGATTAAAGGCAATTCTCTCCAAATCGGTGGGCCATATCTTTTCACGAAAATATATTAGCGTTTATGACTTGTCAAGGCCTTTTGAAAAATATTTTCTTTTCGGATCAATTGTTATATGAGGGTTCAAAATATGAAACCCATTAAAAATACATGCAATTCACGATTACCGGAAACAGGTTTGCGATGTTTATGGACCCTTAATGTGGAAAGCCCCTTTTAATACCGATATTTTCCCTTATAAAAAAGGAGTTTATCTTGTCGGCGGGTCTGTCCGGGACATTCTCCTGGGCCTTGATCCCATGGATTACGACATCGCCGTTTCCTCCCCTCCTCGGGCCTTTGCCGAGAAGCTCTCTGAAAGACTCTCAGCCCGCCTTGTTTGCATGGGGAAAAACGCCGGGGAGTCCTTTCGTATTATTGCGGGGAAAAGAATTTTTGATATTTCCGCCCTTAAAGGCGAAAGCATTGAAACTGACTTGAAATCAAGGGATTTCACTATTAATGCAATGGCATATTCGATTTCCACGGGTCAATTGATCGATAATCTGGATGGTCGAACCGACCTTTCAAAAAAATCTGTCCGAATGGTATCCAACAGAGCATTCAAGGACGACCCGGTCAGGCTTCTGCGGGCTTTTCGCATTTCCGCAGCCCTGAATTTTTCCATAGAATCCAGGACACTTGCGATGATCCGCGAGGATTCGCCCCATTTAATGACCTGTGCGGGTGAACGGATCCGTGAAGAATTTTTCGGATTTCTGAAATCATCGAACTCCTATCCCTTGCTCGAACAGATGGCCGAAACGGGGCTACTGTCGAACCTGATTCCACCCTTGAAAGATCTTCCGGATTGTACACAGAACCAACACCACGCCTATGATGTCTTTCATCATACGTTGAAGGTATATTTCCACATGGAAGACGTCTTGAACCAGCTTGCCGATCTGGAGGATGATCCGGGGATTCGCCTGCAGGACCGGATAAGAGACCGGGAAAAAGTTTTAATGAAGTATGCGGCGCTCCTGCACGACATCGGAAAACCCTGCACCCGGGCAGCGGATGACAAAGGCGGAATACATTTTTACGGCCACGCCGTTAAAAGCGCCGATATGGCGGAAGTCATCGGCCGGAGCTTAAGATTATCCAACCGGGATAAGGCTTTTGCCGACGGCATCATCCGGAATCATACGCGGCCTCTATATTTATTCAAATTGCACTGTCAGAATCAGTTAACCCGGAAGGCATTGACCCGGTTTTTTTTAAACTGCGGAGAACTCACTCCCCACCTGCTCCTTCATGCGATTGCCGATCACCGGGGCAAAAAACCGAACCCCGAGAGCCAGTTTGACCGGTTCGCCCTGGACATCATCCGCACCTATGATGAGCAACACCGGCCCAGGCTTTCCGAAATGCCGGTCTTAAACGGAAATGACCTGATCCGTATCCTGGGGCTCACCCCTTCCCCTTTATTCAAAAGCATTCTGGAAACGGTTGAAAATGCCCGCCTGGCGGATCAAATCCATACAAAACAGGAGGCTCTTGATATTGCGAAGAATTTTTTACATGGCCGGGAAAATTCAAGCTCTTGACATTCTAAATCCGATTTAATAGGAAAGCTATTTTTGTGACAAATCATTCCCATTGAAATATCATACCCAAGAAAGGAGATTTTCATGAACATTTTATTTTTCGGACCCAACGGCAGCGGCAAGGGGACCCAGGGCGCAATTCTCAAAGAGAAATACAAGCTTCCCCATATTGAATCCGGGGCAATTTTCCGTGAAAACATTCAAAAGGGAACCGAGCTCGGCGGAAAAGCCAAAGCCTATATCGACAAGGGTGATCTGGTTCCGGATGAAATCACCATTCCCATGATTCTGGAGCGTCTGAAAAGAAGCGATTGCAAAAATGGATGGCTCCTGGACGGGTTCCCGAGAAACAAGAACCAGGCCGTCAAATTGGACGAATCCCTGAAAACAGCCAATCTGGCACTGGACATTGTCGTAGAGATCCTTCTGGATCGCGAAATTGCCAAAAACAGGATCATGGGCCGGAGGCTTTGCGTCAACGACAACAACCACCCCAATAACATCTTTATCGACGCCATTAAGCCCAACGGGGACAAATGCCGCGTCTGCGGCGGGGACCTCAAAACCCGATCCGACGATCAGGATGAAGAGGCCATCAACAAGCGGCATGACATCTATTACAACTCCGTTGACGGCACACTGGCATCCGCCTATTATTTTAAGGATATGGCCGGGAAGGGTGGATCATTGAAATACATCACACTGGATGGAACCCCCAGCGTGAAGGAAGTAACGGCGGAGCTGGTCTCCAAACTGTAGTTCATCCAAGTTTCCTTGACGCAAGATAGAAGGATGCCGTCGGCCAATGCCCGAAAACCATCAGGGTATTGGCCGACGCGTTTTCGCGCTTTCAATCCTGCGTGTTTTTTCATCCGGCAAAATATTTTACTTGCGGAAATTAAATCTGTACGTTATAAGACGAGATTCGTTTAAGGACACAAAATAACCATCATGCGAATTATTTCGGAACGTTAAAACCCGTCTGATGGAACGAAGGGGGCGAGGAATTGAAGGAAATTCAAGTAAAGGTGCTTGATAACGACCTTGAAAAGGCCATGCGCATCTTGAAAAAGAAGATTCAGAA
The DNA here is from genome assembly GCA_002423615.1 of Desulfobacteraceae bacterium UBA5616. Classification (GTDB taxonomy): domain Bacteria; phylum Desulfobacterota; class Desulfobacteria; order Desulfobacterales; family UBA5616; genus UBA5616. The sequence continues at coordinate 22,996 of DIKO01000024.1, forward strand.
CGATGGACTTTTCAAGCGCTTGAAGTTGAAAAAAAGCTATGAAAAACCAAGCGAATTTAAGCGCCGAAAACAGCGTGAAGCATTAAGACGGCAGCGGATCACCGCTTCCAAAAACAGATAAAAAACATAAACAACCTGTAATATCATCGCGATTGACCCGGCGGAATCAAACATTCCGCCGGGTTTTTTCTCCAAATGGCACAAAAATTAAGCTATCGAGATTGTTTGGCCGAAATGTTCGGCTTAAGAAGATTCGGCATCAAACTGGGTTTGGATACGATCCGGAGCATTCTTGACGGTATGGGCCATCCGCAGGATCGGTTCAACTGCATCCATGTGGCCGGGACCAACGGCAAGGGATCCATTGCTTCGGCCCTGTCCACCATTTTGTACAAATCAGGATACCGTGTGGGACTGTACACTTCCCCCCATCTGGTCAGATTCAATGAGAGAATCTGCATGGACAACAGACCCATCACCGATGATCTGGTTGTCGACGCTTACCTTGCCGTTAAGCGGGCCCATCATGGAGACCGTGAGCCTACTTTTTTTGAATTTTCGACTGCCATGGCGCTTTGGATCTTTGCTCGACAGCAGGCGGACTGGGCTGTTATTGAAACCGGCATGGGAGGCCGTCTGGACGCCACCAACGTGATTCCGCCCAAACTCAGCGTCATCACCAACATCTCCCTCGAACACAGGGAATACCTGGGGAATACACTTTACCGGATTGCCGGTGAAAAAGGCGGGATTATCAAAAAAGGCGTTCCGGTCATCACCGGCGTTAAACAAAAACCCGCCGTCAGGGCCATCACCGAAATCGCTGCCGCCGAATCCGCACCTTTATATCGCCTGGGAAGAGATTTCCGGGTCAGGCGGAACAATGATAAAACATTTTCCTATTTCGGTCTTGACGGATCGTTGAAAAATTTAACAACCGGGCTGATGGGGAATCATCAGATCGATAATTCAGCCCTGGTTCTGGCCGCCTGTGAGATCCTTGCCCACGGCCATGCGGATATTTCGCCTGATACCGTCAAAATGGGCGTTGAACAAAACAAGTGGCCGGGAAGGCTCGAAACCGTCTGGGAAAAGCCCCTGACCCTGCTGGACGGCGCCCATAATCTGGATTCCGCCAAAAATCTGGCCCGGCATTTTTCGGAACACCTGGCCGGTCGTAAGATAACCCTGGTCATCGGCATTCTCAGCGATAAACCCTATGAGACGATCCTGAAGCTGCTGCTGCCATTCTGCTCCAAGGTTGTGCTGACGAGCCCGAAAATCGATCGGGCCCTTCCCGCGGAAACCCTGCTGCAGCATGCCGAAAAGATTGTTTCAGACGCCCGCATTATTCCAGATGTGGGAAATGCGGTTCTTGAAACCATTGACGCCGCATCTCCCGATGATGTCATCTGCGTGGCCGGTTCTCTTTACGTGGTCGGTGAGGCAAAAGAAGCTTTGGAAAAAAGAGGGGTACCTTCTTTCGTCCTGAATGCATAAAATGTTCACGAGTCCTTGACAATTTAAAAACGATCCATTATTGCTTTAACCAAAATTTCGCGCCCGTAGCCCAGGGGATAGGGCGTCAGCCTCCGGAGCTGGAGATCGCAGGTTCGAATCCTGCCGGGCGCACCATAATAAAAACAAGGACTTAGAAGAAATTTTGAGTCCTTTTTTTATTGCCTGAAATTCTTGCACCCAACACTATACCCAACACTCAACCCCGAAATACAGGCTTTTCTCCTGAAATAAAACCGGTACCATCCTTTGGGGATCTTAACGGTGCCGGGCTGAGATGATTTTACGCCAGGTCTTTGAACCTGCCCTTCATTATTTCCATGGACCGGGCTGTGCTCTCTCTGAGCTGCTGACGCTCTAACAGCGTCAACATTCGGGAATGAGAGGATTCTTCTGGCTTGCTTTTCGGTAAGGGCTTCAAGTTTTCCGGCAATGTCGTATTCTCTGAGGAATGATTCTGTTTCTTTTCGTCCATGCTTGTCCTCCCGTATGCCATGTAATGGTCAAAAAAATACTTCTTGCCCCTTGGGTAAACGAGAACCTATAAGCCAATAGATAGTGATTAAAGGATTGCTAAAAATAAAAGTGCGAAAATTCCTGAACACTGTCATGATTATTATAACCAAAATCCATTTCAAATATACCGGCTGGGCTTTCCAAAACTGGTTACCAGCACTTCTTTCTTGGCCCTTGTTGCGGCCACATAAAGCAGGGCTCTTTCCTGGTTTTCGAGTTCTTTTTGGGTGACTGAATCTTTGGTGTTTCTTAATCCGATTTCAAGGGGAATAATTCCGTCGTTTACGCCTGCAATAATCATCCTGTCGAATTCAAGGCCTTTCACTCGATGCATGGTAGCCAGCCGGATGCCAATTTTTTTTCTGTCTTCCGGTTCACTGCGACGGATAAAATAGGTTTGTTTTCCGTTGGCCTTCAAAGCATTTTCGTACTGCCGCAACAGCTCATGGGTCCTTGCCACAAGGCAGGTTCCATTTAAATCACCTCCTTGCCTTTCAATTTGCTCCAGGTAATTTAATATCAGACCCATTTCATCCTGAAAGGATGTCGCCTGTTTAATTTCAGGCCTAACACCGTGGACAAGAGATTTGTACCCGCTTTGATCATCCAGACCGCCATCTAAGTCATCAAAATGAATTCCTTCAAGCAAACTGACCGCCCACCGCCTGTTTTCCTCGGTGGTTCGATAATTAATCTTCAGCCGCTTTCCCCTTCCCCGTATATTGATTCCGCACTGGCTTAAAACAAATTTATGTCGGTATATTCTCTGATGGGCATCCCCTACGATAAATAAATCATTTTCCCTTTCACCTCCGGGTATCATCTGCCGTATAAGACAGAACGCCTGAACCCCCATGTCCTGGGCCTCATCAACGATGATTGCCTTATATGGAAGAATGTCTCCTTTTTTTCGGATAATGGCGATAGCATCCCTCATGGCATCATCAGGTTCCCGGAGGTTGTTTTCATTGAGAAGCACCCGGTATTCTTCAAACACCCCCCAAACGGCTTTTCTGTTCTGCCTGGAAAGCCGTGTTCCTCGGCCAACCCTCTGTGCTTTCAAGTAATCGGCAAAAGACGCTATCGATTGGGGTTGAACGACTTTCTCCCATTCTTCTCTATAAAACAGCTCATCATATTCCAGCTCATCAGGGACAAGATTCAGCGCCTTTTCCCACAAGGGCCGGGTTCGATCACCATAATCAATATCAAAAGCATAGCCATTTTTTCGCAAGAATGTCGATACCCAGTGGTCCAGATTCATCACTTCAATACGACGCATCACCTTATCGGAACATATTTTTGATAGATTTTCCCTGATATCGGCCGCAAGATTTTTTGTGAAGGTTGTAAACAGGATTTTATCGTTTGAATCCGTAAATACTTTTTCGGCCAGATATTTAGCCCTGTGAATAGCAACAACCGTCTTGCCGGTTCCAGCTCCGCCAAGAACTCTCACAGGACCTTTCCATTTGCTTTCAACCAATTTCCGTTGGGATGGATGAAGAAAAACCCGCCATTTTTCCAGAGGGGCCTCCAATATTTCCTGGAGTTCCAAATCATCCCCGGCAACGAAGAAACGTCGTTTGGTGTCCGGATTTTCAAGAGCGGCATCAAAATCCTCCGTGTTAATCTTCTCATCCTCAACTATGGACTTGCCCAGTTCTCTGAAAAGTTCATCCAATGAATAACCCGCTGCAAGGCCGGTAAGAGCCTCATGGGCTTCAACCGGCAATTGGCCTGCAACCTGGTCAAGCTGTTCTTCGGTATAGATTGTTCGAACCAGGGGAATCAGTTCTTGGGGCACCCCTATTTTCATCAGGTGCCTGTCATGAATGTCTTCAAACATGGATTTTTGATCCATGCTCAAATCCGGGATCTTTTTATCAGCGGATAGAGTCCGGCTTTCATCCACCTCATATATCTGAAGGCTTCCGCTCTCCGGGTTGATGGTGCATTTTTTATTTCTGGCCCAGGCATAGGCCTTGTCATGATGGTCCACCCACAGCAGGATATACACTTTGCCGGTATCCGGTTTTTTTACTATCCCTCTATAGGTCTGATCAATCCTTACAGATCGGAGTGTCTGGTCTTTGAACTCAACAATTTTCTCATAATTGATGCTGGATGAGGTTGGGTTGTTCCTGAACCTTGCAATGAATTCCAGAACCTTGCCCTGCATTTTTTTGGGGATTGCTGCAAAAGCGCTCATGAACTCCGATGATATTGCGACTTTGATTCCTTCATTTCCTGCCATGGATTCCCCCCTATCCGTTTTTCATGGACATGAATTTTAATGCGTCGTTAAGAACATCCCGTAAAGGAACTGTTTTCCAGCCAACTTCCAGAAATTTGTTTTGATAAGCCATTTCTTCATCGGTGAGGAAGGCGATCTTCAAGGCTTCCCATCCAAGTTCTGCGATGCCGATGATTTCACCGGTCTCCACCTGGAGTTCATACCCGGGTTGAGGCAAAGGCCAGTGGTTTTCTTTCAATAGGTCAATAAGGCCATGAAGACCTTCATCCGAAATTTCCTTAATCGCTTCCCACTCTGCATCTTTTTCTTCACCATGATCGACGCTTGATGCTCTTGTATCATGTTCTTCATATAATTTCAGCGTGTCATAGGCTTTTGCCCGGCTTCCTTCAGACGTTATGAAATAAGAATACGGCAGAAATTGGCAAAAATTGTAAAGTCTTAAAAAACCGTTCCACATGGTCTGGAATCCTGTTTTCTCCCTGGCTTCTGATCCATCGTTGAAAAGACACCCCATCCTGATGCCCGATGGCCTTCCTGGATGAGGCAGAGCTTCCTTTTCAATTACAATAAACCGGGATAAAAAGTTTCCCCCATCTTCAACGCCATGGTGATGAGTATTGTAAAAGCAGCTATGGCAGGGATCGGGGCACTTCGCTTCCTTGAATTTCTCCACCATTTCCTCGGTAAACAATGTTTCAATTTTTTCCATCCAGGCTTTCACAATATGATCGTTACCATCATTTTTAGGGTCTATAAGCATTAAACCGGCAACGAACATGAATCTTCGCCATTTTTCTTCATCAGGGTTTTCCAGATAGTGAATCAGCAGATCAAAACTGTCGTATTTAATGTATTTTTCAAAACGCTTCAGTTCATACCCTTCCATCAGCGCTTTAAATGTTCCGCCGGAAGGCAAATCTGCGGGGCTTAAAAGGTCCTCATAATATGCTTTCCCGGGCTTATATTTATTTTCCACATCCTGCCATGTGAGAGACCACACATAAAATCTTCCGGACTGAACTATGGCCATTCGCTGGGCCATATCCTGACCGATACGCTGCTGATGATAGGCGAACCCGTCCAGAAATATCGCGATGGGTTTGATCCCGTCGCTCAATCGCGCGGATCGGATCACAAAATCAGCCCGTGAAGGAATGCTGATTCCGTTAAGCTCACCCAGTTCGACCTGGGGTTCCATATAATAGGCCCGATCCCCGACCTTTATAAAATACCCTGGTTTTCCGTTGACCAGATCGTTTTTAACGATCAATGGCAGTGCTGAGGAACGGCTGTTCTTCAGCGCGCCAATAAAACGATTTTCCAGCTCACTTTCCATGAACGTATTCAATGGAATGTCGCGTATTCCTTTTGTTCTAACCAGTTTTTCCCGATAGCCGAGGATTTCGGAAAGCAGTTCAATGGCTGTATTTCTTGATGTTTCCGGCATATGGTAACTGTTCCTGTAGGCAAAAAGGCAGCGATAGCAGCCATCCTTGGTCTCATCCTGATTGCATGGACAGGATTTCAGGGTCTCCAGTGCGGCATTCAAAACATCCATTAACTGGTTCTGGGTTTGCATGAGCTGCTTCAAATAACCCGTTCCTCCGGGGACCATGTCGTAAAGAACCAGATATTTCCGCTTGAAAGAAGAGTCCGCAACAGGTTCTTCATGTACAGTAACCTGCAAATGATCAATTTTGCCCTTAAAGTTTTTTTTAAGGCCAAGTTGCATGGCTGCAATTAAGGATTGAAGCTTGCGGTTTGATTCGGAAATAACGCTCACCGGCAACAAAATTCGAATCGCTTCGGATACAAATTGCCGATACAGATAAATACAGTCGATGAGATGCTGGGGACTTTCCTGATCTTTTGCAGTACAGGTAAATGCATGACTTGGCTTTTTTTGATCTTCCTGAACTTTCCCGCAGACACTGCAAAGGGAAAACCCTTTTCTGGGAAGCTCCAACCCTGCAATGGGAATCTTGTCTCCTATTTCCGTCTTTTCCCCGAAATTGATCTCACAGAAATCGACTTTTGACAGAAATTCAAAACCAAACGGATAATCCGCATCCACCTTGTAAGCATCCAGAATATACTGGTCATCAAATTCCACCAGCATCTGTTTGTTGTAAAAAACAGGTTCCCTCTCTTCGCTGTCATCGGTGATTCGGCTTTGACTGTCTGATGTGGATGCAAAAACCTGGCGCATCCTCAACATCAAGCGTTTCTGCCCGGCATCCGCCCACATGGGACTGCCGCATTTAATGCAAACTTCTTTTTCATCATTCTTGCCCAGCATTTCCTTATGGGAACAATTGTTGCAAAAACGCCATTTCTCAACATCGGATACGGTCATGTCAACCTGATCAACCTTCACTCGCCTGCCTTCGGCATAAAAGGAATTGGCCGGGGCGAATTCTTCTATGGCGCTGACCGCAGGTCGCTCATACTCATAATTCCAGGTATCATAAGAACTTTCCCCATCCTGAACCTTCTGTTTTTTCCTGTAAATCAGGGAATTGAGCATCACTCCGGCTTCAGGGAAGGCATAATTTGGCAGCAGGCCTTCATCAGTAAAGAAATTGAATGTATCCCGATCGCTGATGTTTTTAACCAGGGCCTGAAGGGCGGATTTTTCAATGTTTAATTCGCGAAATTCATTTTCATAATTTTTGTCTTTGGGCTCTGCGGTTTTCTTTTTAATTTTAGCATTGAGGGTTCGAATTTTTTTCCTTAAGGATTCACGTTCCCGCTTTCGATCATGCAATCCGTTCATGATCCGTCCCCGAAGGAACATTTTATTCTGCTCATCCCCTTCCACAAATACTCTTAATTGGGACTCGGATTCCGGGCTCAACCCGGAGCCGGAATGTTTGAAAAGTGCTAAAAACGCATCAAATAAATCCGCTTGATGCGTTTCAATGAAGACCATCAGGCTGTGGGGGAATTTTTGGCGATCAAACGGTTCCAGATTGCTTAACACCTGGCCCAGGTGTTTTGGAATCGAGGCGTTCAAATCCAACGATATCCATTTATCAAAACAAAAAGCGGTAAACTGGCGTTCCAGAACGGCAGAGGCATCAAGAAAAACCCCGGGGGTTTCAACATTGCCTCCAAGCATTTCTTCGGGCTCGGCAAAAAAATATAAATCGTGGGGCCTGGCATTGGCAACGGTGAGGTTAAGGGCGTTGCCGTCCCGTCTTCCGGCGCGTCCAATCCGCTGAAGATAATTTGCCTGGGCCGGAGGAACGGAGCACATGATCAATGAGGAAAGACTCCCGATATCAATACCCATCTCAAGGGTCGGCGTACAGGACAACAGATTGGGGTACCATGGCTTTCGGCCGTCATGATTTGCCTTGAATTCTTTTTCCAGGGCTTCCCTTTCATCTCTCTTTAAAAGGCCTGTGTGTTCTCTGGCGAAAATCCTTTCAACATCCCCCGTGGCATAAAGTTTTCCGTAATAGTCCACACCACCCGAATACGGTTCATATTGACCATAGCAATGGAACCGTTGGCAGGGCGCGTTTCTAAAAAACAGGCTTTCCTCCTCGGCCACCGAGATGTTATGCCCGCATAGGCGACAGCGAAATTGAGTGACAGACAACGACAACCTCAGCGCTTCCGTGCATATACCCCATACCGAATCACCCCGCACCGACTTCTGTTTTAATATATCCTGCCCAACCAATACTTTGAGGATGAGATCATAAAGATCTTTGGATATGGAAGACGCGGTCTGAATATTCGGCAAAAAGGAATAAAAGCATTTGTCCACCCAGGCCTGATACCATGTTGGGTTGGTGGGGGAAGCACCCAGCAGCAAATCAAATCGACTCCCTCTTTTGGTGGTTAAAAAAGACGGGGTCCGTGCATGCTCTCCGAAATTCGGCATCCAGATTCTTTTGTTGAAGACATAGGTAGATCCGAAGCTTTCAATAAAGGTATCCAGGCCCGCGAAATAGATGCCCCCCTGATTTTTCAAATGAACGATCAGCCCCAGAAGAAAACGGGCAAGACTTTCCCGGTCCAGTTCTCTTAAATAACCGATTTCGTTTTGAATGGGTACAAGCAAGGCGTCTAAGGAAGCATTAAGCCGATCCGGATCTAAAAAAGCAACCGATGAGCTGGTTTTTTCCAGGGTTCTGCCGATTCTTGCCTGGAACCCGTATTCGCTGATAATTTCCCATTCAATTCGTTTGTTGACATTTTCCATCAGCCCGGAACCAGCGGGCAAAACTCCGTGGCTTTTTAACTCATCATAATCATTGAGCCACTCCATATTCGGGGCGAGGAAGGTTGCGATATATCTGTTTTGGTCAATTTTATCCGCCCAATACTTGATGAAAGCATGCCTCAGTTCCGCCAGACGCTTTCCAGCTCCCCCTTCCAGAATCATTTTCTGAAGGGCTGTTCTGAAATTGAACCGAAAAGTTCTGCCGTTAAAAAAGCCTGCCCGATGGGCTGCATCCTGAACATTGTCGGAAAAGGTCAAAAGCTTTTTATCGTTGTTGTAGGTGGAAGAATAAAGCTGAACAATCATGACGGAGGTCAGGCTTGCCGCCCGGGAACCCAAAACCGTAAGGCTGTTCCTTGAATCACAAAAAGGGCAATGATTCTCACTATATTGTTTGTTGCCCCGCTGAATACGAACATCGGGCATGAAAACCGGAATCAGTTCCTCATTCGCACAGGTCGGGCAACGGTCTATATTGGCTTTGGAAATAATATTCAGGCAAGTTCCACAAAAATAATACTTCCCGACCCTGTCCCAGGCGTTGGTTTCATCCCTTTGCCTTGAACTTTGCGCAACCGGTTGACCGTCCTCCGGAAACAAATAAACCACCTTCGGATCATGGCTGAAAAAGGCCTGGTAAAAATCCTGGAGGCCGCTCTTAATTTCAGAACTCACCTTGCGCTTTAATCCGGCCCAACCCATGGCGCCGCATTCCCGACAGTGAACCAGAGGCAAATGGGTCCTGAGTTGTTCTTCACTTAAGTCGTCGGCAAAACGCAGCCGGGGTGTTTTTGAAACCTCACCCACCATGCGGCGAAGCTCACGCATCCAGAGCTGAATCCTCACGTTTAAAAACGGACGGGCAACCCCCTCACCATCTTTTTCAGTGTCGAATTTTCTAGCTTCTGAAATCAGGGCCAACAAACTGTTGATAAGATTGACCTTGTAGTGAAGGTCTTCTGTCTTAAGTCCCCGGGTCACTTTTTCAAGCTGGTCAAACACATCATTAAAACTTAGAATTTTACCCCTTAATGTTTTGATGAGATTTTGAAAAAAAAGATGCCCCATAAGACGGTGGCCCAGCTCCACCCGCCACACAGGATCATCAAAATGCTCCGTTATATTTTCGTGAAACCATAGGTTATGCTGTGCTGTGATATATTCCCGGTAGCTGCTGTAATTTTCCGGGTTCAATTCGGTAGCTTTTTCCAGGGGAGCAATGTCCACCTGGGATACGAGACTTTCTTCGAGAAATTCTCCGGCGCTTTTGCGGGATTCGGAAATGACAGCGCCAGGAGTGAATTTTTCCCCGAAAATCGCTGAAGCATATTCCAAAAGATCGTCCATTACTTCACTGTTTCCCAGGGTAGCCGATGTTCCCACGCAGCACAGATATTCCGGACGGGTCCCCAGCCTTGCCTTAATCCTGCGAATCAGGCAGGCCAGATCCGAACCCTGGGCTCCGTTAAAGTTGTGAAGTTCATCCACCACAAGATAGCGCAGCGTATCCGGGAGGTTTTGCTGCCATAAGGGGCGGTCATCAGGACGGATCAACAGGTAGTCGAGCATTTTGTAATTGGTCAGCAGAATATCCGGCGGAGAAAGCCGTATGGTTTCTTTATCGGATATCAAATAATCCGGCGTCATGACCATGGAAGGGGCTTTTTCCCGCTGGCCCACATAAATACCCGCAGTCACATGGCCTTTCAGCTTGCTGTTATGGATCAGTTTGGCCAGTCTTCCGGCCTGATCTGTTGCCAGGGCGTTCATGGGGTAAACCAGAATTGCTTTTATTCCCGGTTCTCCCCTGTGCCGAAAGCAATAATCCAGGATCGGATAGATGAAGCATTCTGTTTTTCCGGACCCCGTACCGGTGGCGATCAGGGTTGATCCGGGGGATGGGTCTGCCAATCGCTCAAAAGCTTTTTCCTGGTGCAAATAGGGGGGAAACGGCATGGGGAGATCCGGAAAATAATCAGCCCCGGTCTTACCCGGCTGAAAAGGCAATTGAATATCAAGAAAGGGACCTTTAAACAGATTGCCGGGCTCGGTCAGAAAGTTCTCAAGCGTATTGGAGAAAAAACGTGTTGTCACCGGAAACGTGGTGCGCAGAAAATCCTTGATGCCCTGTTCAACATGGTGCGCCAGGACGGAGGGGATCATGAGGTCAAAATCCTTTCTTCCATTTCATCAGCCTTTTTTGGCATTCCAGTGAAGGCAACCGAGGATTGATGCCCATCAGTTCTTCCAGTTTTTGATAAGCCTTTTTTGGAGTAATCTGTTTGTGGTTTACCAGTTCATCAAAAACCCAAAGGAGCCCGTGCACTGGTATGTTATTGTATTCCGCTACCCTTCGTAACGCCCCATCCCCGGTTAAAAGCGTAGCGGAAATATTTGCGGCAAGATAAAGGCAGGAGCAATCGGGAATGGAAAGCACCCGGTGCCGAGTTTCCAGGTGCTGGATTTGAGTCAATGCTTCAAAATCAAAAGTCCATTTTTTAATTTTTCCATTCTGAATAAAGGCATACAGTTGATCTGCGTTTTCTTCCCGAATTTCAGCAACAACAAAATCTGTGGCATGAAACTCGTACCGCAATTTAAAAAACGGTTCCATCAGGTCAACTTTCAAAAGATCGATCAAGATACCGGCATCGTTGACAAGAAGGATCATGAAACGATCCGAACCTCCTTTTCCAATTCAGCCAGGGATACATTCAGAAGTTCAGCGGCCTTGCTGAAGCTGATGATCTGTTCAGCCGCAGCATAGAGGACCAGTTGTTTAAAACGATTCGCCTTTTCCTTGCCTTCATAGGTTCCGGGCTCCGCCTTTTTCCATCCCTGCTTACTGATATTGATATTGAATTGACGATAGGCATTTTCAGAAATAATTTCCAATCGAAATGCCCTTGCCATGATGGCCTGCATGGAAACGCCATATATGCCTTTTAGTTTTTTCAATTCCCAATCGGTGATGTTATTGCGTTTTGACCTCAACTCTTTCATCATGACCTCCCTGGGCAGCAAGAGGGCGCCTGCAAAAGCATGACAGAGTTTTTCCCGGTTGGATACGGCATCATCTGAAAACTCAAGGAGCAGATGACCCAGTTCATGGGCAACGGTAAACCGCTTTCGCACCAGGTCGCTATTTTCATAAACCGCAATAACTGGAATCTTCAAATCCTCAACAATCCCGGAAAGGCCATCAAATTGTTGATCGGCCATAACCTCAAAGATTTTAACCCCTTTGTCCTCCAACAGTTCAATTAAATGGGGAATGGGTCCGTTGCCCAGTTTCCATTTTTTCCGGATATCCATCGCGGCATTTTCAATGTCCTCATCGGTCTTGATTCGATTCTGGGTCACGGGGTTTTTAAAGGTTACTCCAGCGTCAAGTATCGTTTCGATTTCAATATATTTCTGGATAAATTCAATGGTCCGGTATTTGATCTTATCCTCTTCCGTTCGGGTCAGTTTAGACCGCTTTCGAAATTCGATTCCGGAAATGGTCACATTGGAGGAACGGAAAAAATAGTCTACCTTCACATCAAGGGCCTTTGACAGGGCAAGCAAGACATCGCTTCCGGGATTGATTCTTCCCTTTTCATATTTGCTGATGGCCTGTTTGGTCACAATGGAACCGGCTTTTTGGACCAGGGTCTCCATGCTCATGCCTGCCATTTTTCGCGCGGCGGATAACCGTTCAGCGAAATTGTTTATCATGGCGCACCTCCTTTAGTTGACAAATATATCTTATATTTATTTTTTGTCAACCCGATTACAAAGGACGGTGATGTCCTATTTTGAATCTATCCCCTTTGGTCAAAAAAAATGATAAAGGCGTAAAAACTAGAATTTGCATACGTGAGCAAAAAACACTTGCAGTCGTTCGTTATAGGTAATATTCTTTCTTAAGAAATATTTTAATGGTGACGATAAATAAGGCAGAAAACGGCTAATTAGCCTTATAAAAGGGGGAAAAAATGGCTAAACTATATGACGCCTCGGACGTTGCCAAGTATTTCATTTGGAAGGCCAATCAGGATGAGCAAGAGCTCCTATCAAATCTTAAACTCCAAAAGTTGCTTTACTATGCACAAGGTTTAAACCTATCTCTTGGAAACGGTCCTCTTTTCCATAATGATATTGAGGCCTGGCAATATGGCCCTGTTGTACCAGAGATCTATCACCAATATAAAATTTACGGCAGGGGCGGCATTATGCCGGACGAGCAATTCGATCCCAACACAATAGATGAAGATACAAGAGATTTTTTAGATGAAATTTATAATATTTTTGGTCAATTTTCGGCCATCAGACTTATGGAAATTAGCCATGATGATGAATGTTGGGAAGAAACCGAAATCGGCGACATTATTTCACATAATTCAATGGAAAAATCGTTAAAAAAATATTTAATTAATGGTTAAAGGGAAAGACTTTAATAGACCAAACCCTAAAAAGGGTGAGCGGTTTTCAGTAAAAGATGAAAAACCCGCCATAGATTATAATCTCAAAAAGCCGACGTTCTCTTTAGAACACATGCCCTACCGAGGTACTTGTTGTATATCTCGATGTGAAAATCAAAAAAAAGCATTGATTATAGACACAATTCTAAGATTTAGCCAATTAACGTGGAAGGAAATTAGGAATCTTCCAAAGCAATCTGGTTTTGAACCAATTCCGTCATATAGATTTAAAGTTCCCCTCCCAACGATATTCACTCCTGACCTTACAATTCTTGTTGCTAGGTATGATGGAGATGGTGGACGAATAGCAGGATATAGAAAAAATGATGTTTTTCATATCGTCCTTGCTGGAAATGATTTATACTCACACTAATTATTTTTTAACTCACTCTGAGGTCGGTTGTCAATTGTCGACACCAAACCTGATTATTCAGCCCTCTGTTCTCTGAAAAATTTTTTCTTGAAGGCAGAGGGGAAAGGTAACCGAGCCTTTTCCGCCGTCGTTGACGATTGTACAAAGTCTCAATATACCCTGTAATCTCTTGCATGGCCTCTTGCTTGGATACGAAGCGTCGATGGTGGATCAATTCGTTTTTCAATACTTCCCAGAAACTCTCAATAGGAGCGTTATCAGCGCTAAGGATGTCCTCCTGATCCCGGTTCAATACTATCTCGATAAGGCCTGGAATCATACCGGTCCCTTTTCATTTACCGAATCTCCGATCGAATTCAGCCCACGCCGTCTCATAATCCTTCTCCCGGTCGCACCGGTCAAAGGGTGCGGTATAGGTGATGGAGCGTTCCACGGGACCGCCGGGAAGGGTGTCGTCCAGAATGGTGCGAGTCACCGTGCCGAAGGGCATGTCCTTGATGTCGTCCCATTCGGGTCTGGAAAATCCCACGCCGGTGAGACCCTTGGAGCAGGTGAAGACAATCCGGCCATTTAGGTCATACCAGGTGTCGTTTTCATTTTGCCGAAGCACGGGGAACTGGACCCGGTAGATGGTTTTCAGTTCGTCCAGGGTCAACCCCAGGGCCATGGCCGCCAGCACGTCGATTTCCACCAGGGCCTGGCGCCGGGCGTAATCGGTGCGCAGGGCGCAGTTCCGCTGCCAGGTTGGGGTCAGGTTGGCGAAAAAGGTGTTTGGCAGGCGGGGGTCAGGTTTTGCCCAAGTGTCGGAAGTGAACTCTTTTTGGAAGCATTCTTGCCATAAATCAGAATAATGAATGGTTAAAGTATTTAAAACCAAAGTTCTGCTTAACATTAAATGGTTATCTGAACTAATTATGATTGGGATTGATTTGACTAGCCCTGGGATTGCGCCTCTTCCTGTTGTTTTAACGTAAAAATCATATTCCAAGCTGTGCATGAGACCAGCTATATTTAATAGATCCTGGCTTTTTCTTACAACAATACTCAGGCAGGTATTAATATGGCCCAGTCTCTTTGGAAGAATAGAAGATACCAATGTTCTTTCACCGGACTGAGAAAGCATAAACCTTGATACAAGCCGGTAACAATCCGTCACCACCACATCCCCATCCTTTGACCTGAACTTCGGCGATCTTTTTCGGTACTCAGCCTCATCACAATCCGGCACATAATTGGTGCGGGGCAAATAATCATCGGGCAGTATGGTGAGGTCAAGAATGTCGTAATGGGAATTCTGGGTGCATTTTGCTCTCGGCGTCTTGTAAAACGGATTGCCCACGAAGAAATGGGGACCGGAAAGAATCCATTGGGAAGCATCCATTGGGAAGCAGGTTTGTCGCCGAATGGTATGATCCTTTTGGGCATTGGTTTCATGCCACATCTCGGTTGAAAAGTATTCCCCTTTCAAATCCCCCAGCCGCCGTTGTTGATCCGCAAATTTCCGCAACACCCGCACAATCTGGGTGGAATGAACGGCAGGCAATCGTGCCGCCAGGGACGATGTGCCTTCCGGATCATATAATTTGGCAAATAGAGCCAGTTGGTCATTGAAACATGGGACAATCCGTTCCTTGTGGCCCTTGGTGTTCCAGTTGTTGTCATCATTGCGAATGACAACCGAAAATTGA
>DIKO01000101.1 GCA_002423615.1 Desulfobacteraceae bacterium UBA5616
GGTCAGATTAATGCGGAAGCCAACATCATTCAAAAGGGCAAAATCCGCTGATAGTAAATGGATATGGTGGGTTCTGTGTGTATGCCAACATGTCGACATCACATAAAATTACCCAATAAAGAACCACCAAGACAATCTCGAATATTATTTGAAATCTCCAATGATATCGGGTAATATAGTGTATTATGCCGTAACGGCATAATACACCTGCATGTTATAAGAGGTTCAGAGCATGCCTCAAAATCTAACTAATGAAAAATTGAATCAAAGATTGAACGAATTAGAGCAAGAAATATCCGTGCTTAGAGACATGAAATCCCATCTCCAAAATACAAATGATCTGCCAAAAGAAAAGCCTATTAATGTGATTAATAGTGAGCTCAATATATTGCAAGAGGTCATTGATGGGGCAAGAAACATCCATTTGGTATTTCTGGACTGGAATTTCAATTTTGTCCGTGTCAATAATTTCTATGCGGAAACTTGCGGCTATACTCCGGAAGAGATGATCGGGAAAAATCATTTTGATTTATTTCCTAACCCTGAAAATGAAGCCATTTTCACTCGTACAAGAAACACGGGCATCCCGTTTGAAATCAAGGATAAACCTTTTTCTTTTCCAGATCAACCTAACAGGGGTGTGACTTACTGGGATTGGTCCTTAGTGCCGGTTAAAGATCCAGACGGAACAGTTACAGGTTTAGTTTTCTCTCTTGTAGAAACCACCGATCGTGTATTGATGGAGAAATCTTTACGCAAAAGTGAAGAACGGTATTCAGCCATGTTTGAAAACATGTCCAGTGGTGCGGCTGTTTACGAGTCCATTGAAGATGGCAAGGATTTTATTTTCAAATCCTTCAATCGATCCGCTGAGAAAATAACGAATATTTCACGAGATCAGGTTCTGGGGAATCAACTCCTTGCTCTTTTCCCGAATATAGACAGGACAGGATTGACCGATGCCCTGCGGCGGGTATGGAAGACAGGGAAAGCGGAACATCTTCCTCCTTTTTATCGAAAAGATAAAATTCGGGAAGGCTGGCGAGAAAATCAAATTTATAAGATTCCCACTGGGGAGATAGTAGCGCTGTTTGATGATGTAACCAATCGAATAGAGGCTCAGATTGCTCTCAAAAAAGCTCATGATGAATTGGAGCAACGGGTGGAAGAAAGAACCTTTGAACTGGAAAAACTTAACCGGGAACTGCAGGACTTTGTATTCATAGCGTCCCACGATCTTCGTGAACCTTTGAGGAAGTTGATAATCTTTGGCAGGATAATTTTGGAGAAGATCGAACCTCTTCTGGATGACACCATGAGGGACTATACAGAGCGAATGCAGAAAGCCGTATTAAGGATGCAGGCTCTTCTTGATTCTTTAATGAACTACTCCCGTATTACCACTCAATACAATCCATTGAATGAGACCAATCTAAAACTATCCGTTGAATCGGCTCTTTCCAATCTCGAGATCATGGTCAGCGAAAGGAAGGCTCGAGTCGAAGTAGGTGACCTTCCAATCGTAAAGGCAGACCGGATTCAGATGGTTCAACTGTTCCAGAACCTTATTGCGAATGCATTGAAATATAATAAAGACATCCCACATGTAAGAATATTCTCAAGATCATCTGAAAGAAATAAAAAAGTATTTGATATACATGTTGCGGATAACGGCATCGGTATCGATGAACCTTATCTGGAACAGATTTTTTTTCCTTTCGAAAGATTACATGGAAGAACAGAGTATGATGGTACGGGGATCGGACTTTCGATATGCAGAAAGATCGCTGATCGGCATGGTGGCAAAATCACCGTTAAAAGTGAATTAGGCAAAGGTTCAGAATTTATAGTTACAATTCCTGCATGACTCCGAAATGCCACGGGCGAGGGGGACGTCCTTAAATAATAAAATTATTCATAAAATGGGATGTAAATTCGAAGGGACGGTGTATGGCGTTGGGCTATATTTAATTGTTTAAGGACGTCCCCCTCCATACCCCTCCATATGAAACGGTAAATCAAGTGTCAAAGGATCGGCCAACTGGATGTTTTGAGAGATTTTGGAAATGTCGCTATTCATAAGCCTTTGGATTAAATTGTTTTTCGTGTTCACCCCCTTCTTCGGTCTTTCGATGTTTCTCAGTATGACAGAGGGATATGATGAGATCCGTCGCCGAAAACTCGCTCTGGTTACTTCGGCGGCAGTGGGGGTGTTCTGTCTCCTGCTGTTCTTCGCGGGCAGGCAGATGTTTTCGCTGTTCGGCATCACCCTTGATTCCTTCCGTATCGGGGCCGGTGTTCTGCTTTTTCTTTCCGGCATAGGACTGGTTCAAGGGAAAACGGGAAGTTCCGGCCCGGCCGTTGACAGCGATGTCGCGGTTGTTCCGCTGGCCATGCCCATCATTGTGGGACCCGCCACAACAGGCACGCTTCTCGTGATGGGCGCAGAATTGGACGATTTTTCCGCCAAAGCCATCGGTTGTCTGTCCCTGATCGCCGCCGTTGCAAGCATTTCCGCCGTGCTCCTGATGGCATCGTTGATTCATCGCCGTCTCGGGGCCAGAGGCATCTCTATTCTCAGCAAACTGACGGGATTGGTCCTGGCAGCATTGGCCGCTCAAATGATCATGACGGGAATTCAGGGTTTTATGGGCATTCATCCATAACAAAGAACCGGGTATGGGGGCTCTCGACTTTTTTTATCGTGCAGCCGGGAGGTTTCACAAAATCTGATCAGGGAACAGGGAATCGATCCGGTCCTTTTTTATCCCGTTACCGCCGGCGATGGGGTGGAGTTGGATGGTTTTTCCGCCGAGGTGGTTCGCGGCGTGCATGTGGATTTTGTCGCCGAGTATCATCGCCTGACAGGCGGCAACCTGTTGACCGATTTCGGCAACGATCTTGCAGCCGCAGTTCAAAAAGGAGTGGAGGCGTCCATGGGGCCTGTTGCGCTTCCGGACCGTTTCCATCAATGGATGGTCCAATAACCATCGTTCCCCAGCACCATGACCCCCTGTTTTCCGGTGCCTTTCCGACGGACCTCACCGAATTAAAACGCCTGTTCCACGGAACAGGCATTAACTTCATGGAATTTGAACCGGGCCGCTGGCAGACTTTTTGAGAAAAAATGCTTAAAAACGATGCGCCTTATTCCTTCATGGTTCTTAACTTCGCCAGTTCCCAGATATAATCATAAAGGTGAAGGCCCTTGCTGGCGGCGATGATTTCCCCGTCTTCCACCCCGATTTCCCCGGCCATATATTCCTTGAGCATCTGAATGGCGCCCAAATTGGCAGGAAATCCGTTCCACAGATCCCAGGACCGGAAATAAACCATGAAATGAAGCTTACCGTAACGAATACGGGTATCGATTCCTCGAAGGCAGGGAGGGTCGTTGAGAAGGAGGGCCTCGGGATTGCCCACGGTCATGTAAGCCTGGTTGGTACCGTGGCCTTCTTCCCTGTACATCCGAATCACCTCGGCGATCTGCGGCTCAAGGTATCGGCCGTAGGTATAATCTTCGTTGGGCTGTTTTTCCGATGTCATCAGGTAGGGAAGATAACTCTCGATGTAACCGTCCGCCACGGGATTTGGAATTCCCAGGGACGGAGGAATGTCCGGGATCAGGGGACGAACCCCGGGATGCTTGATATGAACGGTGATATAATCAAATTCAAGCCTTTTCTGTCCCTGAAAACTCCCTCTGTCGATGACATACTGGTGTCCGTGGTCGATAATCTGATAAACACATTGAAACCAGGCGTCCGGAATGTCCCTTGCCTCGATGGATATCATATTCAGCATAGTGTTTTCGTCCAATGAATAAGTTTGGTATTAGATATCAAGAATGCTCACTTCAAGGGCGTTGTTCTGAATAAATTCCCTCCGCGGTTCGACTTCCTCTCCCATTAAAACGGTAAAAATTTCATCGGCGTCAATGGCATCGCCCACCGTGACCTTCAGCAGGGTCCTTTTTTCCGGGTCCATGGTGGTTTCCCACAACTGGTCCGGATTCATTTCGCCGAGACCCTTATACCGCTGTATGCCAAGCCCTTTTTTACCCTCCTCGATCAAATAACGGAACAGTTCTTTTTTGTCGTGTAAAATTAAAGGATCACCTTCTTTTTCCTTGGAACTGATTTTAAACGGCGGGTTATTATAAGGGTTTATCTTTCTGTTGATCATCGACACGTTTTGATATTCCCTGGACAGAATCAAACTTTTCCCGATTTTAAGGGGCTGGGAATATTGATGAATATCATTTCCGTCGTCTGATGGCAAAACATACAGGTCAAATACGTTTCGATCCGGATTCCATAATATTTCAGTCGTCAGATAACCTTTTTCCGTCAGAATGGCTTTTAACTGCACCATGCTTTCTTCATTTTGAAGAAATTTTTTGCCATCGACATTATGGCTGATCAGTATTTCCAGGAGTTGGGATTTTACACCTCTTTGATCCAATTTTTTCTCGTTGGCGATCCATTCGGAAATATTTCCGATGAACACATAAAGATGATGATCGCTCATCATCTCCTCTCCCGGTCCGATCCGGACTTCTTTTTGACTGCACATTTTTTTTAATACAAAATCACTTAATTCAGAATCGTCTTTCAGATATTTCGAGCTTTTTCCTTTTCCGACCTTATAAAGAGGGGGTTGGGCGATATGAAGATATCCCTTTTCAATAATTTCCTTCATCTGCCGGTAAAAGAATGTGAGAAGCAAGGTCCGGATGTGAGACCCGTCCACATCCGCGTCGGTCATGATGATCACTTTATGGTACCGGATATTGTCGACATTGTGCTCTTCCTTACCGACACCCATGCCCAGGGCCGTGATCATGTTTTTGATTTCTTCGCTGCGGAGGATCTTGTCAAACCGTGCTTTTTCCACATTTAAAATTTTGCCCTTTAACGGAAGAATAGCCTGGAATTTCCGGTCCCTTCCCTGTTTTGCCGAACCGCCTGCGGAATCTCCCTCGACCAGAAACAATTCTCTTTGGGACGGTTCGGAAACCTGACATTCGGCCAGTTTTCCCGGAAGGGTCGAATCCGACAGGGCCCCCTGTTTTCTGGCGAGGTCCCTGGCTCTTTTGGCCGCATCCCTGGCCCTTGCCGCGTCAACGGCCTTGGCGATAATTTTCTTTGAAACCGTTGGATTTTCTTCTAAAAATATACTTAGTTTTTCATTGACCAGAGACTCCACCAACCCTTTGACGTCACTGTTTCCCAGTTTTGTTTTGGTCTGGCCTTCAAACTGAGGGGTCTTAATGCGAACGCTGATGATGGCCGTAAGCCCCTCCCGAATATCATCCCCCCCAATTTTGGCCTGGAGATTTTTGGGCAGGTTTCCATTTGAGGCATATTGATTTATGGCTCGGGTCAGCCCGGCCTTGAATCCGATGAGATGAAATCCTCCTTCAACCGTATTGATATTATTGGCAAATGAAAATATTTTTTCATCAAAGGTGTCATTGTACTGAATCGCCACCTCGATTTCCACGTCATTTTTGGACCCGGAAATGAATATGGGATTGTGGAGACCCATATGCCTTCGGTTGAGATATTCCACAAAGGATACGATGCCGCCATTATAAACAAATTCATTTTTCTCATCACTTCTTTCATCTTCCAGTTCAATTCTTAAACCCTTGTTTAAAAATGCCAGTTCTCTTAATCGTTTGGAAAGTATGGCATAATTGAAATTATCCGTGTTGAAGATGGTCAAATCAGGACAAAAATGAATCTGGGTGCCCCTTAACCCGGTCTTTTCGATGACTTTAAGCTCGCAGGTTTTAACGCCTTTCCGGTAGGTCTGGTAATAAACCTGGCCGTCCCTGAAAATTTTTACCTCGAAAAATTCCGAAAGGGCATTGACAACGGAAACCCCGACGCCATGCAAACCGCCGGAAACTTTGTAGGCATCATTGTCGAATTTGCCCCCGGCATGAAGTTTGGTCAAAACCACTTCAACAGCAGGGACCCCTTCTGTTTTATGAATATCAACGGGAATGCCCCGTCCGTTGTCGGTGACCGTAATGCTGTTGTCAACATGGATAATGACTTTGATTTTATCGCAATACCCGGCCATGGCCTCATCTATGCTGTTGTCCACCACTTCGTAAACCAGATGATGAAGACCTTCAACATCCACATTGCCGATATACATGGAAGGTCTCAACCGAACCGGGGCGAGTCCTTCCAGTACATTTATGCTGCTGGCATCATATATTTTTTCCATTATAATCTCATCGGCATGATAATGCTTAAATAATTTTTATTTTCGCTTCCTTCCAGATAGCAGGGCTTTTCCTCATTAATGATGTTCAGGTCTATGGTCTCATTTTCGATACAATTTAAAGATTCAATAAAGTATCTTGGATTGAAAACCGCCTCTATGGGATTTCCCTTGTACTCTATTTCCATTTCTTCCTTGGATTCCCCGATATCCGGGTTGGCTGAATGAATTAATAATTTGTCCGCTAAAAAATTAAATACAACCCCTCGGTAATCCTCCGAAGACAAAATGGACATCCTCTTCAGCATCATTAACAGACTCTGTTTGTTAAAATGAATGACGTTTCCCTGTTCCTTGCTTTTGATAATATCCTGATATTTTGGAAAAGCACCGTCCAATAAGCGAATAACAAGGGTTTCCCCGTCCTTTTGCATGACAAAATGATTTTCCTTGAATCCCACTTTAACCCTTCCCTGATAATCCATAAATTTACCCAATTCAACCAGGCCTTTTTTAGGTATGATAAATCCCCTTTCATCCGGTAATTCCACCACGTCATCCATGATGCACTCCGCGGTGGACATGCGGTTGCCGTCCGTTGACACCAGACGGATGATTTTTTCGTCGTCATTATGGATAATATCAAAATATACCCCTATAATATGGGCTCTTTTTTCATCGCCGGCGCCGGTGATAATGACCGTTTTCTCGATCATCTTTTTTAAAATTACAGCATCCATTTCAAAAAAGGGAACGTTTTCAATGACGGGAAAATTGGGAAATTCTTCTGAATCCATTCCCACGATATGATATTCCACGTTTTTGTTTCCAATCTCTATCCAGTGATTTTGGATTTCATTGATCAAAATCGTCTCATTGGGGAAATCTCTGGTGATTTCGTAAAATTTCTTGGAATTTATGGCCAGCTTTCCCTCTTTCTCCACGTCGGCCATATAAAATCCCTCAAATCCCGTTTCCAGATCCGTTGCGGTAATTTTGATGCCGTTTTCTGCGGTTTGAATCAAAACCGATGATGTAATTGCCAGATTACTTTTCCGTGATGTCAATCCCTGGATTCTGGCCATGACATTTTGAATATCGTTTCTGTTGACTGTAAATTTCATGACAGTTCCTTTAAATATAATTTATTAAATAAATATTTAAGGTAGGGACGAACATGGTGTTCATATCTTTATAACAAGCGATAATAATTTAAAATAACAATAAAAGAAATGTTGATAGGTTCCCTAAAAAAACAAGATAAACGGGTCGTTGCGAACATGGGAAAAAACATTGTTAATAACTATAAAAAGACATGCAAAATTTCAATACAATTAAAGGCGCCGTTATTTCTCTGATTCAATGTTTGATCCATCGCTTAATCTGGGGAACAGTTTGGGCTATCCAGTTTCCGGAGATTCTGGAGGCAATAAAAAGTTTAAAGGTTTGATCTATAATTTCAACTACTTTGTTATAATGATGGATTTTTTCAAAAACAAAGGCATCGACATCTTCGGAAGATTCATAAGGCCCGATATCCGGATGCCGGATATTGTTGATGCTTAAATTTTCGCCTTTCAAGGTAAACTGCCACTTGTTCTGATCCTCAACATAAATCAGGTTTATTTCAGTGACGAGGGCACCTTTTTGAAGCGCCAGCAGTCCCTCTTCAAGACCGGCGTCGTCCCCTTTTATCGTTATGATTTCGATTTTATTGTCCCTTCTGTTTTCAAGGGCGATCCTGTTGCCGATGGAAAAATCATTCAGAGGGTGGCGGGTTTTATCCGTATCCCCGTCAATTGAAAACCATAACCATGTAAGGAATTCAAAACCTAAAAATTTAAATCGGTTATAAGCGACAGCGATATCGAGCATAGGTTAATCCGTAAATTTTGTTGGGGATAAATTTAAAATGACATCCTTTTCAACGTCGGAAAGATCCAATAATAGTTCCGCCATGGTGTAAGGGAAAAGCCTAACCAGGGAAAGGTTGAAGGATTTAAAAAACAGGGTCTCCACTTCTTCATTGGCCAATTTCAAGGTTGAAAAAAAATAAAGGGAGCCGGTTTCATAATTCCACAGAAGATCATACACATTCGGGGTTGAGGGAATCCGAAGGGTCAGAACGCTGACGACATGTTCCTTCAGCGATTTTTTTTCATTCTTGGACAAATAATCCCTTCCATTTTTCTTGGCCTGCCTTGCATATTCGATGGAAAAATGTTTCTGGATGATTTTTGAAGACAGGTTTTTTTTGTCGATCCTCATTGAAAAAAGAAAGAATGATCCGATTTCAAATTTCATCCCGTCAAAATCGGGATTGAAGGGGTTGTCAAATGAGGTCCATCCGACGGATTTTTCGAAGTTTTCATTTTCAATATCGGCGATGCAAAATTTTTTTAGACCTTTCAAAATTGTTTCTTTAATGGAATTTTCAATATTGCCGGTCACTTTATACCGGGTCATGGATGCGGTTGGAGACAATAATCCCATTGATAGATCCTGTAAATGTTTGGGTGTTGACAAATTAAACCACAAAAACATACCTGGTTTTGATTTCCCGCACAACAAAAAAATATTTTCGGTGAAAGTCCAAAAAAGATGTTTATTTTTCAAAATTTACATGGTTTATTCCGGCAATCGGTTTATGATGATCATCATTGGACAGTGAAAATAAGATAAGAATGAAAAATAAAGATGTTAAAACAGGAAGAAACGATCCCTGCCCCTGCGGCAGCGGAAAAAAATACAAGAAATGCTGTTTTGAAAAGGAAAATAATCTCATAGAAGATTACGAAACGGTGTACCGCCGGAAATACAACATCCGGCTTAAAAATGAAAACGAGATAGAAGGAATCCGGCGTGCCGGGATAGTGGCCGTCAAAACTCTCGAGCTCGTGGAAACCATCATTCGCCCGGGAATGGAAACCGATGAGATCAATGACGTTGTTCACGAATTCACCCTGAAAAACGCGGCCCGTCCGGCGCCGTTGAATTACCGGGGATTTCCAAAAAGCGTATGCGTCTCCGTCAATGACGTCATCTGTCATGGAATCCCCGGAAAACAAAGGCTGGCGGAAGGCGATATCGTCAATATTGACGTAACCCCGGTTTTAAACGGTTATTATGCTGATGCCAGTCAGACTTTTTTTGTGGGAAAGCCCGGCCCGGATGCCCTTAAAATCGTAAATACGGCCAAAACCTGTCTGAAAAAAGGGATGTCCATGGTGAAACCGGGAAACACAACCGGGGATATCGGTTCGGCTATTCAGACATATGCCGAATCTCAGGGATGTTCCGTTGTGCGGGAGTTCGTGGGACACGGCATTGGAACGGAATTTCATGAAGCCCCCCAGATTTGCCACTATGGGGAAAAGGGAAGGGGAATCAAACTGGTTCCGGGAATGGTTTTTACCATCGAACCCATGATAAACCTGGGAAAAAGGTTTTTGCATATTCTGGAGGACAAATGGACCGCCGTCACCGATGACGGATCACTGTCGGCCCAGTTTGAACAAACCATTCTGGTGACGGAAGAAGGGTATGAAAGTTTAACACCGTTTGACTTATAAATCTGTATGGTATTTGGCGGTGTCTCAAAAATTCGAAACAGAACAATCTATTTTCAACAAGGAGGGATCATGGAGATCAGAAAGGTATTGTTAACCGAAGACGAAATGCCGAGACAGTGGTATAATATTTTAGCGGACATAAAGATGAATCCCCCCCTTGGCCCGGATGGAAAGCCGGTGGGTCCGGAGATGCTGACGCCCATATTTCCGATGAATCTCATTGAACAGGAAGTCAGCTCCCAGAGGTGGATCGACATTCCGGAAGAAGTGCTGGGCGTCTACACCATCTGGCGGCCTTCTCCTCTGGTCAGGGCCCGCTCTCTGGAAAAAGCCCTGAAAACACCGGCCAGGATATACTTTAAAAACGAAAGCGTAAGCCCTCCCGGCAGTCATAAGCCCAACACCGCCGTTCCCCAGGCCTATTACAACAAAGTCTTCGGAACCCGAAAAATCACGACGGAAACCGGCGCCGGTCAGTGGGGAAGCGCCCTGTCTTTTGCCTGCTCGCAGTTCGGGATCGAATGTAAGGTTTTTATGGTCCGGGTCAGTTTTGACCAGAAACCTTACCGGAAATCCATGATGGAAGCATGGGGCGGTAAGTGCGTAGCCAGCCCCAGCACGGAAACCAAGGCGGGCAGGGATGTCCTCGAAAAATACCCGGATACGCCGGGAAGCCTGGGCATCGCCATCAGTGAAGCTGTCGAAGCGGCGGTGAGCGATACAACCGGAAAAACCAAATACTCCCTGGGCAGCGTATTGAACCATGTCATGCTGCATCAAACCATCATCGGTCTGGAGGCTAAAAAACAGATGGAAAAAATCGGTGAATATCCGGATATCATCATCGGATGCGCCGGCGGCGGCAGCAACTTCGCTGGTCTGGCATTTCCATTTGTTCTGGATAAAATGAACGGAAAAAAAATCGACATTTATCCGGTTGAACCTTCTGCCTGTCCTACGATGACAAGGGCGCCTTTTGTCTATGATCACGGAGACAATGCCGGATATACGCCGCTATTGGCCATGCACAGCCTGGGGCATGCTTTTGTTCCTCCCCCGATACATACGGGCGGACTCCGGTACCATGGAATGGCACCTACGGTGAGTCAACTGGTTTCCGAGGGAATTCTGGAACCCAGATCCGTGACCCAGTTAGCCGCTTTTGAAGCCGGTATCAAGGTGACCCGCTCCGAAGGGCTTATCCCCGCGCCGGAAAGCAATCATGCTGTGGCCTGTGTGATCGAGGAGGCCCTGAAGGCCAAAGAGGAAGGAAAGGAAAAGGTCATCCTTTTCAATATGAGCGGACATGGTTTAATTGATTTAGGATCCTATGACAAGTATTTGTCCGGTAGCCTGCAAAATTACGAACTGTCCGACGAAGAACTGCTGGAAGCGGAAAAAATATTTGAGAACTATCCCAAACCGCAGCTGATCAAAAGCCGTTGATTTAAAAATAACGTTTACACGCAAGCTGCCCGGGGTGGCTGGAGAATAAACCTCCCTGTTCGCCCCGGGTTTTTATTTAATCAGCCGCCGATGGAAGACATCTGGGTTATCACTTCCGATAGATGACCCGAAGAAAGCTGGTGGCGGGAGGGCTTGTTTCGGATGGCCATAAGAATCAAGTCCACCAGGTCCTGATCCGAACATCCGGATCGCAGAGGCGTTTTTAGATCTTCATGATGATCGGACAACAGGCAGGGTCTTAGCCGGCCGTCAGCCGTTAGCCGGAGTCTGTTGCAGGTTTCACAGAAATGATGGCTGATGGGGCTGATAATGCCGATTTCTCCTTTTGCCCCCCTGAATTGATAGCGCCTGGCCGGACCGTCATAGCGTTCACCGGCTACGGGTTCAAGCTTTCCGAGAGAGGTCAACCGGGTCTTTATTTCATCGGATAATATGGGATTTCGTGAAGGCAGGATCGGATTGCCGATGGGCATTTGCTCGATAAACCGGACATGGAAAGGATAAGAAAAAGTGAGCTCGGCAAATCTTAAAATTTCATCTTCATTGATTCCTCTTAAGGCAACCACGTTTATCTTGATGGGGTGAAAGTCAAGATCCAGGGCCTTTAGAATGCTATTCCAGACCCTGTCGAAACCATCAAATCCCGTGATGGTGAAATATTTATGTCTATCCAGACTGTCCAGACTGATATTGAGGCGCCTGATGCCGCAGTCCTTAATTTTTTGAAGGTTATCCGACAGAAGAATCCCATTGGTCGTTAAAGACACATCTCTTATTCCCGGGGTGCGGGATACCGAATTCAGAAAATCACCTATCCCCTTACGCACCAAGGGTTCACCACCGGTTATTCTGATTTTCTGAAGCCCCAGATCCGAACAGATCCGGATAACCCGGAGAATTTCTTCGTACCGTAATATATCATCGTGGGCAAGCTTCAAAATTTTGCCGCCGGGCCGACAATAAATACACTTCAGGTTGCAACGATCGGTGATGGATATTCGTAAGTAATTAATATTACGGTTATATTTATCGCTTAAAACTGTTTCGGCGTGATCCATAATTTTTTTTCACTCGGAAGCTCTGTATTAAATAACATATTTACAGTGATCTTATTTTTAATACAACGATTGAACAGGAAGGGTCAACTCAACTTTTTGCTTGGAACGCGTAGCCAGACGTGGAAATTCGAAGGTCATAACGTTCAAGGGGATAAATCCGGATATTTTCCGGAGAGGATGGTTTTATGTGTCTCCCGATTTGTTTTTGGAAATTAGAAAATCGGGAAACACATGGCAAAGACTAAATTTCTTCAACCGTGATGGCGTCGGCTTCACAAACTTCGACGCAGCTTTCACAACCCAGACATTCATCTGCGTTAACGGGAACGGACTTCCCGTCCTGCATCTCGAATACTTCAACCGGGCATACATCCACACATTCTTCACAACCTTCACATTTGTCTGTATCAACAACAGGATTAAATGCCATTTGAAAATCCTCCTTTCATGGGAAATTTTATTTCATGATGGTTTACATCAGCCTTTTCAGCGTACCGGGAAAAGTCCTTATACCAATTGGTGGGGTCAGTCAAGCACTCTTATTTTTTTTTTTGCCGCCCCTTAAATCAATACCGCCGGCATACTTTTCGGCATTATAAAAATGTTGATTCCACCGAGCAGATGACCGTATTTTGACAGATGCAATCAGCGTGTTTTTCCATCATATCGCTGGTATCGGAGAAAAAACAGCCGAAATATTCCAGGGGGCTTTTCCCGGACACCCGATAGACCGTTAAGGTAACGGCTTTTTCATGGCAGCGCCTTTCCGGAACCATGGGCGCATCATCCGCAGAAGGGAAATCGGAGTCCTTTGCCAGACGTTTCAAATACCCGGCAAGCTGGTGTTTGAATCCGTCCTCGGAATCGTACTTTTCCAGGCGAACAGGGATTCCGTTAAATACACAGACCGGTTTTAACGCATCATTCTGTTCCTTCAAGCAATTTATGACCGCCGGACTGTCCGTTACATAAACCCCGGACGCCTCTTTACCGGAAAACGCCAGAATGGACCAGGCCCTGATCCGTTCCACGGTCATGCGGCTTCCCGGATCCTCGAAAACAGGCTTCGAAGAGAGGTTTTTCAGGGCAAAGCGGTCTCCGGGGTCTCCTTTGAGGTCGTTAAAAAGCGCTTGCTGCATTTTTTCAAAGGCATCCAGATCCTTGTATACAGTTATGTCGGCAAGGTCATGTTCCTCGGCGATCCTTAGAAACAGCCGGGCCGCAAAACGCCGTTCCGGCATCTCAAGAGCGGTTTTTTCCATCCCGGATTGTTTTCTTTGAATATCCATCCTGATTCTTGAAATGGAAGAATCACTATAAAAAGGAAGGGTCTCGGTCTGGCTTTTAAAAAACGCGGCAGGATCCTCCATGTGCAGATCCGCCCAGTTTTTATAATCTTTTAAAACGGATTCCAATTTTCCTTCTTCTCCTGAAACCGGAATCCGGATGGAAAGAAAATCTCTATTTGTTCCCATCTCCATTTCTTCCGGGAGGGGGCCATCAGAAACGCGGCAGATGGTCAAACTTGAAAAACAGGCAGCCAGATTCATTATATTGGCCGCAGACAATACGGTGAAAGGGAAATAAACAGGGTTCATTTAGAGTGTCCCGCCTTTGGGTCCTGTATGGATATGCCCATGGTTCTTAGTTGCTCCCGAATTTCATCGGCCCCGACCCAATCCTTCCGATATCTCGCCTTTTCCCGTTCGGAAAGAAGCCTTTTTACGTCAGGGTCGGACATTGCGTCCCCAAAATCAAAGATATTCAAAACCTGGTCGATCTGGCGGAAGGCGTCAACGATTTTTTTTGCATCCCCGGTGTTGAGGCGGCGATCGCCAATCATCCGGTTCGACCTGCGGATAATATCGTAAGTGGACGCCAGCGCTGCCGAGATATTCAGGTCGTCATCCATGCCCGAAATAAAGCCCTGGCGGACATCATACAGGATCTGGTCCACATCCCCACAGGTCGGAGCATCGGAGTCCACCTGAATCAGTTTTTGAATCAGCCGGTCCATGCGCTTCAATCCCCGGCATGCGCTATCCATGCGTTCCCTTGAAAAGGTCAACGACTTCCGGTAATGTGCGCTTAACAGCCAGTAGCGGATTTCTCTCCCGGCATAGCCCATGTTCAGAAGATCCGGAAGGGTAACCCGTGCATCCGCTTCATCCATTTTTTTCCCGTCCACCAGAACCCGGTCGCAATGAATCCAGTAACCGGCCAGGGGCTTTCCGGTAACCGCCTTGGCAATGGCGATTTCGTTTTCATGATGGGGGAATACCAGCTCCCTGCTGCTGGTATGGATGTCAAAGGAATCGCCCAGGTATTTCATGGACATGGCCGCGCATTGGATATGCCATGAGGGCCGTACGTTTCCCCATTGGGTTTTGGTGAAAATGCCTTTTCTCAATTCGGACAGCCGGGAGCGTTTGAAAAGGGTGAAATCCCTCGGGTTGTCCTTTTCATATTCGTCCAGGTCCACGGTGGCCCCCAGCCGGATCTTGTTGATGTCAACACCGGACAGGCGGCCGTATTCGGAAAAACGGGAAATATCAAAGTAAAGGGACCTGAGTTTTTCATAGGCAAACCCTTTTTGGACCAGCTTTTCCGCAAGGGCCACCATATCTCCCACATGTTCGCTGGCTTTTGGATAATGATCCGCAGGTTCAATTCCCAGGGTTTTAATGTCTTCATGGAATGCATCGATATGGAACTGGGTGAACCGCGAAAGATCCTGTTTGACCATTTCAGACCCTTCGATGGTTTTATCATCCAGGTCGGTGATGTTGACCACATGCTTGACCGAAAACCCGCGATACTTCAGATACCGGCATAAAAGATCGGAAAAGACGAATCGCCGGCATTCACTCAGGGCCATTCTGGCATGGGCTGTGGGACCGCAGGAATATATGGAAACCTTGCCCGGCACAAGGGGGTTAAAAGCCTCTTTTGTCCGCCCCATGGTGTTGAACAATTTCAATCCCACGTCTTCCTTTACGGCAAAAAGGGACGTGCTTAAATAGCGCTCGCCGCCATCGGGCAGAACGACCACCAAGGTCCCCTCCGTCATCTGTCCGGCCTGTTCCAGAGCAACGAACATGGCGGCGCCGCTGCTCATCCCCACAAACAACCCCTCGGTCCGAGCCAGGTTCCGGGCAGTTTCGTAGGCATCCTCATCATTAATGTTGACAATCTTATCTAAACGGCTTTTATCATAAATTTCAGGAACATATGCCTCCTTCATGTTCTTCAGGCCCTGAATTTTATGGCCAAGATAGGGTTCCACACCGAGGATCCGGATATCCGGATTGTACTCCTTAAGCCGCCTGGAAATTCCCATCAGGGTGCCGGTGGTCCCCATCGTGGCCACAACCGTGGAAACCCTGCCGCCGGTCTGCCGCCAGATTTCCTCTCCGGTTCCGTAGTAGTGGGCCTGCCAGTTGGCGGGATTGTTGAACTGGTCGGTCATAAAATATTTG
This sequence comes from Desulfobacteraceae bacterium UBA5616, assembly GCA_002423615.1. Lineage (GTDB taxonomy): Bacteria > Desulfobacterota > Desulfobacteria > Desulfobacterales > UBA5616 > UBA5616. Next base: position 15,817 of record DIKO01000101.1, read on the forward strand.
TCCGGGTTCTCCAGGGCCATTCGGTAAACCTCCTCGATGGCGCCGTCCGTGCCCAGACGCCCCGGCGTGAGCATGATGTCCGCTCCCCGGGCCTTTAAAATTTTCTGCCGTTCAATGCTGGCTGCTTCGGACATGACCAGCAGGAGGGGATAGTTCTTCACCGCGCAGATCAGGGCAAGGCCGATGCCTGTGTTACCGCTGGTGGCCTCTATAACCGTCTTGTCGTGAGTCAGCTCCCCGGACCTTTCTCCCGCCTCGATCATTGCCAGAGCGGCCCTGTCCTTGATGGATCCTCCCGGGTTGAAATATTCGGCTTTGGCAAGAATCCGTACCCTTGGATTGGGATTCAGTTTTTTGATCTCAATCAAGGGGGTATTTCCAATGGTATCCATAATTGAGCTCATCGGGACAATACCTTTATAATGTTGCTTCTTACAGTCTCTTCGTCCCGGGACCCGTCAATGATCCTGATCCTTCCGGGTTCCGCGGCGGCAAGGGCCAAATACCCCTCCCGCACCCGCTCATGAAACGAAAGGTTTTCTTCCTCAAAACGGGTTTCACCGCCAACACGTTCCCCTGCCTGAATGGCCTGCCATGCGCGCTTTAGCCCTTTTTCAGGGGAAAGATCCAAAAGGAAGGTCAGATCCGGTTTCAAATCGTTCAATGCCATTCGGTGCAATTCAAAAATAAACCCCACATCCAGCCCCCGGGCATATCCCTGATACACCACCGTGGCATCGAAATACCGGTCGCAGACCACGGTCTTACCCAAGGCCAGTGCGGGCCGGATGATCTCTGCAACATGCTGGACACGGTCCGCCGTATAAAGGAGAAGCTCGGCCACCGCATCCATTGCGCTGTTCCTGGAATCCAGGAGGATGGAGCGGATTTTTTCGCCGATGACAGTTCCCCCGGGTTCCCGGGTGACCACACATTCCTGTCCGGATCTGGTTAAAAAATCTACGATATACCCGATCTGGGTGGTCTTTCCCGACCCTTCGATGCCTTCTATCGTTATGAACATGAGCTTTTTTGTTTTCCGTTAAGGGTTCCAGTGTAAAAATGACGCCCCAGCATACGGTGATAAGCGGTCCAGTTTTCCCCGGACCCTTCGGATTCCACAAATTCCCGGATGCCGTTCACCTTGGCGTCGATTTCATCCACATAGTTCAACAATACCGCCTCGATGGTCTTGGGCGGTTCGGGAGAACCAAACTCCCGGGTCCCGTGATGGCTCACCACCATGTGAAGAATGAGGTCGTGAGCCTCTTTGGGAAACTCCGGAAGTGTTTGAATCTTTTCCCGGACCATGAGGGCCCCGATGACGATATGGCTTAAAAACCGGCCTTCATCGGAATAGTCGATTTTCACTTCGTATTCAAACTCCCTGATTTTTCCGATGTCATGCAGAACCGCTCCGGTCAGAAGCATGTCCCTGTCGATGCCGCCGTAATGCCCGGCTATTTTTTCGACCAGAAGGGCCATGGACAGGGTGTGTTCCAATAATCCTCCAAGGTAGGCATGGTGCATCTGTTTGGCGGCCGGAGCGCTTTTGAACCGTTTGACGAAGTCCTCGTCCGTGAAAAAGGCCTGGATAAGCGACTTTAAATGGGGGGTCCTGAGCGTTTCCATCAACTGGACAAGCCGGTTGAACATCCCTTCCACATCCCGTTCGGTTGCCGGCAAAAAATCGACCGGGTCGACCTCCTCCGACTTTAAGATGGAAGCGCTCTTCACCACGAGCTGAAGACTTCCCCGGTATTCGGTGACATTCCCTGTAATTCTGACGAAATCCCCGGAACAGGACTCTTCACCGAACCGGTCGAGATTGTCCCACATCACCCCTTTCAGCATCCCGGTTTTATCCGCAGCCGTCAGGCTCAGATAAGCGTTCCCGTCCTTTTTCCGGGACAGGTTTTTTTCGGCCAGGACAAAAACATCGTCTACAAAATCACCGGCCTTGATATCACGGATAAAGGTTTTTTTCATGGATTTCCTGAATTTTTCGCGTTTCCCGAAATGTTTTCAAAATCCCAGTTTTTAAGTTCTTCCAGAACCCCGTAATCCGTCATATCGCACTTGATGGGCGTGATGGAAATATAATTCTCGAACAGGGCCTGACCGTCAATGTCCGGATGTTCAAAGGCCGGCTCCGGGTCATATCCGTGCCAATAGTATTCCCGGTTTCGAGGGTCAAAGCGCTTTTTGATATACTCATCCAGAAACTCTGTGCCTTGCCTGCAGACTCTCACCCCGGCCAGGCTTTTCATCGGTTTGTTGGGGAGATTGACATTCAAAAATGTTCCCCGGGGCAGGCCCTGGAGAGCCACCCGTTTGGCCAGCATTGCGGCAAATTCCGCGGCTTCCCCGTAATCCCGGCAACAGGGCCCCTGGATGGATACGGCGATGGCCTTCATGCCGTACAGTGCGGCTTCCTTGGCTGCGGCCACTGTTCCGGAATAGTTGATGTTTACGCCCACATTAGCCCCGGGATTGATTCCGGAAACGACCATGTCGGGTTTTTCGTCCAGAAGCTCCAACACACCCAGCTTGATGCAATCCGCCGGGGTGCCGCTCACTGCAAAAAACGGACCTTTCCCGTTCATCTGAATCCGGGCGGCCCGAAGGGGAACATGCAGGGTGATGGCATGGCCCACGGCACTGCGTTCCCGGTCCGGAGCGATAACGGTGACCTCATTTTCCAGTGAAAACCGTTCATAAAGGGCCCACAACCCATCAGCGTATATACCGTCGTCGTTGGTCAGTAAGATTTTCATTTTTTGCGTGCCTGGAAAACAGAAAATATCAATCGATTCTGATTTATAGCGTAACTTTTCATGATTTTAAATGCCTATTTTGGTAAAACAATGCCTTGCTTTTTTCCGGCTGTTGATTTTATATTCAAAATTAAGCAGGTTATCAAGAAGTTAGATGCCCTGCCCGTGTTGGAGCCGTTAACCGGTTGAGCTCTAAGGGAATTCATGAATTGCTGGTAAGGAAAAGATTCGGAGCCCGTGAACTTTAAAATAATGCACAATCCTTTATCCGACCGGCGACGCCCCGGTGCATCAAAGGTTTTCCTGCTCCTTGTTTTATGGGGAGTCTGTTGCCAGAATCCGCTCGTGGCCCACAGCGCCATGGAAAACCCTTATCGCCGGCTGGTTTTAGGAGATCCCGAGTCGCCCTGGCGGATTCAGGCGGATGAAGTGACCTATCACCAGGCCCGGAAAGAATACCAGGCATCAGGACATGTGGTTATCCGCCAGGAGGACAAGACCCTGTCCGCCGACAAAATCATCTTTTCCATGGAAACCATGATGGCCTCAGCCGACGGCAACGTCGTCCTGAAGTTCGGCGAAGATGTTCTTACCGCAAAACGGATGGAACTGGACATCAAAAACGAAAAAGGGGTTTTTTATGAAGGTGAGATATTTCTGGCGGAAAATCATTTCTACCTCAAGGGAGACCGGATCGAACAAAAAGAGCGTTATGTATATGCCGCCGAGAACGCATGGCTGACCAGTTGCGACGCGGATGATCCGGCATGGCGCATCAGCGGAAAAAAACTGGATGTAACCCTGAACGGATATGGGTATATCCGGCACGGCGCTTTGTGGGCGAAAAAAGTTCCCGTCTTTTATACCCCGTTTTTCCTTTTTCCGGTGAAACTGGACCGCCAATCCGGGCTGTTGATTCCCAAAATCGGTTTTTCCAGACGCAAGGGATTTGAATTTGATCAGCCGCTTTACTGGGCCATAAATGATTCTTCAGACATGACGTTATATGAAAATTACCTGCAAAAACGAGGTAATAAAATCGGCATGGAATATCGTTACGCGCTTGATGGCCGCTCTAAAGGCGTCCTGATGGCGGATTTTTTAAATGACCTGGAAATTGATGATGGTACGCCCCGGTCCACCGATAACTGGGGATATGATCATGACGTCTGGGACAGATCCAATTCGGATCGATATTGGGTGAGAACAAAACAGGACCAGGCCTTCGATGGGGGATTTACGGCAAAACTCGATCTGGATCTGGTTTCCGACCAGGACTATCTTCTGGAATTCCTTGACGGCCATTCCGGCTATCATGCCTCCCAGAAGTATTTTAAGGATAATTTCGGCAGGATCCTGGACAGCTACGAGGACCCGACCCGTGTCAGCCGGTTCAACCTGAACAAAAACGGATCCGCTTACAGCCTTAACGCGGATCTGAAATGGTATGACAATGTCATTGCCCGGAAATATCTTGATGAAGATACGACGCTGCAGCAACTGCCCAGGGTGACCCTCAGCACCCTTAAGCGGCAAATTTCCAAGAGCCCTTTTTCCTGGAACATGAACTCGGAATACACCTATTTTTATAGTGAGGACGGAACCAACGGGCACCGGATGGATGTTCACCCCAGGATGTATTTTTCGCGTTACCGGAACCGGTATTTCACTTTCGAGCCCTCCGCGGGTCTGGATGAAACCGTCTGGCGGACGGACAAGTTTCAGGATCATCCTTTAGAGCACGGAAAAGACCGGACGGCGTTTCGTCATCAATATGACCTGAAACTGGATTTTGCATCGGAACTCTATAAAGTCTATCCTGCGGAAAATAATCAGTCCAGGGCCTTCCGCCATACCCTGATACCCAGGCTGGTTTACGAATATGTCCCCCGGACGGATCAGGAGGATCTGCCGTGGTTTGAAAGCCTTGACGATGAGATCAACCGCATCCAAAAGAAAAACAGCGTCGCGTTTCAACTGACCCAGTTTGTAACGTCCAGGTCCGTGAACCTGAAAGATACTCCCAAACCGGCTCCGGATGGATCCCCGGGGGTTCCGGTTCCTCAGTATCATCAGTTATTGCGGCTTGATCTCAAACAGGGGCTTGATATCGATGAGGCCCGCGAAAACGGTCGTCCTGTTTTGCCTCTGGACGCTGAAATGGAGTTGATTTGCACCGATTTTTTCTCTATATGGGCTGATGCTCAATACAGCTATTATGAAAACGCTTTCCTGACCCGAAACATGGAGCTTAAGTGGCAGGATGACCGGGGAGACCGGTTCCATTTCAGTTACCGGTTTACCGATGACCTTATTGAGTCGCTGTATACGGAAATCGGCGTACGGCTTTCGGACGTGATTTTTGTTTACGCCGATAATGAAAGAAACCTGCTGGACACCAGAACCCTGGAGACAAAGGTCGGGGTGCTTTATGATGCTCCATGCTGGGCTCTGGATGTCCGCGTCAAAGATAACGCCGACGACCGGAGAATTGAATTCATCGTTAACCTGAAAGGGTTGGGAGAAATCGGCACCAACTGAAAAAATGGCGGTGTATGGCAATTTTACATGGTAATTGAGGACCCTTTCATACCCCAGTGGTATGTATTATATACAAAAAGCCGCTTTGAATCCGTCGTTGACCTGGGACTCAAGGGAAAAAACATAGAATCCTTTCTGCCCAAAATTAAGACGAGAAGCCGAAGGCGAGACCGGAAAGTAGTTTTAAACACACCGCTTTTTCCGGGGTATCTGTTTGTAAAAACAGATCTATACCCTGAAAAGCACCTTGAAATTCTTAAAACCCCGGGAGTGGTCCGCTTCATTGGCAGCCAAAACGGCCCAATGCCGGTTTCCCCGGACACGATCGAGTCCTTAAGAATCATGGTAACTGCCGAAAGCGATATTTTCAGCGGCAGGGGGATGATGAAAGGAGCGCGGGTGATGGTGACGCGGGGCCCCTTCACGGGGGTTATCGGTACTTTTGTACATTACAAGGGACGGCACCGGATTGTGGTCAACATCGAGACCCTCGGCCGGTATGCCAGCGTTGAAATTGAAACCGAAGATGTTGCTGCATTACCGGAAATATTTTCATAACCGCTTGACTTCTTAAAGACTTTTGTTTACTAGGAGTAGCTTGAGGATTAATTTCAATGAACGATAGGAGGATAAATGAATAAACTGGAACTGATTTCCGCCTTGAAAACCGAAGCAAACATCTCCAAATCCGAGGCTGCAAGGGTGGTTCAGATATTTTTTGACAGTATGGCGGATGCCCTGGCCAAGGGAGAACGCGTTGAAATTCGGGGTCTCTGCAGCTTTTTTGTCAAAGAATACAAGAGCTATACCGGTAGAAATCCCAAGACCGGCGAGAAAGTCATGATCAAACCCAAGAGACTGCCGTTCTTCAAGGCGGGAAAAGAACTTAAGGAACGGGTTGATTTCTGACTCCGTGCACGGTTTTGACCAAATATTCAGCCAGACTCAGCCCCTCCGGACCTTAAAGGGGTTCCTGCAAAAAGACGCCATCCCCCATGCCCTTCTTTTCACGGGAATTGCGGGGATTGGGAAACGAATGACGGCTACCGCCTTTGCCATGGCTGCCAACTGTCTGGAAACAAAGCCGGATATTACGTCCTATGGTAAAAATCCGCCGCCCGGAGACAAGGGAACCTTTGCAGACAGTGCCGTCAGCCCCAACCCGTGTGAGCGGTGCAGTTCCTGCAAAAAAATCCGGTCCGGAAATCATCCCGACATTATTTTCATTGAGCCCGACGGGGCGATGATTAAAATCCACCAGATCCGCGATCTATTGGGGACGCTTGCATTGAAACCCTATGAGGCAAGGGTTCGTTTCGTTATCATTGCGGAAAGCCACACAATGAACCCATCGGCGGCCAATGCTTTGTTAAAGGTTCTGGAAGAGCCGCCGGACCGGACGATTTTCATTCTCACCGCAACAGAGGCGTCCACCCTTCTTCCGACCATTTTATCCCGCTGCAGGCGTGTCCGGTTTAATCCGGTCTCTCGTCCGGATATTGTTCGACTTCTGCAAATCACCCGGGGCATTGATCCGGAACAGGGAAAGACGCTGGCCGCCATGGCGGAGGGCAGTTTTGGGCGGGTGCTTTCCATGAGCCGTTCAAACTGGGGCCGGCGGAGGAAATGGCTGATCATCGCGGGGGGCCTTGAAAATCCCCATCTGCTCTCCGGAAGATCGAGATCTTCACTTTTGGCATTTTCCGAAGAACTGGCCAAAAGCAAATCCACGGTGGGAGATTCTATCGCCGTCATGAAAACCTGGTTCAGGGACCTGGTGGTCTGGAAATACGCCCCGGGTAAAATAATCAACCAGGACCTTGCCGATCAGGTCCGATGCGCCTCGGCAAACAGCACCGTGGAGGCCCTTTTGAAAAAAATAGAAGTCCTGGAGCAGGCCCAGAGGGATGTTGCGACCAACATGAACCTTAGGCTCAGCCTTGATCTTTTAATGTTGCGACTGGGGGAGCCATGAATGATATGAAAAAAATTGTAGGCATCCGGTTCAAGCCCGGAGGAAAGATTTATGATTTCGACTGCGGCGCCTTTGTATTAAAGGCCGGGGATCAAGTCGTTGTTGAAACCCAGCAGGGATTGGGATTAGGTCAGGTGGTCAACCCTCCCGTCCAGTATGAGGACGGAGAAGCCGGGAAAGATTTGAAAAAAGTATACCGCCTGGCGAATGAAAAAGATTTCGATCAATTGGAGAAAAACCGCGAGACGGAACAAAAAGCCCATGAATACTGCCTTTCGTGCATCTCGGAGCTGGGGCTGAAAATGAATCTTTTCAGTGTTGAAAGCGCATTTGACGGCAGCAAGCTGACCTTTTATTTCACAGCCGACGGCAGGGTGGATTTTCGGCAGCTGGTCAAACAGCTCGTCAAGGAAGTGGGCGCCAGAATCGAAATGCGCCAGGTGGGCATCCGCAACCACGCCAAAATGTGCGGTGGTTTGGGAAGGTGCGGAAGGGTCATCTGTTGTTCTTCCTTTATCGATAATTTCGGGCCCGTTTCCATTCGTATGGCCAAAGAACAGGGATTAAGCTTAAATCCCACCAAAATTTCCGGGCAATGCGGTCGGTTGATGTGTTGCCTGACCTTCGAAAACGACGTGTATTTCGACCTGAAAAAGGGCTATCCTAAAATCGGCAAAACCATCATGACCGAAGATGGAAAAGGCAGGGTTCTTCGGCACAATCCATTAAAGGAAAAAATCATCGTCCAGATCGAGAAGGGCCAGGAAATTGAAATCGGTCTGGACAAAATAATTCTGGAACCCAAAAACGATGCGATGAAGGAGTGATTCAATGACCTCCCCTTTTTATATCACAACCCCCATTTATTATGTCAACGCACGGCCTCATCTGGGGCATGCCTATACCACCATCGTCGCCGATGTAGCGGCCCGGTTTCATCAGATGCTGGGAGCGGACACGTTTTTTCTGACGGGAACCGACGAACACGGCGACAAGATCGTCCGTGCCGCGAAGGATGAAAACCTTTCCCCAAAAGCCTATGTGGACATGATCAGCGAGTTGTTCAGGCAATTGTGGCCTGAACTGAATATCCGGAACGATAAATTCATCAGGACCACGGACCCCAAACACATGGTCATCGTGGAACATATCCTGCAGAAAATTTACGACGCCGGCGATATTTATTTCAGTGAATACGAAGGGATGTACTGTTACGGGTGCGAACGCTTTTACACCGAAAGGGAACTTGTGGACGGGAAATGCCCGGACCATCAAACCGAACCCGAAACCATCAAGGAATCGAATTATTTTTTCAGGATGAGCCGTTACCAGGATTGGCTTGTCGATCACATCAACGCGAATCCGGACTTCATCCGGCCCAAACGGTATCGCAACGAGGTCTTGGCCTTTCTGCGGGAACCCCTGGAAGACCTCTGCATTTCCCGTCCCAAATCCCGGTTGAAATGGGGGATCACCCTTCCTTTTGATTCCCAGTATGTGACCTATGTCTGGTTTGACGCCCTGATCAATTATATCTCCGCCCTGGGGTATCCCGACGGGGAACTTTTTCATAAATACTGGCCCCATGTCCAGCATGTGGTGGCAAAAGATATATTAAAGCCCCACGGAATCTATTGGCCCATTATTTTGAAAGCAGCCGGGATCCGGCTGTATAATCATCTGAACGTGCACGGCTACTGGAATGTGGATCAGAGCAAGATGTCCAAAAGCATCGGGAATGTGGTGGACCCCCTTCAGATGAAGGACATTTACGGGCTGGATGCTTTCCGGTTCTTCCTCATGCGGGACATGGTATTCGGCCTGGATTCCAACCTCAATGAGTTTGCTCTGGTGGAGCGCATCAATTCAGACCTGGCCAATGACTTCGGCAACCTTGTCAGCCGGGTCTTGGCCATGACCCATAAATATTTTTCAGGGGTCATCCCGAAAATCGACCTCAAGCTGGAGGAGGAGCTTAAAATCGGGCTTTCCGATGATGCGGCCCGTTCGGTAACCGGGTTTACCGAGGCCATGGAGAATTTCGAATTCCACAAGGCCATTTTAAGCGTCTGGGATTTTGTCGGCCGGATGAATAAGTATGTGGACGTTACAGCCCCCTGGGAGCTCGCCAAAAAAAAGGCCAGTAAACCCGAGCTGGAGGCCGTGATGTACAACCTGCTGGAAGGCATCCGGATTCTGTCCGGCCTGGTTTATCCGTTCATGCCGGACACCGCCAAAAAAATTCAAAAATTTTTAGGGCTTGACCCGGAATCGAAATTTTACGCCATGGATCAATTGAAACAATGGAACGTCCTCCTGCCGGGGACGCAGGTACAGAAATCAACGTCCCTGTTTCCGCGTATCGATCCGGAAAAAATCCACGCGCTGATGCCTCCCTCCCAAAAAGAATCCGGGGGGGACGCACCCGAATTCAAACCGCCCATTGATATCGAAACCCTTGACCGGATTGACCTGAGAGTGGCGACCGTTCTTTCGGCCGAAAAAATCCCCAAGGCCAAAAAACTGCTCAAACTCGAAGTGGATATCGGGGAGAAACGAACCGTGGTGGCCGGAATTGCGGAAAGTTATGAACCGGAGGACCTGGTGGGAAAACAGGTGATTATCGTGGCCAATTTAAAGCCGGCCAAGCTCATGGGCATTTTGTCCAATGGAATGGTCCTGGCGGCAACCGATGACAAGAGCTTAGCCTTGACCACGGTTATGAAACCGGTTAAACCCGGAACGCGGCTGCGATAGATTTCTAATCGAAAATCCGGCGACGGAATTTCAGTATTTCAATTTGGATTGCTTTTAAGACGGAATATCATGAATCGACAGGGTTGGAGAAATTATCAGCATCGCCTCAACCGGCGTGCGGCACAAAAACGTTTTTTGATGGAAACCGGGAAATACGCCATCCCGGTCATCGCTCTGGCGGGCCTGATATATGGGGCGGTTAACGGTGTTTTCCCCCTTGCCCGACATTTTCTGAAACCGGAGCCCGTCATTGCTGAAAAAAATGAATCGCACCCCGAAACCGGATTGATGGATAAAAAACGGGTTGCGGCCATTCTGGATGAGCGAAAATTCGTCAATTTAACCGAAAAGGAAATTAAAATTCCCGGTCAGGGGGAAGTCTATACGGTGATCACCACCCTGGACCCCCAGCTGCAGGCGTTTATTCACAAACAACTGGATGTGAAAAATTCCCGGTATATCGGCATCGTGACCCTGGAACCGGCTACGGGAAAGATTCTTTCCATGATCAGCCTGGACAAGACCAATCCCGGGGGAAACCCCTGCGTGGATCATCAATTTCCAGCTGCCAGCATCTTTAAAATCATTACCGCCGCTGCAGCCATTGAAACGCTTGATTTCAATGAAAACAAACAACTTTCGTTCACCGGCGGAAAGTATACCCTGTATCAGTCCCAGCTCAAAAATCAGAGCAGCAGGTTCAGTCGAATGATCACCTTTCAAGAGGCCTTCGCCCATTCCGTCAACCCGGTGTTCGGGAAAATCGGGTATTTTGAGCTGGGAAGAAGCGGGCTTGAAAAATACGCCTCGGGGTTTGGATTCAACCAACCCATTGATTTTGAGATCCCCCTGGCCGCCAGCGAAATGCGGATTTCGGAAAAGCCTTTCAACCTGGCGGAAATCGCCAGCGGATTCAACCGGACGACAAAGATTACCCCGCTTCACGGCGCTCTGATCGCAGGGGCCGTGGCGAACGGGGGAACCCTCATGGAACCGTTTATCGTTGAGCGGATTGTCAACAGGGACGGCCATCTTCTTTACAGGGGTGAAACCTCACGCATCAAGCAGGCTATTTCCGACCGGACCAGCAAAATCGTTACGCATATGATGACGGCTGCGGTCAATTCCGGGACGTTGAGAAAATCTTTCCGGGGTTATACCCGGGACGACATTTTAAGCCGGCTGTCCATTGGCGGAAAAACCGGTTCCATCGATAACGACACCCATGAGCTCCGTCTGGACTGGTTTGTGGGATACGCCAACGAAAAATCCGGGAACCGGGGCATCGTCATATCGGTTCTGGTGGCCCATGAAAAATTCATCGGAACCCGTGCGGCCCAGTACGCCCGGATGATCATGAAAGAGTATTTCACGAATTATTTTGCTCATCGACAATCCGCTTCGGAAAAGGATGCGGCCTCTTTTAAAGGATCGCGTCCCAAAAAAGTGTGAAAATAAGGAGAATCCATCATGCCTGGTTTTGAATGGTTTGGCGAGGAAGAACGAAAAGAAGTTCAGGATGTTCTGAATACCGGTGTCTTGTTCCGGTATGGTTTTGATGCGGCCCGGAAAGACCACTGGAAAGCGAAAACCTTTGAAGACAGACTGGCCAGGCGCATGGGTGCGGCACACGCGCTGTTGTGCTCCAGCGGCACGGCCGCCTTGAGCATCGCCCTTTCAGCCTGCGGGGTCGGTGCCGGCGATGAAGTGATCGTGCCTCCCTTTACCTTTATCGCCACCATTGAAGCCGTATTAAATGCCGGGGCGGTTCCGGTGTTCGCCGATATCGATGAAACCCTGTGCCTTGATCCTGCATCCGTAAAAGCCGTAGTCACCTCCCGGACCAAGGCGGTTTTGCCGGTTCACATGTGCGGGGCCATGGCCAGAATCGACGAAATTAAAGAGATCTGCACCCGGAATGGACTCATCCTGATCGAAGACGCCTGCCAGGCAGTCGGCGGTACCTATCGGGGCAAGGCCCTAGGAACTTTCGGTCACATGGGCTGCTTTTCCTTTGACGCGGTTAAGACCATCACCTGCGGCGAAGGCGGTGCGGTGGTCACCGACGATAAAGACCGGTACCTTACGGCGGATGCCGTTGCCGATCACGGACATGACCACATCGGCAAGGACAGGGGACTTGAAAACCACCCCTTTCTGGGTTTCAATTACCGGATCAGCGAGTTAAACGCCGCCGTGGGGGTTGCCCAGTTGGAAAAACTGGACCGCATCCTGGACGTTCAGCGCAACAACAAGGGCGCCATTAAATCGGCCCTGAAAAACCTGGGCAGGGTCTCATTCAGGTCTCTGCCCGATGAACAGGGAGACTCGGCCACGTTCCTGTCCTTTTTCCTACCGGATGAGGCCAGGACCCGGACGGCTGCGGCCAAACTGGCCGAAGCAGGGGTTGACGGCTGTTTTTACTGGTATGACAACCTCTGGCATTATTTCCGGAGATGGGATCATCTGAAAAACTTGAGAGCCGCGGCGCGATTGCCCGTTTCACTGGTGGAAAACCTTCCCGACTACAGGAATCTCGATCTTGAAAAATCCGATCATATCATGAACCGTATGATTTCCATGCAGATCAAGCTGGCATGGACAAAAGAAGAGGTCGAACGGCGTATTGAAAAAATGACAGGCGCAATGAGAAACATTTAATGCTGCAGGATATCGCCATGATCGCCACCCGGCCTCTCATCATGCTTTTAAACGCATTGAAATGCATGTTTTCCGTGAAGATTTTTGTCGGCCGGTATGTCTCCCGAACCCCGGGAAACGCACTGGTCCTGTTTCCGCTGTCCAACACTTTATTTTGCTGCGGCCTGGCCGGAATCGTCTCCTTCCATAAACAGAAGAACGTTCCCGGACCTGCAAAAGGAAATACACCGGCAGACATCCTCCAAACGGATAATATCAGGGACCTGATTGAATTTACCCTTAAACAGAATTTTGACGCCTGTCAAAAGGACCCGCTCTCTTTTTTCAGACACTATCTGGGTGGTGAAAACGGTGTGGACGCACTGGACGAGGCCGTGAGGAAACTGAAAGCCCCGTCAACATTCTATCGTCTGTATACGGGTGAAACCCTTCAACAGAATCTTGGTTTTTTCAATAAGCGGATTACCGCCGCCATCCGGGAAGAATCGACCCTTCTTTCCGAAAACATGGGGGTCCTGGATCCCGCCACGGTTCGGGTCATGTCGGATCGTATCGAGCAGTTAAAGGACATTGCCTGGGCCATTCAATGGGAAATCCTCGAAAATGTGAAAAAAATAAAAGACCTGGGGTCCCATCACCCCTCGTCCCCGACCCTTTCCGCAATAACGATATTGAAAAAAATCAACACGGTTTTAAACAGCATCGACCGGCTGGAGGTCAGGGGCAGGGACTCAGCCGGGATTTCGCTTTTGTTCTGGCTGAATAAAGAAAATTTCCGGAAATTTAAAGAGGACCTTGTTTCGCGGGGCCGGGGCGATCTGTTTCAGCTTTATCAAAACCGGATGAAACAGGATGTTCTCCTGAACCGGAGCATCAGCGTTCATGACATGGGAAATGATCTTGCCGCCATCTCCCTCGTCTATAAATATGCTTCGGAGGTAGGGCGCCTGGGGGATAATGTTCATTACCTGAGGAATGAGATCAAAACAGACCCGGTCCTTCACCTGCTGTTGCAGCACCCCATTTTTCACGATTCGGTTTCCGCCCATACCCGATGGGCCTCCATCGGGGCGATCAACGAGCCCAACTGCCATCCCGTGGACAACCGGTCCTGTCAAACCGAAGAGGACCCTTCCGGCATTATCCATGTCTGCCTGAATGGCGATATCGACAATTATTTGGAATTAAAAGAAAAGTTCGAGAAATTCGGCCGGACCATCCACCCGGACATTACGACGGACACCAAGATCATTCCCCTTTATATCGACCATTATCTCCGGGAAGGATTGGATGTGGAGGAAGCATTCCGTCGGACCGTGAATCTCTTTGAAGGATCTCATGCCATTTCCATGCACACCGACCTGGCCCCCGGCAGGCTGTTTCTGGCCCAGAAAGGCAGCGGGCAAACCATTTTCATCGGTCTGGCATCGGATTTTTACATGCCGGCATCCGAAGTTTACGGTTTTGTGGAAGAAACCCCTTTTTTCTGCAAAATGAACGGGAAAGCCCGGGGACAAATTTTTATACTTGATCAGAATTCCCCGGGAGGCATTGAAGGCATCGATGCCCTTTATTACGACAGCACCCCGATCCGCCTGACCGAAGACGACATTCAGCACACCCGGATCACCTCCCGGGACATCGACCGACAGGGATTTGACCATTATTTCCTGAAAGAAATCTCCGAATCTCCGGCATCTGTGGAAAAAACCCTTGAAAACCGATGGAAGATGGGAAAGGGGGGGGATCCTCATTACCGGGTCGAATTGGATGAAAAAACCATGCCGCCGTCCATCCGGCAGGCCCTTGAAGAAAATCGGATCAGGCGAATTTTTTTTGTGGGTCAGGGCACTGCGGGAGTGGCCGCCAAGGCCTGTGCGGATATCCTGAATTTTTACGTCAATGATCCAACGCTGCTGATCACCGCCCTCAAGGCCTCCGAACTTTCCGGTTTTAAAATCAACGATACGGCCGGCGGAAAAGCCTTTGCCGACTCCCTGGTCATCGCCATCTCCCAGTCGGGTACCACCACGGACACCAACCGCACCGTGGACATGGTGAAAGAACGGGGAGCTCACACCTTGGCCATTGTCAACCGGCGGGATTCGGACATCACCTTCAAGGTGGACGGGGTCATGTATACCAGCAGCGGCAGAGACATTGAAATGTCCGTGGCCTCCACCAAGGCGTTTTATTCCCAGATCGTGGCCGGGGCCCTTCTGGGTCTTTACATCGCCGTGATCAAAAATGCCCGTAGTTCGGCCTTTGTGACGGATGAGATCAGGCAGCTTCTGGCCCTGCCGGAAAAAATGAGGAAGGTGCTGGCCGGGAAAGACGTAATCGCCGCTTCAGCCCGGCGAACCGCAACGACCAGAAACTACTGGGCTGTGGTCGGCTCCGGTCCCAACAAGGCCTCCGCCGATGAAATCCGGATCAAATTAAGCGAACTCTGCTATAAAACCATTTCCTCCGACTACGTGGAGGATAAAAAACACATCGATTTGTCATCGGAGCCCCTGATCATCATCTGCGCTGCGGGAGTGAGGCAGAGCGTCATCGGCGATATCATCAAGGACACGGCCATTTTCCAGGCCCATAAAGCCACCCCCATCGTCATCGCCGATGAAGGGGAACACCGTTTTGATCCCTATGCTGCGGATGTATTTCATGTACCTTCGGCAGGGGAACATCTTTCTCCCATACTAAGCACACTGGCAGGTCATCTCTGGGGGTATTACGCGGCGCTTTCCATCAACGACGGCTCCGCCTTTTTCCATGGATTCCGGGAGGACATCCGGCGGTTCATCATGGATCAGGCCGAAAAAGGCCAGGATGTATATGAATTGATCCTGGATAAAACTTTCCGGGAAAAAATCGCCGCGTTTTATCAGGAATTCAGAAAACAGAAAGCCCGGGGCCGGATTCCCGCCGCCCTGGGACTGGAATCGGCATCTGATTTGACCCTTTTGCTCAAATACCTTTCCGGCCGCCTCCCGGTCTCGGATTTTGAACTGGATTTCTCCCAAAAAGGTACGGCTTCCAATATGCTCGACAAGCTGTTTGAATGCCTGGGGCAGTGCATCAACTCCCTTTCGCGGCCGGTGGACGCGATCAGGCATCAGGCCAAGACCGTCACCGTGGGGACCAGCCGGATCAGGGAAAAGCTGGAGGGGCTTCTGTTTGAAACCCTGTCGATAAACCATCTGGAGGTTTCACAGGTGACCAACAGCAATGTCATGGTACTCAAAAACCTCCAGGGCATTGTTGAGACCATCAACGGCACAATTCTGTATAAAATTCAGGGTCTCAACCTTCTGGGAGAGCCAACGGATCAAACCTCCATCTACGTTGAATCCAAAACCGGGATCCTCTCGTCCATACCTTCTCGGGTGGAAAAAGACGCCTCCTTGAAAGGCACCAAGCGGATCATAGTCCGCCAGGGGAACGTTTACATCGGCAAGGGAAGAAAGGACGACCGGAGCATTCTGATCATTCCTTTGATCTCCAAGGATCCGGAACGGCCCAACATCATCGAGCATCTGCTGTTGCTGAACATTTCCTTCAGAAGGGACGTGCCGACCGCCACGAAGATCAAGGCCCTGGGGGGGAAATACGAGCACGTGAAGAGCATCGTTCAGGAAAACAGCGTGATCTGGGACGACACCTTTCTGGACCGGATTGAGATTGATGAACTGTTCGGAAGATCGGCTGAAAAAATCGGTGAGCTGATCGTGTCTCTGGCGGAGTCTTCCGGATAAAAACCCCGCCTTAATGACTGCGACTGCAGGTGAAGGACCGTTTCCATGGCCGTGGAACTGACCGGACAGATCGAACGCATCACCTATACCAACGGAGAAAGCGGGTATACCATCGCCAAGGTCAGGGTCAGGGGCCACCGGGACCTTGTCACCGTGGTGGGAAATTTCATGGCCCCCCAGCCCGGGGAAATTTTGACCATGACCGGGGTCTGGTCCCTTCATCCCAGATTCGGCGAGCAGTTCAAGGTCGATCAGTATTACACGAAGATGCCCGCCACGGTGTCCGGCATTAAAAAATACCTGGGTTCCGGTCTTATCAAGGGCATCGGCCCGGTGATGGCCGATCGCATCGTCAAGAAATTCGGCCAAAATACCCTGGATATTATTGAACAGGATATCAAAAAGCTGGCCAGTGTGGAAGGTATCGGCCGGAAACGCATCCAGATGATTCAAACGGCCTGGGAGGACCAGAAGGAAATCCGGGATCTCATGCTGTTTCTCCAATCCAACGACGTCAGCGCGGGGTATGCCCCCAGAATCTTCAGGGAATACGGAAACCTTGCCATACCCATCGTCCGGGAAAACCCCTTTCGTCTGGCCATGGACATCTTCGGCATCGGTTTTGTCACTGCAGACCGAATTGCCGAAAAAATGGGCTTTGACAAAAACTCCCCCCTGCGGTCCCAGGCTGGCATTATCTATGTATTGCATCAGCTTTCCGAGGATGGGCATGTCTGCTGCCCAATTGGCCCTCTCTTAGAAAAATGCGGTGAAACGCTTGCGGTGGACAAAGAGGTCATCACCGGCGCCCTGGACTCACTGGCCCAGTCAGGGGCCGTTATCATCGATGAAGGACCTGTGGATCCTGAGCCGGATTCTGTAAAAGCGGTTTACCTCGCCAACTTTTTCGTCAGCGAGAACGGCATTGCCCGACGTTTAGCTGCCCTGGTCCAGGCCCCTTCCGGATTTTCTCCGGTGAATGTGGACAAGGCCGTAAAATGGGTTGAGCCCCGTCTGGACATTGCACTGGCCCCGAGGCAGATCGAAGCCTTGAAGTTTTCCCTGGAGAACCGTGTCATGGTATTGACCGGAGGACCCGGAACGGGTAAAACCACCCTTATCAAAGCCATGCTCCACATATTTGAGCGAATGGGGCAACGGGTCATGCTGGCCGCCCCAACGGGAAGGGCCGCCAAGCGAATGAGTGAAGCTTCCGGTCATGAAGCCAGAACCATTCACAGGCTCCTGGAATTCGCCTCCCGGAAAGGCGGGTTTCAGAAAAACGAAAATTACCCCCTTGAGGCGGATATCCTGATCATTGATGAATCCTCCATGATCGACACCATTCTCATGCATCATCTGCTGAAAGCGGTGGAAAGCGGAACGACGCTCATCCTGGTGGGCGATGTCAACCAGCTGCCGTCGGTAGGAGCAGGAAATGTATTAAACGATATCATCTTATCGGGCATCGCCCCGGTGGTGGAACTGAACGAAATCTTCAGGCAGGCCCGAACCAGCAGCATCATCGTCAATGCCCACAGGATCAACAGCGGAAAAATGCCCCTCATCGACAATGACAGGGCCGATGCCGATTTTTATTTCATTCAACAGGAAGACCCCCAAAAAGCCGTGGACATCATTTTGGAAATGGTCAAAAATCGGATTCCACGCCGTTTCGGCCTGGATCCCGTCAGCGACATCCAGGTCCTAACCCCTATGCACAAGGGGCCGGCAGGTGCGGGAAATTTGAATGTCCAGCTTCAGAAGGCCTTAAATCCCGACGCGCCCGGCATCCTTCGGGGAGGCCGGGAATTTAAAATCAACGACAAGGTCATGCAGGTTAAAAACAACTACGACAAGGACGTCTATAACGGCGATATCGGCAGGATTTTCCGGATTTTTCCGGAGGAACAGGAAGTGGTGGTAACCTTCGAGAACAGGAATGTCGCTTACGATTACAGCGACATGGATGAACTGGTTCCGGCCTATGCTGTGACCGTTCACAAATCCCAGGGCTCGGAATATCCCGCCGTGGTGGTGCCGATCCTCACCCAGCATTACATTCTTCTACAGCGAAACCTCATTTACACTGCCGTGACCCGGGGAAAAAAACTCGTGGTCCTGGTGGGAACGACCAGGGCGCTTGCCATGGGAATCAAAAATAACAAGACCCTAAAACGGTTCACCCGGCTGCGGCATCGCCTGATGCTCTGAATTTTCCGGTCAGGATACCGGCGTTTTCCGCAGCGATGGCGGAGTCGTATGGCCGACCCCGTAACATCCGATAATTTTTTCTGCGGTTCAACGGGTTGGATTTTTAGCGATTCCAGAGAAAATAATCCGCCAGGCATCATCGGCCAGTTCATCCGGAGAAAATTCGCGATCGAAAATAATATAGGGCAGACAAAGGTGCTCAATGGTTCCCAAAACCATCTGCCGGATATGTTTCGGGTTTACATCATCCCTGATTTCCTTGCTGTAGATGCCTTCATTGATGATATCCAAAATCATGTCCCCGTAGTTCTGAATATGCCGATAGGCCCTGGATTCAAAAAACAAGGGGTAACTCCTGACTTCCAGAAGCAGTATTTTGGCGAACACCCTGTCCTGGTGGAATGAATTTTTAAACATGTGTAACTTAATAAACAATAAGTCAAACCTATTTTAAGATTTCTATTTTGTCAATTTTAAAATAAGCGCGGCATTATATTTTATATGTTAAACTCAGGCTAAATTCCCCAACTCAGTTATTTATTGATTTTTGAGTTATATGGATTTATAATTCTTCAGTAATGTCCGGTTAGGTTTT
>DIKO01000048.1 GCA_002423615.1 Desulfobacteraceae bacterium UBA5616
TTAATTACGCTTGTTTTGGGTTTAATTGCAAATCGGGGTGAAATCGCCCTCAGAATCATGGATTCCGCCGCGGCCCTGGGCATGAAAACCGTGGCGGTGTATTCGACGGATGATATCAATTCCCTCCACACCGTAAGGGCGGATGAAGCCCATTGCCTTGATGTTCCGGGCGTAAAAGCATACCTGGATATGGACAAGATCGTTTCGGCGGCCAGGGTCACGGGGTGTGACGCCGTTCATCCGGGATACGGGTTTTTAAGCGAAAATCCGGATTTTGCCCGGCGCTGCGAAGAACAGGGGATCATTTTCGTGGGACCGGCGGTAAAGACCCTGGAGATTTTCGGAAACAAATCCATGGCAAGGAATCTCGCTGAAAAATGCGCTGTTCCGGTGCTTCCCGGCGTTGAAGGTCCGGTATCCCTCAAGCAGGCCGAGGACTTTTTAAGGTCCCTGGGATCGGGTGGGGCCATGATGATCAAGGCCGCGGCCGGTGGCGGGGGGCGGGGCATGAGACCGGTGTTCCATCCGGACGAGGTGGGGGACGCCTTTGTCCGATGCGAATCCGAAGCCCGGCAGGCATTTGGAAACGGGGATCTTTATCTGGAATCCCTGATGAAAGAAGCCCGGCACATTGAGGTCCAGATTGTGGGGGACGGGTCCGGCGGGGTCGTGCACCTGCATGAACGGGAGTGTTCCCTGCAGCGCCAGCAGCAGAAAATCGTGGAAATCGCCCCCTGCCCGTCTTTATCCCCTGTTTTGCGGGAAAACATCATCGCCGATGCCGTTCGCATGGCCAAGGAGGTCAAATACCGCAATCTGGGCACCTTCGAGTTTCTCGTGGACGCCAACACGGACGACAAACATGCGGCATACGCCTTTATCGAGGCCAATGCCAGGCTCCAGGTGGAGCACACCATCACCGAGGAAGTGACGGGCCTGGATCTGGTCCAGATTCAGCTTCAGCTGGCACAGGGCGGGCGTCTGTCGTATCTGGGATTGTCCCAGAGTGCCATCGGTGATCCCCGGGGTTATGCCCTGGAGGTTCGGATCAACCTGGAAACCATGGGAAAAGACGGCATGCCCAGGCCTGCCGGGGGAATCCTCACCGCCTTCGAACCGCCCCGGGGACGGGGAGTCCGGGTGGATACCTGCGGATATCCGGGCTTTCGGACCAACCCCAATTTTGACTCTCTTCTGGCAAAGGTCATCTGCCATAGTCCTTCTTCCGATTTTTCCGTGGTTGCCAACCGCGCCTACCGGGCCTTGTGTGAATTTAAAATCGAAGGCGCACCCACCAACATTCCCTTTCTCCAGAACCTGCTCCAGCATGAATATTTCAAGGCCAACCGCATTCACACCCATTTTGTGACGGAACATATCGAGGAACTGGCCGGGACCAGAAATCATCGCAGGCTTTTTTTCGACCGTCCGGCGGAATCTTCCCGTGCCGGTGTTAAGGTGGATTCCACCGACCCCCTTGCCGTTTTGGATTTTGGAAAGACCGCCGAAAACACGACGGGGACGGCCAAGTCCGATCCGGCCACCCCCCTGCCCAGGCTTTTTGACCTGCCCGATCCGGATAACGCAGTGGTGATGAAGGCGTCCATGCAGGGAACCATCGTCAGCGTGGAGGTCACCGAAGGGGACCTGATCGCCAAAGGCAGCCAGTTGCTGGTGATGAACGCCATGAAAATGGAACATGTGATCCGTGCGGCGACGCCCGGTCGGATCGTCCGGGTTGGGGTTGCTCCGGGTGACACGGTTTTTGAAGGCCATCCCCTGGTCTATATTGAAGCCGAGGATGTGGGTATTTCCGAAGAAGGGGAAAAGGAACGCATCGATCCGGATTATGTGCGGCCGGACCTTGCCGAACTGATCAAGCGAAAGGCCGTCACCCGTGACGACGCCAGGCCGGAAAAAGTGGAAAAGCGCGCCATCAAGGGACAACGCACGGCCCTGATCAACATCACCGACATCTGCGATCCCGCAACCTACATCGAATACGGGTCCCTTGCCATCGCGGCCCAGCGTCAGAGGCGAACCCTGGAGGATCTCATCCAGAACACCCCGGCGGACGGGCTTATCGCCGGCATCGGTTCGGTCAACGGCGATCTTTTCAGGGATGACGCATCCCGGTGCATCATCATGTCCTACGATTACATGGTCCTGGCGGGAACCCAGGGCATGCAGAACCATAAGAAGAAAGACCGGATGTTCGAGCTGGCGGAAAAATGGCGGCTCCCCGTCATCTTCTTTACCGAAGGCGGCGGCGGGAGGCCCGGAGACACCGACGCCCTGGGGGTATCCGGCCTGGATTGCATGGCCTTTCACCTCTTCGGCGGGTTGAGCGGCCTGGTCCCTTTGGTCGGAATTAATTCCGGACGCTGTTTTGCCGGAAATGCCGCTATATTGGGCTGCTGCGACGTCGTCATCGCCACACGCAATTCCAGCATCGGCATGGGAGGACCGGCCATGATCGAAGGAGGGGGCCTCGGGGTGTTTCATCCGGACACCGTCGGCCCCATGAACGTTCAGGTCCCCAACGGTGTGGTGGATATCGCCGTGGAGGACGAGGCCGAAGCCGTAAAGACGGCTAAAAAATACCTGTCGTATTTCCAGGGTCCGGTTCAGAGCTGGGAAAGCGCCGACCAGAAACTCCTCCGGCACATCATCCCTGAAAACCGCTTGAGAATCTACGACACCCGGGAAGTGATCCAGACCCTTGCCGACAGGGACTCGGTGCTGGAATTAAGACGCCACTACGGCCTGGGCATGATCACCGCCTTTGCCCGGATTGAAGGGCGGCCCGTGGGCATTATCGCCAACAATCCCGTTCATCTGGCAGGGGCCATCGACAGCCCGGCTGCGGACAAGGCCTCGCGGTTCATGCAGCTCTGCGATGCCTTCGACATCCCGATCCTGTTCCTCTGCGACACCCCGGGCATCATGGTGGGACCGGAGGTCGAAAAAACAGCCCTGGTGCGCCACTGCTGCCGCATGTTCGTCACCGGGGCCAGTCTGACCGTGCCCTTTTTTACCATCATCCTGAGAAAATCCTATGGCCTGGGGGCCCAGGCCATGGGCGGGGGCAGCCACAAGGCCCCGTTCTTCGTGGTATCCTGGCCTACGGGGGAATTCGGGGGCATGGGGCTGGAAGGGGCCGTGAAGCTGGGTTACCGGAAGGAACTGGCTGCGGTTGAAGATCCGGAGGAGCGAAAAATCCTGTTTGAAAAAATGGTGGCCCAGGCCTACGAACACGGCAAAGCCATCAGCGCAGCGTCATATTTCGAGATCGACGACGTCATCGACCCGGCCGAATCCAGGTTCTGGATTTCGCGGGGATTAAAATCCATCCCCCCGGCCCTGCCCCGGAAGGGCAAGAAAAGGCCCTGCGTGGACACCTGGTAAGGATGGGAGATTATCCCAGCAAGGTTTCAATGCTTTCAAACTGCTGGTTCATGGCCTGGGATACGCCCTCGCAGGTAATGCTGCCCCGGTAGAGGTTAACCCCTCCGGCCAGGGAGGGATCGGACAGAACCGCCTGCCGGAAACCCTTTCCGGCAATTTTAAGCGCATAAGGCAGGGTCACGTTGGTCAGGGCATAGGTGGATGTCCTGGGCACCGCACCGGGGATGTTGGTTACACAGTAGTGAATGACGTCCGAGACGGTGAATACCGGATTCTGGTGGGTGGTGGGCCGGCTGGTTTCGATGCAGCCCCCCTGATCGATGGAGATATCAATGACCACCGATCCCTTGGCCATGGTGGAAACCATGTCCCGGGTGACCAGCTTGGGCGCCGTTGCCCCGGGAACCAGGACAGCGCCGATGAGCACGTCGGAAACGGCCGCCTGTTGTGCGATGTGCTCCGGATTTGCCATCAATGTTTGGATTTTATTCCCGAAAATATCATCCAGGTAGGCCAGCCGGTTCAGGTTGATATCCAGGACGGCGACATCGGCCCCCAGTCCGACCGCGATTTTACAGGCATTGATGCCGGCAATGCCGCCCCCCACGATCGTCACTTTTCCCCGCTCTACGCCGGGGACACCACCCAGAAGGATACCCCGGCCGCCATAGGCTTTTTCCAGGTAATACGCCCCCACCTGGGGGGCCACCCTGCCGGCTACTTCGCTCATGGGGTGAAGCAGGGGCAAAGACCCGTCTTCCTTCTGTACGGTCTCATAACCAACGGCAATGCAATCGCGCGCAAGCAATGCCCTTGTCAGGTCCGGAGCCGGTGCCAGGTGCAGATAAGTGAACAGGATCTGGCCCGGTTTGATCAGGCCGTATTCGGCGGGAAGCGGTTCCTTCACCTTGACGATCATCCCGGCGGCGTCATAGACATCCCCGGCTGTTTCCCGGATTTCCGCCCCGGCAAGAATATAGTCCGCGTCCGCGATGCCGCTGCCTTCACCCGCACTTTTTTGAATCAATACGCGGCAACCCGCCTGGGTAAGGGCCCGAACGCCCCCGGGCACCAGACCTACCCGGAACTCGTTATTTTTTATTTCCTTGGGCACGCCGATGATCATATACGCTGATTCCTTTTTCGGCCCGTTTATGCTTTGCCCGAATCGTCAGGCCGGCAGCCCGTTTTGGATCAGAACCGGTCGCCGTAAATGCGTTTGACGGCCGCAAAGGCGTCGTCGGCGATATCCCAGGTTCTTTGCAGGTCCGCTTCACTATGGGCCGTTGAAATAAAATGGTTGTGGTAGTCCAGAAAATAGGCTCCCCGCTGGACGCATTCGGAAATCCAGTCCGCGTGAAGCCCTTTGTGGAGGCCTGAAAAACCCTCGGTAAAAACAGGGGGAACCGCTTCGTTGGCGATCCGCAGGTAGGGCATGGAAGGCAGACCCGACACTTTCAGGTCATACCCGTGGCTTTGGGCGATCCTTACCAGACCATCGGTCAGTTTTTTCCCGGATTCCAGCATCGATGCGGGGCCGTTGATATTTTTCAGCTCCGTTAGCGTCGCAACCGCCACGGCCATGGGGGCGGCGTTGAAAAACTGGGTGCCCGTATAAAAAACATGGTTCACGGCATCCCTCATGGCATCGGTTCCCACCAGGGCGGAAATGGGGTAACCGTTTCCCAGGGCCTTGCCGAAACAGATCAGGTCCGGCTTGAACCCGAAGTAAGTGCTGGACCCGGAAAGGTCGGCCCGGAAACCGGCTCTCACATCATCCACGATAAGAACGATGCCGTTTTTTCTGCAAATTGCCTCGACTTTCTGCCAAAACCCGTCTTCGGGCAGTTCATTATCGAAAATCACCGGATGATGGTAGGGGGAAGAAATGAACCCCGCTATGTCGTCCGGGTTTTCATCGATGACGCTTTGAAGACGACCGGGATCGTTCCACGGAATCCGGATCACGCTGGACCTTTCCTCTTCCAGCGTCCCGCCGCTGCCCGCATCCTGCATCCACGGCGTTGTGCCGTGATAGCCGCCTTCAATGGCGACGATTTTTTTCCTTCCGGTCGCGGCCCTCGCGGCCATGACGGAGAGATTGGTGGGATCGGCGCCGTTTTTGGAAAAAAAGGCCCAGTCGGCAATGGAGACCATTTCTACCAGAAGTTCGGCCAGTTCCACCATCACCGGTGAGGCCAGGGAAACGGTGTTGCCTTTAAGGTATTGTTCCCGGGCCGCCTGATCCACCGCCGGATGGTTGTACCCCAGAATCATGGGACCGTAAGCGCACATGTAATCGATATATTCATTGCCGTCCACATCAACAAACCGGGAGCCCCGCGACGTCGAGAAATAAACCGGATTTCCCCGGGCCGATACCGATGTGCTGTAGTGGCCGTACATGCCCCCCTCGGGGCAGAACGGACAGCCTGGAATCACTTTTTTGGCGCGTTCATACAGGGATCTGGAGGTTTCCTGCCGGTAGATTTTCATTTTAAATCCTCCCTGGAAGAAAACAAAGTAAAAGACAGGTACGTGTGAATTGCCGGGAATGAAAGATAAGTCGTTACTTTTGTTTTTAAACCATCCGCCCCACCGGGTCAATGGCTTTTTTCCCGGCTTTTTTCCCGGTTACATATTGCGGGCCGGTGCGTTTTTTTATATAACACCTGCCCATAAAAACCACACAGGAGATCCAATGAATATTCAGGAAAAGATCCATACGCTGTTCGAGCCCAAATCCGTGGCCATTGTCGGCGCCTCCAGAAGCATCGGAAAATGGGGGTTTACGTTTCTTCTCCATCTGGTCAAGGGGGGGTTTAAAGGGGATATTTATCCGGTCAACCCCACCATGGACGTTCTACTGGGAAAAAAGGTTTTCAAATCCCTGTCCGACATCCCCGGACCGGTGGATGTGGCCTATATTCTGCTGCCGCCCGGCCAGGTTGCCCAGACCGTTTCCGAATGCGGCAGGCTGGGAATCCCCGCCTGCGTGGTGATTACGGCCGGTTTCAGGGAACTGGGGCCCGGGGGGCAAAAGCTTGAAAACGAAGTGGCTGACGCCGCCGAAAGGGCCGGCGTGGCCATGGTGGGGCCTAATTGCGCGGGGATTACCAGCCCCCGTCCCATGGGGCTTTACTGCATGATGCAGCCCAATTTTCCCCCACCGGGAAACCTGGCCATGGTATCCCAGAGCGGGAACCTGGCCGGTTCCCTCCAGCACATGTGCTGGAAACAGGATATCGGCATCAGCCGTTGCGTGAGCGTGGGAAACCAGGCCCGGCTCACCACGGAGGATTTTCTCGAATACCTCATCGAGGACGATCAATCGAAAGTGGTCCTTGCCTATATCGAAAGCGTCTCCGACGGCAGGCGTTTTATGGAGGTAAGCCGGCGGTTGACCCGGAAAAAACCTTTCGTGGTGCTCAAAGGGGGGAAAACAGAAACCGGAGGAAGGGCGGCCCGGTCCCATACCGGCGCCCTGGCCGGTTCTGACGGCGTATTTGAGGCCATGTGCCGTCAATGCGGCATTATCCGCGCCGATGACCTGGAGGACATGTTCGAGGTCGCCGTTGCCCTGTTGTCCCAGCCCCTGCCGGAAAACAACCGTGTGGGGATTATCGCCAACGGCGGCGGATGGGGGGTCATCATGGCCGATGCCTGCTCCCGGGCCGGTTTGGACGTGGCTTCCCTTTCCGAAGAAACCTTAAAATCATTAGATGAGCGGCTTCCCCCGTGGTGGAACCGGCAGAACCCGGTGGATCTGGTGGCGGGAATGAGCCGGGGGGCGTTTTTCAAATCCATGGAGATCCTGTGCCGTACCGATGAAATCGGAAGTTTGATTGCCCTGGGGTACGGTTACGGCAAGCCGTTTTCAGACCTGATCAAGACCCTTCCCGAGGATAACGGCATGAACCCTTTGGAATATGTGAAAAACGCCATCCATTCGGATCAACGCGGCATGGACTTCATCCTGAACATCATCGAAAAATACCGGAAACCGGTGTTGCTCTGCTCGGAGTACGGTGTCGGGGTGGATAAGGACGAAAATACGCCCATTCTGGAGCTGAGAAGGAAAAATATCCTGAGCTGTCCTTCCGCCGTCAGAACTGCTTCGATTCTTTCCCGCCTGGCCGAATACGGGAAATATCGTCTGCAGCAAGGATGATGGTCTTGCCGGTTTGTGCTGAAACCCAAGCCAACAGTTCGAATCATCCCTCCGGGTGATTTTTCCTGAAAAGTCCGGGGACATTTAAGGGCCGTTAAATAATGGCGGACCAGTTCCCGCTGCCGATTGTGGAGATCAATGGCCCGGCGGAGTTTTTCCGGGGTTATCCTGACATTGAAATGGGTTTCCATGGCGGTCTGATAATCTTTCAACAGCCCCTTGAGCGCCACATCCAGAAGGCTGCGAAGAAAAGGACAAACCACCGAAGGCAGGTAGGCGTCCGCCCTGGTAACCGTCTCTTCCATGTCCCCGAACATTCGGAAAGGGACCATACCCATGGCCGTCATCATCTCAACCGGCGGATGGATGCACAGATATCCCCTTCGATGGTGATGCTGGGAACATCCCAGTATTTCAGCATGCCGCGCTCCATGAGATTCAAACTGGCCGTTGCCGTCCGACAGGTCAACAGGGGATGCAGAAAGCCGCCATGGATCTGGAAATCACGGATATGCTGCTCCAGAAATCGCGGGAGTGCATGGGGCCGGGCTTTGCCCTGCGAAGTTCGTTGATTTCCCACCACACCGCATCCATTTCCATGGTGTTGTCGATGTCCTCCCTGAGTTTGGCCCAATCCATTTTCCGGCCCATGAGTTTTTCCAGAAAAGCAGCAAAGGATTTCAACTCCTGGCATTCAAAAAGAGGCTGGCATAGGACTCCTGCATGCACCAGGCAATGGGTCTTCCCTCTGCGGTTGCTTCCTGGGCGGCCTTGTAGTTCTTATCCATGAGGGCACGAAGGGGATACATCGACTGCAGGCGGTTAATGGATCTTTTCTTTTCTTCCGTTGGCATGGACCAAATCCTTTCTGTCCATCATCCCGGTCAATACATCAGGGCATGGTTGATGGCGGGTCGGCGGCTTGGAGAAACTCTTTCCCCCGGCGATGTGGAAAATGACCGGGTTAAGATTCGGAACAAAGGGAAATCTGACGGATTTTTTAAAATGTGAAAATTATTTAGGACCGGCGTCACTTCCGGACAGCTGAATTTCTTTAGCAGATTTTAATGGGAAAACAAACGCCAAATTATATTTTTTTTGCCGCCGGTCCATTTTTTCAACAAATCCTGGATCGACAGAAAAAAGCCGTGATTAAAACAGGTTGGATTCGGATTTCCGGATTTTCTATTGCGGTCTGCATCTTTCATATGGTATTTGGCCGGAATGAATGTCGGATTTGAAGCCGGTAATCCGAATCCACCACTGTCCACCTTCAGCAAACACACAGGGGGAAAACCCTGGATTGATGGGGTAATGAACGAAAAAACCATAGCTTTTATTTATATTAATGTCTATTGCGGGCTTTTATTGGCCGTCCAGGCCGGGATGATCTTTTATCAGGGTGAACTGAACACCCCAAAGGGGGCGGCAAATGCCCTGTTTGATTTTTTTGCCTTTATCGCCCTTCTTGGATATGTCTATGATAAAAAAATCCTTTCCCAACTCCTGTGGCGGCTGTTTGCCATCGGATATTTCATATGGGAATTCGCCTGTTATACCCGTTTATACCCGGATCCGTTAAAGATCGACGTGATGTTGCTGATCATGTTCGGACCGCTTTACTGGGGTGTGATTCTCTATCCCTTTATTACCCTGGAAGGGGATGAGGCCAAAAAGCAAAACATGACGGCCAGGCGGGATCACATCGCAAAAAGGTTCAGAAGTCTGTTCGGGATTGGGGGCGGCCTCTCGATTTTATTTTTAGGGTTATGCCTTTATTATATGATTTCAGTAAATTGAGTTTTTAAGGGGTCCTGCATCCCGGCGTTTTCCTGTCATCAGGGTGTGGCTTGATCTTAAAAATATGCAAAGACGAATCCGTTTTTTTTCTTCGGGTGTAAATCTATAGTTGTAGCTGAAATTGAAATGGTATAAAGCATTCCAGAATAATGGCGACGATGCCGATGATGACAAAACACCAAAAAGAAGCGAGGTAGGATCAATGAGAAACAAATTCGGGATGATGGCGGTAATCTTAATGGTAATCATGACTCTGATGCTGACGGTTTCCTGCGCCAAAAAGAAGGTCGATGGGGCCGGGCCTTCGCTGACGACGGGTCAGGATGATGCCGAAGCGGCAAGACTGAGGGAATTGGAAAGGCAGAAAGCCATTGAGGAAGAAAATCTGAGACGCCAGCGGGAATTGGCCGAACAGGAAAAAATGGGCTCCATGGATAGGTTCGTCAATGAAGACATTTACTTTAATTTCGACGACTCTTCACTTATTCCCGAAGCCCAGGAAATTCTGCAGATGAAGGCGAAATACCTTTCCCAAAATCCTGATCTGTCCATTATCATCGAAGGACATTGCGATGAGCGGGGAACCAACGATTACAACATCGCCCTGGGGGACCGAAGGGCCGGCAGCGTCAAATCCTTTCTGATGGATCTGGGAATTGAAGCATCCCGCATGAGAACCATCAGCTACGGCGAAGAAAAACCCCTGGATCCCGGTCATGACGAATCTGCGTGGAGCAAAAACAGAAGGGCCCATTTTGTCGTTGAATAAGAAACAGGCCGCAACCTGATCTGATGCATATCGACGGCGGAACTTTTGGTGCGGTTTAAAACCGGACAGGATCCGCCGTCGGTGTTGCCCCACCCAACCCATTCTTCGGATACCTTCGATCGAAGCGCTTAAGCGGACATCCATGAAGAAAACCTTAATTATTCATGCGCTCATCCTGGCGGCCTGCGTGTTTTGCCTTTACCCTCTCAAGTCTTGGGCCGGTGATAAAATTCATGTTTTTGTCAGTATCCTCCCACAGCAGTATTTTGTGGAAAAAATCGGAGGGGACCGCGTGAACGTTTCGGTGATGGTGCTGCCGGGGGCAAGCCCCCACACTTATGAGCCCAAACCCGCGCAGATGGTTGCATTGACTTCAGCATCAATCTATTTTTCCATCGGTGTTTCATTTGAATCGGCCTGGCTTCCGAAAATTGCCAATACTTATCCGGGCATGCGGATCGCTCCCATGGATACGGGTATTGAAAAAATCGAGATGTCTTCGGGCCATGACCACGGTAAAAAAGGACCTCTCCATGACGCCAAAGACCCGCATGTATGGACATCTCCGGTACTGGTCAAAACCCTGTGCAAAAATATCCGGAATACGCTGACGGAATTCGATCCTGAAAACCGGACCGTATATGATGATAATTTCAGGCGTTTTGCCGCAGAGGTAGAATCCCTGGACAATCAATGCAGGTCCCTGTTTTCAGGAATGGAAAAACATAAAAAAACCTTTATGGTATTTCATCCATCCTGGGGATATTTCGCACGGGAATATGGTCTGGAACAGATCCCGGTGGAAATTGAGGGGAAAGACCCCAAACCGGCCCAGTTGCAAAAGTTGATCGCCTTCGCCAAGGCAAAAGGGATTCACATGATTTTCGTTCAACCCCAGTTTTCAACCCGGAATGCCGAAGTGGTGGCAAAGGCCATCGGCGCGCGGGTGGTTTATGCCGATCCTTTGTCGTATGACTGGGCCGGCAATATCCGGAAACAGGCCGCGGCATTTAAATCCGCCTTGAAATGAGTTTTCACATGGAACCAGCCCCCCTTATTGAAATCCGAAATCTCTGGTACGGCTTTAACGGGCAGCCGGTATTGAAAGATGTATCCTTTAACATTTTCAAGGGTGAATTTCTTGCTCTCATTGGTCCCAACGGCGGGGGAAAAACCACACTCTTAAAAATCATGCTGGGTCTTCTCCGCCCGACCCACGGATCGGTCAGAGTCTTCGGCGTTCCGCCGAAATCCGCCTCACACCGCATCGGGTACGTCCCCCAGGATGTCCATATCAACAAAAATTTTCCCATATCCGCCATGGACGTGGTGATGATGGGACGGCTCCGCATGACCGGTAAAAAGCGTCTGGGACATTCCGGCGACGACCTTGCATCGGTACAGGAAGCCATGGAAAAAATGGAAATATGGGGCTATCGGAACCGGCGCATCGGGGAACTTTCCGGGGGACAGCGCCAGCGGGTTTTCATCGCCAGGGCCCTGGCCACCTGCCCCGAAATCCTTTTCCTGGACGAACCCACGGCCAGTATCGATAAGGAAGGGCAGGGTCAGTTTTATGATCTGCTCAAACACCTCAATGAAAAGATCGCCATTGTTCTTGCCAGCCACGATGTGATGATCATCTCCAGTTATGTGAAATCCGTTGCCTGCGTCAACAAGGAAGTCCACTATCATGACGGGGCCGAAATTACGGATGCGATGTTGGATATGTACGCCTGCCCCGTTGAAATGATCGCCCATGGAATGCCCCACCGGGTTCTGAAAATCCATAAGGAAAATTGAAATGCCGGAAGTCCTTCAGTTCGAATTCATGCGGAATGCTATTGTGGCCGGTCTTTTAACCAGTATCATCTGCGGGGTCATCGGAACACTGGTGGTGGTCAACCGCATCGTTTTTTTATCCGGCGCCATTGCCCATGCCGCATACGGCGGCATCGGACTGGCGATTTTCATGGGTTGGTCCTATCTGATCGGCGCCATGAGTTTTTCACTGGCGTGCGCTGCGGCCATGGCCGCCGTCATGTTGAAGGCCAGGCACAGGGCCGATACCATCATCGGTGTGATCTGGGCGGTGGGAATGGCCCTGGGGGTCATTCTCCTGGACCTGACACCGGGGTATCATGTGGATCTGATGAGTTATCTCTTCGGCAGCATCTTAACGGTTCCGGAAACCGAGCTTTTTCAGATGCTGTTTCTCTGCATCGGCATTCTGGGTGTTGTTTTCTTTTTTTATAACGATTTTCTGGCCATGAGCTATGATGCGGAGTTCGCCGAATTAAGAGGGGCGCCGGTGAAAGGGCTGCAATTTCTCCTCGTCGCCATGATCGCCCTTTCCGTTGTAATGATCATCCGCGTTGTGGGGCTGATCCTGGTCATCGCCCTGATGACCATCCCGCCTTATATTGCCGAACAGTATGCAACTTCCCTGGTCAGGATGATGGCGATCGGGTCCTTCCTCAGCATGATGTTCACGCTGGTGGGATTAGGGTTGTCCTATCACTTCAATCTCACCTCCGGGGCCACCATCATCCTTGTGGCGGGCGTGGGTTTTTTCATATCCTTCGCCCTAAAAAAAATGTTACATGCTCTAAACAGCCAAATAGCGATGGATACCCCGGCCTATCCAAAAACAGAGGGCCGAAACAAGGGCTGAAAACGGAATAGTGACAAACCATGCCCAGACGATTCGTTGGGCCACCCCCCACTTGATGCCGGAAAATTTATTGACTGCGCCGACGCCGATAATGGAGCCGGTAATGGTATGGGTCGTCGAAACCGGTGCGCCCAGATAGGTGGCGAAAAACAGGGTGAAGGCACCGGCGGATTCGGCACAGAAGCCCCCGATGGGCTTGAGTTTGGTGATTTTCATGCCCATGGTTTTGACGATGCGCCAGCCGCCGAAGGCCGTCCCCAGGCCCATGGCCAAATGGCAGGACAGGATAATCCATGCGGTTTTCCAATCGGTCAGGGAGAGCCGGGTATCAGCGGATACGATCCCGGCAGCAAACAAAAGCGCGATGATGATTCCCATGGTCTTCTGGGCGTCGTTGCCGCCGTGCCCCAGGGAATAAAGGGCGGCTGAAAAAAGCTGACCTTTGCGGAAAAGCTTGTCCAGCTGATTCGGCCGCCATTTCCGGAAAATCCAGATCACGGCAAACATGAAGACAAGTCCCAAAGCCATGCCGATCAGCGGCGCGGTGGGGATGAACTTCACGGTCAACCAGACCTTGTCCCAGCTGATGATGCCCAGCCCGCCGTAAGCAATTCCGGCCCCGACGAAACCACCGATAAGCGCATGGGATGAACTTGTGGGAAGCCCCCACCACCAGGTCAACAGATCCCAGACGATGGCCCCGATCAGGCCGGTCAGCACCACATAGATGAAAAGCGGGTCCATCGGATCGATTTTAACGATCTTGGAAATGGTGTCGGCGACTTTCGGCGCAAAAAAAAACATGGCGATAAAATTGAAAAAAGCCGCCCACCAGACCGCCATTTTCGGCGTCAGAACGCGTGTGGAAACAACGGTGGCGATGGAATTGGCCGAATCGTGAAATCCATTGATGACATCGAATATCAGGGCAACCCCGACGGTCAGAATGACGATGATCAGTTTCCATTCCATGTCAGGAAGCCTCGATGACGATACCTTCGATGACGTTGGTTACATCGTGGCATTTGTCCGTCGCCTTTTCAAGCAGTTCGAGTATCTCTTTCCATTTAATCAGGGAAACAGGATCTTTTTCCTCCTTGAATAATTTTACCATGGCCGAATGAAGGATAAAATCCCCATCATGCTCAAGCTTCGAAACATACTTGCAATTTTCCATAATGGGCTTGGGGTCGCGGATATCCCGGAGGGATTTTAAAATTTCACCGATGGCGTTGACGGCCTTGTGCAAAATTACTGAAAACTCATGCACTTCGGGTTTTATCTCACGGATTTCATACAAACTCATGCAGGTGGTGGCTTCTTCTATCAGATCCAGAATGTCGTCGAGCCGGTGAATCAGCCGAAGGATGTCGTTCCGGTCAAAGGGCGTTATAAAGGTGCGATGAAGTGCCGATATGCATTGGTGTGTCACCTTGTCGGCCTTGCTTTCGATCTCCTTTATTTTGGTACTGACGAAAGCCAATTCCTCACTGTTTGCGGAAAGTTTTATCAGATTTTCGCAGGCTTCCACAGCAAGGGCGTTGTGGGCCTCGAAAAAATCGAAAAAACCCGTCTCTTTGGGCAAAAACCGTTTCAACATGTCAAGACCGGTCCTTATTGATGTATTTTGGATGATTTCCTGAAAACAGAGCTCTTATCTTAAAAAACAGGTGAAATTGCAAGATCTAATCGTAGCGGATGGGTTTCGTATCCCCTGCATTCATGCCGATTTCAACCCTGCAGAGAAGGGAAACCAAAGAGACAGGCGTAAACCGAGGGACGCCCGGGGTTTGATAAGACCGCGAGGCGGCCGTCATCCGACCGCCCCACGGGGTGCAGACCTGCAAAAAAAAGACGGGGGAGTTTACCCAATCACCATGATCACATCTCCGGTGGAGACGTCAACCCCCTTCTGGACGAGGATTTCTTTCACGGTTCCGGAAACCGGCGCTGTAATATCGTTTTCCATTTTCATGGCTTCCATAATCGCCACGAGCTGACCGGCCTTGACGCTGTCCCCCACATTGACCTTGATCTGTATGATCAGGCCCGGAATCGGCGCGGCAATCACGCCGGAGCCTACGGGTCCGGCGGCCTTGGCAGCAACCGGAGCCTTGGTTTTAGGAACGGGAACGGAAGCGGGCCTGGATACCACCGGGGCCGGGACCTCCAGGTTTTCAATGTTTACGGTGTAAGGGGAGCCGTTCACGTATACCAGGGCGGCTTCCTTTTCCATATTGGCGATTTCGACTTCAAACTGCTGTTCATCAATATTGAATTTGTATATCATGTCAATCCTCTCAAGGGCTTTATAATTCAGCGGTTGTATATCATCAGCCGGTCGTTCATCATCCGGGCCCGGCCGGTCTGGGTCCATGCACTGGAAGGACTTCCAGGACGGGACCCCCCGCAAAGCTGCGCATTGGATGACGACTGGTGAAGATGAAGGGCCAGGGCAATGGCTGCCGCCACGGCGCCGGAAACTACCTTTTCTTCGGTGCCGGACCCCGGCAGCAAATCTACCGGTTCATCGAAAACAGGCAGGTATTCGCCGGTCGGAATGTCTTTCTGCGAAGACTCCTTGGTGGAATCCGATTTGCGGGAAACATACCAGTCGAAAAAACGGCCGGACAGTATCATGCCGATCATCAAAACGGTCAACACCAGAAAAATCCCGAAAAACCGGATGAAGAGGGTACCAAGGGCATAGCCCCAGAAGGAGTCCCGGGGCCCGCCGATAAACCGTATTTTCCCATTTTCCGTTCCATCCGAATCATAAGGGCCGCCATCTTTGACAAGAACGATCAATTCCTGAACCCGGTCGGGATGGCTGATATTCCGGGCTTCGGAAATCATCCACGGCTTTTCCTGGGATTCGTTGAATACATAATACTGGGTTGAGCTGATAAAAAAGTCGGAAATGACGATGACCTTGGCTTCGCCTCCGGGGGTGATCCCGGATGCATTCACCTCGAAAAGCGCTGATTTGAAGTTTTTGATGTCCACCTCGGGCCGGTCGCAGGCTAAAAAATCAACCCCTTTGACCTCATCCAGTTTGCCGCCATCGACTTTAAATTGGATGGTCACGCTGGTGCTTTTGGCCCGGGGAATGAGCTTGGCGATGATAACCTCCCCTTCCCTGGTAAATTCCGGAATGGGCTTTTCTATGTCCCCACTGATCATGATTTCGGAAAAGGCGGTGAAAGGCGCCAGAAGAAAAATCCCCATGAAAACCAGGATCCGGGCAACTATTTTTAAAACAGCGGATTTTTGCATTTTTCGCCTCCTCCTACTGGAACATTGCAATGAACATACCGGCGGCCGCGGCGGAACCGATAACACCGGCGAGGTTGGGCCCCATGGCATGCATGATCAGCCAGTTGTCAGGATCGGCCTTTAGCCCTTCGCTGTGCGCGACCCGGGCGGCCATGGGTACGGCGGAGACCCCGGCCGAACCGATAAGCGGATTTATTTTTTCCTTGAGAAACAGGTTCATGATATGAACCGTCAGGATGCCCCCGAAGGTGCAGATAATGAAGTCAACAAGTCCGAAGCTAAAGATCAGAAGGGGTTTCCAGTTTAAAAACACGTCGGCCTGCATGGTGGCCCCCACGGAAAGCCCCAGAAAAATGGTGACGATATTCATCAACGCGTTCTGGGCCGTGTCGGAGAGACGCTTGACGACGCCGGACTCCCGCATGAAATTGCCGAACATGAACATGCCCATCAGCGGGGCCACTGCCGGGATTAAAAGGATAATCAGGATGGTGCCGATCAGGGGAAAAAGAAGTTTTTCCGTTGCCGAAACATGACGGGTCTGCCGCATTTTGATTTTCCGCTGTTTCTTGCTGGTCATAAGCCGCATGATGGGCGGCTGGATCAGGGGCACCATGGCCATGTAGGAATAAGCCGCCAGGGCGTTCGCACCCAGGAGGTGAGGCGCCAGTTTTGCCGTGAGATAAATGGTGGTGGGTCCGTCGGCGCCGCCGATGATGCCCACGGAGGCTGCTTCCTTCAGGGTGAAACCGAAGAAAAGAACACCGATATAGGTTATGAATACGCCCAGTTGCGCCCCTGCGCCGATGATCAGGGTTTTGGGGTTGGCGATGAGGGGTCCGAAATCGGTCATGGCCCCCAGCCCCAGGAAGATGACGCAGGGGATGATCTCCCATTCAACGCCGTATTTGTAAAAAGCCCGGATCAGTTCGGGCGTGCCGTGTTCCGTAAATCCCATCAGGGGGACCAGGGGAAAATTGACCAGAAAAATACCGAATCCGATGGGAAGCAGAAGAAGCGGCTCGAAATTCTTGGCAACGGCCAAATAAAGGAAGAAAAATGCGACCAGCAGCATAAAAACTTCCCCGATTTGGAGGTTTGGAATCCCCGTCTGGGTGATGAGGATGTTTTGAATCAGTTCCCACACATATGCCCAGGACATTTTACCTTCTCCTTTCTATAACGGAATGTTCCCATGTTTTTTGGGGGGGTTGACATCCCGCTTGTTTTTCAGCATCCTCAGGGCCTGGACCAGTTTGGGCCGGCATTCGGCCGGATCGATCACATCGTCGATGTAGCCCATTTCCGCAGACTTGTAGGGGTTGGAAAACTTTTCCCGATATTCGGCGATCAGTCTCTGCCGCTCGGCCTGGGGATCCTTGGCCTTGTCGATCTCGCTTCTGCTGATGATGTTCACAGCCCCGTCGGCCCCCATGACGGCGATTTCCGCTCCGGGAAAGGCGATGTTGACGTCGCCCCGGATATGCTTGGAACTCATGACGATATAAGCGCCGCCGTACGCTTTACGCGTGATGATCGTGATTCTGGGAACCGTGGCTTCGCAGAACGCATAGATCAGCTTGGCCCCGTGCTTGATGATGCCCCCGTGTTCCTGATGGGTCCCGGGCAGAAAGCCCGGAACATCTTCATAAATAATCAGGGGGATGTTGAAAGCATCGCAGAACCGGACGAACCTGGCGCTTTTATTGGAAGCGTCGATGTCCAGACATCCGGCCATCACCGCCGGCTGGTTAGCCACGATGCCTACGGGCATGCCGTCGATGCGGCCGAATCCCACCACGATGTTCTTTGCCCAGTGTTCGTGGACTTCAAAGAAATAGTTGTCGTCCAGATTGGAGTGGATGATGTCCCTGATGTCGTAGGGCTTGTTCGGGTCCGTGGGAACCACGTCCCGCAGTTTTTCATCCGTGCGCATGGGGTCGTCCGTGGCAGCCGTCTTCGGCGGGTCCTCCATGTTGTTCTGGGGGAGAAAGCTCAACAACTCCCGGATATGCGAGATGCAGGCCTTGTCGTCTTCGGCCATGAAATGGGCTACGCCGCTGACGGCATTGTGGGCCATGGCCCCGCCCAGATCATCCTTGCTGACCACTTCCCGGGTTACGGACTTGATGACTTCCGGACCGGTGATGAACATGTGGCTGGTTTTATCCACCATGAAGATCCAGTCGGTCATGGCCGGGGAATACACGGCACCGCCGGCGCAGGGCCCCATGATGGCGGTAATTTGGGGAATCACGCCCGATGCCATGACGTTTAAGAGAAAAATATCCCCGTAACCGGCCAGGCTGTTGACACCTTCCTGAATACGCGCGCCGCCGGAATCGCAAAGGCCGATCACCGGTGCGCCGACCTTCATGGCCATCTTCATCACCTTGGTGATTTTTTCCGCATGGGCCAGAGAAAGGGAACCGCCGAAAGCGGTGAAATCCTGCGCAAATACGAAGGCCTGCCTGCCGTTGATGTTGCCGTATCCCGTGACTACGCCGTCCCCCAGCACCTTGGTATCGGCCATGTTAAAATCCGTACACCGGTGCATCTTGAAGCGGTCCACTTCCACAAAAGTACCCTTGTCCAGAAGAAGATTGATCCGCTCCCTGGCCGTCAGCTTTCCGGATTGATGCTGTTTTTCAATCCGTTTGAGACCGCCTCCCTCCAGGGCCTGCTTGTTTTTTTCTTCCAGCTGTTCCAACAACGATTTGGTGTCCATCCATCCTCCTCCTTTTGCGCAAGGTTTTTTTTGCTTTTCCCTCACTTCCTGCAGTGGTTCATAAAATTGGGCTGCTCCTTCGTTTACGCCCGCCGAATGGCTCGAACAAATTCCCCCAGGCAGAACGACCGTCTGGTTTTGGGCCGGGTGTACCGTCTTCTTCAAGTCCGTTTTTACGAGCGCAGATTGTTTTAAAAGAAAACGAAATCCATGTCTGATGAAAAAATTGAGCGGTCGCTCAGCGATGTCGGTGCCAATATATGGGGTGCTTTGTTGTTTGTCAATAAATATTTGTTTCCGCTTTTTCACGATGAGGGGGATATATTGATTCGGTTCTCACCGGTAATTAAAGGATATTTCTGCTCGATCAGTTCCCAATCGCAGGTCGGGTTTCTTACCCGGCATCAACCCGATCCGTTTAGACCTATTTGTCGGGAAAGAATCCCGACCTGTTTCGATTGCGAAAGCCGCAATGATTTTACAATCAGCCGATTTCCTGTTATTGAAAAAAACATAGAATGACCCTTGGGACAAGACCCCTCAAAAGGAGGCGACGGATGGGACGAAAAATTCGGATCGGCGCGTTGATTTCCGGCGGCGGCACCAATCTTCAGGCGATCATCGATGCCTGTGAATCGGGACGGATCGACGGAGAAATGGCGTTCGTGGGATCGGACAACCCCATCGCCGGGGGACTTGCCCGGGCCGGGAAACATCATATCCCCGGGGTTGTGGTGAATTACGCGGACATTATTGAACAATACAGGAAAGATCCCCGGTCCTGCGCCATTCCCGGAGATTTTAACCTTGCTGCGGTCCTTTCAAAACAACATCTTTTTCCTATGAATGCAGACAGGGAAAAATTCGACTTTTTCTTCAAAACTAGAGCCATGGCCGAGGACCTTCTCATCCAGAAAATGTCGGATCATCAATATGATCTACTGGTCCTGGCCGGTTTCATGCGGGTCCTGACCCCCTATTTCATCGATCGTGTCAACCACGGCCTTCCCGTCCCGCGGATCATGAACATTCATCCGGCCCTGCTCCCGGCCTTTCCCGGAGAGGACGGCTACGCCGACACCTTTCGCTACGGATGCAAGGTCGGCGGATGCACCGTTCATTTCATCGACTACGGGGAGGATTCCGGGCCCATCATCGGACAGAAAACATTCCCCATTCTGGAGGAGGATACCCTGGACACGGTCAAGGAAAAGGGGCTGAAGCTGGAATGGGAACTTTATCCAGAATGTATTCAACTATTTGCAGAAAACCGAATAAGGCTCGAACAGGCATCCTTCGACATGGGCAAAGGAAGGGTGTACCGCCGCAACCGGGTCAGGATTCTTCCCGCCGCCTCCTGAGCCCCGGAGTCAACGCCTCGTCTTTCCCAGGGCCTCGGCAAATGGGTTATTGAAGGGTTTCTTTTCATCAACCTTTTTTTTCGCAGCGGGCTTCGGGGGTCTGCCGGTTTCCCGGGTTTCCCGATTTTCAGGCCTCTGGGCGTCCGGGGTTGATTTCATGGAAAGGGATATCCGGTTTCTCGTAAGATCCACGTCCACGACCATCACCGTCACCTTCTGCTGCACCTTGACCACGTCCGCCGGGTCGGCAACATAGCCGTCGGATAATTGGCTGATGTGGACCAGCCCGTCCTGGTGAACGCCGATATCCACAAAAGCGCCGAAGCGGGTGACGTTGGTAACGATGCCGGGCAGTTTCATCCCGGGAATCAGATCCTTGATGGCGTTGATGCCCTGTTCGAATTCAAAAACCTCGAATTTCCGCCGCGGGTCCCGGCCGGGCTTGGCAAGCTCCGCCATGATGTCGTTCAGGGTCGGAAGCCCCACGGCATCGGACACGTAACTGGAAAGTCTGATCCGTTGGCGCAGGTCCGCCTGTTTGATCAGATCGGCCACCGTACAGTCCAGGTCTCCTGCCATTTTTTCAACCAGCGGATAGCGTTCGGGATGAACGGCGCTGTTGTCCAGAGGGTTGTCGCTATCCTGGATTCTTAAGAAACCGGCGCATTGTTCAAAGGCCTTGGGGCCCATACGGGGCACACTTTTCAACTCCTCCCTGGAACTGAAAGGGCCGTTTTCATTTCTGCGGGCCAGAATATTCTTGGCCAGCGCCGGGCCCAATCCGGAAACATAGGTGAGCAGCTGGACGCTCGCCCGGTTGACGTCCACACCCACGCCGTTGACACAGCTCATCACCACATCGTCCAAGGCCTGCTGGAGGCTGGTCTGGTCTACATCGTGCTGATACTGCCCCACGCCGATGGATTTGGGATCGATTTTCACCAGCTCGGCCAGGGGATCCATCAGTCGCCGGGCAATGGAAATTGATCCCCTTACGGTAAGATCAAGATCGGGAAACTCGTCCCGGGCCGTTTCCGAAGCCGAATAAATCGAGGCTCCGCTTTCATTGACCATCACCGTGACGATGGACGCAGGAAGTCCGATGCCCCTGATGAAGGTCTCGGTTTCCCGGCCCGCCGTGCCGTTGCCCACGGCAATGGCTTCGATCCGTTGTTCACGGCACAAGGCCTTTACCGCTTCCCGGGCTTTTCCGGCGGAGGAATCCCCAGTGTGGGGATAGATGGTTTCATGGTGGAGAAGTTTTCCCTGACGGTCCAGGCACACCACTTTGCAGCCCGTCCTGAAACCCGGATCGATGCCCATGACCCGCCTTCCCCCCAGAGGCGGGGCCAGCAGCAGTTGCCTTAGGTTTTCGGCAAACACCCGGATCGCCTCTTCATCGGCCCTTGACTTGGCGGCCATGCGGATCTCCGTTTCCATGGACCGGGACAGAAGCCGCTTGTAACAATCCCCGGCCGCTGATCTCACCTGTTCGGCATCCTCCCCCCGGCCTTTCACGACAAGGTTTTCCAGAAGGGCCAGGGCTTCTTCTTCAGGCGGAGCAAGGGTCAGGTTCAGGATATCCTCTTTTTCGCCCCGGCGCATGGCCAGCATCCGATGGGAGGGAACGGAAGTCACGGGTTCCCGCCAATCAAAATAATCCTTGTATTTGGCCCCGGAAACTTCCATACCCGGAACCACGGTGCACAGAATGATGCTTCTCGCCGAGAAAAACTCGCGCATGCTTGACCGGATTGCCGCGTCCTCATTGATGATTTCGGCGATCATGTCCCTTGCCCCGGCAAGCGCTTCATCCACGCTGTTCACCCCTTTTTCAGCATCCACATAGGATTGGGCGGCTCCGAAGGGATCAATTCCCGTTTGTTCAAATATCGCCAGGGCCAGGGGTTCAAGCCCTTTTTCCCGGGCGATCATGCCTTTCGTCCTTCTTTTCGGCTTGAACGGCAGGTAAATATCTTCCAGAACCGCCAGGGTTTTGGCTCCCGTGACCTGTTCCTGAAGTTCGTCGGTCAAATGGCCGTTTAGTTCCAGGGATTTTAAAACCGCCAGTTTCCGGTCATCGAGTTCCTTCAACTGGGCCAGCCGGTCCCGGATGGCGGTAATGAACGTTTCGTCCAGGCTGCCCGTGGCCTCCTTCCGATACCGTGCGATAAAGGGGACGGATCCCCCTTCCTCCAGAAGGGCGGCCGCGGCCGTAACCTGTCCGATGGATAAAGAGAGTTCCTCTGCGATCAGCAATATATGGGTTTCGTTCATGTGTCCTCGTTAAGGTGATTCGGATCTGCCGCAATGTGGGGTCATAAGACTTTCAGCATCAGGGGGACAGCCACAAAAACGCCGATGGAAGCGCCGATATTGGTGAACACCACCACCAGGAGGATCTTGGTGATTTTATTTTTCCAGAACCCCTTGACGGTCATGATATCACCGGCCAGGTTTTCAAAATCACGGACCTTCGGCTTTCGCGCAAAGGCTTCCACAAGACCGGAGACCCACCCGGCGGCGATCAGGGGGTGCAGGGTTGTCAAAGGCGCCGCCAGTACGGCGGAGAGGATGGTCAAAGGATGGGCCAGGGCAAGCAAAGCCCCCAATCCGCCCAGGATACCCGTCGCCCCCACCCACCAGAGGACCATATCCGTTCCGGCTTTGGCCCCCCCTGCTACAAAACCCGCCGCCATGAGCCCCACGATGAGTATGGGGATAAGCCATTGCAGATATCCGGACAGTCTCCCCTTTGGGGGAACTTTCTCCAGGGCTGCGGTGTCCTGGTCGAAATTCCATTTCTGCTTAATGCCCGGGACATGACCGGCGCCCACAACGGCGACGATTCTTTTCCCCGGCGCCGTCTTTATTTTGTGGGCGAGATAAGCGTCCCGTTCATCGATGAGAATTTCTCTCAACTCGGGGAGGGATTTGCCGACTTCGGCAAGAAGGGTTTCCAGAACGTCTTCCTGCTTCATTCTTTCGATATCCTCTTCCAGGATATCCTCCACTTCCCCCAGGGAAAGCATCAACTGAAAGAGAAGCTTGAGCTTGGACCAAAGTCCCATGGAACGCCACACCCTGGAGAGGGTGATCCGGATATCCCGGTCCGCCAGATGGATTTGCGCACCCACGGATTCCCCGGTTTCAATGGCCCGGATCATCTCCTCCCCCGGGGTCATGTCCAGTTTTTCGGCAATCCGTTTCTGAAAGGAGGCGAGAATCAGCTGGGACAGGAGGAACAAGGCTTTTTTATCCCTGATGACCTGAAAAATATCCGTCTCCCGCCATTTTTCCTTATGCCGGATGGACTGGTAACGGGAGTCGCAGAGCTCCACGCACACCGTGTCGGGTTTTTCCGCCAGGATCAGGTCCTCGACCTGCAGGGCGCTTTCCCTGGATACATGGGCCGTCCCCAGAAGGATGATCTGTTTATCTTCATAATCAAGCCGGTGGACCATGTCCGCGTTGTGGGTCTGCGTCATCTTGAATATATGCCCCTGGTTAAGGGTTTTTTTGTTTTTTTTTCCATGAGAGTCGAGTATGTACGTCCTTTATCGACGAAGCGCATCAATTATAATATTTGATGCCTGAATGCAACATGAAACAACCGGGCATGAACCCGTACCCTTTCCGGGAGGCATGGATTTTGACAAAAAATATGAAAAACGACGATATCCGGAACCGGGATATGAACCATCCCGTTTCCGATCATATGATCCGAAATGAGCCCTTTTACCTGGCATCGGGAAATGAAATCCAGTTGTTCAAAACCGCCTGTGAGGCCAAAATTCCCGTCATGCTCAAGGGCCCCACGGGATGCGGCAAAACCCGGTTTGTGGAATACATGGCCTTTGAATTGAAGCGGCCCCTCATAACCGTGTCCTGCCATGAGGACCTCTTTGCCTCGGATCTGATCGGACGTTATCTTTTGAAATACGATGAAACCGTGTGGGTGGACGGCCCCCTGACCCGGGCGGTGCGAATGGGGGCCATCTGTTATCTGGACGAAGTCGTGGAGGCCAGAAAGGACACCACGGTGGTGATTCATCCTTTAACCGACAACCGGAGAACCCTGAACATCGACAAAAAAGGGGAGACCCTGGCCGCCCACCCGGATTTCCTCATGGTGATTTCCTATAATCCAGGGTACCAATCGGTGTTGAAGGACCTGAAGCAAAGCACCCGCCAGCGGTTCATGGCCATTGAATTTGATTACCCTGCAGGAGGAAAGGAAGCCAGGATCGTCTCCCGGGAAGGGGGTGTGGACCTGGAAACAGCGGTCCGGCTGGTGTCGCTTGCGGAAAAAATCCGCAACATCCGGGAACACGGCCTGACGGAAGGGGCCAGCACCCGCCTGTTGATTTACGCCGCCGATCTGATCCGGCTGGGGGTCAATCCCCGGGAGGCCTGCAAAAACGCCGTATGCCTTCCCCTGACCGATGATCAAAGGCTCCAGGAAACCCTGGAGGACCTGGTCGATGACATCTTCTGATCAAAAAACAAGGGACCTGTTAAAGGACATTTTCATCGCCGATCCGGAAATTGCTGAAGAAGTCGCCTCCCGGATTTCGACGGAGGACATCCCTGCCCTTGCCGCCTGTTTGAAAATTTTCGTGGAAGACACGATCTGGGGGCTGTCCCTGGAAACCTTTTTCGGCCGTTCCGTGGCCCTGGGGTATGTGGGCCTTGTCCAATCCGGCGGATGCGGCGTGCCGGCGGCCT
This sequence comes from Desulfobacteraceae bacterium UBA5616, assembly GCA_002423615.1. Classification (GTDB taxonomy): domain Bacteria; phylum Desulfobacterota; class Desulfobacteria; order Desulfobacterales; family UBA5616; genus UBA5616. The sequence goes on from DIKO01000048.1 coordinate 24,916, forward strand.
TATACCACCGCAAGATCCGTGAATTCGGAAAAATCGGGACGGAACTGGCGAAACTCATGGCCGAACACATGGTCCCGGTATTGGCCCTCGATCCCGGGGACCTGTTCAAAAAATTCCTGTCCACCGCCGATGTCATGCTGAAAAAAGGGGCTTACACCCTTTACGGCCCGTTCAAGGTTCTCGATGACCTGTGCGGCCGGAAAGACCGGGTATCCGCGGAGGCCTACCTCGACCTTCTGTCCGACACTTTTTCCCTGGAACTGACCTACAAACAGTGCAGGCCATTCACCTATACGCTTCCCAAGGCGGTTTCCGGTTTTTCCCCTGAAAAGCGTGCGTTCCAGATATATCAGCTTGACCGGATCATCAAAATGGATATCCGACTGGCCGACAAGTTTCTGGACGGCATGGCCGGCGGGCTTTATCTGCTGGAAGAACAGGCCCTGGACGAATTCGTCACCCGGGGATTGGCCAGGTCGGAAAAAAATATCCGCCAAAGTGCCAGTTTTCTATCCCTGGAGTCCAAAGCCGGCCGGGATGTGTTTTCCGCCCTCCAGGTAACCGCCCCCTTAAGCCAGGTCAGCCGGACCATCCGTCAGTATGTCAATGCCCGGACCGGTTTTCCGGTGGACGTGAAACCCCTGTCTTTACTGCCGGAGAATTTGACCCATGAAGATGAAAGCCGGGCATGGGTCGTTTCCGACGGCCGCTCCATTTATCTGCCTGATGAAATCAGCCGGTTTGACCGGAAACAGCAGAATCTGGACCTGTATAAACTCCTGGCGAAGCTGGAAGCGGGGTTGATCGAGTTCGGCACCTATGATTTTGATATCGAGAAAATCCCCTGGGACCGTTTAATCCCTGGACCGGAGCCGCGCTCTCCCGTGGACCGGGTTTCCATACCCGGCGAGGACCTGAAAAGCGACCTCGAACGGTTTACGGAAAGTTTCCCGGACAAGTCCCTGGCTTCGGATTTGTTGACCATTTTCGAACACGGCCGGATCCTTGCCTCAACGGCTGTCCGTTACCCGGGTCTTTTCCGGCAATCCATCTCGATGCTCCGGGAAGAGCATCGCCGGGACGGTTCCGAAGCGCCGGCCGATATCCTGGCTGTTTTGTACCGGATAATTGTGCTTGACCTCGAAGTGGCCGAGGAGCCCCGGATTTCAGGGGAAGTTTGGGATGCGGCCCGGAAGATAACGGCCCTTTACCGGAAAATGATGACCCCCGGCGCCACGGCGGAAACGAGCGCAGCACTGGCTCTGCGGACCTATGGCATGATCCTGGGTCTCGAAGTGAAACCCGGTCCCTTGAAAACGCCCTTTGGGAGAAAAATCCACCCGGAACTTCATTCATTTTCACTGGACCGGACGGACCGGATGGCGATTACCCTGAAAAAACGCCTGGAAGAAAAAGGGATCAGGGTATACCGGTCCGATGTGAAAAAAAAGCTCCTGGAAAACAACGGCTGCCTGACACGGGACCACGTCCGGGACCTGGCGCTGTCCTTTGACGAAAACGCCCGGACCGCGAAATTTGAAATGTTGAGCCCGGAACTGCTTTCCGCCGTTTTGAAAGCATCGGGCGCAGGATCCACACCGGTTCCGGAGGCGCCGGGGCCCGCCTTTTTTTACAAGGAATGGGACACCGGTCTCGGGGACTATCTTCACCACCATACCCGGGTTTGCGAGCGGACCCTTCCTGAATCCTCCGACGGTTTCTATGAAAATGCCCTGAGACGGCGCAGAGGCCTGGTCAAGCAAATCCGGTACGCCTTTGAGCTGTTAAAGCCCGAGGGGCTTTCCATTTTACGGCAGTGGGTGGAAGGGGATGAGTTTGATTACCGGGCCCTGCTGGATTTCGCCATGGACAAAAAAGCCGGTCTCATTCCCTCGGACCGTCTGTATATCAAGCGGATAAAACAGGAAAGGGATGTTTCCGTGCTGCTGCTGGTGGACCTTTCCCGGTCCACGGCCAATGCCGTACCGGATGGGTCCGTATCGGTCCTGGATGTGGAGAAAGAATCCATCGTGCTGTTTTGCGAGGCACTGGAGGTAGTGGGAGACGCCTACGCCATAGCGGGTTTTTCGGGAACCGGACGAATGGGGGTGGATTATTTCATCATCAAGGGATTCGACGAAACCCTGGGGGATAAGATCCGGAACCGCATCAGCGCCATGAGCCCCCAGCGCAGCACCCGGATGGGGGCGGCCATCCGGCACGCCGCGGCCGGACTGGAAAAAGCGCCCTCAAAGGTGAAGCTGCTCATCATCATCGGGGATGGATTCCCCAATGATGTGGATTACAAAAAGGAATACGCCCTTGAGGACGTCCGGAAGGCGGTCTCCGAAGCCCGGTCGAAAAATATCCACGCCCATGCCATCACCGTCAATATGGCCGGAGATCCCAAACTGGACCGGCTCTACGGGAATGTCCATCATAACGTGATTTCAGACGTGAAGGAACTCCCGGACAAATTATTGCGGATATACGGCGCCCTCACCCGGCATTGAGTATTGCACGGAACGCGGCTGATAATTTATCAAATTAGGTGTTGACATAAAATTTCGCATTTGTTACTTGACCTTTCCATTATCGGGGCTGTAGCTCAGCTGGGAGAGCGCATGACTGGCAGTCATGAGGCCAGGGGTTCGAGCCCCCTCAGCTCCACCAAAGAAATCAATAACTTAGCCACCATCCCAAAAAAGCGGTGGTGGCTAAGGTGGGGAACTAAATAATTAGGTCGTTCATAACCTGATTTTTTTTAGTCCCTAAACTCTGCAAATAAGTATCGGTAGTAGAAGCCTTGGAGTGCCCGAGAATTGCTTGGATGGCGGTCAAAGGCGCTCCGGCTTCATCCAGCTTTGAAGCCCCATAATGTCTTAACGAATGATGCGAAAAGTTTTTAATCCCTGCCCTTTTGCAAATTCCAGCCATTAGTTTTTTTCGGCAATCATAAGGCGTTCCGTCTTTCCTGCAAAAAACGTATTGACCTCTTTTGGGAACTTGTCTTAATACATAAGCCAGTATCCCGTTAATCGGCACCCTCCTTTCGGTTAAATCGCTGTTTTTGGCTTTGCGCGTTTTCAGTATCAGGTAAGGGACCGTAAATTAATTAGTG
>DIKO01000110.1:0-29441 GCA_002423615.1 Desulfobacteraceae bacterium UBA5616
GATAAATTCATTATAACTACCCGGAACTCCAAGGTTTTCCTGACTTACGAGATGCGAAGCGATATCGATGCAGTTCTGGATGGCCATTTGAAGATTGAAAAGAATGATTTCCTGACGGTCAATATCTTTCAGAAAGGTTTCCAGATCCGTATCGGATTTTTGTAGAACCCGTTCCAGATGTTTATTGACGGCCCCGGCTTTTGATAGAAGCAGTGTGGTATCAACCATCGGGATTTCCTTCCAGCATGCGGTTGAGGAACACGGATTGAATCTGGCTGCGCGAATACGAAAAATCTAGAATTTTCGATAGGGAGATCATCCTGAACTTCGCGTATTCTTTTTCATCATTCACCAGAATGCATTTTCCATATTTAAAAATTTGTTCGAGGAGGGTTTCCCCGGCCGTGTTCAGGATGACGGGATGGACGTCTTTCCTCAGCATTCTCCCCAATTCGATGATGCATGCCGTTTGTTTGCCGGCTGCTGTTTTCATTACGTCGTGCTTCAACAAAATCCCGATATCGATGTCGCTGAAGGGCTTTTGCTTTCCTGCTGCATACGAGCCGAAAAGGTAGACGGCTGAAACGTCCTTCTTATTTTCAAAGTAGGCTGCGATTATGCTCTCGACTTCACCCATCATCGATTTCCATAATTCTGGGAAATCCACTTTTGATATTCCCCGGTCCGGATCGATTCCACCCAGTCCATATGGCGGACATACCATTCAACCGTATCGGCAATGGCCTCCTCGAAGGTGTGGTCGGGCTGCCAGCCGGTTTGGTTCCGGATCTTCGTGGAATCGATGGCATACCGTCGGTCGTGTCCGGGCCGGTCCGTCACGAAATTGATCAATTCCCTGCTGCAGGATTTTCGTTTCAGTTTGCGATCCAGGATATCGCAGAGGATGTGGACGATATCGATGTTTCTGTATTCCGAGTTGCCCCCGATATTATAGGTTTCACCGGGTCTGCCCTTGTGAAAGGCGGCGACCAGCGCACTGCAGTGATCGGCCACATAGAGCCAGTCCCGGATGTTTTCACCGTCGCCGTAAACCGGAAGGGGCTTGTTCTCGATGATGTTCAGGATCATCAGGGGGATGAGTTTTTCCGGAAACTGGTAGGGACCGTAATTGTTCGAACAGTTCGTGACGATGACCGGGAGACCGTAGGTCCTGAAAAAAGCCCTGGCAAAGTGATCCGATGCGGCTTTGGATGCGGAATACGGGCTGGAAGGGTCATAGGGCGTAAGTTCCGTGAAATACCCCGCAGGGCCTAAGCTGCCGTAAACCTCGTCCGTGGAAACATGGATAAACCTGAAGCCTCCGGGTTTCCCCCGCAGTTCCCAGGACTTGAAGGCCGCGTTGAGCAACCGGAAGGTGCCGGTGACGTTGGTGTTCACGAATTCCTCGGGGCCCCGGATGGACCGGTCCACATGGGATTCGGCGGCAAAATGAAATACGCCTTCAAAACACGCTGTTTCAAACAGGTTATCAAGGAATCCCGAATCCAGGACATTTCCGTGGACAAATCGGTAGCGAGACGCCTGAACGTCCGGCAGATCGTTCAAATTAAGGGCATTGCCGGCATAGGTGAGGGCATCCAGGTTCACGATGCGCCATCCCGGTTGAGCGGACAGCACATGCCGGATGAAATTGGTGCCGATAAACCCGGCCCCCCCGGTCACTAAAATCGTTTTCTCTCCCATCATTCCATTCCCTATCACCTATCGCCCATCGCCTATCGCCTATAGCCTATCCCCTATCGCCTATTGCCTGTTTTTTTACTATAAACCTTGGATTCAAAAGGTTTTCCTTGTTGTAGCGGAGGGAAAGGCCGGTGTCAAAATCCAGAACGGAAAGACCCGCATTTTCCGCAATGGCCTGGCCGGCCGCGGTATCCCATTCCATGGTGGGCCCGAACCGGGGATACACATGGGCCTTGCCTTCCCCAACCCGGCAGAACTTCAGGGAACTGCCGGCTGAGATAAACTCGACCCGCGGATGTTTTGCCTGCATTTCCCGTACAAACGCCTCCATATCCGGGGTAGGGTGGGACCGGCTGCCGATGATGATAAAAACCTCATTCGAAAGATGATCAAGAGGCAGTTTCCGGGAATGCTCCATGACGGCACCGATACTCCCGGCGGGTTTATCCGGATTCAGGAGCCCGGCCGCTTCGGACATTTTCCAGGACCCCAGACCCTGACGGGCAAAATACAGCGTATCCCGGACGGGAACGTAGATGACGCCCATGACCGGCGCCTCCTTTTCAACAAGGGCGATATTGACGGTGAACTCCCCGTTCCTTTTGATGAAATCCTTGGTGCCGTCCAGGGGGTCGACGATCCACAGCCTTTCCCACGGCCTCCGCTCGGAAGAAGGGATCTTTTTTCCCTCCTCGCTGAGGATGGGAATGTTCAAGGGGCTAAGGCGCATCGAAATGATGGCGTGGGCGTTCCGGTCCGCCAGGGTCAGGGGGGAATCGTCCGGTTTGTGGTCAACCGTAAAGTCCGTCCCGTAAACCTCGAGAATGGCACGCCCGGCCTCAATCGCCGCATATATGGCCGTTAACAGATATCTTTCACCCTCATTCACCATTCACCCGCTTTCCCTCCCCCATCGCCTATAGCCCATCGCCTATAGCCTATCTCCTATCGCCTGAATTTTATACCATTCCTGGGCCCTTTTCAGGGCCGCCGAATCATCCACCCCCATGGCCTCGGTTTCGTTTTCAGCCGTCGCATACCCCACCGAAAGGCCGTCCTTCACCATGAACTCGACGAGATCCGTGATGAAATACTCGTCGATGACCGTATCTTTTCCCTCGATCACCTTGCACACCCTGTGGGGGGCGGATTCCAGGATGGGGAGGTACCGGACCAGATCATCTTTTTTAAAGGCGTATATGCCGGCATTGCAGACAACATAATGGTTTTGCTTTTCAGGGGGCCACGCGTTCCAGTATTTCCATTCGATGATCCGGTTGACCGTATCCCCTGAAATGTCCAGGACGCCGTATTGCTTTTTATCCCGGGGGATGAATCCCAGAATGACCAGGCTGTTTTGGTCCAGCTTTTGGACCAGGTGTGAATATGTGTTCCCGGAAACAAAAGGGACATCGCCCATGGTGACGATCAGGCTGCTGCAGGAAGAACACTCGATGAATTTGCGGGCGGCCAGCAACGCCCCGCCGGTGCCGTTCAGGTTCGGCTGCTCACAGTAGGAAACCCCGGCCCCCCGGGTTGAACGGATGACCTCCTCTTTTTTAAAATTGACGACAAGGCACTTGGGGCCATCGGGGAGTTTGTCCAGGATGTGCAGCAGAAGAGGGCGACTGCCTTCGTAGACGGATGCTCCGGGGACCAGGGGCAAAAGGGTTTTATTGCCGTGGTAGTCTTTCATCCGGGTGCCGCGGCCGGCGGCCATGATGATGGAGGCGATTGTCATAATAGTAAAAGGCTATAGGCTATAGGCTATAGGTTATAGGTTATAGGGTGTGGGGGGGTCTGCCGATGCAGAAATAGGCAAATCCGAGGGATGACACAAAGGACGGGTCATAGAGATTCCGGCCGTCGAAGATGATGGGGGCGGTGAGGAGTTTTCGGATTCTGGTGAAGTCCGGGTTCCTGAACTGGTTCCAGTCCGTGGCCACGGCTAGCGCATCGGCGTTTTGCAACGCCTCATACTGATCGCCAGAAATCGTGACCCTGTCATTGCCGGCCAGTTCATTTCGGGATTTTTCGTTGGCCGCCGGGTCAAAAGCCTGAATCTTCATGCCGGTTTCCGTGAGCTGCCGGATAATGGAAAGAGCCGGGGACTCACGGATGTCGTCGGTGTTGGCCTTAAAGGCCAGTCCCCACAGGGCGAGGGTCTTGCCGGAGACGCCGCCCTGGTTCTTGAAATAATCTCTGATTTTATGGGCGAGAACTTCCTTCTGAAGGGTGTTGACCCTGTCCACGGCAGTTAAGAGGGCGGGGTCGTACCCGTTTTCCCTGGCGGTGTTGATCAATGCCTTGACGTCCTTTGGAAAGCATGAACCTCCATATCCCACACCCGGATAGATGAAATGGTAACCGATGCGATGGTCGGACCCGATGCCCCGTCTGACATCATGAATATCGGCCCCCACCCGGTCGCAGATATTCGCGATTTCATTGATATAGGAAATTTTGGCGGCCAGCATGCAGTTGGCGGCATACTTGGTCAGTTCCGCGCTTTTGATGTCCATGAGGATCATTTTGTCGCGGCTTCTGGCAAAGGGGGCATAGAGCGACTCCAGAAGCTTGGCCGTGCGGATATTATCCGTTCCCACAATGACCCTGTCCGGTTTCATGAAATCATTGACCGCATCGCCCTCCTTGAGAAATTCCGGATTGGACACCACGTCAAATTCTATTTCCAGATGCCGCTGGTGGATTTCTTCCTGGATGATGTTGCGGACCGCTTCCGCCGTTCCCACGGGAACGGTGGATTTATTGATGATGATTTTATATTCGCCGATGGCTCGGCCGATCTGGCCTGCGACCTTATGGATGTGGGAAAGATCGCACGAACCATCCTCCAGGGAAGGGGTTCCCACGCAGTTCATCACAAAAAGAGCGTTTTCAAGTGCTCCTGCAAGATCCACAGTAAACTCCAGGCGGCCCTCTGCCATGTTCCGGATGACCATGGGCTCCAGGCCGGGCTCATAAATATGGACTTTTCCGCTTTTCAGGGTGTTGATAATTTCCGGATTGATGTCCACACAGACCACCTGGTTCCCGGTTTCCGCAAAACACGCCGCAGTCACCAGCCCGACATACCCCGTCCCCACAATACAAATATTCATAACCTATTACCTATCGCCTATCGCCCATCGCCTATCGCCTATCGCCTGATTTTTAATTCACCGCGATGATCACCCCGGCCGTCACCGCTATCTGGTACATGATTTCCGTAATGGACTTGGTCAGGGCCAGCCAGGGGTATTTGGTGAGTTTTTTCGGGATGATGAGAGTATCCCCGGGGTCGAGTTCCTGGGATTCGAAACCCCGTGACACGGCCCATCGATGTTTTTTCGCGTCCCAGTTCAACAACCCGAAAAAACTCTCCTGCTGCTTGCTGATGACATCCCCGTTGGCCTTGACCAGGTAGATCTGTTTTTCATTGGCCTCATCCGTGACGCCGCCGACCCGGTTGAGATAGTATCGGACGTCTTTGCCTTCTTCATACAAGAGGGCGGTGGGATTGTAAGTCTCGCCCATGATGTTGACGTAATCAGGCCTCTTGGAGACGATTAACTTGTCCCCGGCATTGAGTGCAAAATCGTTTGCCGAGTCCTGTCCGGAAAGAATCTGGTCCAGATTGATGATCATACGGCCCGTCGGTCGGGCAGCTCTCATTTTTTCGAGGAGCTGTTTTTTGGTCGCCAGTTCCGCAGCCATTATCGCGGCCTCGTCTTTATCCATGCTGGTTTCCGCCATCTGGAGGCTTGCCGTGAAAATTTCCTCCTCGAGGGTGTCGACATAATCCTTGAACCGTTTGCCCTGAATTTCACGGACGCTTTCCCGTTCGAACACAGCCCCGTAAGCGTATCCGTCCTGGGTCAGGCCCCCGGCCTTCCGGATGATGGAGCTGATCCGTTCGCCGTCTGAAAATGAATATTCCCCGGGAAAAACGAACTCTCCCTCCAGGGCGACGGTTCTTTTGAGGGTTTCGTCAATCTGAGGAATCTGGCGGATAAAAACGGTGTCGTTGGGTTCAAGGGCCATGTTGTCCGGTTGCTGTTCGGCCATGGCTTTATCCGGTGAAAACGGCAGGCTGATATTATCCGTGCCGCCTTTTCCGACGAGTAACCGGGTGAGGGTGCCTTCCGTACGATAGGCTTTATCCGTGACGTTTCCGGCCTGGAAAATCAGGTCCTTGATGTCCATGCCGTCGTAAAGGGTATAAACGCCGGGGGAATTGACGGCCCCTTTAATCTGCACTTGGGGGCGGTTTTCCTTTTCCCATTTGTGATAAACGATAACCCTGTCCAGTTCTTTCAACTCGAGGTTGGCGGCCCGGTTTCCCGCGAGCATTTTGCCGAGATCGAATTTCACGATTTCAATATGCTGGTCCGGGGGCATGCTCCGCATGATCTCGCCCTGCGCCAGAAAGGGCTCTGGAAGCAGTGCATCGTAGGAGGGAATCAGGTCCTTCAATCTCATGCCGGGACGGAACTCGTATTCCCTGGGATATTTCACATGACCTTCCAGAGTCACAACGTTCCGGATTTCCTTGTGCACCGGGTAAATTTTAATCAGGTCCCCGTCTTTGAGCGTTGTCGAGAGGTCGGCATGGTCCATGGGAAGATCGGGGTCTATGTTGAAACTTTTGATTACCCGCTTCTGATTGCCCTCGATGCGTTCCACCACCACATTCTGAAGATCGCCGGTGGGCAGCAGGCCCCCGGCCAGTTGAATGATGCCGTAGATGTCCTGCCCTTCCATCAATTCATATATGGCCGGCCTTCTTACATTGCCGGCGATGCCGGCGACGGGTCCGATCACCGGAATGAAAATAGTGTCCCCGGCCATCAGCCGCTGGTCCTGGATTTTGTCGCCTTCCAGGAAGAAGCTGTACAGATCCAGGGTAGACACCACCTCGGCGTTGCGGATGAGCTGGATATTTCTCAGGCTTCCGTTTTTGGTGGGGCCTTTGGCCTGGAAAAGAGCGGTGATAAGGGTGGAGAGGGAACTGACCGAATACGTGCCGGGGACTAAGGCCTCGCCGACAACGAAAATCCCGATGGTGCGCAATTCACCCATGGTGATGCTGATTTCAAAATCCGTGTAGAATTCCTTAAACCGATGATAGAGATGGGTTTTCAATTCCGCATAGGTCAGGCCGCTGACGTTGACCGTGCCGATCCGGGGAATGTTGATGCTGCCTCTCCGGTCCACCGTTACATCGTACTCACCCTCGAATTTTCCCCAGATGTTGATCTTGAAATTGTCCCCCGGGCCGATGACGTAGCTGTCCCCCACGGGGATGTTTTCCGCCGGGGCGAAACTGATGGCGGCATTGGTGAAAAACTCATATCCGTATTGCGTAAGTTCCTTTGCGATCTCATCCGGGAATTCCCCGGAAAGAATAGTCTCGATCCGTGAAGCCGGCTCCTCAATACTCAGTGTACCGGGTTCCGAACTTTCCGGAAGTTCGGATGGCATGCCGGATTCAGCGCCGGGCGTTGCCTTTGTGTCCTGTTCTTCTATCAGGGTTTTCATCTTGGGATCTGTTTTAATCCATTCTGTTTTGGCCGTGTCCGACAGGGAATTATACAGTTTGATTTTATTGGCGGTGCTGAGCTCGTTCATGCTGTCGGCGTCTCCGCTCTGGGCGGCCGGCCGGGACGGGGCGGAAAAGATCACGCAAACCGTCAGAAGACAGGCGAAAACGGCGATGATGGGGTTTGTTCTCATATGGACAAGGACTCCGATAAATAAATAATGAATTTTGTAATATTCTGCCGGGATTCCAGCCCCGACACGCGGGGCGATGACAGGTGCAAGCCATGATCCGGAACGTCAATGACTTTCCAAACCCGGCATTCGGACCGATCATAGGCCGGTGAGGCAGGCCGGATTCCTTACCCGGCGTTATTTTTTGACGGCAACGGCGGATTTTTGCAGCAGCACACCGAGTTCCGTTCTCCATTTCAGTGTTTCATCGCGGCCGGCTTCGATCTGCTGGTTGCCGATCCGGATGAGGTTTTCGTCCTTCTTTTCTATCCCCACCATTTTGGCCTTGAATCCGGTGTGCATTTTTTCGGCGCCGTTGATGTAAAGGCTGTGAATGCGTTTTAATTCCATGGATTCAGGGGAAATTTCCCTCAGCAGTTCCGTAAAGCGTTTGTAGTACGGCACCACGGTATCGCTCAAGGCTTCATATACCCGTTCATCGGTCGTGTAGTTTTCTCCGGTAACGGATGCGTAGCTTTGCAATGCGGTGGCTTCAAGCTGGGACAGGTTCAGAATATCCCGGTTGACGTACCGGACAACGTCATAGGGGATTTTTTTGCCCGGACACCCGCACATCAGAAGGCATATCCAGCAAATATGAAACACCCACCAGCAATTGGGGATCAGATTGTATCTTTTCAGCATGGTAAAATTAACGAAAAAAAGAAGGAACCGTCCAAACAGCCTGACGGCAGAAGGTTAAAACAGCGAGGGAAAGTTCAGCGCATGGGGTCTATATTAAAACCCATGCGCTGAAGTAAGTCATATCGGGTATGTGTTACAGGTGGAATCAATGACCCGGGGTGACGTGACCCGGAGTCGTGTGATGAGCCGGCGTCGAGCCGTTATCATCATCGGTTACCGCTTCAGCGATAAGGACCACAGCCGCCAGCGTACCCGCTGCAATGGCGGTGACGCCCAGGGGGCCGATATCCCCGGCCGCACCGGATCCGGCATTACCGGTTCCAGCCCCGGTGGTTCCCTCTTGCGCAAACGCCATGCCTGATGCCAGGAAAGCGAAGACAACCAACAGCGATAGAACAGCGGCACTTTTTTTCTTCAACAGCTTTGATGTTAAGCGAATCATAAAAAATTCCTCCCAAGTCAGATTGTTAATCGTTAACGCTTTCGTTTAATATGATATCGGCGAGTTTAAATGTTTGATAACCCGGATAGAGCTTTCAACTTTTAAGTTTTTATACCAGCATAAATTCAGGATATCAACCCCTTTTTTTAATTTCGGGGAACACTAAAGATATATCATATTTAAACATGCTGATTTAACTCATTTTGTAAAGCAAATACAGGATAAGATCGGGATTGTCAACAGATTATTTCCCGTTTTAATCCGCCATCCGTTCGATATCCGCGGAAAATGACCCCGGCATCATGTTTTTTCCCATGCCGTAAAGACTCTGCCAGTGCTGCACGGTGGCGGCCACGTCCCGGGTCCAGGGGGCCATGGCGTAACTGAATTTATCGTTGGTCTCGTAGTCCATCAGAATTCTCGCGGGTATGGCGATATAGACGCCCTTATCATGGTAGTTTTTATTATAACTGTCCTTAAAGTCATCGGTGTCCGTGAAGCTGTACCAGAACCCGATTTCAAGGCCGTTGGCATAGGTCCTGCCCACATCGAACCGCCACCCGATGTCTCCGGCCAGAAATCTGCCGTACTGGGCCTGCAGGGTCACGTCTGCATTTTCAAGAGTATAGAAAATATTTGCCAGAAGGGTGTGCCTGTTGAAGTCCTTGAGTTCAAACCACGTTCCCGGTTCACGTTTTCTGACCCAGTCGCCTTCAGCCCCTACAGCCAGGCTGCCGTTGCCGATAAATGCGAGAACCTCGGCATTGGCGCCGGCATACATTTCCTCCAGATAACCGAAGCTGAACCGGCCGAATATTCTTTTGTTCAGTTTAACGGCCTGGTCGTACAGTATTTTTTCAAAATAATAGTTTTTTTCTTCGGAATAAAGCCAGGAGTCGCTGCGCACGGCATCCGGAAGGACCTCATTGCTGGAACTGATGTTGGAATAAAAGGGAATGTCGAATCGCGCGTATGCGGCCCCACCCGGCCAAAGGGTTGCGCTGCCGTAGGGTTTGATTCCGAATTTGGCCTTGAAGAACCCCGACGGGTCATTTAAATACGGGTCAAAATCCGGTTTGATGCCGTAGGCGTAATCGGGTTTCCGGTCCCGTTCCGTCGATACGCCATGCGCCTGATCAACGACTTTTTCAGGGTACAGGTCTATCCTGACCCGCTTGAGAAATTCATTCTCCGTTGTTTTGCCGAAAACGAACCGGTCAAAATCCTCCCGGGAAACGGAGACCCTCAGCATGGGAATTCTCCGGGTGGTCAGAACAGCTTCCAGGGTCCGGGTTTCAGGGGTTGAATGAAAAAACAGGATGCGGAAAACCCGGCCCGCGGCTTTCTGATTGTACAGGTATTTGTCGTTTTCAAATTCCGCCGTGAGGACGGGGCCGTTTTCATGGATGACGACATTGTTCATCCCGGCCTTTTCGATTTCGTCCCTGATGAGTTGCAGCCGCTCGCGGGTATCCAGAGGCCGGGACGTAGGCTCTCCATACCCGCCCCAGTACCAGGGGTCCGGCCGTTTGGGCATGATTTCCTCGCCCAGTTTAAGGGCGACGTGGGCCATGAACCCCAGCTTCTCCCCCCGCTGGTAGGACAGGCCGAGATCCACCCCGGGAACCGCCTTGAACCGCAGGCCGTAGTTAAAGGAAGAATCCGCTCCTTCGGGGACGGCGGCCTGTTTATCCTTTTCGTATTCTATGGGGTTGTATTCGGCCAGAAGAAGGAGGCGTTCATGCAGGGCGACTTCAACTCCACCGAAAATTCCCACGCTGTCGGAAAAAGGCGCGGTCACATCGCCCCGGAGGCGCTTTCTTCCAAATCCCAGGGTGAAATCGAACGGATAAACCTGACGGCTCATGACCAGGTATTCGGATTGGAACAGTTTGGTGCCGGTAAAATCGTGGATGCCGGCGGCAATGGCGGGCATCAGCCGGGATTCGGGCAAAATCTGATATTTGGCGAAAATGGCCTTGTCCTTGTAGTTGCCATACTCATCGCTCAACGCTTCGATGTTGGTCAGTTCCGTCAATACAAACCCGGCTTCCAGGCCGGGGAAGACCCCCATGCCGCCGCCGTACCATTTAAACGGCCGGGCTTCGGCATAACCGCCCCGGGCCGTTCCGTCTTCCAGGACCCGGGCGTTGGGGATTTCCAGCAGACCGGTCCCCCCCCAGTTGGCGGCGTTGTTGAAAGGATGGTCCCCGGATACGGCGGCGCCGGGTTTCAGCACCAGGCAAAGACCGATAAGGGTAAAACAGATCATCCGGAGACGGGTGGGTAAGGGGCGCTTCACTTATTCTTCCGGAATAACAGGTTTTCCTTCAGTTTCAGATACCGTTCCGGATCTTCCGCCTGGATTTTTCCGGCAAATTCCTTGAGGAAGGCGGCAAAAACGGCCAGGAACAGGGCCATGAAGGTGGACAGGATGACGATAAGGCCTCTTTTGGGGCTGGATTTCTTGTCCGGCGGCAAGGCCCTGTCCAGGACCTGGATGGTGTTCACGTCCTTGGCTTCTTCGATTTTGGCCAGCTCGTACTGGGTGGTCATGAGCTCGAAAACAGCCTGCTGAATTTTGGCTTCCCGCATCAGCCGCGCCAGCTGAAGCCCCAGTTCCGGCAGCCGGTTGAAGGGGATATAGAGGCTGGAGACTTCGGTGCCGGTGGAACCCGCGTCGCCTGTTGCCGGTTCCCTGGCGCCGGTTTCCATTTTGGAAAGCTGTTGCTGAAGTTCATCGATCTTGGATGTCAGCATCACGGCCTCATTCTGTCTTTCCGTCCCGAACTGCTTCAAGACCTCCAGTTCGGTCTGGGCGGTAATGATTTCAGCCTTGATGGCGGCGGCCCCTTCAAGGGAGACTCTGGCCTGCTCCTCGATGGAGATGAGTTTGTATTTTTCCTGGAAGTCCTTGAGCGCGGTTTCCGCCGCAGCCAGGTCCCGGGCGACTTTTTCCAGCCGGTTTTCCAGGAAAACCCGTTTCTGACGTCCTTCGCTGACATTGACCTTCCGATTGACCTTGTCCAGCATGGCGACGTAGGTGTTGGCCATGTCCGCGGCCAGTTTCGGGTCTTCTTCCTCCACCGAAACGCTGATGATCTGGTCCGTGCCGGAAATGGCGATATTGACGCGTTCCTCAAGGGTTTCATATAAATCTTCCCGGTATTCCAGGTCAAAAACCTCCTTGAGATTGAACTTTTCTATCAGGCCGTCGGCAACGGTCCGGCTCTGAAGAATCCCCACGTAAAGATCGGCCGGGGTGTTGACGCCCATGAGGCTCTCCGCCAGTCCTCCGAGGGCGCCTCCGGCCTGAGACAGAAGGCCTGAGAATGAAGAACTCGAGCCCTGAGGGGGAAGCAGACGGGCCGTGGCCGTATATTTTTTGGGCAAGACCAGGCTGACGATGATGGAGAGGAGAAAAACCGCACCGACAATTGCCGCCATCATTTTTTTATGCTTCAGAAGGACCAGAACCAGGTCCAGCAGGTTGATTTCATCCTCCGGCGCCATGCGGTAGGGGTCAAGGTCATGGCGCTCCGAATTCAGGGTTGGGAAATTTTGTTTTGTTTCCATGGGATGTGATCCTGAAGACCCAGCTCCGCCCTCTGGTTTACAAGGGGTAAGCCTGTATAACTAACTAAAATTAAAATATATAAAACATTTTGACGGAAATTTTACGTTCTGTTCAACACATCTTTGATGTAAAACACCGTCTCCCTGAAGACAAAAACACCGGCCGGCTTTGTGAGAAAAAAGGATTCCGCCCAATTTTTTGTTCGCACTCTATATCCGACATAATCCCCAAAAAGCAATTCTTTTTTTAACCAATTGAAATTTCAATGATAAAGCTGATATTGGAGGATATCGTCCTTAAATTTCCGGGTTTCTTCCATCCATTCCCTTTCCAGCCGGTCGATGTCCTCCAGGGCCTGGATTTTAGATCTTAACTCACCGTCTCCCAGGATCAGGTCCACGGGGAACTTCTCAAACTCATATTCATAAGGAGGCGCTTTCCATTCAAAACAATCCCGATGATGGCGCAAAACAGCGGAAAGCAATTTCAAGCTGACGGTAAACGGCGCGTATCGGCCGGGGTCTGTCACATGAATCTGAAAACCCCTGCATGGCGTTGCCGCCCATTTATGGGAAGTCGGCTCGAAGGTTAAAGGACGCAGGAATACTCCTGAAAGTTTACGCCCCCCCATGGTTTCCAGGATTTTGTCCACCTCGAGAAACGGCGCGCCGAAAATCTCGAAGGGCTGGGTGGTTCCACGGCCCTCGGATACGTTGGTGCCCTCCCAGATCACCTGGCCGGGGTAAACCAGGGCCGAAGCCGGCGTGGGCAGGTTGGGGGAGGGGGCAACCCAGGGAAGGCCGGTGTCCTGGAAATACATCTGCCGGCGCCATCCGGTCATGGGGATGACCTCGAGGTCGCAGTGGATATGGAAATGTTCATTGAACAGGCGTGCCAGTTCACCGATGGTCAGGCCGTGGCGCATGGGAATGGGAAACCTTCCCACAAAGGAGGCGTATTCATTTTTCAGGCAGTTGCCTTCAACGCTTTCCCCGCCCACGGGGTTGGGACGGTCCAGGACGACCACTTTTTTCCCGAAACGCCTCGCCGCCTCCATGCAGTAGCTCATGGTATAGATGAACGTATAGACCCGGGTTCCCGCATCCTGAAGATCGACCAGCAAAATGTCGATGGGATCGAACATCTGCCGGGTCGGGATCCGGGTTTTCCCGTACAGGCTGAAAACCGGGATTTTCAACACCGGATCGGTCAAATCGTCCGATTCAATCATGTTGTCCTGTTTTTCGGCGAAAAACCCGTGCTGGGGTGAGAAGAGGGCCGCAAGCCGGCCGGGAAACCGCTCGTGAATCAATTCCCGTGCGTGAATATACCCTCGGTTAATGGAAGCCGGATTGGCCAGAAGGCCCAGTCTTTTCCCCTTTACCCATTCCGGCGGCGCCGCAATGAAACGTTCCAGTCCCGTTTGTACCATAGGCTCCACGCATCCGTTATAGTATGATCCGGTTGGCAGTCCAAAACCTTAACACCCGATTTATTTCGTGCCTTGATTTATCAGATCGCCGGGAAACTTTCAATTAAAGGTTTTTAAAGGCCTGAAAAAAGCTTGACACCCATTAAAATTAAAAATACAAAAAAACATTTTAGTGGCCTGAATGGATAATCCTTGAAACTTAGCCCATATGGATCCGGATCTTTGAAGATCAACCTTAACGGCATTATCGTCATTGTCGGCAATTACGGCAGCGGAAAGACCGAGGTGGCGGTGAATCTGGCCATGGATCAGAAAAAGGCGGGGAAAGCGGTTCGCATCGCCGATCTGGATCTGGTCAACCCTTACTTCAGGACCCGTGAGGCAAGGGAAATCTTGAGCCGCATGGGCATCGATGTGGTGCTGCCTCCCAGAAAATACCTCCAGGCCGATCTGCCCGTTCTCAGTCCCCTGGTATCCGGCATGATCCGAAATCCTTCGGAACTGACGATCATCGATGCCGGCGGCGATGATGTGGGGGCCACGGTTCTTTCTTCCCTGGCCGATGCTTTTAAGGGGCGGACGGTTCAGACCCTTCAGGTGGTCAACCCTTTCCGGCCGTTTACCGAAACCATCGAGGGGTGCCTGAAAATAAAAGATGAAATTGAAAACGCTTCCCGGCTTCAGGTAACCGGCATTGTGGGAAATGCAAACCTCATCGATGAAACCACCCCGGAGCACATCCTCTTCGGATATGAATTTGTGCGCCGGTTGTGCCGGGAAAGCGGTCTGCCCCTTGTGTTTGTCGCTGTGATGAAGCGTATTCTCGATCAAATCCATGAGCCGCCGTTTGAATGCCCCTTGCTCGTGATGGAGCGGTCCCTGGCCCTGCCATGGATGAAACAAGGGTGAAATAAAGAAAAAACAGGAGTGAAAACATCATGTCCTATCAATTGACGATTGACAATGAGCGATGCAAGGGATGCGCGTTGTGCGTGTCCGTGTGCCCGAAAAAAGTGCTGGCGCTTTCGGAAGACGTCAACCCCAAGGGGTATTTTTCCGCCTTTCAGGCCCATCCGGAAGACTGCAACCATTGCGCCATCTGCTGCATGATGTGTCCCGATGTCGCGATTTCAATTACCGAAACAGCCGACACCGCGGCTTAAGATAAGGGAGGAAAGCATATGGCCAAGGTTTTGATGAAAGGAAATGAAGCGATCGGGGAGGCCGCCATCCGCGCCGGCTGCAAGAATTATTTCGCCTATCCCATTACGCCCCAGTCCGAAGTCGCCGAATACCTGGCCCGGCGCATGAAAGACGTGGGCGGGGTCTTCCTTCAGGGCGAAAGCGAGGTGGCGGTGTCTTATATGCTCTTCGGCGCCGCAGCCTGCGGAGAGAGGGTGTTCACCACGTCTTCGAGCCCGGGAATCAGCCTGATGAGCGAAGGCATCAGCTATATGGCGGGGGCCCAACTGCCCGTGGTTCTGGTCAATATCGTCCGCGGAGGGCCGGGCCTGGGGGGAATACTCCCGTCCCAGGGGGATTATTTTCAGGCCACCAAAGGGGGCGGCCACGGCGATTACAGACTTCTGGTGATGGCGCCGGCCAGTGTTCAGGAAGCCGTGGAAATGGTCATGGCGGCATTCCCCCTGGCGGAAAAATATCGGAACCCGGTCATGATTATCGGGGACGGTCTGATCGGTCAGATGATGGAGCCCGTTGAATTTCCGGATGATCTGGTCAGTGAACCGACCAACAAGGACGACTGGGCCACCAACGGCATGGATTCGCGAAACGCCGGGACACCCAATATCGTAAAATCCCTCCATCTGGATTCAAAGATTTTAAACGATCTCAATCTGACGCTCAAGGCCAAGTACGACCGGATGAAAAAAGAGGAAATCCGGTATGAGGCCTACAATACCGACGGCGATTACCGGGTGCTCATCGTCAGCTACGGCACCATGAGCCGGGTCTGTCGAACCGCGGTGGACAACCTGAAGGAAAGCGGTTTTGAAGTGGGGATGATCCGTCCCAAAACCCTGTTCCCCTTTCCTCTGGAAGCCATCCGCAAGGCGGCCCAAAAGGACAGTTGCAAGGCCGTTATCAGCATTGAACTCAGTATGGGGCAGATGGTGGAGGATGTGGAACGGGCGGTCCAGGGAAAGAAACCCGTGGAATGGTACGGCATGTGCGGCGGGGACATCCCCACCCCGGAAGAGGTGATGGATGTGGTGCGAAAACTGGGATAACCAACGGAAAAAAAAGGAGTCATAAAAATGCCCAAGACATTCAGAAAACCGGAAGCCCTTTCCGATGCCCAGACCCATTACTGCCCGGGTTGCACCCATGGCGTGATTCACCGGCTGATTGCGGAAACCGTGGACGAACTGGGAATCCGGGGACGTACGGTGGGAATAGCGCCGGTGGGCTGCGCGGTTCTCGCGTATAATTATTTCACATTTGATTTTCAGGAAGCCGCCCATGGCCGGGCCCCGGCCATGGCCACGGGAATGAAGCGGGTTCGCCCGGACCTGATTGTTTTCACCTATCAGGGAGACGGAGATCTGGCCAGTATCGGCATGGGGGAAATTATCCACGCCGCCAACCGGGGAGAAAAGTTCACCACCATTTTTGTAAACAATGCGGTTTACGGGATGACCGGAGGCCAGATGGCCCCCACCACCATGCCGAACCAGAAGACCACAACCTCTCCCTTCGGCCGCAATGTGGAAGAAGTGGGTATGCCGGTGAAGATGGCCGAACTGCTGGCGGCCCTCCAGACCCCGGCCTATATTACCCGTCAAACGGTGATCCGGCCCAAGTACATCACCAGGGCGAAAAAGGCCATTAAACAGGCGTTCACCTATCAGATGGAAAGAAAATGCTTCAGTTTCGTGGAAGTCGTCAGCACCTGTCCCACCAACTGGGGAATGACCCCGGTTGAAGCCGTTGGGTGGACCGAAGACACATTGCTGCCGTACTATCAAATCGGAGATGTCAAAGTACCGGAATAAATAAGCCCGCGTAGAAGGGGGACCAATGCAGAAGGATGTCATATTCGCCGGTTTCGGCGGTCAGGGAATACTCTTAATGGGAAGCATACTGGCTCATGCGGCCATGGACCTGGGTTTTGAGGTGGCGTGGGTGCCCTCTTACGGGGCCGAAATGCGTGGGGGAACGGCCAACTGCACGGTGGTGATCGGAGACCGGCCCATCGGATCCCCCATCATTAAAAATCCGCAGCATCTGGTGGCCATGACCCGGCCTTCCCTGGAAAAATTCGGTCCCCTGGTCAAACCCGGCGGCGTGATACTGATCAACAGCTCTCTGATCCCCGTTTCCTCAGGCCGTGATGATGTGGATGAAATCAAGGTGCCGGCCAACGACATCGCCATGAAGGTGGGAAGCGTAAAAGCCGCCAATATCGTGGCCCTTTCGGCATTCGTGGCCAGAAGCCGTTTCCTCGACTACGACATGGTCATCGCGTGCATGAAGAATCAGTTCGGAAGCAAGGACAAACTCATCCAAATGAACCTTGAAGCCATGGAAGCGGGTAAAAAGGCCGCTCAATAACCTTTTTTGAATGGATCATGAAATTAAACGTACCCGGATCGATCCGCTCCATCAAGCCGTATGTCCCCGGAAAACCCTTAAAGGAGCTTGCGCGGGAATACGGCATTACCGATTCCATTAAGCTCGCTTCCAACGAAAACCCCCTGGGGCCGTCGCCCATGGCCATGGAGGCCGTCCGGAAAAGCCTTTTCGAACTGAATCGGTATCCCGACGCCGGTTGTCATGATCTGGTTGAAAAATTATCTGAAAAATACCGGGTCGGGCCGGAGAACATCGTGATCGGAAACGGTTCCGACGATATCATCGGCATGCTCTCCACGGTTTTCCTCAATCCGGGGGATGAAGCCATCCTGCCGAGCCCTTCCTTTTTGATGTATGAAATCGCCGTAAAAACCCAGGGCGCCGTGCCCCTGCCGGTTCCCCTTAAAAACCTCTCCATCGATCTTGATGAAATGAAACGGCGGATCAGTCCCAGGACGCGGATGATCTTCATCTGCAACCCCAACAACCCCACCGGGACCATCGTGCCCATGGACGAGCTTAACGCTTTTGTCCGGGATCTTCCGCCGGACATCGTGGTGGTGGTGGACGAAGCGTATATTGAATTCGCCCGGGACGAAAACTGCCGAAGCGCCGTGGAGCTTCTGAACATCGGGACCCCTGTGGCGACCCTGAGAACTTTTTCCAAAGCCTACGGTCTGGCAGGCCTCCGGGTGGGGTACGGCATCATGGCCGCGGAAATTGTTCAGTTCCTGCACCGGGTCCGGCAGCCGTTCAACGTCAATTCCCTGGCCCAGATCGGTGCAGTCGCTGCCCTTGAGGACCAAGCGTTTTTTGAAAAAACCATCCGTCTGGTTCATGACGGTCTTGCCTTTCTGCACGGAGAACTGGAGCGGTTGAGGATCCCGTATTTTCCGACTCAGGCCAATTTTTTTCTCATTGATGTCAAAACCAATGCGGATGACGTGTTCAAACGGCTCCTGGAAATGGGCGTTATCGTAAGATCCATGTCTTCCTACGGCTATCCCGGATACATCCGGGTCAATGTGGGGCTTTTCGCGGAAAATCAGCGGCTGATCAGCGCGCTTGAAAGGGTATCGAAGCGATGACCCGTTCCGGCAGGGCCATGATCATCACCATCGATGGTCCGGCGGGGGCCGGGAAGACAACGGTCAGCCGGATACTGGCCGACCGGTTGGGATACCGGTATATCGACACCGGTGCTTTGTACCGCGGGGTTGCCTTGAAGGTCAGTGAAGAAGGGATCGACCCGGAAAACGATGACGCCCTTGAGGAATTGTGCCGTTCACTGACCCTGGCGTTTGAAAAGGATGAAAGCGGGTTGCGGCTGATGTCCGGCAACAGGGATATCACCGATTTCATCAGGACGCAGGAGATCGCCATGCTGGCCTCGACTGTATCGGCACGCCCGGTCGTGAGACGCTTTCTGCTGAAAGTGCAACGGGATCTGGCCGATAGCAGCGGAGTCGTGGCGGAAGGGCGGGACATGGGTACGGTGGTGTTTCCCCGGGCCGACGCCAAATTCTATCTGGATGCATCCACCCGGGAAAGGGCTCTAAGAAGGTACAGGGAAACGGCCGGGACCCATCCCGGCGTTACCCTGGAACAGATTGAGGCCGATATGATAAAAAGGGACCATAACGACAGCACCCGGGACCTGGCCCCGTTAAAGCCCGCCGATGATGCGGTCAGAATTGATTCCTCAAGTCTCTCCATCGACCAGGTGATTGAACTCATGCTCTCCCATGTCAATAAAATAACCATCCGGTGAATTAGGCATTGTGTTTTATTATTTCATCTGTTATTGAAACTTTCTTATGCTATGGGTTTTAAAAGTAGCATAAAATATATTGTTCAGGGGGTAATCAGGTTAAATGGAAATTTCAACAAACAACGATTCAACACAACCGTCCGATGCCATCCATCAGACAACATCGACCGTCAGTATGAAATCCCGGAATCCGGATGAAAAAAGCGATGCAGCCGCCGGACCGGCCTTGTCCGCAGGGGACGACATGGCCTCCCTCATGGAGATGTACGAGGAAAGCTTCAAGCGTTTCGCCGAAGGAGAAGTGGTCACGGGCAAGATCATTTCCGTGGACAAGGATCACGTACTGGTGGATATCGGTTACAAATCCGAGGGGCAGATCCGGATCAACGAGTTCCGCGATGAAAAGGGCGTTGTCAAGGCCGAGGTGGGCGATATCGTCGAGGTCATGGTGGAATGGTGGGACGACGAAAACGAAGTCGTGGTACTGTCCAAGGAAAAGGCCGCCAAAGTCAAAGTGTGGGATGAAATCAAAAAATGTTACGAGAATGACGAATCCGTGGAAGGGATTATTGTCAACCGCGTTAAAGGCGGGTTTTCCGTGGATATCGGAATTCAGGCCTTTTTGCCGGGTTCACAGGCGGATTTAAGACCCATTCGCGACCTGGATGAAATGGTCGGAAAGACATTCTCTTTTAAGATATTGAAATATAACCGAAAACGAAGCAACATCGTCCTGTCCAGGAGGGCCATCCTCGAGGAAGAAAGGGAGGCGAAGCGCTCGGAAACGCTCTCCGCCATCCATGACGGCGCGGTTGTTATCGGGGTTGTCAAGAACATCACGGAATACGGCGTTTTTGTCGACCTCGGCGGCGTTGACGGTCTTCTTCATATTACCGATATTTCCTGGGGCCGCGTCAAGCATCCGTCTGAATTGTTTTCCGTAGGCGATGAAATCAAGGTCAAGGTCCTGAACTACGACGAGGAAAAAGAACGGGTCTCTCTCGGGATGAAGCAGCTTTCGGCAGATCCCTGGTCGACGGCCAATGAAAAATATGCCCTGGGGAGCAAGGTCAGGGGGACCATCGTCAGCCTCACCGATTACGGCGCCTTTGTGGAACTGGAAGAAGGCATTGAAGGCCTGATCCACGTATCGGAAATGTCATGGACGAGAAAAGTCCGTCATCCTTCCAAGATCGTCTCCGTAGGCGACGAGGTGGAAGCCGTCGTACTCGATATCAAGCCGGACAACCGGAGAATCTCACTGGGGATGAAACAGGCCAAACCCAATCCCTGGGACATTATCAGCGAAAAATATCCCGTGGGGACCACGATCGAGGGAAAAATCAAGAACATCACCGATTTCGGCCTTTTCATCGGCATCGATGAAGGCATTGACGGTCTGGTTCATATTTCGGACATTTCCTGGACGAAACGCATTAAGCATCCCAATGAGATATTTAAAAAAGGGGATCTCATCCAGGCTATCGTTCTGGATATTGAAAAAGACCAGGAAAGATTTTCCCTGGGCATCAAACAGCTGCAGCCCGATCCCTGGCAGTCTGTGGCCGAAAGGTATAAGGTCGGCAAGGAGATTACCGGCACGGTCACCAATATTACCGATTTCGGTATCTTTGTGGAGTTGGAAGAGGGCATCGAAGGCCTGATTCACGTCTCTGAAATCAGCAAGGGCAAGGTCAAGAGTCCTACGGATAATTACAAGGTGGGAGACGTCATCACCGCCGGCGTAATGAACATCAACAGCGAGGAAAGACGGATCGGCCTGTCCATCAAGCGACTGGAGATGGAGAGCGAGCAGGAACTGCTGAGCGAATATGTCAGCAACGCCGGTTCCTCCACGTCCTCCTTCGGAGAATTGCTGCGCGAGAACCTTCAGGGGAAATTGAACGAAGAGTAATTTCTTCGGATTCAAATCACAGGGTGCGGCTTTCAGATCCTGATCTGTTAAAGCCGCACCGTTTTTAAGGGAGACCGCCATACATGTTTTCCCGAAAGCATCCCTACCTTTTTTTCCTCCTGTGTACCGCATCCCTGTTTACCGGTTTGATGGTTTTTATGACGATCGTCCTGGCTGCGGGAATGAGAAGCATGGATCTGGCAGAATTCGTGGACATGGGCGCCGACCGGATCGGCATTATCGAAATCAACGGCGTTATCGCCCAGTCCGATGAGATCCTGCAAAACATCAAGGAATTCCGGGAGGACGACACCATCAAGGCCATTGTGCTGCGAATCGACTCTCCGGGAGGCGGGGTGGCCCCTTCCCAGGAAATTTACCGTGAGGTGACCAAAACCGTTCAATCGAAACCCGTGATCGCCTCCATGGGATCGGTGGCGGCATCCGGAGGATATTATGTTGCAGCCGGGGCCGATAAGATCGTCGCCAGTCCGGGAACCATCACCGGCAGCATCGGCGTTATCATGGGATATACCAATTTCGAAGAACTGCTGGGCAAGATCGGCCTGGTGCCGGTGGTGATCAAAAGCGGCAAATATAAAGATATCGGGTCCCCCGCACGGCAGATGAGCGATGATGAAAGAAAACTGCTCCAGGATTTTACCGACCAGGTTCACAGGCAATTTATCACTGCCATCTCAGAGGGACGGAAGATGAAGGAAAAGGAAGTTGAATCCATTGCCGACGGCCGCATTTTAACCGGTGAGTCCGCAAAGTCTTTGGGGCTCGTGGACAATCTGGGGAATCTCGAAGACGCCGTGGACTTAGCCGGCAAGATGGCCGGCATTGAGGGCAAAATCACCCGGGTTTACCCCAGGGAAAAGCACCTTTCATTTTTCAGGTACCTTTCAGGCGAATCCCTGAGCCGCCTTCTTAACCGGGCGATTCACCCCGAAATTTCCGCGCAGTATATGTAACTTAAATCTATCCGAACGAACTGATATCCCCCGCACCCTCCCGGATCACCTCGGGAACATCGTCAATTAAAGAGACAACACTGGAAGCCATCCCCGGAACGGGCCCGCCGTCGATGACGGCGTCCACGCGGTTTCCGAAAGCCTCATGAATCAGGGACGGTTCATTGAGAATTTCACCGCTGGGCATGACCGCCGATGTTGAAAGGATCGGGTTCCCCAGTTCCAGGACCAGGCTGGTGCAGATGGCGCTGTCCGGGACCCGGATGCCGGCGGTTTTTCTTTTGGTCAGCATGATTTTGGGGACGAGGTTGGATCCTTCCAGGATAAAGGTATAGGGCCCCGGCAGGAATCGCTTCATGGTTTTATAGGCGTAATTGGATACTTTTGCATAGAGGCTGATGTTTTTCAAACTCGAGCAGATAAAACTGAAGGGTTTGTTTTTGTTCCGCTGGCGCAGCAGGTATATTTTTTCAATGGCCTTTTTATTCATGATATCACATCCGATGCCGTAATGGGTATCGGTGGGATAGACGATGATGCCGCCGTCTTTAAGAATCTGGACGATTTTCGCGATATGGCGTTCCTGAGGGTTCGTGGGGTTGATTTTCAACAGCATGGTCGACCTTCCGTGGTTAAATGGTTCCGTGGGGAAAAAGGGCCGGTGGGCTTCAACCCTTTGGGAATTGAGATATTATGTTTCTGCGGCGATGTCAACATGGCGAAAGTGGAATAAAAAGCGTTACCGCGGCAACAGGATTCTTCCAGAAGACATTTGAAACGACGGCCTTCATGTCGGATTTCATCGCTTCTTTCCCTCTCCTATCTCCTTAATAAACAATTCGTTTGCAAAAACAATCTGATTTTTTTAGAACATCATTTAAATCGCAGTTAATTAATGATGAAATCCATGAATCAGGCGACTTCCGATTGAAATTCGATTTTACCCAAATATCATAACATTTATGTAGGTCGGGATTCTTTCCCGACAAAAAAAGTCGATAAAAGGATGGGGACTTATTGTCGGGTAGGGATACCCGACCTACGATGGCAACAAAACGTAGGTCGGGATTCACATCCCGACAAGACGGGATTGGGTCAACCTCTGGCTTTATGAATAAATAAATGATTGCCAAAACAACCGCCTTTTGTTATTCCGGGAACCACTTTTAGCGAATGCACGGACAGGCCTTCAACCATCTTTTCCGGAGGGATTCCAATGATCAATATGCCGCCTGAAGAAGCATATTCATTTGATGATGTATTATTAATACCTAATTATTCCGACGTATTGCCTAAAGATTGCGATACTTCGACCCGGCTTACGAGAAACCTGAGCTTAAATATTCCCATCATCAGCGCCGCCATGGATACCGTTACCGAGGCCCGGACTTCCATCACCATGGCACGGGAAGGGGGGATGGGATTCATTCACCGCAATATGAGCATCAAAACCCAGGCCATGGAAGTGGATCAGGTCAAGAAGTCTGAAAGCGGGATGATCATCGATCCCGTCACCATCCGCCCGGAGCAGAAAGTGCATGAAGTATTGGCCCTGATGCAGAAATACCATATTTCGGGAGTCCCGGTGACCAGGGGCGATCAACTGGTGGGGATCGTCACCAACCGGGACTTGAGGTTTGAAACCGATCTGGAAAAAGAAGTCTCCCAGGTCATGACCAAGGACAACCTCGTGAAAGCCTCGGAAGGCATCAGTCTGGAAGATTCGAAAAAACTACTCCATGCCCATCGCATCGAAAAGCTTCTGGTCGTGGATAAAAACGACCGGCTCATCGGCATGATCACCATCAAGGATATTGAAAAAATCAAAAAATATCCCAATGCCTGCAAGGATGAACGGGGAAGACTTCGGGTGGGGGCCGCGGTGGGTGTAGGACCGGATATGGAAGAGCGAACGGAAGCCCTTCTCAAGGCAGGGGCCGACGTCATTTTAATCGATACCTCCCATGGCCATTCCAAAAATGTCATAGACGCGGTGAAAACTTTAAAAAGCGCGTTCAAGACCATTGAGCTCATTGCCGGCAACGTCGGCACGTCAAAGGGCGCCGAAGACCTGATCAACGCCGGTGTGGATGCCGTCAAGGTCGGCATCGGGCCGGGTTCCATCTGCACCACCAGGATCGTTGCGGGCGTTGGGGTCCCCCAGATTACCGCCATCATGAACTGCCGTTCGGTATGCAGCAAGAAGGAGATCCCCATGATCGCCGACGGCGGGATCAAGTTTTCAGGGGACATTACCAAGGCCATCGGCGCCGGCGCGCATTCCATCATGATCGGCGGCCTGTTTGCCGGGACCGACGAGAGCCCGGGTGAATCCATATTTTATCAGGGAAGAACCTACAAGGTCTACCGGGGAATGGGTTCGCTGGAAGCTATGAAAAAGGGAAGCAAGGACCGGTATTACCAGATCGAGGAGGAAGAAGACGACAAACTCGTGCCTGAAGGCATCGTGGGGAGGGTGCCTTACCGGGGGACCCTGTCTTCGAGCATTTTCCAGCTCATGGGCGGTCTGAAAGCCGGAATGGGATATGTGGGCGCAAGGACCCTGTCCGAACTCCGGGAAAAAGCGAGATTCATGAAAATCAGCGCGGCAGGCATGCGGGAAAGCCATGTCCATGATGTGATCATCACCAAAGAGGCGCCGAACTACAGACTGGATTAAGACCCATGCCCACCGGAAGAAGTGACTTTGTCCATCTTCATGTTCATACCCAGTACAGTCTTCTGGACGGCGCCATCCGGATTGACGCCCTGCTGAAACGGGCCGCCGAGTTCAACATGGAATCCGTGGCCATAACGGATCATGGTGCCATGTTCGGTGTGGTCGAGTTTTATGAAATGGCCGTGAAAGCCGGAATAAAGCCCATTATCGGCTGTGAATGCTACATGGCGCCCCGGACCCTTTATGATAAAACCGGTCTGGACAATCGGGGGCTCTCCCATCTGGTGCTCCTGGCGCAAAATCAGGAGGGCTACCGCAACCTCTGCAAACTGGTCTCCATCGCCCAACTGGAAGGTTTTTATTACAAACCCCGCATTGACAAAGAAGTGCTCAGGCAGTACTGCGGCGGGCTTATCGGCCTTTCCGCATGCCTTCACGGGGAGATTCCCTCCCTTCTGAAGGCCGGCAGGACGGCGGAAGCCGATGACGCGGCCCGGTTCTACCAGAGCGTCCTCGGAGAAGATAATTTTTTCCTGGAAGTCCAGGACAACGGCATGGAAGTCCAGCAGACGGTCAACCAGGGCGTGATGGACTTGAGTCAAAGACTTTCCATTCCCATGGTGGCCACCAACGACTGCCATTATCTGGATAAGAAGGACGTTCGGGCACACGACGTATTGCTTTGCATCCAGACCGGAAAGACCGTCATGGATGTGGACCGTTTCCGGTTCAGCACGGACCAGCTTTATTTCAAATCGCCTGAAGAAATGAAGCAATCCTTTGCCGGGTTTCCGGGGGCCATTGAAAATTCCATCGCCATTTCAAACCGCTGCAATATCGAACTTGATTTCAAGACCTATCATTTCCCCAAATACCAGGTCGATTCCGGGGCCGCGGTCGAGGATGTTTTCGAACAAAGAACACAGGAGGGGTTTGACCGCCGGTTTCACGCGCTGGAAAAGATCAACCCGGATATCGATGAGAAACTCTACCGGGACCGGCTGGCCTATGAAATCGCCATGATCAAGGAAATGGGGTTTTCCGGATATTTTCTCATCGTCGCCGATTTTATCGCCTGGGCAAAGAATCACAAGGTTCCCGTAGGCCCGGGAAGAGGATCCGCGGCCGGCAGCATGGTGGCTTACTCCCTGGCCATCACCGATCTGGACCCCATTCAAAACGGCCTGATATTCGAGCGTTTTTTAAATCCCGCCCGGAAAAGCATGCCGGATATCGACGTGGATTTCTGCATCAACGGACGTGAAGAAGTTTATAAATACGTGGCGGATAAATACGGAGGCGGGGATTATGTGGCCCAGATCATTACCTTCGGGAAATTAAAGACCCGTGCGGTGATCCGGGACGTGGGCCGGGCGCTCAATATCCCCCTTTCGGAAGTGGATGTCATCGCCAAAACCGTTCCCGACGTGATCAACATCACCCTGGAGGAAGCCCTTAACAAGGAACCCCGCTTAAAAAAACTTTCGGAAGAAAAACCGGAATATGAGGAACTCATCGAGATCTGCCGGGTCCTGGAGGGCCTTCCCCGGCACGCATCGACCCATGCCGCGGGGGTCGTCATCTCGGACAAGCCGCTGGTGGAATACCTTCCCCTGTACCGGGGCAAAAAGGGAGAAGTCATCACCCAGTACGATATGAAATGCGTTGAAAAAATCGGGCTGGTGAAATTCGATTTTCTGGGATTGAGAAATTTAACGGTCATCGCCGAAGCGCTCTCCCTTATCGAGAAGCAGGGAAAAACGCCACCGGATATGGTCAACCTGGATTTGACCGATGCACAGACCTATCGTCTTCTTTCATCCGGTGAGACCGACGGTGTGTTTCAGCTTGAAAGCTCCGGCATGAAAGACCTTCTGGTGAGGATGAAGCCCGAATGCTTCGGGGATGTCACGGCTCTCGTGGCCCTTTACCGTCCCGGGCCCCTGGACAGCGGCATGGTGGACGATTTTGTGAACCGGAAGCACGGCAGACAGGCCGTGGAATACATGATTCCCCAGCTGGAGCCCATCCTGAAGGAGACTTACGGGGTCATCGTCTATCAGGAACAGGTGATGAAAATCGCCGCCGTCATCGCCAATTACTCCATGTCCGAAGCCGATGACCTGAGAAAGGCCATGGGGAAGAAGATCCCCGAGATCCTGGCCGAGCACAAGGAACGGTTTGTCCGGGGTTCGGTGGAAAACGGCATTGATGCGAAAAAAGCCGAGAACCTGTTCGATCTGATCGAAAAATTCGCAGGATACGGGTTCAACAAGTCCCACAGCGCCGCTTATGCCCTCATCGCCATTCAGACCGCGTATTTAAAATCCCATTTTCCCGTGGAATTTCTGGCCGCCCTGCTGACAAGCGAAATGCACTCCACGGAAGGCGTGGTGAAATACATCGCCGAATGCCGGCGCCGGAAAATCAATATCCTGCCGCCGGACATCAACCGCAGCGACAAAACGTTTTCCGTCAAGGGAGAGGATGTCATCTTCGGACTGGTTGCGGTGAAAAATGTCGGGGAGGCCGCCACCGAAGCCATCATCGAGGAAAGGGCCAACGGCCCGTTTTCCTCCCTGTTCGAATTATGCGAGCGGGTTGACCTCAGAAAAATCAACAAGCGGGTCATCGAGGGGCTGATCAAATGTGGTGCTTTCGACTCCACCGGGGGCCGAAGGTCTCAGATGATGGCCGCCCTGGAAGATGCACTGGAATACGGCCAGCGGGTCCAGAAGGAAAAAAACAGCCCCCAGATGAGTCTGTTCGATATGGCGGAAATGCCGGAAACGGTGAATCGCCCCGAAATGCCCGGACTGCCGGAATGGCAGGAGAAGGAACTCCTGGCCCTGGAAAAGGAATCCCTGGGGTTTTATATTTCAGGTCATCCCCTTGACCGGTTTGAAAAGGTCCTTGATAAATTCGCCACAGCCGACACCCTTACGCTTGAAGACTGCGTGGATCAGGCGGCGGTGCGAATCGGAGGAATCATCCGTTCCATTAAAAATATACGGACCAGGAAAGGCGACCCTATGGCGTTCATCACTCTGGAGGACCGCCATGGCAGTGTCGAGGCCACGGTATTCACCTCGGTTTACAACGCGGGTTATCACCTGCTCGTGGAAGACAACGCGGTTTTCCTTCAGGGTCAGGTCCAGAAGGATGAAAACTCCGTAAAACTGCTGGCCGATTCGATTATTTCCATGGATGAGGCCGAAGAAAAATGGACCGCCGAGGTCTGTGTGAACATCGACCTTTCCCGGTCCCAAAGGGATGTACTGGTTCATCTGAAGGACATCTTCAGCCGTCACCAGGGAGATTGCGCCGGATACCTTTACCTGATCGATCCGGGCAAGACCCGGACCATTGTCGCCCTGCCGGAGAATTTTAAACTGGCGGCCGAAAAATCCCTGGAAAGAGAGGTCGACGGGCTGTTGGGCTACAAGGCCTTTGAAACCCGGTGCGACGGAATGATCAGGCTGGACAACTTAAACGGCAACAACGGCAAATGGCGGAAAGGAAAATTCAATAGTGCCTGATTTCTCACCCTCCCCTGGCCACCCACCCATTTTTCCCATCCTGTTGGCCGGCGGGACCGGGACCCGTTTGTGGCCCCTGTCCCGGCAGGTTTATCCCAAACAACTGATCAAGTTTATCGGCGACGATTCCCTGATTCAAAACACCATCAAGCGGCTTCTGCCCATTGTCCTTCCCGGCAACATCCGCATTGTTTGCGGCCGGTCCCATCTTCACGAAATCGCCCGGCATCTGCAGGAGGCGGGTGTTTCGCCGGACGGCAAAATCATCGCTGAACCCTGCGGCAGGAATACGGCCCCCGCGATTCTTCTGGCCATGTTCAACATCGTTACGACAACCCCGGATGCGGTGCTCTGCGTGTTTCCGGCGGACCATGTCATCAGGGATGTGGACCGGTTCCGTGAACGGGTCGGGGCGGCCGTGAAGCTCGCTGGCGAGGGGTATATCGTCACCTTCGGCATTCCTCCCAACTATCCGGAAACCGGATACGGGTATATTGAAGGTGAAAGGGAAGTTTCCGAAGGAGCCTTTACGGTCAGACGGTTTGTCGAAAAACCGGACCGGGAAACGGCGGAGCAATATATTCAGGCCGGCAATTTTTACTGGAACAGCGGGATGTTCACCTTTAAATTGTCCGTGATGATGGAGGAGTTCAGGCGGTTTCAACCCGGACTTGTGGAAGAGATGGCGGCGGTTTTGTCCCGAACCCCGGTTCCCGGGAAGACGGATTATGAAAAAATGAAGGACATCTCCATAGACTATGCCGTTATGGAAAAAACCGACAGGGCGGTTGTTTTACCGTCGGATTTCGGGTGGAGCGATATCGGTTCCTGGAAGTCTCTTTTTGATTTTCTTCCCAAGAACGGGGATCAGAATGTGGTCGACGGCGACGTCATCGTCCAGGATTCCCGGAATTGTTTTATCCTGGCAAGGGACCGGCTGGTGGCGGTCAACCACGTTGAAAACATCGTTGTGGTGGATACACCGGATTCGGTTTTTATATCCGATCTGGAAAACAGCCGGAACGTCAAAGACATTGTTTCGCTGCTGAAGGAAAACGGGAGGCGGGAATGCTACCAGCATCTCACGGTGAACCATCCCTGGGGTACGCTCACCCTTCTCGAGGAGGCGGACGGATTCAGCGTGGACCGGTTGACCCTGATGCCGGGCCGGACGCTGATCCTGCCGGGGAATTTTCCGCTGCCCGACCATATCACCGTGGCCAACGGCAGGGTGGTAATGACCCGGGATCAGCAGAAAGAAATGGAATTGATCCAGGGGCGGTCGATCACCATGGCTGAAACGGAAACGATGACCTTAGTCAATCCGGGAACCGGGCCTGTCGATCTGATCTGCATCCGGTTTCATATGAGTGATGGGTTGCGCTGCGCT
>DIKO01000110.1:29507-66368 GCA_002423615.1 Desulfobacteraceae bacterium UBA5616
TGAGTGATGGGTTGCGCTGCGCTGCACCCATCCTACAAAGCGGTGTTAAAATCGTAGGATGGGTGGAGCCTGCGGAACCCATCGTTTCCCTATGCCGGACGGGGGGTCAGGTTTTCCAGGTAGGCCTGCCTGGCTTCCCGGTACAACAGATCTCCCATACCGGCATAACGGGGAGAAAAATGAAAGATCTGAAACATGCCGGCACCTGATTTTCCGGCGATTTCTCCGGCTTGCCGGGCGGTGAGATGGCGTTTTCGCGCTGCGATGTCCCGGTCCTTTTCGAGGAAAGCCGCTTCCAGAAACAGGCAGTCGGATCTTTCGGCAAACTGGATGATGTTTTCCGGATTTGTTCCGTCATATGCGACATCGGTAATATAGGTGATTTTTTGCCCGGGCGTGATGACGGCGATTTTATCTGCAAGATCGGCCGGATCGAATTTCACGCCGTTCCCGGCCGAAATCACGGTTTCTGTTTCGGGAACGCTTTGCCGGTACAGCATTTTCTTGAATTCCTGCAGCCAGGGGC
Source organism: Desulfobacteraceae bacterium UBA5616 (assembly GCA_002423615.1). Classification (GTDB taxonomy): domain Bacteria; phylum Desulfobacterota; class Desulfobacteria; order Desulfobacterales; family UBA5616; genus UBA5616. The sequence continues at coordinate 30,034 of DIKO01000110.1, forward strand.
CGATTTCAAGGCCCAGGGCGATTACCGCATCCTTTTTGATGTTGATGTGAAATTGCTCCTTCAGGGAAAATCCCAGACAGGGGATGCCGTGGTCCAGAATTTCGACGGATATTTCAAACGCGGGTTCCCGCAACACCCGGTTGTTAAAAGATGTCCGCTCCAATGGAAAAGCAGGTGAAAAACGGTCTGCGCAGGCATAGGATCTGGAAAGAACGCCTTCGGAACGGACTTCAAAAACCTTCAGCAGAAAGCGCTTGTCGTAATTCTCCACGAGATTCCAGGAATAACCGGCCAGCTTGCCCTCGATGTTTTTCAAAAATCCTTCGGGGCCGTAAAGGAAAAGGCTTTTGCCCCTCCCCAGAAAGAGCCTTAACAACCGGTCAAATCCGATAAAATGATCCATGTGGGTATGGGACACAAAGACGTGGCTGATTTTCAGGATGTCTCTTGGAGATAAGGCGCCGATCTCGCCAAGATCGAAAAGCACCGCACGGTTTTCAAACTGAAACGGAATGAACAGACCCGGGTCTTCAAAAGGTCCGTTCACCAGTCTCGGATAAAATGACGGCCGCATTATTGGGGCAGGAATTTATTGACCTGTCGGTTGATGCAGTTGTAAATTTCTTCGTCAGAGCCGAATATGTCCACCACGGATTTATGATGGATCAATTTTTCAATGACAAAAGCCATGATGTAGAGAGTGATGATATTGGGGTTGGCTGTTACCTCCCTGAAAGGGGCGGCCTGATATTCAATGTCGAATTCTTCGGCACCGGCAAGCTTTTCAAGACACCGCGCGATCTGTTCATCGAGTGCCCCTTTGCTGGTGGTTTCCACCAGTTTGTCTTCCACGAGCTTCATTGAAATGGCGTTGCTTAAAGGCTCTATGCAATCCCTCAAAGCGTCTATGGCTTTTCGGCGGGCAAGGCTTTTGGTTGTTTCGATTTTGGATAAAATACTCGATTCCCGGTTACTTGGACGAAATACTTTTGCCATGGGCCATCCTCATATATCCTTACGGGTTTCTTAAACTGTATCCGCCGACGCGAAGAAATCCAAGACCCCCAAAAAATCATTTTAATATAAGACGTTAAGTATGCAATCCCTTCCAGTAAAACAAGGCCATATTAATGCCATCATCCGCATTATGCAAGGAAAAATTGACGCATTTTAAAATAAGGATGAAATCCTCTTGGAGGGGGGGCAGTGTCCCCCCGGTGGAAACCCGGAAACTTTCATGAAGTGCCGGGGACTGCGTCTTCAATGATGAGTTGGACGGTTTTGTTTCCGTTCCACCGGTTCCACCTTAAGTGAAAAATGATTTCCTCAAACTCTTTTTCAGGGGACTTGTCGGCATCGATGTTGAACTGAATGGCCTGAAAAACCTTGCCGGCGGCGTCATTATTCTGTTTTAAGACCATTTTCCGGTGATTTCCACCGATGATGAGAGATTGAACGACCCGGATCCGGTTCGCCAGGAAAAGTGGTTCGGTGTTCCCGGTTCCAAAGGGTTTCAACTCCTCCAGTTCATCCATCAGTTTATCGGTGATCATGTTGAAACGGAGTTCACAGTCCATTTCGATCAGCCGGGCGTTCTGTTCATCAATCCCCGCGTTCCGGACAACAGCTTCAAATTTTTCCCTGAATTCAGGAATTTTCTCGGGTTTTATGGATAATCCCGCCGCCATGGCGTGACCCCCGAAGCTTTCCAGGGTATCCGCACATTGCATCAATCCATCGTGAAGATCAAATCCGGGGATACTCCTTCCGGAGCCCCTGGCCGAACCGTTTTGCAGGGTAATCAATACGGTGGGACGAAAAAATTTCTTAACCAGCCGGGAGGCCACGATGCCTAAGATGCCTTCATGCCAGTTATCGTAAAACAACACCATGGTTTTTCGTTCCGAAAGGAGGGGTTTGCCGGAAATGTGCATGAGGATATCGCTGAAGGTTTTATTTTCGATTTCCTGCCGTTTTGAATTCAATTGATTCAGAAACAAGGCGATAGGGGAAGCCGACTCCCTTTCAGGGGCGAGAAGAAGTTCCACCGCCTTTCCCGCATTGTCGATTCTTCCGGCGGCATTGATCCGGGGGGCCAGCCGGAAAGCGATATCATCCGAATCGATGTAGCCGTCCCGGATCCCGCTGGCCTCGATAAGGGCGTTTGCGCCCGGACGATATCCCTGGGTCATGATTTCCAGACCGGCCCGGGTCAGAACCCGGTTTTCATCCACAATCGGCACAATGTCGGCCACCGTGCCGATGGCCACCAGATCGCAGCATCGCTTCAGGTTGGGTTCGGGAATCCCCTTCCAGAAAGAAATATCCCGGAGCCCTTTTCTCAGGCATATTAAAAGGAAAAAGGCGATACCCACGCCGGCCAGATGTTCCAGCCCGGAATGGCAGTCGCTCCGTTTGGGGTTGACGACGGCGATAGCATCCGGAATGGGGGCGGCGATGTTGTGGTGGTCGGTGATGATCACGTCGATCCCCGCCTGGGTCGCCTTCAATACGGCTTCGTGGCTGTTTGAACCGCAGTCCACGGTGATGATCAAACCCACCTGCCGGGGCAGGGCAACATCGGTGATGTGCCGGCTCTTCAGCCCGTATCCCTCGGTCATGCGGTGGGGGATATAAAATGATGCGTCTGCGCCGATGTATTGAAAAAAATCAACCAGAAGAGCCGTTGCCGTAATGCCGTCGGCATCATAGTCCCCGAAAATCAGGATGCGTTCTTTATTGACAATTGCCGAAACAATCCGGGAAACGGCACGGTCCATATCTTTCAGGGAAAAAGGGGAGCGGATATGGGCCAAAGACGGGGACAAAAAGTGCATGGCCGCCTGCCGGGAACGAATGTTGCGATTGGCCAGTACCGTGGCCGTAACGGGGTGGCAATTCAGAGAATCCGTTAATGACCGTATCAATTCGGGATCAGAGGATATCATCCGCCATTGGCTTTTCATAGCCTGTGCCTTTACCGTAAAAAGGGGGTTTAAACAATAATTTTGTTAGGAGTTGAAATCGCCGGGGTATTGGTGTTAAGGATGCTCGAACAGCAGGCGGGGGCAACAGGAAAGTGGAGTGCGTCAAAAAATATTACCGGGTGGAACGCCGTGACATCGGATTTATCAAATTTATATTTGAAGCCTGTGATGGTCTTGCCGTGGTGTCTTCCGATGATGCGCAACCGGGTGTTCTGAAATTCTCCGTGGCCCCAGGGTGCGAAGCTGAATTTGAAACCGTCCTGGAAGGGCTTGCGCAGGAATTGATGATCGAGAAATGGGATTAAGGAAAAAACTATATATCAGCACCATGGGGTGTCAGATGAATGTTTATGACACCGAACAGATAGAACGGGCTTTATGGGGCATCGGGTATGAGCCCGTGGATTGCCCTGAAGCGGCCGATCTGATTATCGCCAACACCTGCGCCATCCGGGAGAAGGCCGAACAGAAAGCCTTCAGTTTTCTGGGCCGGACGGCAGAGTTGAAACGGAAAAACCCTGATCTGATCGTGGGCATCGGCGGCTGTGTCGCCCAGCAGGAGGGAAAGAAGATTTTAAAGCGGGTGCCCCAGATCGATCTGATCTTCGGTACGGACGCTATCAGCCGCCTTCCGGACCTGGTGCGACGGTTTGAAAAGGACAGATGCCGGATCATCGATGTGGACTTGAAAAACGGCCTGAATGAAATCAGGCTCGGGAATGATCCTTTCCGGAGAACTCAGACGGCAAAATTCGTCACCATCATGCGGGGATGTGATAATTTTTGCACTTACTGCGTGGTTCCCCATGTGCGGGGCAGGGAAAGAAGCAGGACCCCTGACAGCATTCTCGAGGAGGTCCGGCACCTGGTGGCCTCGGGTGTGCGGGATATTACGCTGCTGGGACAGAATGTGAACAGTTACGGACTGAAAGAAGGGCTTTGCACCTTCCCGGAACTGATCCATCGGATCAACGATGTGGACGGAAAATTCAGGATTCGATTTACAACCTCCCATCCCAAGGACCTCTCCCAGGACCTCATGGAGGCTTTCGGGACGGTTGATAAACTGTGCGCCCACATCCATTTGCCGGTTCAAAGCGGTTCCGATGCCGTTCTGAAACGGATGAACCGAAAATACACCCGGGATCAGTATCTGGAAAAAGTGAATCAATTGCGAAAAATCCATCCGGATATCGCCGTTACTTCGGATATTATCGTGGGGTTCCCGGGTGAGACACCGGAAGATTTCAACCAAACTCTGGATTTGATTAAAACGGTTCAGTATGATAGTCTTTTTGTATTCAGCTATTCCGACCGGCCCAGCGCACCGGCTGCAGCCTTTTCGGACAAAGTGCCCGGGGAAGTTAAAATTGAGAGACTTCAGGAGGTGCTGAATTTCCAGGAAAAGGTTACCACGGACAAAAACAGCTCCTTAAAGGGAAAAACCGTTGAAGTCCTGGTGGAGGGAAAAAGCAAAAAAAGCCTCTGGGCGGCGGATGATGACGGAAACAATGAAAAACTCGAGTGGGCGGGCCGGACATCGGCCAATAAGGTGGTAAATTTCATCGTGGACGGAAATGCGGTCCAAGATCTTTCAGGAAAATTCGTCCGTGTTCATATAGAAAGGGCCATGATGCATTCGGTCTGGGGAAGGGTTGAACGGACCATGGGGGAAACCCCGCCTTACGAGGAAAAGGAAGGAGAAATCAACCATGATGCATAAGGTGACCCTGGCGGGTCTTGCCGTGGATCCGGCCACCAATACCCCGATTATCATTCTGAAATCGGAAGAAAACGAACAGACCATTCCCATCTGGATAGGCCTGCTGGAGGCCACGTCCATTGCATCGGCCTTGAAAAATATCAAATTCGACCGGCCCATGACCCATGACCTGTTCAAAAATTTTCTGGAAATGCAGAACATTACGGTGTCCAAGGTGGAAGTGTGCGATCTGAAGGACAATACCTATTACGCTCTTATTCATTTTTTATCCGAAGAAAAGGCCTTCAGCATGGATGCCCGTCCCAGCGACGCCATCGCCATTGCCCTTCGATTCTCCGCCCCCATTTTTGTGGACGAAAAGGTGATTGAAAAATCGAAAACCCGGGACGAAGCCGGGGAACCCCTGGATACCAGCGAACAGGGAAAAAAATGGGCGGAATACCTGGAAAATCTTTCGCCGGACGATTTCGGAAAGGTTTGATCCAAAAGGCACCGGCCTTGACCGGCAACAGGGAAAGAAAGACATGATTGACCTTCATACCCATACGATTTTTTCCGATGGCGAACTGATACCGGCCGAACTCGTCCGCCGGGCCCAGGTTCTGGGATTAAGGGCCCTTGCCATAACCGACCATGGGGATTCATCGAACATCGACTGGATCATCCCCCGGATCGTGGCCGTTTGTCAGGAACTCAACAGCGTCCTGGAAATCCGCGTGGTTCCGGGCATTGAAATCACCCATGTGCCCCCGGCGTTAATTTCCAAAACCGCCCGGAAGGCCCGTGATCTCGGAGCGAAAATTATCGTCGTTCACGGCGAGACCATTGTGGAGCCGGTAGCTCCGGGGACCAATGCCGCGGCCCTTGAATCGGATATCGATCTCCTGTCCCATCCCGGGCTGATCACCGCGGAACTGGTGCGGAAGGCGAAAGAAAAGGGAATATTGCTTGAGATTACCGCAAGAAACGGTCACTGCCTGACCAACGGCCACGTGGCGAAACTGGCCAAACAGGTGGGGGCCGGCATGGTGATCAATACGGATTCCCACTCTCCGGGAAATCTCGTTGATTTAGAAACCGCCCGACGGATCGTTCTGGGCGCCGGACTGACCGGGGATGATTTCAGCCTCATGCGGGAAAATGCCGCAAGGTTGACAGGATTAGAGATCAAGGAGTAAGAAGTCTCTTGCGGACGGGTAATTCGCTTAACCCCTTGATTCACGCGAATGATCCTAATACAGAAATTTGCCGTTTTCGTAAATCGGGGAAATCCTTCCGTCCTTCAAATGCGCTGAAACTCTTTTCTTTTCGGTATTCACCAGGTCCCAGTGCAATGCGGAGTCGTTGAATCCGAGTTTTTCCTTCAGTTCCCGGGTTAATTCCATGGGGTTGTTTTTATAGGTATCCGAGTAGGATGATCCCACGGCGATATGGCAGTTTCCGAATTTCCCGCCGAAATTTTCATCGAATAGGGTGTTGGCCATAAATCTGTCGATTTTGGAAAACCGCTTATCCGTCAGGGAAAATTCACCCAGCCGGTTTGCCCCCTTATCCATGGAGAGCTGTTGGATCAGGAAATCTTCACCTGCCGCCGCCTTGATTTCGACTGTCCTTCCCTTGTGGAAGGTCAGATGCACGCCTTCAACATAATTGCCGCTTCGATAAGAGGGCTGGTCCGCATAGTAAACACCCCTGGTCCCCCGCCAGTCAGGGGAGATGAACAATTCGAAACTGGGGATATTGTGGCCGGAAATGCCGATCCATTTTCTCATGTCCCCCGGGGTTATCTCCAGGTCCACATGGGCCGATTCTACGTGGTAATGCTTGACGTCCATGCTGTTAAGCCATTTTTTAATGGATGCGGCCTGTTTGAAAATGGTATTCCATTCTTCCACAGGCGATTTTTTGTTCAGAAAACAGGCCCGGACAATCTGGCCGGCATAGGCGTTCAGGGCCAGATCCGCATGCCTGGCCTGCTCTTCAGTAGGATAGGAGCAAAGGGTCCACCCGAAAAGGCCCTGCTCTTCCCGGCGGGTGAAGATATCCCGGAGATGTTTTCTGGAAACAGCCGCCCTGCCGATTTTTTGGGGGTTCACCCCGCTCAGATGCGTAATGGATTCAGGTGCGTGCAGGAAAATGCTGCCGTTAAGGCGTTCGTAGAGCATCTCTTCTCCCGGAGCCTGAAAAACCAGCTGCCGGTCGTCGGATTTATCATAGAAGGAAAATTCCATGGAAGGGGTGAGATCCATCCTCTGGATGGGATTCATTCCCATATCCAGAATCCTTTCGAAGAGGATTTCCGCCAGCCTTACAGCGGGCATATGATAACGGATGAGAATAATGTCATTTTTTTTGAAGGCTTTTGTTCTGGCGGTTTTAAGCCCCCACAACAGAACATCGGCATAACGTTCGAGCTGGATTCCGGTCAGCATAAATCTCCTCCCTGATAAAACGAAGTGTTTACAAAAATACGCGAAATTTATATAAAGGCGCCATAAACGCCGCCGGATATTGCATAATCAAAAACCCTTGAATGGTCAACCACTGAAAACGCTTTGCGATAAAATACCGTCCGGGGAAAATTACTTCAAAACCCGTGATCACGTTTCCATCCGATATGGGATATGGCCCTGCGGAAAAAAGCGCCTGGGCACCGTTCTTTTGCTGGCAGGCCGATCGGAGTTTATGGAGAAATATGCCGAACCCGTTGGCGGCCTGACGAAACGGGGATATGATGTTTACTCCCTGGACTGGCGGGGTCAGGGGCTGTCGGACAGGGCGTTGCCCGATCGTCATAAGGGGCATGTCGGCGATTTCAACGATTTCGTCCGGGATTTGAGAGAATTTTACGACAGGATCCTTGAGCCCGCTGTTTCACGGCCGTTGATCCTTCTGGCGCACTCCATGGGCGGTCATGTGGCTGTCCGGTTTGCTCATGATTTTCCCGGCGCCGTGGATCGGATGATCCTTTCTTCCCCCATGCTGGGCATTAATTTCAGCCCTGTACCGAAGTTTCTGGTCCGGTGCCTGGTTCGTGTAATGTCCATGGGGGGGCTGTCCAGGGCCTACGCGCCGGGGAACGGACCGTATCGGGTTTCACGGCAGCGGTTCAAAAACAACCCGCTGACCTCGGATTACCATCGTTTTATGGATCATGTCGATGCCGTTAAACGGAATCCGGATCTTGCCGTGGGGGGCGTGACTTACGGGTGGCTGGCGGCGGCGCTGGATTCCATCGATCTGGTGGGCCGGCCGGGTTACGCCGAAGCCGTCAAAACGCCCACCCTGATGGCCATTGCCGAAAATGACCGGATCGTGAGCCGAAAGGCACAGGAAACCTTATGTGCCCGGATGCCCTTTTGCACCACGCGGCTCATCCGGAAGGCAAGGCATGAAATTTTAAAGGAAAACGACGACGTTCAACAACAGTTTTGGCAGGCATTTGACGCGTTCGGGAGTTGAGGTTTTATCTGGGAACCATTTGTTTGGGCAACAATCGATTAAAGGTGGAGGTTGAAAATGGATGACAAGGAAATTCGTGACCGCGAGAAAACCCTGGAAGAAATAGATGAAGAAGACCTTGAAGAATTTGACCCGGACGAAGAGTATGAGCTTTTCGAGGAGGGCCGGGGAAAACCATTTGAGTCCCGAGAGGATCAGGAAACAGAAGAGGCGGGCGATGAACCGGATGATACCGACCCGGATGAACTGGACGAGGAAATGGCGTATGAATCGGCCCGTAACAGGAACGAAGGCCTTCTTTCAAGGCTGTTCCAGGCTCCACGGGTGTCCGCCGGATGGATCGGGCTGTTATTGATAATTTTGATTATGCTGGTCCTGTTTATGCCGAGGGGGAGCCGGAAATCCGATGACGGTGATCTCCAGACCATCAACATGAGAATCGGCTACCTGGAGGAGCAGTTGGCGGGTTTGGCGACCCTGGCCCAGCGCGTTGATGAACTCCAGATGAAATCAGGTCCGGAAAATGAAAGACGGATTGCGGACAGAATGGACAATCTGGAAAAGACCCTGGCGGCCATGACGGGCCAACTCCAGGGCGATTTGGAGGCCATCCGGAAAAAGCTCGCGGCCCCGGCCCCAAAACCAGCCAAAACCGTTCAGAAGGCGGAGCCCGGGCCAAAGGCGCAGGCGCCCGCCGCCAAAACCAAAACCGCGGATACGGCTAAATATTATACGGTGAAAAAAGGGGAAAACCTCTTTCGGATTGCGCTGAACCACGGGCTGACGGAAGCTCAGTTGCTGTCCTTGAACGGCCTCAATGCGGGGGTGGTGATTCATCCGGGGCAGAAATTGAAGGTGAGCCGGTAGGCCTAAAGGACAATGCCGTCATCTTCAATGCCCTGATATATCAGCTCGAGTTGCCGGCCGCGGGATTCCACATTAAGCTTCCTCAGGAACTGAACATGGGAGAAATGACCTCACAAAACATGGTCGTGATGTTGATGTCCCTGGGAATTCTTCTGGGTGTTGCCCGCATTCTGGGCGAGGTGGCCCAGCGGATGCATCAGCCGTCCATTCTGGGAGAACTCCTGGCGGGCGTTCTGCTGGGCCCCACCGTTCTGGGAAATCTGGCGCCCGATCTTCTTGCCTTTCTGTTTCCCATGCAAGGCCCGAACGCCGTTGCACTGGAGGCCGTCACCTCCCTGTCGATTGTTTTTTTTCTCCTGGTGGCCGGCATGGAGGTGGACCTGTCCACCATATGGAAACAGGGCCGGATCGGTCTTAAAGTCGGATTGTCCAGCATTGTTCTGCCTTTTTTTATCGGTTTTGTCGTGGCGTTTATTCTTCCCCAGGCCATGGGGCGTCATCCAGGGTCGGACCCCCTGGTTTTCGCCCTGTTTTTTGCCACGGCCCTGGCCATATCCGCATTGCCCATTATTGCCAAAACCCTGATGGACATGGGGTTGTATCGCAGCGATTTCGGAATGGTCGTGATCAGCGCCGCGATTTTCAACGACATCGTCGGATGGCTGGTCTTCGCCGTTATCCTTGGCCTGATGGGCGTTTCACCGGGGAATTCGAATCACATCCTGATGACCATCAGCCTGACCCTGACATTTGCCGCGGTTATATTGACATTCGGCCGATGGATGATCCATAAGATTCTGCCCTTTTTACAGGCCTACACCCAATGGCCGGCAGGAGTTCTGGGCTTTGCGGCTACGCTGGCCCTTTTCGGGGCGGCCTTCACGGAATGGATCGGGGTCCATGCGATTTTCGGCTCATTTTTTGTAGGTGTTGCCATCGGCGACTCTTATCACCTGCGGGAGCGGACCCGGACGACGATAAAACATTTCGTGTCTTTTATCTTCGCCCCCCTGTTTTTTGCCGGCATCGGCCTTAAAGTGAATTTTTTGACACATTTTGATCTTTTTCTGGTCGTTGCGGTGTTGATCATATCCTGCTCATCCAAACTTGCCGGCGGGATGGTTGGGGCCAGATGGGGGGGGGTGCAGAAAAAAGAAGCCTGGGCGGTTGGGTTTGCCATGAATTCCCAGGGGGCCATGGGAATCATCCTCGGGTTGCTGGCACTGAATGCCGGTGTGATTCGTCAGCGGCTCTTCGTGGCCCTGGTCATCATGGCCATTGTGACGTCCATGTTGAGCGGTCCGATGGTAAGGCTTATCTTAAAGCCCGCCAGGAAGCGGCGGCTTCAGGATGCCCTCTCATCCAGACTGTACGTGCGGAATCTCAGGGCCGTAACGCCTCGCGAGGCCATTCATGAGTTGACGCTGGCAACGGCTGAACCAGCTGGAATGAATGGGGATCTTCTTGAGAAAGCCGTATGCGATCGCGAGGATGCCTTAAGCACCGGTATCGGCAGGGGCGTTGCGCTTCCCCACGCCAGGATCGATGGATTGAAGAGATCGATCGTGGCCGTGGGGATTTCGGATTCGGGCATCGACTTCGACGCCCCGGACGACAAACTGGCCCATATAATTTTTCTGGTACTTACACCCACACAGGATTACAGCGCCCAACTGGAATTTGCCTCCGAAATCGCCGGGTTGTTTCAAGATCCCGGTATGTTGGACCGCCTGTTGAAGGCCAAAACCTATACGGATTTTTTATCGGCAATCAAAAGCATCCCCGGAGAATAGAATACCAAAACGTCATTTCGGGATTTTGGGTTTAAAAGTCACCGACGGCATGACCCGTTCCGAATATTTAAAGCCTTCGGCATGGGTACAGGAGCCGTATTTTGCGGTAAGGTCATCCAGTTCCCCGGCATCCAGGGCCCGGGTGGGGCATGCTTCCACACAGGATGGCAGTTTGCCCTGTTCCCACCGGTCCACGCAGAAATTGCATTTTATCATTTTGGCGCCGGCGGTTTCACCGAACTGGGGCGCATCATAAGGGCATGCCTTAAGGCACTTGACATCGCAGGCTTGATTCCCCAGACAGGCGTTTTCGTCCACCAGGACGATACCGTCTTTATCCCTTTTTGAAATCGCCTTGACCGGGCAGGCCGGCATACACACCGGGTCCTTGCAATGCCAGCAGGGCGACACCAGATATCCGACGAAAACATCGGGAAATTTCCCCTTTTCCGTATACGCGAGCCGCATCCATTTTTCAGGCCCGGCGTCAATGTCATGCCAGTCTTTGCAGGCCACCTGGCAGGCACCGCATCCGGTGCAACGGGTCTGATCGAAATAAAAACCGATTTGCATGGTTTAACCTCCCTGTTTGGAACCCGAATCCCTCCGGGCGAAAAATTCGCTTAAGATGCCTTGGCCACCTCAACGAGAAGTGTGTTCAAGGTCGACGCCCCGCCTTTGGAAAATTCATCCCTGGTCAGCACATTGGCGCAACCGCCGCGGCATATCCCCATATCATCCGGATGATACCAGACGCCTTCGAACACGCACACGACTCCCGGGATAATCCGTTCGGTGACCCAGGCGGGAATTGCGATTTTTCCCCGATCGTTAAAAACGTAAACTTCATCGCCGTTCCGGATGCCCCTGGGTGCGGCATCCACGGGATTGATCCAGGCCCGGTGGGGATCCACTTCCTTCAGCCAGTCGACATTCCCCAGATGGGAATGGACGCGGTTTTTGCCATGGGGGGTCAACATCTGCAAAGGGTATTTCCGGGCCAGGGGATCATCGACGTTTTCCCAGGTGGGAACGTATTTGGGCACCGGCGGGCAAAGGGGGTCGTTTAAATCCGCCACCCGCTGGGAGAAAATCTCAATTTTACCGGACGGGGTTTCAAAGGGATGATGTTCAAGGTCTTCGATCTGGTCCTTGAAGGCGATGATGGGCTCGCTGAGTTTAACCCGGAAGATGCCTTCTTCCCTGAACTTGTCGTAGTCCTTGATCTGATGTCCGGTTTCGGGGTTTTTCTCTACAAATGCCCGGAGCCACTGATCTTCGGTGGCCGGGTTGAAATCATCATACCCCATCCGCGCGGCCAGTTCGCAGATCATTTCAAAATCCGATTTGCACTCCCCCGGGGGATCCACAGCCTTGTTGACGTGGGTGTAGTATGGACCCGAAGGCCACGGCCGGGTAAGGTCGTTTCTTTCGGTGACATGGGATGCGGGCAGAAGGATGTCGGCATACCGGGCCGTGGGCGTCATGAAAAGCTCGTTGACAACGGTAAACTCCACTTGAGAGAGTGCCCTTGCGGACTTGTTGGTGTTGGCGAGCTGGTTCAGGAAATTATTGCACATAAACCAGGCCATTTTGACATCAAAGGGGTACCCCCCGGATTTTCCCTTGAGCATGGCATCAAACATCTTGTTGGTATGAACCCGCCTTGCCGTTCGAAGCCGCAGATCCAGGGTTCCTTTGATGGACGGGGCTCCGGCTTCCACCGGGTTTTTCATTCCGGGAATGCCGGATGAGCGGAACATGTGCCCGACGGGGATCCCCATGAGGCCTCCCCCGGCGCTGCCCCCTTTTTTACCGACATTTCCCGTCATGGCGGAAAGGGTCATGGCGCACCGGTTGTACTGCTCGCCCATCGCGCTCCGGGCCGGGCCCTGGCAGTCCATCAGGGCGGCCGGCCGGGTAGTGGCGTATTCCCTGGCAAGGGACTCGATCGTTCCGGCCGGGACCATGGTGATCTTTTCGGCCCATTCGGGTGTTTTGGGGATACCGTCCTCGATGCCCAGGACATAGTCCGAAAACCTGTCGAACCCGGTGGTGTATTTGTCCAGAAAAGCCCGGTCGTGGAGGTTGTCCCTGATGATGACATAAGCCATTGCGACCATCATGGCGGTATCCGTGCCCGGCTTGATGGGAATCCACTGGTCCCCGAGGGTGGCCGCAGAGTCGTGATACCGGGGATCGATGCAGACGATTCTGATGCCGGCTTCCTTTGCCTTGATGAGATGATAGGTGGTGTTGGTGCCGGAGATCATCCGGGCAGGGTCCCATCCCCACATGATGATGAGCTTTGAATTCAACAGATCGTCCCGGCTGTGGCCCACCATCACCGACCCGTACTGGGTCATGACCGCCCATACCGCGCCCTCGGAAGAAACGTTGCCGTAATGGGTGGAGTACCCCCCGAAACGGGACAGGAGACGGGCAAGGGCCGGGCCGCCGTTGTGGAGGGCGCCCAGATAGCCCCCGCCGGACGCGAGAAATATGCTCTCGTTCCCATAGGTGTTTTTGGTGAAATTCAGTTTTTCGATAATCGTGTCATAGGCTTCATCCCATGAAATTCTTTCAAATTCGCCTTTTCCCTTGGCCCCTGTTCGTTTCATGGGGTATTTGAGCCGGTCGGGATGATGAACTTCCTTGCGGATGGCCCTGCACCTCAGGCAGGTTCGTAACTGGGCGTCCGTGTCCGGGATATCATCCCCTTCGACCCGAATGATTTTGTTGTCTCTGACATGGAGCTTCAGCGGGCACCGCCCGCCGCAGTCAAAGGCCGAAGTGGTTCTGACGATTCTGGTGCTGTTTTCGATCGGGCTCATGATTTCCCTCCTTTCCCGGGGAAAATCCGGGAGAGAAATGGGTTAAGGGATCCATTTTCTGCGCATATCGAGGATAATCGGTTTTTCGCTGAATGGCGGCTGGAAATCGGATGTCCTGTACGGGTAATTTTTCATAAACCATAAATGGTTATATTTCGTTTTGCAACAGGGTTTTTTCAACAGGTGAAAAACGCCGAATGTCGATGAATATTGACACCAACGGCCGATTTTACTAAATTTAAGCGTACGTTCTGCATGATGGATAAACCTTTTTCGAATCTGATCACAAAGGAGACGCCATGACAACCATCCCTGACAACCCTGAAAGAAGGTCCATTGCCCCGGAAGAAGAACTCAAGCGCCAGCTGAAAAAAGCATTTGACCGGATGGACCGCGAAGTCAAACTGATTCTTTTTACGGAGCGGGGAAAAGACGATGTGTTTGCCCAGGCCACGCGCGAAACCATACGAATTTTCCGGACCCTGACGGATAAGATCACGTTCCGCGAGTTTCATCCGGACCATGCGGAGGCTCAAAAGTATGGGGTTAAAACTGCCCCCGTACTCCTGATTCAGCCCGATACCTATAACATCCGGTGGTTGGGTGCACCCATGGGAGAAGAAGTGAGGACGTTCCTTGAAACCCTGCTGCTGGTGGGCAGCGGAGACAGCAGGTTGGGGGATCAGGCCCGGAACGTCATCCGGAAAATCGATTCACCCCGGAAAATCAAGGTTTTTGTCAGCATCACCTGCCCGTACTGCCCCCAGCAGGCGGTGAATGCCGTGAGAGCGGCGGTGGAAAGACCCGACCTGGTATCCCTTGACATCATCGATATCCAGTGCCGGCAGGATCTGGCCCTGGAATATGGAGCCCAGAGCGTTCCCCAGACTTTTGCCAACGAGGTCCTCATCGGCCAGGGAGCCCAGTCCGAAGAGGTCTTTGCCGATTCTCTCCGGAAACTTGAACCTCAGACCATTTTTATTCCGGAGATCACCGCGGATCTCGTGGAAGCTGATGTGGTGATTATCGGTGGCGGTCCGGCAGGACTGACTGCGGGGATTTACGCGGTGCGAAGCGGATTGAAGTCGGCCCTGGTCGAAAGAGGCGTGCTGGGCGGACAGGTGGCCACCACCCCGGTTGTTGAAAATTACCCTGGTTTCACCCAGGTCGGGGGGAAAACCCTGGTGGACATCATGGTCAGCCACGCCTTGCAGTATGTGCCGATCTTTCAGGGGGAAGAGGTCGTTGAAATAAGCCCGGGCGATCCCATCGAGGTGTTGACCAGCCGGCGAAAATTTCAGACCAAAGCGGTTCTGCTGGCCACCGGCGCGAGCCACCGCAGCCTGGATGTTCCCGGCGAGAACCGGCTTTCCGGAAGGGGCGTGAGTTACTGCAGCACCTGTGACGGGCCCCTGTTCAAGGGAAAAAACGTGGTGATGATCGGCGGCGGGGACAGCGCCGTGACCGAGGCCCTTCATCTTTATCACATGGGGGTCAAGGTGACCCTGGTTCACCGGAAGGATAAGTTGAGAGCCCAGGAATTTCTCATCAAGAGCCTCCTGGACAGCGGGACCCCCGTCCTTTGGAACTCCGAGGTCAGAGAAATTCTTGGGGAAACCCGTGTGGAAGGGATTTCCCTCTACAACAACAAAACCCGGAAAACATCGACGGTTTCAACGGACGGCGTGTTTATCGCCATCGGGTATACGCCCGCCGTCGACCTGGCCCTGAAGACGGGAATCGGCCTGACCCCGGACGGCTACATCGAACGGGACGACCGGCATCGGACCAATATCCCGGGAATATACTCAGCGGGCGATGTGGAAGGCGGGTATAAACAGATCGTAACCGCGGCCGGTCAGGGGGCCGAGGCGGCCCTGGCGATTTTTGAGGATCTTATCAACCCTTACTGGTTGAAGAAGAAAAACTGAGGTCATACCGGTTTAAAACTGAAACCCTTTTTCTGAAAAGAGTTTCAGGCAGACTTCCGTAACGTCGGGGTCGTAGGCGATTCCCTTATCCCTGGAAATTTCCTCGAGAGCGAAATCGATCCCCAGGGCCGGCCGGTAAGGTCTGTGGGATGCTATGGCCTCGACCACATCCGCCACGGCGATAATCCTGGCCTCCGGCAGCATCCTGGACCCGGTCAGACCCTGAGGATATCCGGAGCCGTCATGCCGTTCATGATGTTGAAGCACCACCTGGGCGATGGGCCATGGGAATTTGATGTCCTTTAGAATGTCAAACCCGGTCTGGGGGTGGTCCTTGATCAGGTTCAATTCATTGACGGTCAGCCTTCCGGGTTTGCTCAGGATTTCCGCCGGTACCGAAATTTTCCCCAGATCGTGGATGACCCCGGCATGGTAGATGCCTTCAATGGATTCACCGGGAAATCCCATCTCAATGGCGATGGCCCTGGCCAGGGTCGCGACCCTTCTTTGATGCCCGGCCGTGTAAGGGTCTCTGATTTCAACGGTCAGGGCTATGGTCTGGATCACCCCGTCAATGGTTTCCCGGAGCTGCTGCATGATGCTCCGGAGGGAGGTGGTCCGGTCGGCCACCATTTTTTCCAGTCCTTCACGGTACGTCCGGTTGGAAATTTCCAACTCCCTGCGATGGAGTGCGTTTTTCACGCTGATCAGGACGCCGCTCCGGGATACCGGTTTGGTGATGTAGTCATAAACGCCGAGTTCGAATACCGCCTCCGCCAGGTTGTGATCGACTACGCCCGTCACCATGATGGTGGCGATGTCCGGATATTTGTCAAAAACGTATCGTACCAGTTCGATGCCGGATTCTCCCGGCATGTTAATGTCGCTTAAAATCAGATCGAATGGGTTTTCGTCCAGGCAGGTTTTTGCCTCACTCACGCTGGAGGACACGAGACAATTGTAGCCTTCCAGTTCCAGGATATCGCAGATGACCTGCCGGATGGATTCATCGTCGTCGACGACCAGAATGTTTTTGGCTCTTGGATTTGGGTTCGGCTGCCGCATGAATGAAATTTCGCTTTCCGGACCGAAATTGAAATGGCCTTGTGCTGTTTTGTCCCGTCTAACGCAGATCCGGGTATCTTGTCAAACAAAACAACGGGTTTTTAATTTTGTCAAAATATCTTCGGCCGTTGTCCGCTTCAAACATACCGGATCCCCGCAGTTTTCAGGGTTGATCTCGAAACAGGGGGTACAGGCTGTTTCCGGCCTGAGGGATAAGGCTCCGGGACCCAGGGGTTTCCAGCGGACGGGATCGGAGGGGCCGAAAACGGCGATGACGCGGTGGCCGAGAAACGCGGCCAGATGACTCAGCCCGGAGTCATTGCCGATCATCCCGGAGGACCGTTTCAAATGGGATATAAAATCGATGAGGCCGTTCAGAACGTGAATATCGTCTCTTTTGACGCCTTTTTGACGCAACTCTTTTATCATGAAAGTTTCCGCCGGGCCGACAACCCATCCGCATGCTTTTCCCGTGTGATTCAAGGACCGGTAAATCCGGATAAAATCGTCCGGGGGCCAGTTTTTTCGAAGGCTTCCCGACCCCGGATGAATCAGGACAGGGCCGGCGGAAGCGGGGTCGGGACACGGGAACGGGAAGATTACCGAACGATCTTTTTTCGGAAAGATCCCTGCCAGGCGGTGAACCAAAAAATCCGCCACATGAACCCGGAAATGGGCCTCGGGCCGGGGCGGAACCCTCACCACCGGGCACGGGGCCATTCGCCGAATGCCCGAAACCAAATCCTCTGAAAAGGAAAATGCGATGATGGTGGAGTAACCCGAAAATACCGATCGGAGATGATCCGATGTCCTCCCTGAAAGCAAACGGCCGAACTCCCGGGTTTCAACGCAGTAAACCGGTTCCGCAAGTTTCAGGTGACGGGCCATGGGCATGAGGCCCTCCCTGCAGAAAAGGCCTATGTGAAGGTCTCCCTTTGCGCGTAATACCGCGGTCAGGCAGACGATCAGGTCTCCCAGCGCACCCTGGTGGAGGATCAAACATTTCGGGGCATGGGTCATTTGAATTTTTTTAACATGGAATTGTCCAGGACGATGGGAGAAAACTTTCCGCCTTTAAGCTCCCGGACCAGGTCTTCATCCGTATGAACCGGGTTTTCAAATTCTGTGGCGGCGTTTAAGAACCAGTGGGCGTTTACGTAGTGAGCATCGCTTCCGCCTATGCCGGAAAACCCGTTTCGGATGGAAAGCCTGGCTGCCCTGTGGTTTTCATCCCCGGTGCTGGAACCGTTAAGAGTTTCAATGACGGATATACCATCCAGGATACCCGCTCCGGATTCGAGGGTTTCTCCAAAAGCGGATTCCCTGAAGGGGTGGGACGGAACGGCAATCCCGCCGTAGTCGCTGATGGCCCGGATCACGTCTCCAGCCTTGATCCTGAGTTGGGACACATCGATTTTTTTAAGAAATCTTTTCGTGACCCCATAAACCAGCAGGTGCCCCAGGTCCGTGTCCATTTCAATCCCTTTGAAAACAAAAAGCTCATATTTATCGGCGATGGCCCGGTAATCGTTTTCTTCGTCGAAGAACCGGTGCTCGGTGAATACGATGCCGTCAAAGGGGTGGTATTTGCGGAAGCGGTGGGCGGTCCTGCAGTATTCCTCGACACTGGCCGGGGAATCCAGGGAGGCCCGGGTGTGAACGTGCATGTCGACAATCATGATATTCCCATCAACAATTCTTTTTTTCCTGGGTTGACAATGGTTTTTCCGGCTGCAACGGCAGGTGGACCCTCAACCGTTTTTCGCCGAATTGAAAAGAGAACCGGATTACCAGGACGGCGATGACCATACCGGCGGCAAAAGAGCCCCAGATCCATATCCAGTCCAAGGAAGAAATGGGACGCCCTTTCAGGTCCGCCATCACCAGGGCATAGGCCGGTCCGGCCTCAAGGGCGATGATGATGCCGATAAACGCCGTTGAAATCAACATGAAAACGAGTCCTCCGAAGCTGGTGACGGACTGGGCCGGATTTTCCGATGTGAAATCCGGATAGGCGGCACCCATCCCAAGCCCCAGCGCCACAATGGCCGGGGCCATGAAAACAAGGGTGATGCTGGATAAAACCATCATAAACGGAGAAACCTGAAGCAGTATATTGGTGGCGATGATCAGCACCTGCGAAAGAACCAGAAGGGGCAGGAGGTAAATGAAGTACTTGATCCGCATGAAGGACCGGATGGACAGAGGCGCGCTTTTGACCAGCCAGAAGGCGCTTCCTTCGATGCTGATGGAGGGGAATACGAAGCGGGCCGTTATGGCGGTCAATACAAAAGCGGCCAGCGCCATGTTTAAAAATGAAAAAAGGTTCTGCAGGGCGATAACCCGGATGGGGGATTTCTCCAGGGGAAGGGCGCTGAAATTGTAAATGTATATGACCACCAAAGCGGCGATCAGGAAAACCTGGGACCACTGGGTCTGGTCCCTCCGGAAAGTTTTGATCTCCTTGATCAGAAAACCTCTGACCGGTTGCGGTAAAAAGGCAAAAAATCCGTTCAGGTGATCCTTTTTCCCGGCAAACAATTGGACCGTTGCCGTCTGAGACCTGGAATACCCTTTAAAATAAAGGATTTTAGCCGTGACGAGATCGATGAACACCAGACAGCCGGCTCCGGTTACGGCAATGGCCGAATGAAATAACGCGCCGGAAATATTCCCCGCAAGACCGGCCTTTAGGCTGTCGTAAATCCATGTGCTGGGGAGAAGGGGAGACGCGGGGGCGTTTAAACTCTGAAGGTAAAGAAGGGCTGAGGCAAAGGTTTCGGGGTCTGCCAGGCGTTCGGGCTTTACAAGGCGGAACGCCACATAAAGGACCACGAAGGCCCCCAGCCCCAGGACAACAAAAACACTTTTCAGCCTTCCCGCGGGAAGCAGGGTAACGGCCCACAGTACCGCAAAGGCGCTGATGGCCGAAGCGCTCATGCAAAAGGGAAAAATCACAAGGATCATGTTGAGGTAATAAAAAAAACCGGCCTTGAAAATGATGCCGTAGGAGAAAAGCACGGGAATGGAATAGATCATGACCATCCAGGAGCTGTCCATCGTGCTTTCGATCCATCTGGCCAGGAAAATGGTTTCGCGGGGAACGGGCAGGGCGTGGACCAGGTTTAAATCCCGGCTTAAAAACAGCTTGGATAAACCCGTGAGAAAACTGCTGAAGAGCAGAAGGGAAAAAAACGTCAACAGCATCATGGAAAGCAGCTTAAAGGCCAGAAGATCGCCGATGTCTTCCGTTTCTTTGATATAGGCCAGAACCTGGTGGGAGGCCATGAAAAGGCCTATCCACAGGAGGCTTCCCACACCCGCGAAAAAAGCGGTTTTGATCCTGTGCCCGGGATCCCTGAAAACGTTTCCGAGCGACCTGCGCCTGGGGGTTAACAGTAAAAGAATCTGATTCATATTGATCTGCTTATCCGGTGTATCGGAAAAAAACCGCTTCCAGGTCGGCCTGCTGAATTTGAATATTCTCCTTAAGTTCCTCGATGGTGCCTGATGCGATCAACTTTCCCCTGTGGATAATGCCGATGCGGTTGCAGATGTCTTCAGCCAGGGGAAGGGTGTGGGTGGACATGAAAATCGTGGTTCCGGTTTCCGACAGGTTCGAAAACAGTTTTTTCACCATTTTGATGCCTTTGGGGTCCAGCCCCACCATGGGTTCATCCACGATCATCACCAACGGATCATGGATCAAGGCGCCGGCCATGATCAACCGCTGTTTCATGCCGTGGGAATAGGATTCGATCAACTCGTGTTTCCTGTGGGTGAGGGAAAACAGGTCCAGGAGGCGATGGGCCTTATATTCAAAAGCGGCGGGGTCCACCCCGAAAACATCGGCGGTGAATTTGAGAAATTCCAGACCCGTCAGCTTGTCGTATAAATACGGTCTGTCGGGAATGAGGCCGATTTTCCTTTTGGCCTTTTCAGGGTCCTTGGCCATATCGATCCCGTCGATGACCACTCTGCCCCGGGTGGGAGCAATGAGCCCGCCGATCATCTGTATCGTGGTGGTTTTTCCGGCGCCGTTAGGGCCGATAAACCCGAAAATTTCCCCCCGGGTAATTTTCAGGGTAAGACCTTCGACGGCTGCGGTTGGTCCGTAATATTTGGCGAGGTCATGCAGCTCAATCATCCGGCAAGTCCTCTATTTGAAGCTGGATGTGGTCGATGGCGTGGACCAGGTCCAGCTGGTCCGCCTGATCCCCCCGGATGAGCCGGATGTGGGTGACGTCCGCCGGAAACTGGGCCATGATGGCGTCCACCGTTACCCATCGCCCCAGGTAAACCGCATTCCATGCGTGATAATAAAAGCGTCCGCCCATATGCACCAGGCCTGCCTCGATCTGGGTGGGGATCCCGGCAGCCCTGGCCATGGCGGCAAAGAGGACCGCATGCTCGTTGCAGTCGCCCATCCGGTTTTCAAAAGTTTCCAGTGCGCTGGGTATGGAAAGTACCGGCCGCTTCGTGATGTTCTGATTGATCCATGTCAGGATGGCGGTGATTCTTTCCAATGGTGAATCTTCATCGGAGATGATGTCGGCCACGGCTTTTCTGATTTTGGGGTGATGGGACTGGATGACGGCGGAGGATTTTAAAAACCGTTCATTTCCCGGCGATTTGAATTCAGGTGACGGGACTGATGAGGGTTCCATGGTTTCCTTCACAATGGTCAGAAGACCGTTTTGAAACGTCTGCCGGCCGCCGTTGATGAAAAACCGTTCCGTTGGTCCGGAAAGCGTCAGGGTAAGGCGGGTCCGGTCATTCTGGTTGGGGATGGGCATGTTGGCCGGAACGGAAAATGATTCGGTTAAATCGGCGGTTTCGGATGAACCGATTCCGGACGGCGCCTCTTTTGCGTCGGATTTTACCATAATAATCCCCATCAGGCCTTCTTCCCGGATTACGTCTCCATCCTCCGATACCCAGGCGGTCTGGCGAAGGTCCATCATGTCCACGGTATATTTCCGGGTTTGAACGGGCCGGCCCGCAAGGGTCAGGGTTTCATACCCGGAAAAGGTGATCTCCACAGGCTTTTTCCGAAGGGATGCGGGATCAAATACATGAAAGGACGTTTTTTCACCCGGCGTCAACGCCCTTGCAGCGGCCGCGTCTATCATGCCCGCGGCAAGATGGATGGGTTCGCTCAGGGGAAAGTGTGTCTCCCGGCCATCCATGCGTACCTGCAGAGTGTTGTTTTTCACCTCTCCTGTTGCGGAGAAATCAAACAACCCGGATGCCAGTTCAAAGTGAAATGAGGAAAGGGAAAAATCGGCATTGAGGTTCCCCCGGGTCCGCATGTTCATATCCTGAACCATTCCCATGATGTTCAACCTGAGATGGGCGTCATCCCGGACAAGGTAGCCGGCGCCGGTTTTTTTCAGGATCCGGTGCGCATACCCGATTTTTTGATCATCCCGGTAAATGCTCATCCAGGAGTCTTTTTCCGGTATGGCGGGGCCATGCATCGAATTTTGCCGGGATGTCCCCGGTTGAAGAACACCCATGCGGATTCCCATCAGCAGTACAAATGCGATGGTGAAAAAAATGCCGATAATATAAGGAATTTGTTTTTTAAGGAGTATCACCTTCATTCCGCCGGGACCCCGGGGATCTTATTGAGCCTGCCGGCCGGGTATTTTTTTCAACCGGGCATTTACCTTACGCGCGCTGATGCGCATCATCACCACGCTCGGGGGTTGATGATCCCGGGGATGGGTGGCGCTTCCCGGGTTTACAAACAGAACCGGCCCCTGCTGTTTCAGGGAGGACCGGTGGGTATGGCCGCTGATCACCGCACTGACATTGATGGATTCGGGGTCGATGTCCATTTCCTCGAGATTGTGAATGACGTACAGGATCACCTCTCCGATTTCGATCAGTTCACTTTTATGGAGCCCCCTGGACCAGTTCCCCCGGTCCATGTTGCCCCGGACCGCCACCACCGGTGCAATGGCCATGAGCGCTTCCAGCGTTTCACTGTTGTCGATATCTCCGGCATGTATGATCAAATCCACACCCGAAAGAACTTCGGCAAGGGGCCGGGTGATCCTTCCGTGGGTGTCGGAAATCACTCCGATAAGGCATTCTTTAAGATCTTCGGGTATCATTTTGTCTATCAGCGCTGTCAGACATCAGGGATCATCCGCCGGGGAACGTCTCAACTGTTTGATTCTTCCCCGGTGAACTTTGTTTTCAAGGCGTCGCTTTTTTTTTGCCGCCGGAAGGGTCGTTTTAATTCGGGGTCTGGGCCTTTGCGCGGCCTTTTCGATCCACTGGACAAGCCTTTCCACGGCGGCTTTGCGATTTTGTTCCTGGGTCCTGAAAGACTGGGATTTGATCGATAAAACCCCTGTTTCCGAAACCCGGTTTCCGGCAAGACGAATCAAGCGGAACTTGACGGCATCCGGGAGGCTGGGCGAGTTGGCGACGTCGAACCGCAGCAATACCGCCGTCGCCACCTTGTTCACATTCTGGCCCCCCGGTCCGGAAGAACGGATAAAATCCAACTGGATTTCCTTTTCCTCGATGCCTATGAAACGCGTGACAGGGATGATCATGCCGTCGGCCGCCTTAAGACGGTTTATTTCCTTTGGGTCACCAGTAACCGTCCTATTCGACGGGCTTCTTCCAGAATTTTCGGATCGTTCTTGGCCGGGTTCGCATGGCTGTCGACGTGAACGATCCTGCCGACCTCGGTGTAACCGAAACCGCTCCCCGTCATGCCGGCGAGCCAGCGGATCGGTCTTTTATACTGTTCCGGTTCCGGGTGCCCCTGGGAGGTCACCAGGGCGTAAGTCTTTCCCGGCGGAATTGCGGTCCCGTAACCGCCTTTTTCATCCGGCGGATAAAGGGAGTAGGTCCGGTCGACGAACATTTTAATTTGTCCGCTGATATGGTACATGTAGATCGGGCTGCCCACGATCAGTCCGTCACAGGTTTTCATGGCTTCCAGATATGGCGAAAGGTCGTCCTTTTGTTTGCATCTGCCGTGATCGGTGCGGCAGCTTAAACATCCCATGCAGCCTTTCAGGTGGATGTCGTGGAGTCTTACCTCGGTGGTTTCAGCTCCGGCGGATTTGGCGCCTTCAAGCATCTCCCGGATGATGATGGAGGTATTCCCCTGTTTGCGGGGACTCCCGTTTATGGCAAGAATGTGCATTTTATCTGCTCCTTGGTCTTAAGAATGTTGTTCTCAAATGGCGCCGCTGTCTTTTAAGGCCTGGATTTCCCCGGCGGGCAGTCCCCAGTCGGCCAGCGCTTCGTCGTTGTGTTCGCCGGGCGCGGGCGCGGGTCCTGAAATTTCAGCCCGGGTGCGGCTGAACCGGGGTGCCGGGGCCGGCTGGACAACGCCGTCCACTTCCACGAAGGTTTTTCGGAAAACATTGTGAGGGTCCCGGGTCGCTTCGTCCATTGAAAGCACGGGCGCGAAACAGACATCGCTACCCAGCATGATGTCGCACCACTGGTCCCGGGTTTTTTTCTTGATGATGGCGGCGATTTTGACCTTCAGATCCGGCCATTTGGACGGGTCCATCTGGTTTAAAAATTCCGGATCGGTGATTTCGCCGAGCTTCAGCAAAAGTGCGTAGAACTGGGGTTCGATGGATCCCAGAGAGATATATCCGCCGTCTGCGGTCTCGTAGGTGTCGTAAAAATGAGCACCCGTATCCAGCATATTGCTTCCCCTTTCGTCTTTCCATACCCCCAGGGCCCGCATGCCGTACATCATGGTCATGAGGGCGGCCGAACCGTCCACCATGGCCGCGTCAATCACCTGGCCTTTTCCGGAGTTCCGGGCTTCGAACAGGGCGCAGGCGATGCCGAATGCGAGCAGCATTCCGCCGCCGCCGAAATCCCCGACCAGGTTCAGGGGCGGGACGGGTTTTCCGCCCTTGTTGCCGATGGCGTGCAATGCCCCGGAAAGGGAAATATAATTGATGTCATGCCCCGCCGCCATGGACATGGGACCTTCCTGCCCCCATCCGGTCATCCGGCCGTAAACGAGCCGGGGGTTTCTTTTGAGGCATACATCGGGTCCCAGCCCCAGTTTTTCCATGACTCCCGGTCGAAACCCTTCCTGAAGAGCATCGGCCTTTTCCACCAGCTTAAGGACCAGTTCAACGCCCCGGGCATTTTTCAGGTCGACGGCTACGGACCTTCGACCCCGGTTTAAGATGTCCCTTCCCGCTTTTGCCGGGGGGGATGAAGTCTTGCGATCCACCCGAATGATGTCTGCGCCCATATCCGCCAGCATCATGGCGCAGAACGGTCCCGGCCCGATTCCGGCGATTTCGATGATTTTAACGCCCTTTAATGGTCCCATGAAGTCCTCTCTTTCTGTTCCTTTGGTAAAATCGTTGATATCCTGACAGAGATTCAGTTGAACCGCATCAGCACGATAGAAGATGCCTTGCTGCCCGCAACGGAGAATCTCCAATTGCGAAAAAACGAAAAAAATGAACCCGATGTAGGGTCATATCGAAAACCATCCTCCCGGGTCAACAGCAAATTGAATCATCACCTTTAACGTGTGGAAAAAACCCGGGTGCCTGATGAAGGTTCGACGACCCCGGGATCAGATGTCCTTGATCAGTTTGTTCTGAGGAGACCGCCTGATTTCCGCTTCGAGGGAAGCCAGCGCTTTGGCGAATGGGATCGCTTCCGGGGTACCCTCCGGAATGATGTCGTTGTCACCCAGGCTGTCCAGTGCCTCGAACACCGAGTGCAGGGTGAGTTGATGGATGTCCCTGGCGGGCTGGTATCCGGGGTCGCCGTTGTCCGGGGACCGGGTACTGGACAAAATCCCGGCCTCCACCAGTTCTTCCATGAGTTTTCTCACCAGGCGCAGGGGAGCCCCGATTTCCCTGGATATCCGGAGGGTTGTAAGTGGGGCGTCGCCGTTCATGAAATTTTTCACCGCCCGCTGAACGATCATCAAACATAGGAGCCGTTTTTGACGGAAACTGATGTTTTGAGTATCCCGGTCATATTCATATTCATCGGTATTTTGATGAGCAAAGGAGATTTCGGCCCCCAGCAGCACAATAAGCCAGCTCATCTGAAGCCAGACGAGGAAGAGGGGCAATGCGGCGAAGCTGCCGTAAATGGCGTTGTAACGGGATGCGCCCACCTGGAAATGAATGTAGATCCACTGAAGGCCGTGATAAAGGGTGCCGGAAACTATGCCTGCGACCAGTCCCGACCGGATGGCGACCTTGGTGTTGGGCATCAGGATATAAATCACCGTGAACAGAATCCACAACAATCCATAGGGGATTAATTTTAGAAGGGGGTAAATCACGGCGCTGATCATTCCCGGCAAGGGGATTTTTTCCATGACGGCGGAAAACCCGCTGACGATAAAAACGCTGATGCTTCCGGACATGATCAACAGCAGGGGTCCGATGAGCATGACGGATAGATAATCACTGAATTTTCTCCCGAAACTGCGCGGTGATTGAACGCCCCAGATGTCGTTGAACGAATGTTCGATATGGGACAAAACCTTGATCGCTGTCCAGAACAGAACGGCGATGCCGATGCCCGCCATAAGCCCTCCTTTTGTGGTTTCGAGGAGAGAATTGGCGTAGCCGATCATCCGGAGGAGCAGTTCCTCCTGTCCCTGGAAATTTTCCAGAAGCCGGTTTTCCAATATCTTCTGGAAGCCGAATCCCTTGGCGATTCCGAAAGCCAAAGCCAGAACCGGCACCAGGGAGAGGAGGGAATAAAAGGTCAGACCCGAGGCTCTTAAGGGGAGTTTGTCATCTTGAAACCCGCGGACGGATAAAATGACAATCCGGAGGAACCGGAGGGCCAGGGCCTTTACCCTTCCCATTTCGGAAACACGGATTTTCCAGAGATCATCGGCGATGAAGCCCCGGCCTTTCCGGATCAGTTCATTCCTTCTGGTCATCGGTTTCCCCTTTTCGTCAATGTACATCAAATGATTCCGTATCTCAAAAGGCGGCACCCCGGTCTGCTGAAAAGATTCCGCCGGCTTGTTCGATAGGGTGTTTTTTATTCCGGTAACGCATCTTGAAAGAAAATACCCGTTGCACCGGTTGATATTTATTCCTGTTATTGTTAATTTAAAAATATATGATAAAGTCGCGGACGGTCAAACAAAGGTCGCTGTTCCGACATCGTCGACCCTGTTAAAAATATACCATTTAAGGTACGGAAAGTGAACATGAAAAAAACTCACATATCAACCATTATCCGGGAAAACAAAACATTGTTCATCATCCTGGCTGTGGGTCTGTTTTTGCTGGAACTGGAGATATTCGCCGTGGCCGCAGGAAAATCCGGAACCACATCGTGGGTGAGGGTGCAGAACGAGAAGGGCAACCTGATCCATGAAACAAGGGGAAACCGGCTCCCGGATACGGACAGGATTTATATCGAAAAAACATTCGGCCCCATCGGACGGTTTGATGTAAGGCTCATCCGGCAGGAGGTGCCGTTTCCCTTCAGGGCCTGGTTCGTGGCAGCGGTGGGCATCCCCGTGGCGGTCATCCTGCTGTTCGGATTTATCGTCTCGGCCTATTCCTCCCTTTTTTATGCCGGGGAGAAGCGCCCGGAAAATCATGGGACCCCGGAAGGGTGCGCCGGTACCGACACCCGGCTGGATAGAATTTTGTCCCGGATCAGCCGGTATAATATTTATACCATCGGGTTTCTGGTTTTTCTGTCCGTCTTCGCCTACTGGGTGGTGCCCAATTTCATCACTTTCCTGGGAAAACTGGGAATCGAGACGCTCTCCAGGTATAAATGGTTTTTTATGGCCCTGTCGGGGGTCTTTTTAGGTCTGGGGATCTGGATCATTTATCTGCGGTATCTTCTGGCGAAAAGGGCCATGGATCAGCACCTGGAAACGGAAAAATTTCGCCTGGAACTTGAATATACCGCCCGGACACGCCCCTTTGCCCAGGTGGGCTATGATGGGGAAAATACGCGCGAGGTTTCTCCCCGGTCACTGAACGCCCATTAGAAAAGATGGATGAACGAGAGGAATTCCATGCAAATCGTCACCACTCATAAAAATACGGATTTTGACGCTCTATCGTCGATGATCGCTGCAACCATGCTATACCCGGGCACGGTCCCGGTGATTCCCAAGACGGTCAACCCCAATGTCAAGGCCTTTCTGGCCATTCACAAGGATCTCTTCGATCTCAGGGAATGCGGGGATGTGGACCTGGACAAGGTTAACCGCCTGATTGTCGTGGATACCAACAACTGGCAGCGCCTCGACCGGATGGACAAACTCAGGAAACGCAGCGATCTTGAAATATTTTTGTGGGACCACCACGTTGCCAAGGGAAACATCGCCGCCGCATGGTCCTGCCAGGAATCCATGGGATCCAATATCACCATGATGATACGTGCACTGAAAAAGACGGCCAAACCGCTGAACCCCATGTTGTCGACGCTTTTTCTGGCGGGAATTTACGAAGACACGGGTAACCTCACGTTCCCCAACTGCCGGGCGGAGGACGCCTATGCCGCGGGATTTCTGCTCGAAAACGGTGCCGACCTGGCGGTCTTGAGCACGTTTCTGCGGCCGGCATACGGTGAACGGCAGAAAGAAGTCCTTTTCCGGATGCTGGAAAACGCCAAGCGGATCAAAATCGGGGGCGTTTCAGTCTGCGTCAACAGGGTCAATATCAAGGGGCATGTGGACAGCCTGGCCATGGTGGTCCGGATGTTCAGGGAGATTCTAAACGTGGATGCGGCCTTCGGCATTTTTCTGAATCAGGAGCAGGAGCGGTGCATCGTCATCGGGAGAAGCAACATCGACCGCATCGACATGGGATCCATCATGAAAAGCCTTGGGGGCGGCGGGCATCCCGGCGCAGGATCGGCCATGCTCACCAAGGTGAATCCGGATGCAGTGGAAACCATGATCATGAATCTTGTCGAAGGAAACTGCCAGGGGTCGGTTCAGATCAGTGACCTGATGTCCTTCCCGGTTTTTACGGTGAATTCCACTGATAAAATGCGGGAGGTGGCCCGGGTTTTAAAAGAAAAAGGATGTACGGGACTTCCCGTGATCGAGGGTGAGCGGCTGGTGGGGATAATTTCGCGGAAGGATTTTCGAAAGGTGAAAAAAGATTCCCAGTTCGATGCTCCGGTAAAGGCTTTCATGAATACCGCCGTTGTCACCATCGAGCCGGGGAAAAGTCCGGTCCAGGCGGCCAACCTCATGGTCAAACACGACGTGGGAAGGCTTCCGGTGGTGGAAGACGGCAAAATTATCGGCATCCTCACACGGTCGGACACCATGACGTATTTTTATGATCTGCTGCCGGATTGAGAAAAGGCACCGGCGTGACCGCCGCCTGATAGGGCGGCGCAATTTTCCTTTAACCCGGAAGAGACTTGCCATGATTCGAAAGGCCACTATATCGGATATTAAAGCCATCCACAAACTGTTGCAGGATTATGGGACAAGAGGGGAACTCCTCCCCCGGCCCTTAAGCGGGCTTTATGACCATGTCCGGGATTTCTCGGTTTTTGAAGACCCGGCTTCGGGCGCGATCCTGGGCTGCTGCGCGTTGCAGTTTTGCTGGGAAGATCTGGCGGAAATCAGATCTGTTGCGGTGCATCCGGACCATGTCCGTCAAAAGATCGGAAGTCAGCTCGTTCAAACGGCCATTCAGGAGGCCGGCGAGTATAAGATCAAACAGCTTTTTGTACTAACCTATCGACCGGGGTTTTTTCAAAAATATGGTTTCAGGACCATTGACAGGGCTAAACTGCCCTTAAAAATCTGGGCGGATTGTATTACCTGTGTAAAATTTCCGGACTGCGATGAGGTGGCCATGATCCGGGCGATTGAATCCGGCGTCTGATGATTCCGTTAAAAGACGGTGCGGTTTTTGAGGGCTATGAATAAATGACGTTTAACGGCAGAGGCGCAAACTGACCCACCCCGGGTCTGGGGATGATGTGCTGACCGCCCACGGAGACCCATGACAAATCGGGTTTCAATTCGCGGATTTTTCCGTCGTCCGGCGGCCGCGCCGGACTGGTGGATGAATAAGTTGCCTGGAAGAGAAAAACCCCGGTGTTCTCACTATAGTCCACCATATAGTTTTTTTTAAATGACCTGGCGGAAATACCGCTGGACTCAGAGAACTGGAAAATTTCTTCCTCGGTCAGGGGCATCAGCACGACTTTGGAGGCGCCCCGTTCGGATATGCGGATCAAGGCCCGGGATTCGCAGCTGCCCGCATACACGGTGGTGATGCAGGGAATCCGCTTCAGGTACTGGGCCGCCACGATCGCCGCCGTTCGCCTGCCTCCGGCCATGGCCGGCAGGCTGTAGTATTCGAAAAACTTCTTCTGGATGTCCTCTGCGTATTTGTCCCCTTTTTCATAAAGGTCCTTGGAAATATAACGCAGGCTCCGGGCCAGGTCTTCAGCCGCATCGGCGATGGGCCAGTCGATCCGGACATGAAAATGCGTCAGCTCATAGCGGTTGACCGACCGTATGGAAGGGTCCCGCTGGATGAGAAGGGCGTAGTCGACAGGTAACAGGCTCTTGATGAAATCATCGAACTGAACGGATTCCAGATACTTCTGGGCCCGGTCGAAGGTTGTGGAAAGCGGCACGGATTTGGAGCTCAGGAGATTGGTTTTGGTGGTCTTGTTGTCATCGAAAAAACGGATGTATTTTTTGTGTGCCGCCGGTATGACATCTTCCATGAAAATCACCAGAAACACGTTCTGGCAGTCATATTCCACATCCGGTATCCGGGCCCTGGGCTTGAGCTCGCGTTTTTCCACGAAAGGGTAGGGGATATTTCTGGATTTAAAATTGTAATAGGAATCGATCAGCGCGGACCGGATCATTTGCTGATCCAGGTTATCCCTCAGAAGTTCATAATACGAGCGTCTGATGCGGTCGGCCAGGCTCAGCTCTTCTCTTATGCTCCAGTAAGCCACGATTCTCTCCGTATCGCGTATCGGGAAATATTTGTTTTGATACCATGCTATTACGTCTTCGTCAACTTTTTCCCTGGTGCTCGGGCGGGTTTTATTTCTCGGTCTGTTCCAAGGCGACCACTCCGGGAAGTTTTTTCCCCTCCAGAAGTTCCAGAAAGGCCCCGCCGCCGGTGGAAATATAGGTGATCTTCTCAGCCTTGTCCGTCATATGCACGGCAACGTCCGTATCCCCGCCCCCGACAATGGTCAGGGCGTTCGATTCAGCCAGGGCATCGACCATGGCCAGGGTTCCCTGGGAGAAAGGAGGCATTTCAAAAGCACCCATAGGCCCGTTCCACACGATGGTCCGGGCATCCGCTATGGCTTCCTTGAAAAGCAGAACGGATGCAGGACCGATATCCAGGGCCATCCAGTCTTCGGGCATCTCTCCCACGGGCACGGTTTTCAATCGAGCGTCTTCTGCGAACCGGTCCGCCGCAACGACATCCACGGGCAGGTAAAACCGGACACCCCTGTCCGCCGCCTTTGTCATAATGTCCCCTGCGGTCCCGATGAGGTCGGCCTCGATTTTGGATTTGCCCATGGCAAATCCCCCGGCAGCCAGAAAGGTATTGGCCATGGCGCCGCCGATGATGATTTTATCCACCCGTAAAAGGATGTTTTCAATGGCGGCGAGCTTCCCCGAGACTTTTGCGCCCCCCAGAACAACGGCGAGGGGTCTCTGGGGATGGGTCATGGCCTGGTTGAAATAATCGATTTCCTTATCCAGAAGAAATCCGGCGACGCTTCGGGGAGCAAAACGGGTGATGGCCGATACCGATGCGTTGTCTCGGTGGCTTACCGCAAAAGCGTCATTGACGTAAACATCGCAGAGGCTCGCCAGTTGTTCGGCGAAATCGTCCGCGTTCTTTTCTTCGCCCGGATGAAACCGTAAGTTTTCAAGGAGGATCACGTCACCGGCGTTCATCCGGTCCGCCATCGCGACTGCTTCGGGGCCGATGCAGTCCGGCGCCAGTTTCACCGGCCGGCCGAGATGGGTTTCCAGGCACCGGGCCGCCGGTGCGAGACTGTATTTTTTATCGGGTTTCCCATCCGGCCTGCCCAGATGTGAGGCCAGGATGACTTTGCATCCCTGTTTCAGGGCGTAATCAATCGTGGGCAGGGATCCTTTCACCCTTGTGTCGTCGGTGACATTGCGGTCCTGGTCCAGGGGAACATTGAAGTCGACCCGGATCAACACTTTCTTTCCTGTTAATGGAATGTCTTTAATGGTTTTCATGGGTCCTCCACATGAACGGTTTTAACGATGATTGAAATTCGGTCAGCCCGGCGAGACCATCGCGCTCAATCCTTCAAGTTCCGCTGGATCCGATGAAGCGCTTTTTTCCGGGACCACCTTTCGCAAAATCCGGTCAAGCCTGCTTTATAGGACCTTTCCAGAACTTCTTCCTGCACGGCAAGCCCTTTGGCGCCGCTGACGGCATTCCTGAGGCAGGATGTCTTGAGGCCGCATGCCAGGCAGAGACCCGGCGTATGCCTCAACCCGTCGGCTCCCAGGGGAAAGACCGTATCCAGATTTCCGAAACATTCGGGTTCGGGGCTTTTTTCATCGATCATCGCAGTTTAGCCTTTTTTCCACCTGATTCAACCTTAACCCCATCGCCTATAGCCTATAGCCCATCGCCTATAGCCTAAACCCTATAGCCTATTCATCCTGTCAAATTCCCGGTTCATTTCGGCGATATATCCCTGATCGGCGAAACTGAAATAGGTGTTGTCGCCGATGATCAGGTGCTCATGGGGCGTAATGCTCATGGTCCGCAGGGCGAACACGAGTTGTTTGGTGACGGTGATGTCTTCCTGGGAAGGCGTTGGATCACCCGAAGGATGATTATGAGCGAAAATGACGGCTGCGGCATGATGCCCCAGGGCGAAACGCACCACTTCCCGGGGATAGACCGCACCGGCGGTCAATGTGCCTTCAAAAAGAGTCTCCGCCTGGATAACCCGGTTCTTGGCATCCAGAAGAATCACCTTGAAATGCTCCCGGTTTTTATCTCTCATGTTGTGATAAAGATAGTCGAACAGTTTCCTGGAATTGGAGATGGGGTCGGATTTCAGTGTCTCCTGCTTCAGATACCGGTCGGCCACCGCTTTGATCAATCTCAGACCGAAAACATTTTTGGGACCGATTCCCGGGACTTCGCAGAGTTCCTCATGGGAGGCTTCCAGAACGCCGGGCAGGGTTCGGAATCGTTTTAATACGGCTTTGGCCGCATCCTTGCAGTCTTTGCGGGGGGTTCCGATAATCAGCAGCAGTTCGATGACTTCATAATCGTGGAATCCCGCCAGGCCGGATTCCAGGAATTTTTCCCGCAGTCTCGCCCGGTGCCCGTCGCCTTTATGTGATTGATCATCTCCCATGAAAAGCTGCGCCTAATATTCATCATCCAGTTCGTGTCTCAGATCCCGGGTCATCAATTGGTACAGGGCCTGGGTCGGCGGGAGATCATCATAGAGAACATGGTAGGTGGCATGACAGATGGGCATTTCAACACCGAGTTTCCGGGACAGGTTATAAACGGATTTGGCGGTTTTCACGCCTTCCGCCACCATTCGCATCTGATCCAGTATTTCGGAAAGCTTCAGGCCCTGACCGATTTTTTTGCCAACGGTATGGTTGCGGCTTAAATCGCCGGTGCAGGTCAGAATCAGATCTCCAATGCCGGCGAGTCCGGTAAAGGTCCTGGGAACCGCCCCCAGCTTTACCCCCAGTCTCCGGATTTCCATCATTCCCCGGGTGATCAGGGCCGCCCGGGTATTCAGGCCGAGGTTCAGCCCGTCGACGATTCCCGCAGCGATGGCGATGACGTTTTTCACCGACCCGCCCAGTTCGACGCCGATGACGTCGTTGTTGGTATAAACCCTGAAATGAGGGGCGGCGAAAACCTGTTGAACCATTCCGGCCGCATCAATGTTCCGGGACGCCACGGTGACCACGGTGGGGACTTTGGCGGCGACTTCCCGGGCGAAGGTCGGCCCGGATAATACCGCCACGGATTGGTCGGTCAGCCGCGGGATGGTTTCCAAAAGCACGCCGGACATGGTCAAATGGGTTTTGTTCTCAATCCCTTTGGATGCTGAAACAATCACCGTTTTTTCGGAAATGAAATCCTTGATCTGAACGGCAATGGAACGCACCAGATGGGAGGGGACGACGATGACCACAAGATTTTTGTTCCGGACCACCTTTTCAAGGCTGTTGGTGGGGGAAATATTTTTCGAAAGGGTAAATCCCGGCAGAAAAATTTTATTTTCCCGGTGTTTCAGAATCTGTTCCACAATCTCGGTTTCATAAACCCAAAGATCGGTTTTATAGCCCTTGGTAGCCAGTAGATCGGCGATGGCCGTTCCCCAGCTTCCGGCCCCGACGACTCCGATTCCATCGTTCTGGATATTCAGATCAAGTCCGTTCATGATTCTTCTTCTTCGGTTTCTTTCTCGGCGAGTCTGGCGGCCCCGGCCACCCGCTCGCCGGCCTCGATTTCAATTAATTTAACCCCCTGGGTGTTTCGACTGATCACGGAGATGCCGCTCACATGCATCCGGATGAGTTTCCCCGCATTGGTCATCAGCATGAGATCGTCGTCTTCTTCAACCAGAAGAATAGCCACCACTTTGCCGTTTCTTTGGCTGGTTTTCATGGTGATGACGCCCTTGCCCCCCCGTTTCTGAACGGGATATTCATCGATGAGGGTCCTTTTCCCAAATCCGTTTTCGCTGACGGCGAATACGGTCTGGCCGTAGTTTAAGACCTGCATGCCCACGAGCCGGTCTTCGGCCTCCATACGCATGCCGATAACGCCCCGGGAAGACCTGCCGCTGGGTCGGATGTCCGACTCATGGAAGCGGATGGATTTTCCCATGGCGGAGCAGAGGAAAACATTTCGGGTTCCGTCGGTGATTCTCGCGGCAATGAGTTCATCCCCATCGACCAGATCCACGGCGATAATGCCCCCGGCACGGGGACGGCTGAAGGCCATTAATTCGGTTTTTTTGATCAGGCCCTGTTTGGTGACCATCAGGACGTAATATCCCGGGTCAAAAGACTCCACCGGCACAACGGCCGTCAATTTTTCATTTTCGGTGAAGTTCAGCAGATTGACGATGGCCTTTCCCTTGCTGGCCCTCCCGGCCTGGGGAATGTCATAGACCTTGCACCAGTAAACCTTGCCTAAATTGGTGAAAAACATGAAGGTGTGGTGGGTCGAGGCAACAAAGAGGTGTTCGACGAAATCTTCTTCCCTGGTGCCCATGGCGGTTTTCCCTTTTCCGCCTCTGCGCTGGCTCTGGTACAGGGTGATGGGGTTTCGCTTGATATACCCGCTGTTGGTGACCGTTACCACCATGTCTTCTTCCACGATCATGTCTTCGATGGTCAGTTCCTTGGTCTGGGACACGATCTCCGAACGGCGGGAGTCCCCGAATTCCCCCTGGAACTCGGAAAGTTCGTCCTTGATGATCTTCAACACCAGACTCGGTGTGGAAAGAATTTCCTGGAACCATTCTATATCTTTCTTCACTGCGGCATGTTCTTCCAGGATCTTCTCCTGCTCCAGACCGGTGAGCCGCTGGAGCCTCATGTCCAGAATGGCCTGGGCCTGGATCGCGGTAAGCGCCAGGGTTTGAACAAGCCGGATTTTGGCCTCAGCGGGAGATTTGGATTCCCGGATCATGGCGACCACATCGTCGAGATTTTCCAGGGCTATTTTCAAGCCTTCCAAAATATGAAGCCGCTCAGTGGCTTTGGCTAAATCATACCGGGTCCGGCGGATGATGATTTCCTTCCGGTATGAAATATGGCTTTCCAGCAATGCCTTAAGGGTCAGCAGCTGAGGACGTCCGTTGACCACGGCCAGGAATATGATCCCGAAGCTGTTCTGCATGCGGGTATGCTTGTACAGCTGATTAAGGACGACGCTGGCCATCTGGTCTCTTTTCAGGGCGATGGCAATGCGCATGCCTTCGCGGTCGGATTCGTCACGAACGTATTTGATGCCGTCAAGCTGTTTGTCCTTCATCAGCTCGGCTATTTTTTCCACCAGTCTGGCTTTGTTCGTCTGATAAGGCAGCTCGGTCACCACAATGGTTTCGTTTTCCGTGCGCTTATCTTTTTCAACCATGGCCTTGGCCCGGATCTGAATAACCCCCCGGCCGGTCTCATAGGCTTCCTTGATGCCGTCGGTACCGTAAATAATGCCCCCTGTGGGGAAATCCGGTCCGGGGATATGGGTCATGAGATCCGCACAGGTCAGGTTGGGGTTGTCGATGAGGGCTTTGATGGCCTGGGAGATTTCGGTTAGATTGTGCGGGGGGATGTTGGTGGCCATTCCAACGGCGATGCCTGCGGAACCGTTGATCAGAAGGGATGGAAACCGGGTGGGCAACACCGACGGCTCGGTAATGGAATCGTCGTAGTTGCTGGTGAAATCGACGGTTTCCTTGTCCAGGTCTTCCAGCATCTGGTGGGCCATCCGGGTCATCCGGATCTCGGTGTACCGCATGGCGGCAGGCGGATCGCCGTCGACGGAACCGAAGTTGCCCTGGCCGTCCACCATGGGGTATCTCAGGGAGAAATCCTGTGCCATGCGAACAATGGTGTCATAAACCGCGGAATCCCCATGGGGGTGATATTTACCAATGACGTC
>DIKO01000110.1:66463-83226 GCA_002423615.1 Desulfobacteraceae bacterium UBA5616
CGATCACGCTCATGGCGTAATCCAGATAGGATTTTTTCATTTCGCTTTCTATGCTGATTTCATCCGATCGATTTGTAACCGTCATTTTAAACACCTGAATTCAGTTTGTTTAGAAATCCGCGCAAGGCGGAACATTTATATTTTCGGCGGATTCCAGGTAGCTCTGATAACTGGCATGGTAAATCCCCGCCAGGGTCAGGAAGCCGGTGACAATCAGGGGGCCGTAAATAATGCCCAGCATGCCGAACAGCTTCAATCCTCCGATAATGGAAAAAAACACCAAAAGCACGTGCATCTTCACCCGGTGACCCACAAGCCTGGGTTTGAAAATGTACTCAACGCCCCCGGAAAGAAGAATATAAAAAATCATCATGAATATGCCGGCTGCGATGTTTGATGTTAAAAACAAATAAACAGCCGTGGGAATGAGCACCAGCCCGATTCCCAGAATGGGGAGAAAGGCCAGAATCCCCATGATCACCCCCCAGAGAATGGGTGAATTGAAGTTGAAAAAAGCAAATACCGCACCGCCGATGACGCCCTGAATCAGGCCTGCCAATCCATTGCCGATGAGGACCGCCCCGGCGATGTCCTTGAATCTCTGGACAAGCTCATCGTTCTGTTCCCTGGGAAGGGGCGAAAGTTCGACAATAAATTCGACCAGACGGTCCCCGTCAATGAGCAGGTAAAAAATTACCAGGAGCATCAGAATAAAGTTGATGATGAAGGCAAACATGTTGGAAGCGATGGCCCTGGCCTGTTCATAAAGAAACAGCCCCACCACTTTCGCCGTCTGGGTCACCATGCTTTTCAGTTCTTCACCGGAAATTTCGATGTTGAACCGCGAAAAAAACAGCTTGATCTTTTCGATCCAGATGTTTCCCTCCAGAAGACTCTGGATTTTTTCTCCCAGAACAGCATCCCTTGCCGCCTGATAGAGGTCGTATGCCTCCTTGGATAAAATGCCCACCAGCAGGGCAATGGGAACGAACAACACCAGAAATATCAGAGCGCAGGTCAAAAACGATGCAAACGGCGCGCTCATGACGCCTTTGACGGTGCTGAGCCGGTTGTAGACCGGTCTGAACACCCCCGTGACCACCGCCGCGATGACGATGATGGAAAAAAAAGGCCACAACAGCCAGCCCAGCAATGCACTTGAGACCAGGAAGAGACTGATAAAAAACCACAGTGTCGGATTTTTCGAAGTCACATCCGTCATTGACCCTTGCCGCCTTACCTGAATTATTCACTCTCCCGGGCCTGAACCACGGCGGGCCCTTCAATGCATGTCATCCAAAAGGGATGTTGATGGCCTTATTTGCTGAGGAAACCCAGCGCAAAAACCGCCACCAGAATTTCCCAGATCACAACAGGGGTGTAATTGTGAAAAAATCCGTAGATGATGCCGCCGCCGATAATGGCCGGAACCATGCAAAAAACCATTATAGCCAATTTTCTGCTCATATCCATGATAAGCCCGTTCTCCTTTTCCGATATGCCGGAAACCCCGCCGTCATAAAAAGGGCGGACCCAAGACCCGCCCTCGAAGCGAATTCTTATCTTCTTTCAATGATCATGGCCATGCCCATGCCGCCGCCGATGCACATGGAAATCAGGCCGGTGCCATAGCCTTTCCGTTTCATCTGGTTCATGGCGGTCACCATCTGCCGTGCTCCGGTGCAGCCGATGGGGTGCCCCAGTGAAATGCCGCTGCCCAGTTCGTTGGGTTTGTCAACGGGTATGTTGAGCTCCCGCATGCACCCGATCGCCTGGGAGGCAAATGCTTCGTTCAGTTCGATCATGTCGATGTCGCCAAGGGACATGCCGGTACCTGCGAGGGCCTTGCGGATGGCCGGAACCGGTCCCAGACCCATATAGGCCGGATCAACACCGCCGCCGGCAAATCCTTTGATGTAGACGATGGGCTCAAGTCCCATGGCTTTGGCCTTGTCGGCGCTCATCAGAAGAACCGCCGCGGCCGCATCGTTAATGCCCGAGGCATTTCCCGCAGTGACGGTTCCGTCCTTGATAAATGCGGGTTTTAATTTGCCCATTTTTTCCAGGCTGGTGTCCATGGGCCGCTCGTCGGTGTCGAAGATGACATCCCCTTTTTTGGATTTCATGACAACCGGTACGATCTCCTGGGCAAAAATGCCATCGGTGATGGCTTTTTTCGCTCTCTGATGGCTCAATACCCCCAGTTCATCCTGATCCTGCCGGCTGATGCCGTATTTGGCGGCGATGTTTTCGGCGGTGACGCCCATATGATACCCGTAAAAAATTTCATACAGGCCGTCAAAAACCATCAGATCATAGATGTCGCCGGTTCCCGATATTTCCATGCGGTGTCCCCATCTGGCTTTGGGGAGGGCCATGGGTGCCAGGCTCATATTCTCCTGACCCCCGGCGATGATGGCCTCGGCCTGCCCGGTCATGATGGAAGCAGCAGCCAGGGCGATTGATTTCAAACCGGACCCGCAGACCTTGTTGATCGTAAAAGCGGGTGTTTCCTTGGGAAGGCCTGCCTTGATCATGGCCTGTCTGGCCGTATTCTGCCCCTGAGCCGCCTGGAGAACGTTTCCCATGATGACTTCGTCCACGACAACCGGCCTGTGGGCGTCGTTCCACCCGGCGTTTTTCCGTTCCAGTTCGGTCAATCCCTGATCCTTCAGTGCATCCGGCGCAGCCTGTTTCATCGCATCGCTGACGGCGGGTTTTAATCCGATTCGGTCCAGCACGTTTTTAATGGCCAGGGCGCCCAGTTCCGTAACCGGAATGTCCTTTAAGCCCCCTCCGAATGCGCCGATGGCCGTTCTGGCGCCGCTGACAATGACCACGTCTTTCATAATTCGTCCTCTTTCATTGATTTGTTTTCGGTTATGGGATAATCACTAAACCGTATAGTTGGCGAAACGCATCCAAGGCGTTAAAAATAACCGACTTTTTTAAATAAATACCGTTTTTCAAAACAACAAATTACGTTAACATATTTAAAAAATAAGTCAATGGAAACTCGATGTGCCTGATACTGTTCGCCCATGAATGTCACCCGGAATACCGCCTTATCCTTGCAGCAAACCGGGACGAATTTTATGACCGGCCCAGCGCCTCCCTCTCTTTCTGGAGGGATTCCCCGGGCGTGCTGGCCGGACGGGACCTGAAAAGCGGGGGGACCTGGCTCGGGATAACCCGAAACGGCCGGATTGCGGCAATCACCAATTTCCGCGATCCGGCTTCGATGATGCCGGATGCACCGTCCAGAGGAGACCTGGTGAGCCGGTTCCTCCAGGGAAACGATTCCCCCGAAACCTATCTCCAAAACGTCAGAACAACCGGGGGCCGATACAACGGATTCAACCTTCTGGCGGGCCAGGGAAGGGATCTGTATTATTATTCGAACAGGGGAGGGGACGTTGAAAAAATTTCGCCGGGGATTTACGGGCTTTCCAATGATCTTCTGGACGTCCCCTGGCCCAAGGTTGCCAAGGGAAAAAGGGCATTGCAGTGTTTGCTGGATCATCGGAAAATGCTCGATCCCCGGGATGTTTTCGCCCTGCTCCGAGACGATGCATATGCGCCGGACGAAAGCCTTCCGGAGACCGGAGTGGGGGTCGTCTGGGAAAAAATCCTCTCGCCCGTGTTTATTTCCAGCAGAATTTACGGCACCCGGTGCTCATCGGTTCTTCTGGTCGAGAGGACCGGTAAAATTTCGTTCCTTGAAAAAACCTATGAAAGGGAAGGGGGGATGATCAATGAGAAAAAATGCGTGGCATTCGAGCTCAAGCTTTATGTAACAAATTGATTTATATATAAAAAATGAGTTCTTCGTGAAGAAAAATCCGGATTCGTGTGCACTGCAACCAGGCCGGAACATGAATTTATAAATCGTACAAAATAGGATTGACATTCCTGATTTGTACGGTTATATTTTTCTCATGAAAAAATCCATGGTTCCACGAACATTGGGCGATAAACTTCTTTCGCTGACGGGAATGTTTCCGGTGATTTCGCTTACAGGTCCCCGACAGTCAGGAAAAACTACGCTTTGCAGGGCGCTTTTCCCCGATTATGCCTATGTGAACGTGGAAAACCTGGATAATCGGATGGCGGCCGAGGAAGATCCGTTGCGGTTTTTACGGCCCTATGCGAAAAGCGGGGTGATCATCGATGAGGCGCAAAAGGTGCCGGCCCTTTTTTCCTATCTTCAGGGAATCGTCGATGAGTCCGGGGAAATGGGCAAATATATCCTGACCGGCTCCCAGAACTTTCTGCTCCTTGAAAACATATCGCAATCCCTTGCCGGGCGGGTTGCGGTGTGTCATCTCATGCCGTTTGGATTTGATGAACTCACAAATGCCAACATGGCTGCATCGGATGCCGACCATGCCATGTTCATCGGGGGTTATCCGCCCCTTTATGACCGCCGGATTCCGCCTCCGGACTTTTTCCCGTCTTACATTCAAACGTATATCGAACGGGATGTCCGCACCATCTCAAATATCGGAAATCTGAGTGTATTCCAAAAATTTATAAAGCTTTGCGCTGGACGGATCGGCCAATTGCTGAATCTTTCCGCTTTAGGCAATGATTTAGGGATTGACTATAAAACCGTTCGCTCCTGGATTTCGATTCTTGAAGCCGGATTTATCGTTTTTCTGCTTCAGCCGCATTACCGGAATTTCAACAAACGCGTTGTCAAACAGCCTAAACTTTATTTTTACGACACCGGCCTGTTATGTGCGCTGTTGGATATCCGGAGCCCTGAACAGATCGGTACGCATTATCTTCGGGGAAACATCTTTGAGTCGTTTGTCATTTCAGAGTACATTAAATTACGGCTTCATGCAGGCCTTCGGCCGGATGCCTTTTTCTGGAGGGACAGCACCGGCCACGAAATTGATCTTGTTCTGGAAAAAGGGGATCAGCTGTTGGCGGTTGAAATCAAATCGGGTGAAACCCTTGATGACGACTTTTTCAAAGGCTTAAAATATTTCAAAACCTTAACTTCATCCCCGCGTGAACATTTCTGGTTGATTTACGGCGGGGACAAGGATTTTGACCGAAAGCACGGCCAAGTCATCGGATGGAAAAATCTTATGAAACTCGCCCCCCTGGCTTTCTCCTGACTGCTTCGGGGAACGGCATTCCGAGGGGGTTGCCCTGGATGATCTCAAATCGTTGACTTTTTTTTCAGATTCCGCCATCCGTCCAGCCGCTGTTTGATGGTTTTTTCATATCCCCGGTCGCTCGGGTTGTAGAAGATACGGCCTTTCAGTTTTTCCGGAAGATAGTCCTGGGGCGTATAGGCATCCCGGTAATCATGGGCGTATTGATAGCCCCTGCCGTATCCCATATCCTTCATCAATCGGGTTGGGGCGTTTCGGATATGAAAGGGAACGGGAAGGGCGCCGGTTTCGTTGACGGTATTTTTCACCTGACCGGCGGACACGTAAAGGCTGTTGCTTTTGGGTGCCGTCGCCAGGTAAACGGCGGCCTGGGCCAGGGCCAGGTCCCCTTCGGGGTGCCCCAGGAATTTGAAAGCCTCCATCGACCCCAGGGCCAGCAACAGGGCGTTGGGGTCCGCATTGCCGATATCCTCCGAAGCAAACCGGATCATGCGTCGGGCGATGAAAAAAGGGTCTTCCCCGCCTGCGAGCATCCTTTCCAGCCAGTACAATGCCGCGTCCGGATCACTTCCCCGAAGACTTTTGTGAAATGCCGAGATGAGGTTGTAATGTTCTTCTCCGGATTTATCGTAAAGAAGGGCCCGTTTCTGAAGGGCGTTTTCAACATCCTTCAAACCGATGACGGTCAAATCTCCTGCCGGGGTCTTTTTTTCTCCGGACATCAGGGCGGAAACCACGATTTCAAGGGAGTTCAATGCGGATCGCGCATCTCCGTCGGAAAGAGCCGCCAGGTGGTCCATGGCTTCGGGGCTGATGTCGAGATTGAGGTTTCCCAGTCCATTCTCCCTGTCCCTCAAGGCCCGGTCCAGCAAAATCCGGATGCCGTCCGGGTCAAGCGGGTTCAGCGTGACCACCCGGCACCGGG
Organism: Desulfobacteraceae bacterium UBA5616; assembly: GCA_002423615.1. Taxonomy (GTDB): domain Bacteria; phylum Desulfobacterota; class Desulfobacteria; order Desulfobacterales; family UBA5616; genus UBA5616. Next base: position 72,518 of record DIKO01000110.1, read on the forward strand.
ACAAAAGCGCGGAAATGACCTCGAAAGAAGGATTTTCCGTTGTGGCGCCGATAAGCGTGATAAGCCCGCTTTCCACATGATGCAGAAAAGCGTCCTGCTGGGCTTTGTTGAACCGGTGAATTTCATCAACGAAAAGGATGGTTTTTTTTTGATACAGGTTCTGCCGGTCCCGGGCTTCCTGGATGACGGTCCGGATTTCCTTGACCCCGGAAAGAACAGCCGAAAACTCGGTGAAATGGGATTGGGTCTCCCCGGCGATGATCCTTGCCAGGGTGGTTTTCCCGCATCCGGGGGGTCCCCAGAGAATCATGGAAAAAATCCGGTCTTTTAAAATCGCCGTGCGGATCAGGGAGCCATCCGCCAGGATGTGATCCTGCCCCACCACATCGTCGATGCGACGGGGCCGCATGCGGTCGGCCAGGGGACGTTGGGAATTCAGCGCCTGCCGGCCGTGGTATTCAAACAGGTCCATGGCCGGCCTCTCATTTTCGCCCCGACCGGGGTCGGAAGTACAGCCGCAGGGGGGTTTTGGTAAGCCCGGAAGTTTCCCGGATACGATTGATCAGGTACCGCTGATAGGAAAAATGAACTGCGTCCGGATAGTTGACGAAAGTCACAAAGGTCGGCGGTTTGGTCGAGACCTGGGTGGTATAGTAAAATTTGATGCGCCTGCCCATGTGAATGGAGGGTTCATTGGCGCTAACCGCGTCTTCCACGATTTTATTGATCTGGCCCGTGCCGATGCGGGTGGCGAACTGGGCGTAGACATCCTCCACTTCACTGAAAATTTTGGGGACCCGCTGACCGGTCAGTGCCGAGATGGTCATGGCCGGCGCGAAATTCAGAAATTTGGCCTTGTCTCTTAATTCATCCATGTACTTTTTGATGGTTTTCCCGTCTTTTGGAACCAGGTCCCATTTGTTCAACAGGAGAATACATCCGCACCCCCGGTCAAACGCGTATCCCGCAACGCTGATGTCCTGGTCCGTCACCCCCTGCTGGGCATCGATCACGATGAGGGCGATATCGCATCGGTCCAGGCTTCTCAAGGCCTTGATGATGGAAAATTTCTCTATTTTTTCCGAAACCTTGCCTTTGCGCCGGATTCCGGCGGTGTCGATGAGCAGGTAATGTTTGCCGTTTATGGACACCGGGGAGTCCACGGCATCCCGCGTGGTCCCCGGTACATCGCTGACGATGTGTCTTTCCCTGCCCAGAATGGAATTGATCAGGGAGGATTTGCCTACATTGGGCCGGCCCACCACAGCCAGTTTGATCATATCCTGTTTTTCGTCATGAACATTTTCCGGGAAAGATTCCACCAGTTCATCGAGAAAATCGGAAAGGCCGTACCGGTGAGCCGTGGACAGGGTGTGGAGTTGATCAATACCCAGGGCGTAAAAATCATATGCCCTGTCTTCCTGTTCAGCGCCGTCGATTTTGTTGACCACATAAAAAACCGGTTTGCGGACAGGCCTGAGCAGATCAACCATTTCCCGGTCATAAGGCGTTACACCGGTTTTCCCGTCCATCAACAGGATGATGGCATCCGCATCGTCGATGGCCTGAAAAATCTGAATGCGGACCTGTTCCGAAAAAGGGTCGCCCTTGCCGGTAAACCCACCGGTATCCACCAGTGTGAACTCCCGTGTATCCCACAGGGCATCACCGTAGTGACGGTCCCGGGTTACCCCGGGGAAATCGTCCACAATGGCGTCCCGGGTGCCGGTGACGGCATTGAAGAAAGTCGATTTGCCCACATTGGGTCTTCCGATGATGGCGACGATGGGTTTCATGATCCCCGGCTCTCGTTGGAATTGATATTGGTTGCAAGTATGAGCCGGGTATACCTTAAGGGAGGATTAAATGTCAAACAGGTTGGCAAGCTTTCCGCTACCCCGCTGCAGAGCAATAACCAGCGGGTTGAGAATTAGGGCTTGATTCACGGGCGGCCTGAGTGTTACTGCAAAACCGGATGAAAGAACTGTTTCGGAAAGGACGCAACTGGAAGTTATGGTAAAGAGAAATGACATGAAGAACGACTATGATGCGATTATCATCGGCAGCGGGGTAGGGGGTTCAGCCGTTGGCGCGTTACTGGCCCACGCCGGATGGAAGGTGCTGATCCTGGAAAAAAACAAGGTCATCGGCGGGCGGTGTACCTCCCCCACCAATTACGACCCGTCCCTGGCGCCCCAGGGAAGGCAGCTGATTTTCTTCGGTACCGGATGCCCTCCGAAACAGGACTGGAAGCAGTGGGAAAAAGCCCTGCTCCATTCCTTTTATACGGTTTATCCCCAGGCAAGAGAAAAAGTTATGTGGTACCGGATAGACACACCGGATGTCGTAAACGGCTATGCCGGAGAAGAGGGGAATATTATCGGGGTAGCCCAGACGGTGGATCAGATTCATGAGCGTCGACCGACGGTGACGTCGCCTCTGGACGGCCTGTATTTCGCCAGCGCCGAAGCCGGGGGACACGGGATCGGCGCTGAACTTGCGGCGGATAGCGCGCGGGAACTTTTCAGGGTGCTGACATCAGGTTAAATGCCTTTCCCCCGGGATGTAAACAGGGGTAAATCAGGTATATGAGGACTCGACCGGGCCCCTCAGACTTTTCCGGAATCCGTCGCCATTTCTTTAGCATATCCGGCACGGACCACGGCCGACATGAGCTCGAAAAGGGCCTCGGGATCTTGGCGGCGTAAAACCGCCGCATCAAGCTCCGCACCTGTCGCCAGCACGATCTCGCGTTTTCCCGCTTCAATGGCCGCAAGCATCGCCTCTGCAGCTTCCGCCGGCGGCATGCCGTTGTCGATCGCCGAATCGCTGACGCCTCGCCTGGAACCATCTGCGGTAAGCGCATTCTTTGACACGTTTGTCCGGACCGATCCCGGGGCCACGACATGGACATTGATGCCGAGGTGTTCGTTTTCAGCGCGCACCGAATCATGATAACCGATCAACCCGTGTTTGGCCGCGCTATACGCCGAACGCAGCGGCGAGCCGACAATGCCCGCGACACTTGAAATCCCTACGATCCGTCCGCTGCCGGCTCCCACCATCCTGGGCAGCAGTGCCTGCGTCAGCGCGATGGGCGCGAGCAGGTCGACCGCGATGATCTTCTGATACACTGAGAATCCGGTATCGACGGCCAGGGAGCGTTGCGTTATCCCGGCATTGTTGACGAGCGCGTCAACCCGCCCCCTCCATGACCATGCACGCTCGACGAGCCCGGCGATCAGATCGAAATCCGTTGCTTCGAACGGGAGTACCAGCGAGTCCGCGCAGTCCCTTGCCACGGCTTCGAGTGCGCCGACATTTCGACCCGACAGGATGATGCTTGCGCCCCGTGCCGCCAACGCCCGCGAAAGGCCTTCCCCGATTCCCGACGAGGCGCCCGTTATCCACCAGCATTGTCCTTCAAACATAGAGCCTCCTTTCACAGTTCCTTTCTTCGTCGAACTTTTCCCAGGACGTCCGACAATGGAATGGCAGGTTTTTGTGCGAGTGTCCGAAAACTAACAATACCGGTGATATTTTGCAATACATATTAATGGCGTTGTTCGAGAGGGGCGCAGTTGAAAAGAAGCCGAAAAACCCCGGAAAGAAAAGGCCGAGCAGCCGGAAACTCTCGAAAGTTCCGACCGTTCGGCCTTTGTTATGCCCTGGCGGAATGGCGATTATCAGGGGAATGAGAACTGGGTGGTCAGAACCACCAGGTCTTTTTCTCTCAAGATGCCGTAGGGCAGGTCATAGTTATGATCGCCGAAAACATTGGCATAGCTGAGCTTAAAGGACCATTTCCGGTTCATCCAGTCCGGGTTGTAGGTGAAGGACGGCTGAATCAGGCCGTTGTTCCCCATGTTGTAAAGTGACGTCAGATCAAGAGCGTACATGCCGAAATTGTAATTGGTACCGAGGCTCATCATGAGGGTATGGCTGTCCTGACGCTTTTTTTCATGCCATGGGAAAGCCAGCAATGCGCCGCCGGTTTCTCCCAGCAGATATTCCCCGACGTATTCGGCCGTCAGACTGAAAGCCTGGTTGGCATTCAGCCGACGCATCATGAAATCCTTGTTGAATCCCAGTTGAAACAGCAGGGTGTCCACCTGGCAGACCAATTGGGAATATCTGGAGATGTCGTCGGTCTGGTAATCGTACTCCGGTTTATAGGCCATATCCATTCGGAGAACGCCGAAGTCGAAATTTTTGTTGGCATACAATCCGTAGGTGTTTTGCCTCGTATATTCCAGTTCAAAGTTATGATAATCAAATCCTAAACCAGAGGGGGTTGAACCTTTGTACCAAAGAACTGGAGGGGTGAAGGCATGGCCGCGCCAGAAATAAACACCGGTCTGGACCCCGTAAAGCGTGGATGAGGTCTTGAATCCCCAGCGCGCATCGTCCAGATTGCTGTCCGGGTAATTCGATCGTGTAATATTAGGGGCGCCTGTAACGCCATAAAGTCCCCCCCCGATCGGCTGATACATGACCTGGTTAAACGGGGCCCACAAGACGCCGTTCTCCATCATGCCGAACGCGGGCATCAGGCCGGTACCAAAAACCTGGGAAGGAGAAAGAAAACCGACGTCGTCTTTGTAAATCCGGGTTTCCGGATAGGGGCAGAAACGTCTTTCGCCCACGCCGTTCCAGTTGCCGTTAATATCAATTTTCCCTGGGTTCCAGGCAAGCGTTCTGGAGGCGCGGTAACGGTCCACCTGGTTATAGGGGCTGAAGATCCAGTCCAGGGATGTGCCGATGCCGTAGAACTGGTGCATGCCCCGGAGCATCCAGATGGGCATGCGGCTGTCTTCCAGGTTGGTGAAGCCAAGATCGAACCAGTGGTCCTGGGGGTTGATCACATCCCCCACCCGGGCGCTCAGAGACTCGCCCCAGTTGACGATCTGCCGTCCGATCCGGATGTTGTGGCCGTTCCCCACCTTCCAGTCCAGGCGGAGTTCACGGAAATCAAAAGAATTGTACTCATTAGCCGGAATGCCCGCACCTTTTTCCCGGTGGTATTCCGGTTCATAGATGGCCTGGATTTCGGCTTTCAGCTTCAGGTTGTCGGTAACGCTGCCGTTCAGATTCAGGCGGAACCAGTTGCGGAAGGTGGCCAGGGGGTCGTTGTTGGGGGCGTAATCCCAGCTTTCCGTCCAGAAGCCGGTGTTGTTCCGGAAAAACCCGTCCAGTTCCCAGTCGCCGTAAGACATGTCGGCGGCGCCGGATTGGATCGGGAAAAGACCCATAACCGCCAGGATGACGATAGCCAGGCAGATATTGAGCCGGCTGTGAAGAATCCTCTTTTTCATTCAAATTTCTCCTTTCTTCTTTTCTCCTTTTGTGATTGTTGGTTGAAACCGTTTGGTTAAGATTAATTGTGAGGTGGTTCACCTCCTCTCTCTCAGCATTTAATGGAAAATGTAAGATGGGTGCTGCTTGCGGAACCCATCGTCCAATGTCGGGCAAGAAACCCGGCCTACGGGGTTGGACCGGCTTCCGTCCCTTGAAAAATCCGAATATTGGGGGTCCACATTCGACAAAGGAGAGGAGAAGTATTATGTCGAGGCATGTAGCACCTCTATTCAGGACGGAAGCCTGGTCCGGGCGAATTAAAACCTGCATTTTTTAAAACCTTTTTCCGGGGCCGACATTAAACGATAGGCCTTGAGCGCACAATCCCTCGAAAGAGTGATTTTGGGAGGGATTTTTTAGAGGTATGAATTTTCTATCATCCTCCCGGGAGGCTGCCTGGACCGGATATCCATGGACCCGGACTGAAACCCTTTGACATCCAATCCGGGTTTTAATAGGTAAGGCAAAAACAAGGCGTTGTTATGGGACCCGGCATGGAACACCATGGGGACCGGGTCCAGAGGAAGAATATCATTGCTGATCGACACCAAACTACATGTTCCGGAACTCAAAAGGCCGATGATTGAAAGAAAACGGCTGCTGGAACTGTTGAGCGCGGATAAGGATTATCCCCTGCTTCTGGTTTCGGGCCCCGCGGGGTCCGGGAAGACTTCCCTGATATCCCAGTGGGCGGCCAGGGAAAAATTGTCCCCGGCATGGTATTCCATCGATGAAAGGGATAATGACCCGGATATCTTTTTCCGGTATTTTCTGACAGCCCTGGCCAATGTTGAAGAACGGCTCAATGCGGCGGTTCGACCCCTTCTCCAAAACCTCAAGATGATCTGTACCGACGAAATCATCCCCACCCTGGTCCAGTCCCTGATAGGGTTCAAAAAGGACATTTATCTCGTTTTGGACGACTTCCACCACATCACCCATAAAGTGATCCGGGACGTATTGCATCGTCTGGTTCAATACCTTCCCCCCAGATTGCATATCGTCCTGGTCAGCCGTTACAACCTCGACGGGCTGTTCTCCCGGTTCAGGGTTCAGGGAAAGACGGTCGACATCATGGGATCGGATCTGGCTTTTACCGAAGCGGAGGCCGGGCGGTTTTTTTTCAGAAGTCGCCGCCGTGCACATGCCCTCGGATCATATCCGGAAACTGACCCGGTATCTGAAAGGCTGGGCTGCAGGGTTTCAACTGGTGGAACTTTCCCAAAAGGGGCGATGGGGATGCCGGGACTTTGAAGAAGTTTTAACTCAGGCCTCCCTTGGGGCCGTGGAGTATCTGATGAACGAGGTGATCCACGGACAGCCCGAACATCTGAAACACTTCCTGTTCAGAACAGCCCTTCTCAAACGGTTCAACCTTCCACTGGCAGAGGAGATCACCGGCATGGAAAATGCCGGTGACATGATAGAAGAACTGAACCGGAAAAACCTCTTTCTCATTACCCTGGACAGCCGGCAGGGCTGGTACCGGTACCACAATATTTTTCTGGAAGCCATGACCGACGGGGCCGGTTTTCCCGGCCCGGAGACCTGTGCCGCCATTCATCGCCGGGCGGCCTTGTGGTTTGCACGGAATGGCCACTACGAGGACGCGTTTGAGCATGCCTTTAATTCCAGAGACCTTGAATTTACCGCCGATCTGATGGAAGATCATTTGCCCAACCTTTACAGCCTGGGGGAGTCTGCGGCATCCTTGCGGTGGCTTTACAAGCTGCCTGATGAAATTCTCCTGAACCGCCCGTTACTAAGACTCTTCGAGTGCGGATTCAAGCTGGAGGCCATGAACACCTGGGGCATCGATGGCCTTTTGCAGGAATTCGAGCGAAAAGGGGATAAGGTGTTTAACCGGTATGATCCGGACAAAAGAGCCTTCTGCCGGGATTTCTTCCTCTACCTGAAACAAGCCCACCGGATGATCCTCGATCCCGGCGGAACGAACAACCTTGCTGCCCAAGACCCGTGTGAATACATTCATACCGGAAACAGCACTCTTCTGGCCGGTACGAAGCTGCTCATCGGGCTGAACAATTTGTACAGGGGACGACCCGCAGATGCGGAAAAGGACATTCAGGAGGCCGCGGCCATCATTTTCGCTTCGGAAAACCACCAGGCCGGAATCGCCTGCCGCAGGTGCCTGTCCATGCTGGCGCGGAACCAGGGGCGGCTGCACGAGGCTGAAAAGATTTTAGAGGACGGGTTCGAATTTCTGGACCAAAAAGGAATGGGCCGGCTTCCCTTGAAACTGCTGCTGTATTTTCCCATGGCCGAAATATATTACGAGCGGAATGACCTTCAAAAGGCTCTGGAATACCTGCTCATCAGCCGGAAATTCGCCGAACACGCGCGGTATTACGCGGACCTCCTCCAATGTTATTATCTCCTTTCCGGGATCTACCTGAGCGGCGGGGAACCGGAAAAAGCCGTTTCCTTTCGGCAAAAAATTCAGGCGATTTCCGAGACCATGGATATCCCCATGATCCGTGGATTGGCCCAGGCTCATGTGTCGCTGCTGGCCCTGCGCCAGGGTGAGCCGGATCTGGCGGGAAAATGGGCGGAAAAAAGGCGGTTTGATCCGGACGAGCCCTTTTCCCTGCTCTATGGCGTGGAAGGCATGGCCCAGGCGAACTGGATGTTTTTCAACGGAGAATTTGAAAAATCCCTTCTGCAGTCCATCGCCGAGCGCAGAAAACGCCTTCCCGAGGGTTCTTACATTAAAACCCTGATCCGTCACTGCAGCGACAACGGGACCGGGAACACCGCCTCTTCCGGTGAAAACAGGATTAAAAGGGATTGTGTCGTAACTCAGCGGGAAATTGAAATTTTAAGGCTCATGGCCGCGGAATACAAGGACCTGGAAATCGCCGGAAAGGCCTTTATATCGCTGCATACGGTAAAAACCCACGCCAAGAACATCTATAAGAAACTCGATGTGCCCAGCCGGCTGAAGGCCGTATCCCGCGCCAGGGAATTGGGATTGTTTGAATCCTGAATATATCCTGTGTAAGGCCTCCAAATAGCTACCGGTGCGCATGCTCTTGATTCAGCTTTATTGACTTACCTCAAAATCACTGTATATTTATCAAAAATGAAGAAGGCCTCTGACATAGCCGGGGAAATCATTACTCAGGCGATCGAGGAAGCTTTCAATGTGGTTGACCTGGATAGCAAAAAAAGAGCAGATTAAATGGCGGTATTTTTCAAGAATTAACGCGGGAATGGCCTTGAAAATAAAGGGAGGATATAAAATGGAGGCGTTGCGAATTTGTCAAAAGCCTGAAAAAGGTATTCTGACCATTAAATTGCCGGAAAGTCTTGCCAGGAGCAAAGAACTTGAAATCATCATTATTCCGGTTGACCAGGAAAACCCTTCCCCTAAAAAGAAATTTAACCCATCGGATTATTTCGGCATATGGCGCGATAAAAATATCGATGTGGACACGGTATGTAAAGAAATGAGGGACGAATGGGATCGCGGTTTTTAGTTGACACCAACATTTTGATTTATGTTTTTACGCAGACCCTGTCAGAAAAGATTGCCGAAAAAGTGAACAAGCTCTTTGAGGATTCTTTCGTCATTTCGGTGATAAACAAAATAGAGTTTCTGGGCTGGAAAGAAGCCACGCCGGTTGAGCATCAGCAGGCCATTGATTTTCTATCCAATGCACAGGTTTTATCTCTCGATAATGCGGTTATTGAAAAGACGATCGAGCTGAAACGGGAGATGAAAATCAAGATTCCTGATGCCATTATCGCCGCCACGTGCCTTACCAATGGTTTGGGTATTTTAACCAGAAACGTGAAGGACTTCGAGGGTATCCAGGATTTGCCCGTTTTCAATCCTTTTGATGAAGAGGATGGCTGAAAACGCAGTTTAATCCCATCAAAAAATAACGAAAAGAGTTTTACGGGTGCAGGTATTCGATTGAACCACTTGGACTTGATCCCGGCGAAAGACCGGGGCCGTGCTATGGGGCAAACTTTCGGTGTTGGGCAGAGTGGGGGGAAGGGTATTTCTTAAAATGAAACAGGGACTCAAAATTTCTTTCAAGTCCCTGTTTTTATTTGGCGGGAGCGACGGGACTCGAACCCGCGACCTCCGGCGTGACAGTGCGATTTATCAATGATTTAAGCGTATTCCACCTTCTCTTACATCATTCAAAAACCATCTATAGCCGTCAAAAGCCGTCAATAAAAGCCGTCTAAATTGCTATCCCATCCCGTTCAATCTTCCTACCAAACTGTTCCCTTTGACAACCGCATCCCTGAAATTTCCCACTGAAAAAATAAAATCTGGACGGTTGGACAGTTAGACGATAATTTTTTGATTTTGAAAAAAAGGGTTCCTGAATTTCGGAGCCCTTTTTTATTGTGAGGCAATAGGATCGAGAACAAAAATGTTCAAAGTGATTGCTGCGGGTACCGGTATCGCTGTAATTACAATCTGCCCCTATAAGTGTCATAAAACTGCTTAAATAGTGTAATAACCATGATTACAAGATGTTAGAAAAAACCCATCAGCACTTTCGTCAGATGCCCTATCTTTCAGGTCCATTAAGGATATCCAACTAACAAACCCATTGAAATTAATGTAAAATAGCATCTAAAAGCCTGACCCTTTGCGGTTGGGCTTTTTGCTGTTGGGTAATCGTTATGATTCAACTCATTTATATTCTTGACATAATAAATTATTTTATAATAATCTCATAATATTAGAATGCCTATACAAACAGACACATCAAGCTTCTTTTCCATCTAAATAGATAAGCCCTTCCCAAAAGAAAACCTACCGGAGTCAATTTATGGAAAATACGACTGAATTACGCCAATCGAAGGATCATGGATGGACCGAGGGTGATATACCTATCCGAAGAGGGAATTGCTCCATTTTAGTCATAGCACCGCATGGCTATCAAGAGGATGATGAAAAAACGTATGAAATCTGTAGGCTGATTGCTGATGAAGTGGATTGCTATTCCATCGTCAATAAAACCTACATGAAACCACCTTGGCAAATTGATCCTAACACCAATAAAATCCTAATTGGATTAGATGGAGAACCAATTCGTCATGATCCAGATAAATCGAAAAAGTGGATCAATCTGAATCGTAAGAATCAAGTCCATAAACATCTGAAATCCGAATTTGAAGAGCCATTGTTGAGGACCATCAATGCGATAATCAAAGAATACGGCAAAGCACTGGTCCTATGGATTCATGGCATAGATGATGACAACCTGACTCCAGGAAATATTCAAGGAGACCCGGTATCCCCCCCGGATGCATTAATCGGGATTGGCCAGGGAGAACCGGTGTTGGCTTCCGCATTAATCTGA
>DIKO01000058.1:0-28645 GCA_002423615.1 Desulfobacteraceae bacterium UBA5616
CCCGATTTGAGGGGATTGCGACGTTCGATCAAGTCCCAAGCGTCAAGTTCTGATTCTTCGTCCGGAACATTGACCCGATTTGAGGGGATTGCGACTATTTCACGCCGTTCAGGGTGCGTTCCTCATTGATGAGTCCGGAACATTGACCCGATTTGAGGGGATTGCGACTGACTCAACTTCGTTCGGGGTGAGCTTCCCGAATCCGTCCGGAACATTGACCCGATTTGAGGGGATTGCGACAGAACGAAAACTGTTGTGCAAGGCCGTGGCTTATGCGTCCGGAACATTGACCCGATTTGAGGGGATTGCGACGTCCATAAGTCCACTAGAGCCCGTGTTACCACGGTATGTGTCCGGAACATTGACCCGATTTGAGGGGATTGCGACTGACGTCTCTTTTCGACCTTTTCAAGGATAGGGGCCAGTCCGGAACATTGACCCGATTTGAGGGGATTGCGACATCGGAAACAATTCCGTTACCTGTTACTATATTTTGTCCGGAACATTGACCCGATTNNCCGATTTGAGGGGATTGCGACAAAAACGACTGCTTGGTGATCGACTGTCGAAGTTCCTCAACGTCCGGAACATTGACCCGATTTGAGGGGATTGCGACTTTTCATGTAATGATTGATATTCAATGTCATTCAATTGAGTCCGGAACATTGACCCGATTTGAGGGGATTGCGACACGGAGCGAGTCTTCAACTCTACGTCTGACAATTTGTCCGGAACATTGACCCGATTTGAGGGGATTGCGACCCTTGCCCCTTCCGGGGCTATGAGTTGATGAGGCGTGATGTCCGGAACATTGACCCGATTTGAGGGGATTGCGACCTGGTGTTTCCGTGGGCGGATGTTTCCACCATTTTTGTCCGGAACATTGACCCGATTTGAGGGGATTGCGACAAATATCTTCATTTCAATACACGCCTCCTCTCCTTCGTCCGGAACATTGACCCGATTTGAGGGGATTGCGACATATCCTTAGCCTCATAAAACGCTCGGCCAAGTAAGTCCGGAACATTGACCCGATTTGAGGGGATTGCGACATTTCGATTTATAACTATAATCATTGCCCACCTCCGTCCGGAACATTGACCCGATTTGAGGGGATTGCGACTCTCCAAGCGGGCGCAAGACATCCGGATGAAGTCGTGTCCGGAACATTGACCCGATTTGAGGGGATTGCGACGACGTTTTTAAGCCACGCCGCCTCAACCTCTGTTTCGCGTCCGGAACATTGACCCGATTTGAGGGGATTGCGACTTTTCGTCGTGATCAGGACGTGTGGCCTATGAGATCCGTCCGGAACATTGACCCGATTTGAGGGGATTGCGACAAAAGTCGCGCCTGAGTGGGGCCTTGACGGGGTATTTGTCCGGAACATTGACCCGATTTGAGGGGATTGCGACATGGTTGCACCTCCTCTCGTGAGTTGCGAGCCATGAGTCCGGAACATTGACCCGATTTGAGGGGATTGCGACGGGCGTGGACCAGCCAGGTCTGAGAATCCTGGGTCAGTCCGGAACATTGACCCGATTTGAGGGGATTGCGACATCAGGACCTCATAGGTGGCCGTGCATTCGAGCTCGGGTCCGGAACATTGACCCGATTTGAGGGGATTGCGACATACGTGTCATAAGCGCTTTCACCAATGGGCGCTGTGCGATGGGTCCGGAACATTGACCCGATTTGAGGGGATTGCGACCGATCTCTCGTCGCAATTCTAAGTCTTCCATGATAGGTCCGGAACATTGACCCGATTTGAGGGGATTGCGACTCTCCAGCAATCCCCGATTTCCTATTTATCACTTTTAGTCCGGAACATTGACCCGATTTGAGGGGATTGCGACGCAGATATGGTAGATACCCCAGATCGCCGTGGCCTGCTCGTCCGGAACATTGACCCGATTTGAGGGGATTGCGACATGGACCATACGATTAGGAGGAATGTCGCGTATATCGTCCGGAACATTGACCCGATTTGAGGGGATTGCGACACTCTGCGGGTAGAGACAACGGTACCTCTGTGAACGGTCCGGAACATTGACCCGATTTGAGGGGATTGCGACTAATTTGAATAACCCACTGGTAATTCATTTTTACTTTCGTCCGGAACATTGACCCGATTTGAGGGGATTGCGACTTTGCCGCTGACCCTGCCAATTTGCGGGCCGCTTCAGTCCGGAACATTGACCCGATTTGAGGGGATTGCGACTTTGCGAAAGCTCCAGTCTTTGGAGCTTCATTATGCGTCCGGAACATTGACCCGATTTGAGGGGATTGCGACTTACGCATGTCAAGCTCCTTATTAAACAAAAATTAAAGTCCGGAACATTGACCCGATTTGAGGGGATTGCGACACACTACGGCCGTCCCAAACCATCATGCCGTAGTTACGTCCGGAACATTGACCCGATTTGAGGGGATTGCGACTTACCGAGTGGAGTGCCGCGCATTATGCACTCTCCAGGTCCGGAACATTGACCCGATTTGAGGGGATTGCGACATGACTTGAATGTCATTGTCGTCCAAACCGTCGTAGCGTCCGGAACATTGACCCGATTTGAGGGGATTGCGACATTTCCCGGATTAAATTAAATAACAATATTAATTCCAGTCCGGAACATTGACCCGATTTGAGGGGATTGCGACACATGAGACGGCAAAAAAACATCATTAGACATAATGCCGTCCGGAACATTGACCCGATTTGAGGGGATTGCGACCCGATCTCCCGGACCTGTATAACCCATTGATAATTACTGTCCGGAACATTGACCCGATTTGAGGGGATTGCGACATTGGAGCATAAAATAGCTCCAATTCTAAAATTTTCAGTCCGGAACATTGACCCGATTTGAGGGGATTGCGACGTGGAGGGACCGGCTAAGCCGATCTCCTCCAGGTAGTCCGGAACATTGACCCGATTTGAGGGGATTGCGACTTTTTTAGATATTGACATCTCTTATCCCTCCAATTCGCGGTCCGGAACATTGACCCGATTTGAGGGGATTGCGACTTTCCTTTCCTTGCCCCTTCCGGGGCGTTGATTTGATGTCCGGAACATTGACCCGATTTGAGGGGATTGCGACGTGAAGTCGGCCACATCCCCCTCATACTCCCAATCCTGTCCGGAACATTGACCCGATTTGAGGGGATTGCGACTCACAAGAGAAGTCGAAACTTTCTTCGCTCACTACGTCCGGAACATTGACCCGATTTGAGGGGATTGCGACGTGTTGCCGTCGCCAGAATTTCTGTCGCCGGTGTTGGTCCGGAACATTGACCCGATTTGAGGGGATTGCGACTTGAATTGAATGGAATCTCTCGAATATCAATTATTCGGTCCGGAACATTGACCCGATTTGAGGGGATTGCGACCTCCTCGGATCACTTTTAGGAATGTTTCAGCCTCGCGTCCGGAACATTGACCCGATTTGAGGGGATTGCGACTAGCTTTGACCAACTGATAAACGGTGTCCGGCTTCATGTCCGGAACATTGACCCGATTTGAGGGGATTGCGACATGGGGCTTAGGGCTATAACAAGAACTCCGGAATATCGTCCGGAACATTGACCCGATTTGAGGGGATTGCGACACATCATTTTGCTACCGCAGCATGGATCTAAAATTTGTGTCCGGAACATTGACCCGATTTGAGGGGATTGCGACATGTTCACCGCTATCGCCGGCCAGGTGAACACTGCGAGTCCGGAACATTGACCCGATTTGAGGGGATTGCGACAATCGTGAGGGAAGTATTGTTTGATATAATCCCGTCAGGTCCGGAACATTGACCCGATTTGAGGGGATTGCGACTGAAGGGATTGCCCAATACAGTTCCACGCATGATACAGTCCGGAACATTGACCCGATTTGAGGGGATTGCGACGATGTCATCCTCGTCCAGGTCATCGTAGCCCTCTTCGTCCGGAACATTGACCCGATTTGAGGGGATTGCGACATACCTGCCGGAGCTGGACCAAGCAACCGGATGTAGTGTCCGGAACATTGACCCGATTTGAGGGGATTGCGACCCTCGCGATTTCTCGTCGCAATTCTAAATCCATTTCTAGTCCGGAACATTGACCCGATTTGAGGGGATTGCGACAAAAACTTTTTGAGTGATTCAAAACCGAACCCCTCAAAAGTCCGGAACATTGACCCGATTTGAGGGGATTGCGACCGTGATGATCACTTACGAAGCCGCCCGCCGCACTATGTCCGGAACATTGACCCGATTTGAGGGGATTGCGACGAAATATCTCCCGGATTAAATCAAATAATAGCACCAGGTCCGGAACATTGACCCGATTTGAGGGGATTGCGACCTTAATCGACTCGCTCAATGAGTCAATTAAGAACGACTGTCCGGAACATTGACCCGATTTGAGGGGATTGCGACTGTGCAGATTGATGATGGGAACGTCAAAGGCGTTTCCGGTCCGGAACATTGACCCGATTTGAGGGGATTGCGACAAATAAGCGCCGCAAACCCCCTTCCAGACGGATTCACGTCCGGAACATTGACCCGATTTGAGGGGATTGCGACTTTGCCGACGCGTTGCGTTCCTGACCGGTGTTGCCAGTCCGGAACATTGACCCGATTTGAGGGGATTGCGACGGGGTCAGTAGCCAGTTTTTCGTCGTGGCCAGGACGGGTCCGGAACATTGACCCGATTTGAGGGGATTGCGACAATGTTCGCGATTTTCTCCGTCGTTTTGATTGATACGGTCCGGAACATTGACCCGATTTGAGGGGATTGCGACTTCTCTACCATCTCTCCAGCTTCAAGATCAAACTCTCGTCCGGAACATTGACCCGATTTGAGGGGATTGCGACCGTGGTAGTCAGACTGTTCGAAGCATTCCGGTATCGGGTCCGGAACATTGACCCGATTTGAGGGGATTGCGACTTATATTGCTATCGGGCGTATGGCCATACGCCCCTACGTCCGGAACATTGACCCGATTTGAGGGGATTGCTATTTTCCGTCACCGCAACATTGCAATTCTTTTATTTACCCGTCCCAATTCATAATATGCCTCCTAAAAAAGGAGGTACATCATGGGAGCAACTGTCAGTTCAACAACTTTGGAAAAGGCGAATAGCGCCATTCCGGAAAGTCCGTCCAAAGAGGCCGGCAGGATTTCCGGTGACGAATTTTTGGGTTTTGACGACCTGGGGGGTTTTAAGCAGGACGCTGCCCAGCGGATTCTGAAACAGGCGATCGGCGACATCGGGGAATTAATCCGGGAAAACAAATGGGAGGATGCGGTTTCCCTGTTTCATCCGGTGGAAGACAAATTCCCCGAGCTTGTGGTCCACGACCTGGATATCGGCCTCCGGGAAAAAGTCGCCTTCGCCCTGGGGCATTTGAAAAAATATGACGAAGCCATGTCCCAACTGGACCGATGCATCCAAAAGGACCCGAAAAATTTCCACCTTCACGCCTCCATGGCCTATACTGCTTACGATTCTCTGTATGCCGCCAAAAACCGGGAAATTTTTCTGGCCGGGAAGCTCCGGGATGAGCGCATCCGATTGGCTCACCGTCATTTTGACGCGGCCCGGAATTTACGTCCGGAGGGCGTGACCAACTTCTACCGCCAGGGCATGCTGTATCGGCAGATAGAAAAGAAAACCGAACCTGCTCTTCCCCTGTTCCATCAGGCCGTACAAAACTGGGACAAGCTGGAACCGGCTCAGCAGGATGACCGGCATCAGGAGAAGAAGAATTTTGTAAAGGCCCTGTTTCAACTCTCAGGATCATTGCTGGATATCGGGAAGGCTGAAAAAGCGCTTCCGTTTATCAAACGATGCCTGGTGGAAGACGAAAAGACAAACTACCTTTCCCTGTGCTTCAAGTATTTTGCGCTGGGAAAAGTGAGCTTCCACCTGGGGCAGTTTAACCCGGCCAAGGACGCGCTGCTGTTTGCGCTTCAGTGCGACGGAGGTCAGACGCCGGATTTTGTGTGCGAACTTCTGGCCCGGACTTACCTGGCCCTGGGAAATGCCCCCCGCGCATTGGAAACCATCCGGAAGATTCCCGAAAAAATCCGCAAACCCTACTGCCGGTGGACCGAGGCCGATGTTCAATGCGCGTTGAAAAATCCCGACGCCGCCAGGAAAGCGCTTCTTTCCTGCATGGAAAGGGACCCGCGTTCCAGGCACAAGACCCTGATCCGCCTTTCAAAAATCGACTACCTGACAGGCGATTATGCTTCGTCACTGAAATGGGCCGTTGCCGCCGGAAGTTTTTACACGGAAAAGTGGGGCAATATTTTCGCGGACGGCCTGTTCTGGCAGTCGGTAAACACTTTCAGGCTCGGGGACATTCAGGGGGCTTTGAAGCTGGCCCGGGAATTGCGGGACATCAATCCCCGATATCCCAGGCTGGGCAAACTTCTGGATAAGCTTGAAGCCGGATGAATATCCTCCGATGACGGAGAAGATATTTTTGAAAACGATTTGAAACAGGGGGATGAATATGAGCAGCGTGATGTTGCCGTTTGAAACCGGACAGCGTGATGTTCCGGACTACAACCTTTTGCTGACACGGCTGGAACAGCAGATCGTCCTTGGGGAAAACCCGGAGAAAACCCGTCAGACCCTTCAGGATGAGCGGGTGTGGAATTCCCTGGAGGTCAAAAACAGGCTCAGGTGGGCGTCCCTGGCCCAGATGGCGGGCGATACGGAAACCGCGTGCCGGGTATTTACGCATATTCATCAAACCTCTCCCGCTGAGATCGAAGCCTGGCAGAACCATCTTGAACTTCTATTCATTCTGAACAAGGCCGATAAAATCGCCCAGGTGCTGGCACTGGCGCGAAAAGCCGTGGGCGAAAGCCAATACCAGGAGTGGGTAAAGGTGTATACTTCCCCTGCCGGATCGGGGCCTGAGACGGATATCGATGCGGCATCCAAACCCTTTGAAATCATGCGGTACCGGCAGGATGCCGTCATGCGCTATATGAACCTTTTTTCAGGACGGGAAGATTGCTTTGCCCGGCAATGGGTGGAAAGATCGGAAAATAAGCAGGGATATGTTCCGGTTCGCCGTCCTTTGCAATCCCATGATCTGGAGGAGCATTTCAAGGGGCTGAAAACCTACGGCATGTACCTGCTTCAATCCGACGGATTGGTCCGGACCGCTGTGATGGATGTGGATCTTTCAAAAAAGTTCCGTTCGGCAAAGCTTACACCGGACGAAAAAAACCAGGTGAAACGCGAAATCGCCTATTGCATGGACAGAATCAACGAACTGTCACAAAAAGCGGGACTTTGGCCATTGATCGAGTTCAGCGGCGGAAAGGGGTATCATTTCTGGTATTTTTTTGATGAGCCGGTTCCACCGGAAAAGGTGCGGTCCGCCCTTGAAAAAATACGCCTGGGGATCGCCGGCGATCTCGGCGCATTTTCAATCGAAGTGTTTCCCAAACAGGACAGCCTTAAGGGAAAGGGCCTGGGAAATCTGGTGAAGTTGCCCCTGGGCGTTCACAGGCTGACCGGAAAACGCTCCTGTTTCATTAAATGCAATTCCAGAACCCTTGAAGCCCAGCTTGACTATCTGAGCACGGTGCGAACCACGGGGATAGACAGTCTGGACACCATGGATCAGGCCGACAAAGACAAAACCGTTTTTATTCATCCCCGGTGGGAAGCCTATGCCAGATCATACCCCGAACTCGTTGCCCTGGAAACCAAGTGTCCTCCCCTGGGACAGATTATGGCTTCCGCGCGGAATGGCAGAAATTCATCGATCCGGGAAGAAAAAATCCTGTTTCAGACCATCGGGTTTTTGCCAAGGGCCGGTACGCTGATCCACCACCTGTTGTCCTCCCTTCCGGATTACAATCCCCACCTCGTGGATTTTAAATTAAGCCGTGTCCGGGGTACGCCTCTGGGATGCCGGAGGATTCACAGCCTGATCAATTATACGGGTAATTTGTGTTTTTTCAGGGAAGTCCCGGATTATCCGCATCCGCTGCTTCACCTTGAAGAAGGTAAAACGTGTACGGCAAAAATATCGGAAAAAGTGGGGAACCTGAACGCAGCACTGGAAAATCTCAAGACGGCCATCATTCAGGCCCAGAGTTTTTTGAAATCCTGAAGAGGATTAACGGGCATTCACAACAGCGAAATCCGGCGAGGCAATATTTTGGATACGGTCTATATTATGGAAAACGGAAGCTACCTCCGGCGGGAAGGAATGGCATTGAAAGTCATCAAGGAGGGGCGTGAAATCGATCATATCCCGGCGGTGGGGCTTAAAAAACTGATACTGGCCGGGTATGTCTCCCTGAGCGGCAGCGTCCTGGATTTCCTTATCAAAAACCGGGTGGAAACCGTATTCATGACACCGACCGGCCGGTTCAGGGCGCGACTGGCAATAGACGAGCATCGTCACGTTTCCCTGAGATCCGCCCAATACCTGAAACTCAGCGATCAGCAATTCGCGTTGAAGACGGCAATGGGGATTGTTTCCGGTAAAATCGCCAACATGATCCGGCTGCTGATGCTGAGATCCAGAACGTACGCAGACGATGCGCTGCAGGTGGGTGCGGCCAGGCTCAAGGCTCTGGGGAAAAATGTGTCTGCTTCCCAGAACCTCGATGTGCTGAGGGGATACGAGGGAGCGGCCACGAGGATTTATTTCAGCGCCTTTCACCGTCTGGTTTTAAATGAAGCGTTTCGGTTCCAGGGGCGGAACCGGCGACCCCCCCTGGATCCGGTAAACGCCATGCTTTCGTTTGTGTATACGCTGCTGACCAATGAGGTGCTTTCCGCGATCAAGGCGGTCGGTCTTGACCCGTATATGGGAAGTCTGCATGAGGTGAGCTACGGGAGGCCCTCTCTGGCCTGCGACCTTGTGGAAGAATATCGGTGTTTTCTGGGAGACCGGTTTGTCCTGGGCCTGGTCAACAGGAAAGCGGTAAAGCCGGACGATTTTATTCAGAGAGAACCCGCCCCCGCGGAATTTGTAGACGAAGCGGAGATGAAGAGCAAACGCCCGGTGGAGATGAAGCCTGCCGTCAGTCGCACCTTTGTGGCTGCCTATGAACAGATGATGGCGCGGCGGGTGCACTATCCGCCTTTGGGAAAGGAAGTCGCATACCGGTGGATGATCATGAACCAGGTTCGGCGGTTTGGAGAATATCTGGAAAGCCCGGACCGGGAATATACACCCTTTGTCTGGGAGAAATAAATGTTTTGTCTGGTCTGCTTCGACATCGTAGACGATCGTATCCGGTACCGGGCGGTCAAGATCTTGAAGTCTTTCGGCGTGAGGGTCCAGAAATCCGTTTTTGAATGCGATTCCATAACCGAGGAGCAGTTTATAAAACTGCAGCGGCGCATGGAGGAATGCATCGACTGTTCCGAGGACTCGGTGCGATATTACATTCTCTGCCGGAACTGTATCTCACGGGTGGAGTATTCGGGGATAGGCGAACGGCCCGGGAATGCCTCATACAAGGTATGTTAATCGAAGCTTGTCAAAAGGAGTTCGCCATTATAAAATCATCCACGGCTGAAAGGAAAATCATTTTATGTATATAGCAGACAGAACAAACCCATCCGTCCCCTTCCCACGGTCCTACTGGGTCCTTCCCGGCCGACTGCCGGCAGGAGAATACCCGGGGTCCAAAGATCCCGATGAAGCAACCCGGAAGATCAAGAATCTTTTTGAAAGCGGAATCCGTCGTGTGATAAATCTCATGGAACCGGATGAAACCGATATTGCAGGTGCTCCGTTCAGGCCCTATGAAAATATCCTTTCCGACTCTGCCGGGGAAAAAGATGCCGCATTTTCATGTTTAAGGTTTCCGATCCGGGATGTGAGCATTCCATCACCGGATACGATGGCCAAAATACTGGATTCCATAGATGAGGGGATTGAAGCCGGGAATACCGTATATGTCCACTGCCTGGGCGGCATAGGCCGCACCGGTGGAATTTATGCGGCTTTCTGAAATTCGCAGAGCGTATGGAGGATCCGGCATCACGGATTATGATCAGGCTTATGGACGAACCGGACACCCAGATGGCCCTGTTTACGGCTGAAGGCCTTCTAAGAGCCTGGACACGGGGCAATTCAAAAGGTGTCTGCGACACTCCTTTCGTGGTTCACCAGGCCTATAAACGGTGGCTTCATACCCAGGACCTACCCTTTAAAGGTCCTGCCGGTGCTGAAACTGAAGGGTTCCTCCAATATGTTCCGGAATTGTACAGCCGAAGAGCCCCGGGCAACAGCTGTCTTTCGGCATTGCGAAAAGATAAAATAGGGACCATGGATGATCCGATCAACGACAACAAGGGCTGTGGCGGCGTGATGCGGGTGGCGCCGGCGGGACTGATGGTGGATGATGCGATTCATGCGTCCATAACCATCCTGAAAAAATATCCTCATCACGGGGAGTGTCTTGACGCAATTAATCACGCAACAGCCCTTTCCAAGAACTCCGGACCGGTTCCGGAAACCATCGAAAAACTGGGGGGAGGCTGGATTGCCGAAGAGGCATTGGCGGAAGCGATATCCGGGGTATTAACAGGACCCCTTGCCGGAAACTCCGGCCTGGTCAAAGGTCAGCACTTCGCGGAACACCTTGGCCGCAGCATCTATGATACTCATGGCCAGCGCTCCGCCCGTGCCTTCTCCCAATCTGAGTCCCAAATTCAGGATGGGGTCCAGGTTCAGGTGCCTGAGCATGATTTTATGCCCCGGTTCTTCCGAGCAATGGCCCGCAAACAAATACTGGCCGGCCGCAGGGCATAAGGCATGAGCGATGAGCGCTCCTGCCGTGGAAATAAACCCGTCGATGACCACCGGCCTGTGGTGGAAGGCCCCCGCCAGGATGCAACCGGCAATGCCCCCGATTTCAAACCCGCCCACCTTGGCGAGCACATCCAGTCCGTCCCCGGGATCAGGCCGGTTGACATCGATCCCTTTTTGGATGGCTGTTTTTTTACGGTGCAGGCCTGCGAGATCCACTCCGGTACCCCGTCCTGTCATTTCATCCACGCCGGCATGGGTTATGACCGCACCAATGGCAGCGGACGGTGTGGTGTTCCCAATGCCCATGTCACCGGTGCCCAGCAGGCAAACGCCCTCCTGAAAAAGAGCGGAAGCTCTCTTAAACCCGTAAAGAACTGCATTTTTGGCCTGTTCCCTGGACATGGCAGGGCCTTTGGAGAAGTTTGCCGTGCCCGGTGCGATCTTATGGGCATAAAAAGCGCCGTTGGTCAAAGGACCCAGGGATCGAGGGTCTACCTTCATGCCCATATCCACCACAATCACCCGGGCACCCACGTGGCGGCACAGGCAGTTGATGCCGGCGCCTCCGGCAAGAAAATTCTTGACCATCTCCCCGGTGACTTCCTGTGGAAATGCGCTCACTCCCTCTTCCACAATGCCATGGTCCCCGGCCATGACGACGACGGCCTTGGCGTCCATGACCGGGTTAAGGGTGCGGGTGATTCCACACAGACGTTCTCCCATCTCGTGAAGCCGCCCCAATGCCCGGGGAGGAACGGCCAGTCCGGCGGTGTGCTCACGCGCCCGTTCAATGATTTTTTGATCCGGGGGCTGGATTTTTTCCAGTATTTCTTTCAAACTCGGTGCAGGGGTGTTCATGATTCACTTCCTTTTTTAATAGGCTGAAAACAGATATAATATAGCCATGATCCCGGCCGCGCCCAGCAGGGAGGACACCAGCAAGAGGCATCGGGCTTTTTGTATGTGGATTACGGTTGGATCACCAAACCGTCTCCCGATAAAGGGTTTATCATGCAATACCCCGTCATAGACCGCCGGGCCGTTCAGCCTGACTTCCAGGGCTCCGGCAAAAGCCGCTTCGGGATAACCGGCATTGGGGCTTTGATGGCGGCTGCCTTCCCGCAGGGCGGTTCTGATCGCATTTTCAGGGGGAAGTCCCAATATCCAGGCGGCCAGGGCAACGACAGGAATGGACAGTCTGGCCGGAATAAAATTCGCCGCGTCATCCAGCCGGGCGGAAGCCGTTCCGAACAGATGGTAGCGTTCATTTTTGTAGCCCACCATGGAATCCAGAGTGCTGATCATCTTAAAAGCCATGGCGGCAGGGGCTCCGCCTGCAACCATCCAAAAAAGAGGCGACAATACACCATCCACGAAATTTTCGGCCACTGTTTCGATAACGGCGCGGCATACCTGCATGGGACTCAGATCCGCGGTTTCCCTTCCCACAATCATGGACAGTTTGCACCGGGCATTTTCCAGATCCCCAAGGAGAAGGGGCTTTTCCACCACCAGGGCCGCATCGTTCAGGCACCTGGGGGCGATGCAGTAATAGAGAAAAAGTACTTCCAGGGCGCTTCCGAGCCAGGGATGAACGCCATGCGCCAAGGCCAGAACACCCCGGGTAAGCGCAAAAGACAGAAATACCAGCAACAGGGCGAAAAACCCGCCGGCCGCCACAGTGGATACAGGCAGGCTGCGAAATGGCTTTTCCAGTCTTTGGATCAGACAGCCCATCAACCGCACCGGATGGGGCATCCTTTCGGGATCTCCCAGGAGCATATCCAGCAAAAAAGCGAGTCCAAAGGACTGCCACGGCGCAAGGGGTACGGCCGTCATCAGAAATTTTCCTTCAGGGCAGTGTTCCGGGAAAGGGAAATCAATAGCTCGGCGGCGCTTGTATTGGTTTTTCTGTCCCTGAGGGACACGCGCACAAACCGGGGGCCAAGGCCGTGAAAATTGCCGCAATCCCGCACCAGGAGGCCGTTCCCCAGCATGCCTTCCCAAACCCTGTCCGACCTGCATCCCGGGGGCAACCGGAACAGCACAAAGGGCGTAACTCCCGGATAAATCGTGATGCCGGCCGCTCCCTTTATTTTTTCTTCCATGGATTTTCTTTCACAGGCCACATAATCGGCGGTTTTTTCAATATACCCAAGGGCCGCATCTTTATTGCCCGCCGCAAACAGAACCGCCTCCTGGGCAAGACTTCCAACGCTCCAGGGCATTTGGAAAATCTCCATCCTTTCCTTCAATCCTTTCGGGGCAATGGCAAAGCCGATGCGCAGGCCCGGCACCTTGTAAATTTTGGAAAAGGAACTCAGCACCAATACATTGGGCAGGCGGGTCCCGGCCATGGTCAGGGATGCGGATTCCGGCGCAAAGGGCATATAGGATTCATCGAGTACAAAAACCGTGGCCGGACATTTTCGGACAAGCCATTGGAGCGTATCGGGAGCGTATGCATCACCGGTCGGGTTGTTGGGGTTGCACAGGAAAACCAGATCGTAATCCGCCGCAATCCCGGCAATCCGGTTCAGGTCGTGGGCAAAATTCCGGCCCGAATCCGGGAAAGCGAAAGTAAAATTCACGCCGTTCATGGCGCAGGCATCGGCGTAATCCGCGTATGTGGGGCCAAGGATGAGCGCCCGACCCTGGGGAAAAAGCCGTGGAATTGAATAGATCAACTGCGTGGTGCCGCCGGCGGCGAGAATTTTGGAGGGGTCTAAACCGGTCAACCCGGCAAATGCCTGCACCACGGCATGGGCGTCGGCCTCGGGAAGTCCGGTGACGACGTCCATGGCATTTTTTAAATGCGCCACCATGCCGGGCATGGGCCCCAGCGGGTTGGTGTTGGAGCTCATATCCGTAATCTGCTCCACGTTTAGCCCGGATTTGGCAGCGGCCTCGGGAATATTGCCTCCGTGTCCGATAATCATGCACGGACTCCTGAGATGATGGCGTCCACATCCACATGGTTTTCAAAATGCCCGGCCAGAAGATCATACTGCCGGTCCCTTTCCTCCATGGCCGATTCCTTCGGTGTTTGCAATCCATCCAGGCCCAGGCATGTAAACCATTTTTTCAATATGGCGGGGGTATCAAAAAATCCATGTATGTAGGTTCCCATGACCCGGCCGTTTTCGGAGAAAGCGCCGTCATGGTCCTGACAGAATTGCCGGTTGCGTTCCATCACCGTGAGCCAGCCGGGCAAGTCGGATTTTTCCGCGCCGATATCCCCCGGCAAGGCGGTCCGGCCCATGTGGATTTCATATCCGCAACCCGTGACGCCGTCCCAGGCGAACCGGGTGAGCGTAGTGGTTTTGGGGGCTTTCAGCACCGTCACATGGGGCAGCAGATTCAGCCCACGGCTGGTCCCGGGCTTTCCTTCCATCCCTTCGGGGTCCTGAACTTCCCTGCCGAGCATCTGAAAGCCGCCGCAAATGCCCAGCACACAGCCTCCGTTTTCTGCATATTCTTTTATTCCGGCGCTCCAGCCGGTTTTTTCCAACCAGTTAAGATCGTTCCGGGTGCTTTTGGATCCGGGAAGGATAACAGCCTTGAAGGAAGAAATATCCCGGACCCTTTCCACAAAATCCACTCCAAGGCCTGGCGTGCGGAGCAAAGGATCAAAATCCGTAAAATTCGAAATATGGGGAAGCCGCACCACGGCCACGCCGGGCCCTTTGCCGGGTTCATGGCGGGTTTCCGGGTGTTCGATCATAACCGAGTCTTCCGACTGAATATGGAAATGGTCAAACCATGGCAGTACCCCGAAAACCTTTTTGCCGGTTTTCTGCTCGATCCATGAAACTCCGTCCTTAAACAGGGAAATATCGCCCCGAAACCGGTTGATGATAAATCCGACGATCCGGTCCTGCTGCTCCTTTTCCAGGCAGGCCAGGGTCCCCACAATCTGGGCGAAGACGCCCCCCCGGTCGATGTCCGCCACCAGTAAGACAGGTGCCCGGGCATAGGCGGCCATTCTCAGGTTGACGATATCCCGGGACATGAGGTTGACTTCGGCGCAGGACCCGGCCCCTTCCAAGACCACCGCATCATAGGCGCCCCGCAGATGGTCCAGGGCCCGGCAGGCGGTTTCGAACAGTCGGGTTTTTTCCATGTGATATCGGGAAGCTGAAAAATCCTGAAGCATCCTGCCCAGAAGCACCACCTGAGCTCCCACCTGGCTTACCGGTTTTAATAGCACGGGGTTCATGTCCACATGGGGTGCCAGCCGCGCGGCTTCGGCCTGGACAATCTGGGCACGGCCCATTTCCAGGCCTTCGGGCGTGACCCCGGAATTGTTGGACATGTTCTGGGCCTTGAACGGACAAACCCGGATGCCCCGATTGGAAAATATGCGGCATAAGGCGGTGGTGACCACACTCTTGCCGACGTCTGAACCCGTGCCGAACACAGCCAGGCATTTCGCCATTTTTGGATTGTCAGGTTTCATAATGTATACTTCCTGCTGTATCCCCGGGGGGTGATCATGAGATTTCCGTAACGGAAGGTAGATGAATTGCCTACAAACACAATGCTTTGCATATCCACTTCCGCCAGATGCAAATTCGTGAGGGAGCAGAGCCGGATCCGCTGGTTTTCCCGCATGGCCCCTGTCGCGATACCCACAGGCGTTGTTCCGGGTCTGTGCCGCAGGATGATCTCCCCGGCTTTTTCCAATTGCCGGTCCCGTTTTTTGCTTTTGGGATTGTGTAGGACGATGATAAAATCCGCCAGGGCGGCCGCATCAATGCGTTTTTCGATCAGGTCCCAGGGCGTGAGCAGATCGCTTAAACTGATGGCGGCAAAATCATGGGTCAGGGGAGCCCCAAGCAGTGCCGCTCCGGCGCACAAAGCGGGAATTCCGGGTACCACTTCAACCTTCAGGCTGTTCTCCGCGCCTGTGTTGCAGGCAATTCCCCGGGTAGCCAGGATTTCCAGCACAAGGCCGGCCATGGCGTAAACGCCCGGGTCCCCGCCGGAAACCAGCGCGCAGGACCGGCCTGTCAGGGCCGCCTCAATGGCCGCCTCCACCCGGTCCACTTCTCTGGTCATGCCCGTGGAATGGACCTTCTTGCCCCGGATGACCGGCTCAATGATTTCCAGGTAGGTTTGGTATCCCACCACAACATCGACAAAACCAAGCACTTTCAAAGCCCTGCCGGACATATGAGCCTGGTCGCCCGGCCCTGTGCCCACGATGTAAAGGGCTTTACGGCTATGGCAAGGGTCGCTGTCCGGTTTGTCTGCTTGGGCACAATCAGATGATTTCGCCCCGTCGCCAGAATGGCTGCTGCTTCGCATACGCTTTTGACTCCTATATGCCTGCCCACCAGGAAAGAGGGATGCGGCACCGTCTTCACCCGGTTTAATTGATCGGTTGAATAAAAATGGATGGGCGCTCCCAGATCCGTTGCCAGTTGATTGAGCCCCGGCTCGTTTTTTTTGAGGTCTACGGAAACAATTCCGGCAAGGCTGTGGATGGAAAGCCGGTGCGCCTTGAATACGCCGCGTATAAAGGATTCCAGTTCCTCTTTTGGCACACCCCGCCGGCATCCCAGGCCGGCCACCAGGCATTTTGGCCGAAGAATCAGAACCTGCCCGGGCAAATCCCGGACTTCATAATCCACAAACAACCCGGACCGGGTGGAGGAAAACATGCCGGACTCCTCAATCAATTTCCCGGGGATATGGGATCGCACCAGGTTGTAGGGATCATGCAGGGGCAGTGCCCGGCCCTGGAGATAGGCCATGCTCAAATGCTTGACGGCATGGGTGTTTTCGATATAAAGCCCCAGGTCCCTGGCAATGATATCGATGCCGGGGGCCTCGTTCACATCCGTGGATGTGGTGATCACCGGCTGGGCGCCTAGTGCCGCGGCCAGTTCCCTGGCCAGTTCGTTGGCCCCCCCGATATGCCCGGAAACCAGACTGATGACAAAACGTCCTGCCTCATCCCCGGCCACCACAGCCGGGTCCGTGGTTTTGTCCTTCAGAAGCGTTGCGATCAACCGGACCACAATGCCCGTGGCCATAATAAAATAATGCCCCTCATATCGGGAAAACATTATTTCCAGGCTTTGGGAAAAGGATGTGAATGTTTTAAATTCCGCTTCAACATCCAAGGCGGCGGAAAGAAACACATCGGCGTGGCCCCATTTTTCCTTTACTTGCAGGGCCAGTTCCGCGCCTTTTGGGGTGATGGCCCAGACAGCCAGTTTTTTGCCGGGCCATGCCATCATGATTTTTCTCGGTATCCGTGGGAGAATTGCTTGTGGTAAAGCAGGGACTGGGCATTGCCCGCCGCCTCCAGAAAAGGTCCTGTAATAATCAAGGTATGGCGGTTGATGTTGTTTTCCGCCATGACGTTGACCAGCTTATCCACTGTTGTCCGGATGATCATCTGTTCCGGCTGGCTGACCC
This sequence comes from Desulfobacteraceae bacterium UBA5616, assembly GCA_002423615.1. Taxonomy (GTDB): domain Bacteria; phylum Desulfobacterota; class Desulfobacteria; order Desulfobacterales; family UBA5616; genus UBA5616. The sequence goes on from DIKO01000058.1 coordinate 17,215, forward strand.
TGTAGGCAACAGCGCAGGGGGCTGAAGGTCCATAGGCTTTGCTCAATACTTCGGCGACTTCTTCCGCCATGCCGGAACTCAGATACATGACCATGGAGGCGTTGTGTCCGGCCAGGGAAAGAAGGGATTCCTTTTCCGGCACAGGGGTTCGGCCGGAAATACGGGTAAATATAAGGGTCTGGGAAATACCCGGCACCGTGTATTCGGCTTTCAGCGCAGCCGCGGCGGCAAAAGCAGCGGTCACCCCGGGGATGACCTTGCAGGGGATGCCAAGCCGGTCCAGCCGGTCCATTTGTTCCTTTATCGCGCCATACAGTGAGGGGTCTCCGGTATGAAGCCGGACCACCCGCAGCCCCTGTTCCCAGGCCCGGGCCATTTTTCCCACCATTTGATCCAGGTGCAGGCCTGCGCTGCTTTCCATGGCCGCGTCGTTTTTCGTCCATGTCAGCACCGCCTCCGGCACCAAAGAGCCTGCATAAAGGATATACTCCGCCTGTTCCAAAGCCTTCATTCCCCTGACCGTGATGAGGTCGGGGGCTCCCGGACCTGCGCCTGCAAATATTACGGGATGCTTTTCCAATTTATTTTTCCTTTTCTCCAGCCATGATCCACACGGGGTTCAAGGATTCCATGCGCTTTCCCCATGGCATTTTTCTGGACCGGCTCACCTGGATTTGGGTAATGCGGGTCTTGAAGTTCATTTCTTCCAACTGAAGGGTGGCCGTGTTCAGGGTTTCCAGAAGCACGGCGTTGAGGACCACCCGGCCGCCGGGTTTTAACAAGTCGCCGGCCTTCTTCAGAATCTCCGGCAGGGCTTTGCCGCCCCCGCCGATGAACACCCGGTCGGGGCGGGGCAACCGGTCCAGACCGGCCGGCATTTCAATATGGACCGCGGTCAGGTTTTCCACCTTGAACCTTTCGGCATTGGCGCGGATTTGCTGAATCCGGTCGGCGTTTTTTTCCACGGCGAAAACAAAACCCCGGGGAACTAACAGGGATGCTTCGATGGCCACGGACCCGCTGCCAGCGCCCAGGTCCCACAGGGTATGGTTTTTTTCCAGGCGCAGCATGGACAGAACCACAGCCCGAACCGGGGCCTTGGTGATCAGGCCTTTTTCGTGAACAAACCAGCGATCCGGGGTCCCCAGGCACAGGGGGCCGGGGGAGGGGGTCCATGCTTTTTTTTGCAGCACCACCACATTGGGCTGGGAATGGCCGGCATCGCAAATCTCCGCAGGGTCCAGGATCGTGATTTTTTCATCCGAAGTCCCGAGTTTTTCCAGAACCCACATATTCCATGAATCATCATGGTCCCGCACTGTTTGCAAGAGGGAATACGGGTCATTGGCCGGGTCCGTAAGGACGAAAAGAAGGGAGTTTTCATCCATGGCGGCTTTCAGGCAAGCCATGCTTTTTCTGCCGTGAAGACTCACCCGGACCGCCTCCTGCCATGGCAGTTTCAGGCGGGCGAAAGCCGCGGCCATGCTGGATATATTGGGGTGGATCACCACTCTGTCCGCCCCAAGAGAATCGATCAGGGTTTTACCGATGCCGAAAAACAGCGGGTCACCTGAGGCCAGGACCACCACCTGCCGGGTGTCCATATTCTCCTGGATGAAATCCAGAACTTCCGAAATGGGACTGTGGATTTCGTGCTGCCTGGCCGGAAGGTGGCTGAAAGCCTCCAGATGGCGTTTCGCGCCCACCAGCACCTGGGCTTGATGGATAAGATCCAGATGAGATCGGGTCAGATCATGGGGCGAAAGGCCCATACCGATGACGTGAACCGATTTTTTCGCGGTGTCATTGTGCGATGTCATGACGGCTGTTCCTGTAAATGATCCGAATCAAAGGCCACATTGCCGTCAAAATCAAAAATAACGGCCCGTACACGGGAGGCCCCCCAGCAGAATCCCAGAGCCGACCGGATCATGGCGGAACCCACCTTTTCGAGTACCTTCGGATATCCGGGAACCACCATCCCAAAGGCGTGGCGGGCCGTGTTGGCCCGGGAAATTTTATCGGTCAGGGTTTTGTCCCCGGTGATCTCCCCGGAAAGTGTGGACAGCCACTCCATGGTCAAGTCGGACCTTGCTGCGTGGGTGTGGGGAAAACCCTGTGCCATTTTAAGGGCCTTGCCGAAAAATACCGCCAGCGTGACCTGGGGGATCCCATTATCTGCAACACATTCCATGGACATTTGAAAAAAATCTCCGATCTGAATAAAATTTTCCCCGGGCAAATCCGGAAAAAATGCCTGGGCGTATTTTTCCGTGCGGCGTCCCGTGGTGAGCACCGTGCAGTCCGCACCGCAGGCCCTTGCCACTGACAAGGCGGACCGGATGGTGGCCGCATAGGCTTCGTGGGACAATGGTTTAACCAGACCGGTGGTTCCCAGAATGGACAGCCCGCCTTCGATGCCCAGGCGATGATTGAGGGTTTTCTTCGCCAGAATTTCCCCGTCCTCCACAGAAATTTCCACATGTACCCCATCCTGCCGGCTATGGGCCTTCAGTACCTGTTCCACGGATTGCCGGATCATCTTCCGGGGCCCGGAGTTGATGGCGGGCTCCCCGACCGGAATTTCCAGGCCGGGTTTGGTGACCATGCCCACGCCTTTTCCGCCGCTGATTGTTACGATTCCGTATTCGGCCGTCAGTTTTACCTTTGCCCCGATCCTCGCTCCGTGGGTGATGTCCGGGTCGTCCCCGGCATCCTTGATGACGGCGGCGACGCCGACAGGGCCGTCGGTCCTTACGGAATCCAGGGAAACATTAATGGTTTCGCCATTGAGCAGATCCACCCCAACCGCCTCCGGCCTGTCTCCGAATAAATACATCAATGCGGCTTTGGCGGAAGCTGCTGCGGCCGTGCCTGTGGTGAAACCCTTTCTTAAAACCTTTTTAGGGTGATTACCCGACAATCCAATACACCGTACCCACAAAAATAAGACTGGCCACCCGGAAACCCTGGCCCATCAACAGCATCTGAAGGCCCGTGACAGGGGAGAAAATACCCATGTACCGGGGCAACTGGTGGCGGATGGCCCGTATGGGAAAGGCGATGATATTGCCGAGCAGCAGGGCGATGACCGTCTGTTTGACGGTGATGGACCCCGCGTCCATCAAAGCACCCGCCGCAGCAAATCCGGCGGTGAATTCGGAAATAAAACTGAGCATCACCACGCTCAGGGACTCCACTGGAATGATGGCCGCCACTGCAAACCTTGTCATGAGGCCTTCCAGGGACTCGAAAGCCCGGGCTGAGGTCAGCACATACACCACGGTATAGGTGGGAACCACATAGGCCACCACCCGGACAAACTGTCCCGGCAGCTTTTCTTTCAGGGAAAGCCGGAAAGGGTTTGTTTTTTTGCGTGAGGTTTCTGCCTGAACAGGTTCCCGGCCGTTTTCCGGTTCTTTTCCCGGATCCCGTGGTTTTATGAAAAAATGTCCGAACATCACAAACATCACGGTTCGCAGCACATTCGCCAAAAAGGTCAGGACGAAATAGAGGACCCCCGCAGTCCGGGTCAGGGGTGTCACAATAAAAAACGTCATGGGCAGGTGCAGGAAATAGGCGGGGAACTGGTTGATGAGATTGGTGAGAAACAACTGCCTTCGGGTGATGCGTTCTTCCTTATAAAAGCCCAGAAGCATGGCGTTGGCGGACACCCCGGAAAAAAATGCGGCGGTAAAGGCGGCGCTGCACAGGGATCCCAGGTTGGCGTATCTGAACATGGGGCCTGCCAGAAACCCCAGTTTTTCAGTCCATCGTGTGGAATCAAGGGCCTGGGCCGCCACCAGCCCAATGCCGACAAAGAATAACATCCGGGCAAGGGGGAGCAGCAGTCCGGCGGACAGTCCGGCGGGTTCCATGCCATCAACGGCAACCAGCCCCGCGCACAGAACCGCCAGGGTGATGAGCAGCCCGACTGCAAGAACTTTCGGGGTATTTGTTTTTTTACGGGACAAGGTTTTTATCCTTTTTGGAAATGATCAGGGTCCAGTAATCCGGTTTTTTATTCTTGAACTCTTTCATGTCCGTGATGATCTGTTCATTTTCCCGGCCGCATTTGACAATGCCCACACTGCTGAAATCCATGCCGGCTTCATCCAGAGCGTCGGCAATGTCTTTTGTATTCTTGTAGGCTTTCATAAAAACCACATTGTCCGCGTTCCGGGATATTTTCCGGAACCTGTCCCCGCCGTATACCCCGGACAGCAGAATGAGGGATTCCTCCCCTTCCACCAGCGGTGTGTTGAGTCTGGAGGCCGCAGCCTGATACGACGTGATGCCCGGTATGGAATGAACGGGGATATGAGGCGCCAGTCTCTGGATGTTTTTGAGTACATACCCGAAGGTGGAGTAGGTCAGGCAGTCGCCCAGGGTCAGGAAGACGGCGTTCAGTCCTTTTTCCAGAGTCGCGATGATTTCCATGGCGTTTTTTTCCCATGCGGATTGCATATCGCCCTTGTCCCTGGTCATGGGAAAGGGAATCATCCTGATCGGAACCGATTCCCTGAGATGGGGCCTGGCGATTTCCACGGCCCGGCTGTGCGTGTTTTTGCTGGATGATGCGGCAAAGACCACATCCACGGTGTGTAAAATCCGTGCCGCCTTCAAGGTGATGAGGTCGGGGTCTCCGGGTCCCACACCGATGCCGTAGAGAATTCCTGGGTTCATGTTAAATCCTTTCCCGGGCAAGCAGGGCCAGGGCGTTGATCACGCATGCAGCCACATTGGATCCGCCTTTGCGGCCCTGGTTGGTAATATAAGGGATATCCGTCTGCATCAGCGCGGCCTTGGATTCCGCAGCATTGACAAACCCTACGGGCAGGCCGACCACAAGGGCGGGCCGGGCTGTTCCTTCTCTCCGGAGTTTCAGCAGGTGCAGAAGGGCCGTGGGCGCATTGCCCACCACGTAAATACCGTGCCCGACCAACGGGGCGGCTTTTTCCACCGCCACATGGGCACGGGTGACGCCCCGCACCAGAGCCTCTTCGGCGATTTCCGGCTCAGCCATAAAGCACAATACCCGGCAGCCGAAAGGTTCTATGGAGGTTTTTCGAATACCCGCCCGGGCCATGTCGGTGTCGGTGACGATGGTGCAGCCTTTCCGCATGGCCGCCACCCCCGCCGCAATGGCCCGGGGATGGATGCGCGTCATGCCGATGTATTCAAAGTCAGCCGTGGTATGGATCATTCTGCGGACAATTTTCCATTCATCAGGGCCAAAACCGTGTTTCCCGGCTTCTTCATCAATCATGGCGAAACTTTGCTGTTCGATTTCATGAGGCTGCATGAATTCTGATCCTTTCCGATTGGTATTCCAGGCATGCGTTGACAAATGACCGGGGGACCGACGGTCGGCTCCTGAAATGCAGGTGCAGGTAACTGCCCAGGCATCGGTTGACCTGAAAGCCCGGCACATTGCCGGCGCTGCGGTCACGGTTCAGGGCCTGGTACACGGTTTTCCGATCATGGGGGTCCAGATGGGAATAATGGAATTCATGCCCCCGGATGCTGACGCCTGCCGCACCCAGAATGGTACTTCGAATCAGGGTGATTTCCCGGTATCCCAGAGCCCGGAATCCGGATGACATGCGGCAGGTGAAATCAAAGCATCCGGCCATGGGGTGTTCTCTGCCGTCCAGGTCCACCAGGGTTTTGCACAAGACCATGAATCCGCCGCACTCCCCGTAAATGGGCATGCCTTTCCCGCAGTTTTCCAAAATCTGATGTTTCAGGTGTGCATTGGCGGCGATGGCCGCGGCATGGAGTTCAGGGTATCCGCCGCCCAGGTAGATGCCGTCGATGTTTTCGGGAAGACCGGCATCCTTCAGGGGGGAAAACCGGATGATTTCCGCGCCGCTTTCTTCCAGCATTTCCAGGTTTTCGGGGTAATAAAAACAAAAGGCCTTGTCCCTGGCCACGGCAATGCGGACTTTTGAAGCCGCATGAGGAAGGCCGGCAAACGGGACGGACGCGATTTCCGGCAAAGCGTTCAAAAGCGCGTCCAGGTCCACTGCGTTTTCCATCCAATCCGCCAGATTATTCATGTTTTGAGACGTGGTAGCATGGTCATCGGCGGTCACCAGGCCCAGATACCTTTCCGGAATAATGACATCCCCGCTGCGCATCATACCTCCCAGGCAGGGCATGGAAGCCGAAGATGCCAGGGCGTCTTTCAGGTATTTCAAATGCATGGGGCTTCCCACCTGGTTGAAGATCACGCCGGTGAAATGCAGTTCCGGGTCAAAATGTTCAAATCCCCGGACCAGGGCCGCCGCGCTCCGGGCCATGCTTCGGGCATCCACCACCAGAACCATCGAAAGATTAAGCCATTTGGCCATCTGGGCCGTGGACCCGGCTTCCGTGTTTCCGTCGTATCCGTCGAACAGGCCCATAACCCCTTCCACCACCGCAATATCCGTATGCGCGGCATGTCGATGGAAGATTTCCCGGTTTACCTCCCGGGAGAGCATCCATCCGTCCAGGTTGCGGCTCCGGTTACCCGTTACCTGGGTGTGATGGCCCGGGTCGATAAAGTCCGGCCCCACCTTGAATGACGACACCGACAACCCCCTGCGACGCAGGGCTGCTATCAGCCCAAGACTGACGGTGGTTTTTCCGCACCCGCTATGGGTGCCCCCTATCACCAGGCCTTTCACGGCGTTTCCCTCCTGTCAAAAGCCTCAGGATAAAGGATTCTCCCGATGGTCCGCACGCCTTCCAAAAGCTCCATGGTCGGCCGGGACACCTGCTTTTCATCCACAATAAATACCCGGCCCTCCTGCACTGCCTTGATGATCGTAAATCCCGGTTCATGAACGATCATTGAGACCGTGGGCTGGTTCATGGTCCCTTTCTGGGAGAGAAATACGTCGATTTCCCGGGCCTTGGACAAAATCCGCTCCTTGCCGTAAAAGGCGATGTTGGTGTCCCTCACCGCCGGGGCGTCTGCGGCCACGTTAATCCCTCCGGCGGTTTCCAGCGCGAAAATAGCCATGGACCCTGGGGTGAAGGTTTTCATGCGGTCATGAATGGCTTCGAAATAAACGCGTTTTTGATAAGGCAGACTGCCGGTTATGTTTTGGATCCGGGAAATTTCATCCTTAAATTGATGAATCATTTTGATGGCTTGGCATGTTTTTCCCGTCAGCCGACCCAGCATCATCCAATAATCAAGCATTTCTTTCACGTCCGGGGGCTGAAAAGAGGCGACCGTAATTCCGGCTTTTTCCAGGCCTTTTATCAACCGGGGATATCCCTGATCGATCATGGGCCGGACCAGAACCAGATCCGGCCCGGCCGCCAGGAATTTTTCCAGACCATCGTGATAGGAAAACTTATGTTTGCCTTTCCAGTCATCACCGGGGCATATGCCCAGAATTTCCCTGTTCAGACCAAGGGCCTTCAGGTTATGGGTGTGTGCGCCATACAGGGAAATAATCCGCTCAAACGGGACGTCAACCGGAATCACACGGCCGGCCTGATCCCTGATGATGAGAACCTCCTTTCCGGCCAGCGCAACTCCGGTAAACACCAAGGACAAAAGAATCCCTGAGATGATGGTGCCGGCAACCTGTTTCATTATAAAAACATCACCTGGCGGCAATTGATTTCCTTATCGAAATACACCTTTGCGTCCACTTCAAAAACCTCACGTATAACATCTTCGGTAAGCACCTCCGCCACCGGACCGTGGGCGGCAATCCCACCGTTGTTTAAGAATAAAAGGGTGTGGCAATACCTGGCCGCCAGATTGATATCCTGCATCACCGCAATGGCGGTGACGATGGAATTCCGGACCTTCTCCGCCACCAGGCGCATCAGGGAAAGCGAGTGTTTCACATCCAGGCTGGAAGTGGCTTCATCCAGAATGAGCACCCCGGCGTTCTGGGCAAGGGCCCGGGCGAAAACCACCCGCTGCCGCTCTCCACCGGAAAGCTCGGTCACATGGCGGTGGGCGAAAACTTTCACGCCGGCAGCAATCATGGCCCTTTCAACCAGGTCCAGATCCGCCCGGGACGGCCCTGAAAAGCGGCCCACATGGGGGTACCGGCCCATCATCACCACCTGGAATACCGTAAAAGGAAAGTCGACCCTGAAATCCTGGGGCACCAGAGCGGTCTTTCGGGCCATATCCCGGCGGGAGAACTCGTCAATATTCTGATTTTCGAACAAAATGCAGCCCTCCCGGGGATGGAGATGCCCGGCCAGCAAGTCGAGCAGGGTGGTTTTCCCGCTTCCGTTGGGACCCAGCACCCCATGAAACTGGCCGGATTCCAGGCTAAGGGACAGGTTCGAAAATATCTTCTGATCCCCGTATGAAAATGATATGTTCCGCAATGAATATCCCATACTGTGCCGCCCTTCATCCACCCCTATAACGCTGCTTTGCGGGAAAATCCGCGCTTGAATACATAACAGAAAAACGGGCCCCCAATGAGGGCCGTCAACACGCCGATGGGTAGTTCCGTGGGCAGAACCGCCCGGGTAAAGGTGTCGGCGCATAGCAAAAGCACCGCCCCGGCCAGCAGGGAAACGGGCATGAGCCACTGGTTGTCCGCCCCCATGACGGAGCGCATCATGTGGGGTACCAGGAGGCCGACAAAACCGATGATGCCGGACACGGAAACGCATACGGCAGCCATGAGGGACGCCGACACCAGCAAGATGACCCGTGCTTTTTTGACGTCCACCCCAAGGGAAGCAGCAGCCCGGTCCCCCAAAGCCATGAGGTTTAAATCACGGCCAAAACACATGCAAATAAGGGCTCCCAGGGTCACGAAAATCAGGACCATCGTTACATCGGCCCAGGTTTTTGAAGCAAAACCGCCCATGAGCCAGAAAATAATTACCGAAACCCGTTCATCCGCCACATATTTTAAAAAACTGATGCCTGCGGAAAGTATGGCCCCCACGATGATTCCCGAAAGAATCAGGTTGTTGGGAGAATAGCCCCCTGCGGAACCGGACAGATACAAAACCACCGCCAAAGCGGCCATGGCGCCGCCGAAGGCGAAGAGTCCCACACTCAATCCCTGGAAATGGCTCATATTGAACAGAAACGCCACGGATGCCCCGAATGCGGCGCCCGCGGAAATCCCCAGAGTATAAGGATCGGCCAGGGGGTTTTTTAATATTCCCTGAAAAACCACCCCGGAAAGCGATAACCCCGCGCCCACCAGGGCTGCCGTAAATACCCTGGGCAGGCGCACGTCCCAGACCACCGTTGACACCAGTGAATCGGAGGATTCAAGGCCCAGGAGCTTTTCCCAGATCACTCCAACCACCTGCTGACAGGAAACGGATAGGTACCCCATGCCGGCGGACGCGATGATCACCGCTGCCAGCAATGCGCCCAATACAGCCGCAATCAGGGCGGGGTATATTTTCGTATCCGGGTTTACCGGCATAGGCTGCGTTACCTCCTCGTGATCCACGGTCGATCTATAATTGGGCGAAAGCCGTTTTGAGTTGTCCAACCCAGATATCCGCAAACACATCATATTCGGCGGTTCCCTTGAACACGGCCTCGCATTTGAAACCTTTTTTCTCAATCCGGGATTTCCACGAGTCATCTGTGGTCCCGGCCATGTCGTTTTTGGCATGGTCTCCGGCCACAGACATGAAAGGAACCAGCCAGACCTTTTTGAAATTGCCGTTATCCAGGAAAGCCGTCACCTCATTCAGACCGGGATATCCCTCCACCGTGCCCAGGATGATATTCCGGTCTTTAAGCTGGATCTGCCAGTTCAGGGCGGAGTAATAAATATTTGCCGGATGATGGGTTCCATGTCCCATGAGCACAACGGCTTCATTGGATTTTCGATCCCGGGGAAGGGTGGCCAGAATGGCGTTGACAGCGTCACTTACCGTGTCCTGTCCCCACAACAGGGGATATCCCGGAATAAGGCGTTCAAACCCGTCGGGCATGGCCTTGAATCCCTCAACGGTCTGAACCAGGGTGTGGTATTCCTCGCCGGGAATGGTGTGAAGGGACTGAACCGCCACGTGGGTGAACCCTTCGTTCATCATTTTCGCCAGGGCCTGGGCCGGGGACAGGAGAACTTCCCCCTGCTTCGCCAGTTTGTGGCGGATAATATGGGAAGTGAAAGCCCATTCGATGGGCACGCCCGGAAAAGCCAGGGCCGCCTTCTTTTCCATGTTGACGAAGGATCTCTTGGCAGATTCATCGCTGGTTCCGAAACCCACCAGCAAGATGCCTTTTTTGACCGGCTTGACGTCTCCGTGCCCGGCATAAGCAGTAAAAACACACAACACAAAGACCGGCATAATAACTGCGGACAACATTTTTTTCATGGTAACCCTCCTGTTTGCGTTCCCTGGAAAGACATTTCTTTCCGGAAGCGCCTCACCAAACATACTTCCGGCGGAAACAAGCACATCGCCCGCCTCCGTCCCCCTGATTCCAGGGAAGAAGTAACGCATTCGCCGGCCCCGGAAACTAAAAAAGCCCTTCAAGCAAAAATTGCCTGAAGGGCTTTACCCAGTTTATAGGCCCTGTAATTGTGATCCTCCGCGTGAGTGTTCCTTCGCACAGACGCAGCATATATACAGTCAAGGCAGGTCTTCTGGCTATCGGATCATCCAAAACCCGCGCCTTCCCATCCGCCTTGAGCGAACAGTGGCATTGTGCAGGCTTTGTCCCCGATTACAGCGGCGGGACCGCTCCCGGTTCCAACGGGATTCCCTGTTAGGCCTTACTATCGGCACCTCAACTGTCAACGGTGATTATTCGATTGTCCGGGGCTTGTCAAGCCCAATTTTTCCTTAAAAAAATCCTGCATCACCCAGGGGGTGATTCACTGATACCCTTTGCCGTTTTTCGTTTTACAGGGCGCTATGTCATTCCGAAACACCTCGATTCCCTTTTTCATGGCGCAAAAATCCCCGCACATGGAACAGGTCTCTTCTTTGGCCGGTTGCCGGCTGTTTCTGATTTCCGCTGGCATCCCATTTCACGACCCAGTTCCGCGAGTTCACAGTTAATGATCATTTCCGCCATCTGGGCCCGGTCATGGCTGTCATGGATCGCCCCGGCCCGGATGCCGTTTCCCAGGGACAGCACGGCATCATATTTCTTCATGAGCCCGCACACACGGTCAAACTGCTCGTACAACGGGTTCTCCGTGTTATTGCCGGGCGGCCTCGCAGAAGGCCTGGTACAGGGGAACGTTTCCCACCGGCAGATCGACCGCATCCAGCACCGCCCGGCGAATGCCGTCCAGGTCGCCGCCGGCGGACAGCTCCATCAATGTGTCCGCGCCTTCGGCTTCCGCGATTCTTGCTTTCCGGACTTCCATGCCGACATCACAGATATCGGAGGATGTTCCGATGGATGCATTGACTTTGGTCCGCAGGCCTTTGCCGATGCCGACCGCTTTCTGATTATTTCTCT
>DIKO01000058.1:28664-34659 GCA_002423615.1 Desulfobacteraceae bacterium UBA5616
GCAGATTTTCGGCAACGGCAACGGCTTTCATGATACCGGTTAAAACTCCTTCCCGGGCCAGTTCAATTTGTGTTTTGAACATGTATGTCTTCTCCTGCATGCTGTTATTTTATTTTAAAAGGAATTCCGCTGACCATAAAAAATACCGCATCCGCGACAGCCGCGATTTTCTGGTTCACAGCCCCGGCCAGGTCTCGGTAGGCACGGGACATGGCGTCTGCGGGAATCACTCCCATGCCGACTTCATTGGTGACGATCACCACATTACAGGGGGGTGACGCAAGAACGTCTAAAAACCGGTCAACCGGGGTACAGTTTTTTTCATCAATTTTCAGGTGATGCATTAAATTGCCCAGCCAGACGGTGATACAGTCGATTACCGCCACCTGTGTGCCTGCGGAAACGCCGGCCAAAGCTTTCGCAAGCCGGACCGGTTCTTCAATGGTTTTAAATGTGTTTCCCCGCTCCTGCCGGTGTCGGGAAATCCGATCCGCCATTTCATCGTCAAACGACTCGGCCGTGGCAATAAAGACCTTGTTTTCAAATGATCTGGAAATTTCCAGAGCGTAACGGCTTTTGCCGCTTCGTCCGCCACCGGTGATCAATGTCACTATATGTTTCATCGTAAGATCCGCTCCAGGACAGTCATTGATTTTTCGAAATCCTCCCGGCTGAAAATTTCCAGCGTCATCACCCGTGAGATTTGGTTTTCGGTTTTTAGTTTCATCAGCAGGTAACGGAGAAGGTCGCCGTCCAGATGGCCCAAATCCACATGGTCTCTTCCAAAAGGGTCAACCCCGTGAACATGCAGCACCCGGGCATGCTTCAGCCAGGTGTCACAATACGCCGCCACATCATACCCATTGAGCACCAGATGGCCGATATCCAGGCACACCGAGCATTTTTTCTCATCTACCATGGGCCAGGCCCAGTGATAATCATATCCCAGGGTCTCAACGCACAGTAAAAAAGGATTGGTCCCCAGGGCCAGCTCTTCCAGGGATCCGGCGCATTGATCCTGCCAACCGGCCAGTGCGCCGGCGTCATTGAACGGCGCATCGTTTAAATGCACTATCCACGCAAACGGATTTAATGGCGCCATCAAATCCATGACCCGGAACCATTTTTCCATGGAATGCTTACGGACCGCTTCATCTATAGACCCCGGCCATGCATCCAGCGGCAAATGCACGGTATAAGTGAGGCCGCTGCCCTCTGCAATTTTTGCCATTTCCGCGACGTCCGATGGTGAGGGCAGATTGGAATATTCATCCGACTCAAACAGGACCAGTTCCACATCGTCCACCCGGTCCGCCAGGAATCGGAGATTGGGCAGGATGTCCGCCGGAAGGATATAGGACGTGGTCCCCAGACGGCAGGGCAAATTCTGCAGTTGATGGTTTTTGGCTTTCATTTTCACTCCATTCCCACACTCATGGCGCATATCATCATTGTTTCGATGCCTTCGCTGACCGCGCCCAGGGTATCGCCGGTCATGCCGCCTATTTTCCGCAAACACCGGGTATTAAAATAAAGCCCAAAAATGCCGGATGCGCAAACCGCCATTATGCCTCTGGGACCCCCGAGCAAAACGGCGGACAGAACAGCGATAACCGTGACGGTCAAAACCGTTTGCCGGTGGCAATGGGCAAGAAAGACCGATGCCAGGCCGCCTTCGGAGCGGGCATAGGGCATATAGTGCATGGTGATGACCTGGCCGGCGCGGCTCACGATGGGCGCCAGCACCAGAACCCGCCAGCCGGTGGCCGGTGGAAGACTGACCAGAGCGGCCCATTTGAATGCCAGCACGATAAAAACTCCGATGACGCCCATGGTGCCGATGCGGCTGTCCCGCATAATTTCTAAAATGCGTTCCCGTGGCCGGGAACTGAAAAATCCATCGGCCGTGTCCGCAACCCCATCCAGATGCAAAAAACCCGAAAATCCCGCCAGAGCCCCGACCCCGGCCAGCGAGGAAACCAGGGCCGGGACGCCGACCATCCGGGTCGCCCCGTAAACCATTGCCGCACAAATCCCGATGACCAGACCCGCCACCGGGAACCAGGCCTGGGACCGACCAATATCATCCGCTTCAAACCTGCGGTGAATCGGCAAAACACTTAAAAATTGCAAGGCCGCAAGCAATCCCTTCACTCGTTTTCTCCCCCGGCGTAACTGTTTGCATTGTCCGATCGGTAATTTGCGCAAAAAAAAGTCCCGGCAGCTTCACAAAGCTGACGGGACCCGCAACCGCCCAGATTGATATATCTATTTAATCCTTGAAATTACACGGCGGACACGCTGGTTTTTCACCGGTATTTCAATGGGTGTTCCATCTGGAAAAAATAAAATCAAAATGTGCTGTTCCGCGACACATCTGATTCATATTTTTGAAAAATCGTCTTCTGGCTTATGGATCAACCTGCGCTCCTCACCTTCCCATCTCTTGTGGACGGTGGTTTTTTGAGGAGTTCGTCACCAATTACAGCGGCGGGTCCGCCAGGGATTTTCACCCTGTTCCGTTATTTTCGTCAGGTTTAGTAACGTTTCCGCAAAATGGAAGTCAAGGGCTTTTTTTCATGCCTTTGTGAACAACAACCGTTAAAAGGGGATTTTTCCCATTCGCGAAAATCCATAATAAATTGATATTACAGTATATTTTAACTGCCATACAAGCAATTGAAATAATTGAAAATAAACCTACGCTTGTTTTTTTAACTGTTGGGAATATGTTTGTGAATTTTCTAAAAATAAAAAACCGGATACCTGGATGAATTAAAATTGAATACCCGAAATACCGGTTTGACAATCGTGAAGAAGCGTCATCTTTCCGCCTTCTTCCCCTTCCACTCCCTTTGCTTCTCCGTCGGCCATCGCACGCAAAATGCCGGTTTTCCCATCATGATCATCTGCATGCAGGTGTCACCGCAGGCCGGGTCGCAATGAATGATTTCATTTTCCCGGTCCTGTCTGACCTTTTCCGGCCATTGGGGATCCGTCCATAACACCCGGGCCAGGCCGATTAAATCCGCCTGTTTTCCGTTGATGATCTGTCTGGCGAGCTTCCCGTTTGAAATTCTGCCTGCCGCAATCACCGGAACGTCCACCTCTTTTTTGATCGCGCCGGCCAGATCGGCCATAAACCCGTCTTTTCTGGATTTTTCAATGACATCCGGGAGAAAAAAGGATTCGTAGGTGCCTCCCATGACCGATAAATACGCGACATTTTCCTTTGCAAGAGCTTTGGCATACGGGATGGATTCTTCAAGCCCAAGGCCGCCGGGCAGCCATTCATCGGCTAAAAAACGGAACCCCACGGGCATGGCACCCACTGCCGCCTTGACAGCGGACAAAACCTCAATCCCGAATCGCATCCGGTTCTCCAGAGTTCCGCCGTATTCATCCTCGCGAACATTGGTCCTCGGGGAAACAAACTGGGCCAGCAGATAGCCGGTTCCCCCGTGAAGCTCGACCGCATCGAATCCCGCCTTTTTCGCCCTTAACGCCGCCGCCGCATATTTGTGAACCATCTCTTTTATTTCCGGCCCGGCCAGCGGTCTGGGCGCAGGGCCCATGGCCGGAACCGCCGATGGGGCGACCGCCTGAACCTGGCCTGTTCCCTGAGGCAGGAATCGACCCACATGGTTGATCTGCAGACAGGCGAGTGCGCCTTGTTTTTTGATTGTCGCAGCCAGCATGGTCAACCCATCCAGATATTCATCCGTATCGGCGCGCAGCACAAAATCAGATCCGGATCCCGCAGGATATTCGATGGCTGCCGATTCCACCACAATCATCGCCACGCCGCTTCGCGCCATCAGCTGATAATGATCACGCATCAGGGTGCCCGGCTTCCCGCCATGTGCCGCATAACTCAAAAACAACGGCGCCATGACCAACCGGTTTTTCAGTTCAAGCCCACCCAGATTCAATTTTGAAAACAATATGTCATTCATGTCTACCTCCTCGTTACAATGGCATCTCTTAAAACCTCACAGGCACGGTCAGCGAATTCTTCCATATTCCGTATCCTGTCATTGTGACCCGTGTTAACTCTGGTCACCGCTTCAATGGGGCCTGAAACCGCGATGACACAGTTTCCTGCCTCATATCCATAGACAGCGCCGGCTGGACCGGCGATCCCCAATTCGGCAATTCCCCAGGTAGCTGCAAGTTTCTCTCTCACCTGTTTTGCAAAGAACTTAGCCATCTCATCGAATAACGGCTTCACTCCATGAAGCTTTTCAGCAGAATTCAAAACCATTGCACACCTTTATGTGAAAAATACAAGCACGGTATAGTGTGGGCAGGCCCATATCGATCCAAAGCTGACCCCAGACTCACTTGCTTCCATGAGAAGCGTCTCCGGCTCGATCACAAACCTGTAGACAACCCCAAACATGGCGCCGGTTAAGGAAAAAACAGGAGTGTCAAACTCACGGATAGATCAGCGCCATGGATGGAAGGAACTGAAAAAGGGCTTCTGTTCACTGTCCACTGCTTCTATTTGATGCGAAAGGCCTTAAAATCATCTATGAATGCGCCGCCCTTTGCGGGTTCCAGTTGCAAGCAGATTGTGCCTGTCGGACAGGTTCCTTCGCAGACCCCGCATCCCATGCAATTTTTAAATACGACTTCTGCTCGGCCTTGGTCTTCGTATAACCGAATCGCATGAAACTGGCACTTTTCCACGCATTCCCCGCAGCCGAGTGGTGAAGGGGCTGGGGTTAAAATTCCTCTCGTCTATTGTAATTGCAATTTTAGATACCGCAGTTTTTATCACCTCCGGTATGATATTATGTCCTACCATTGCACTTTTCAAACATTTTTAGTGCCAAATGCCCCTACCGGGGGACGTGGGGTGGTGCGAACCCCGGGGCAATTTTTGGTTTTATCAGCAAATTTTTGGTAAAATTTGAGCTTGGCGGGCACAATTTGGGCACAGTCGTTTTGTGTCCATTTCCCTCCGACCGATTCGTCGCAATCAAGCAACTTTAAGTTGAAGGTTTTTCATCACCGCTTGGGCATAGTTTGTCAGGGTTGAGAGACGGATATCCTCAGCATGATTTTCGATTCGAGAAATCGCGGATTTTTTAGAATAAAAAAGTTGACAAATTCTTTCTCCTTATTTATTGTTCGTATACAATCAATTTAATAGAGCTGAAAGAAAACATGATGAAAAAAGAAAAGCAACCATCAGATTGCTATGTTTACCTGTTGTCAAAGGCATATCAGAAGGGCCAGAGCCTGGTACAAAAGCGGCTTAAAAAATACGGGCTGACCAATATCCAATACTTGGTATTAGAGGTGCTCTGGAAAATGGAAGGCATTACAGCCAGTGAAACTGGAAAAATCCTGTCTATCGACAAAGCCACTTTATCCGGTGTCATTGAGCGAATGGTTGATTCTCAATGGGTTTTTAAAAAGCCGGATGAGAACGACAAACGCGTATTTCAACTTTATCCATCAGAAAAAGCCAACCGGCTTAAAGAGAATCTGATTGATGAAAGAAAGAAGGCAAATGATCAGCTTCTGTCAGATTTTACTCTTGAGGAACGCGTTCTGCTCAGACGTCTTTTACTTGCACTCCACTAGAACTGTAAGCAGATAAATTATTTCAAATAGTTAGAATACATTTCAAATTCAAGGCCGTATCAGAAATCAAACCCTAAAAATTTAGTATACGAACGATAAAATAATGGAGGCTGGCACCATGGGGCAATGGAAAAAAACATCATGTGTATTGTGCGGCAATTATTGCGGACTTGAGGTAAACGCCGAAAACAATCGCATCATCAAGGTGCGGGGGGACAAAGACAATCCCGTGAGTGAGGGGTATATATGCAGAAAAGGGATGAACATTGCTTACCATCAGCATAACAAAGACAGGGTGCTGTTTCCACTGAAGAAGGTGGAAGATGGATTTGAGCGAATCTCCTGGGACCAGGCCATCAGCGAAATTGCTGAAAGACTTAACCCAAGTTCGACAGCAAAA
>DIKO01000019.1 GCA_002423615.1 Desulfobacteraceae bacterium UBA5616
AACCCATCAAACCCAACTCAGCCCAACCCGTCACGGAACGGATCGACCGGCCCTGTTCACCGGAAGGTTTTTCGAAGGGCATTGTGACTGACATTTAAAGCAGTAATAGTAGTTTCCCGTCATGAACGTCTGCCACAATTCGATCAACCCGTGCCCCCCGATGATTTCCTCGGCCTGCCCCGTGTCTTTCCGGACCATATCCAGCATGAACCGCTGAAAGAAACGAAAACCGAACCTGAAAATAACATCCCCGCAAAGCTTTTTGTTGATCTTTCCCTTTCCTGAAAGGGCTTCTGCCGGGCATGCCTCCAGGCATCTCATACAATGGTCGCAGGCATCCTCTTTCAGCGGTGAATCCGCCGTTAAATCAGCCGTTGTGATGATTCCCGAAATCCGGACCGCCGACCCGAACTCCGGGGTCACGAGCAATCCGTTTTCACCGTATGACCCCAATCCGGCCCTGACCCCGGCTCTGCGCCAGCAGATTTCGCCCCGCATGCCGTATTTGGGTTTTTCCATGTCAATGGGGATGAAGGCCGGTATCGCCACAGACGGAAAGCCTTCCGATTCCAGGAAACGGGCGGTCATATGCGCGGACCTCTGGCAGGCGTCATACGTATGAAGGGTATCGAACTGGGCCACCTGGTTGTTTAAAGAGCCTATGGCGGCGATACTGTGCTTTGCCGCCGTCACCAGAACACATTTGGCTCCGGTCAGAATCCGGCTGATATTTTCCGCATGCCCGGGAAGATCCGCAACCTTTACAACGCCTGCCAGATCGGCGCCATGGGCCAGGGCTGTGGTTTTCGCCCGGTCTGTCAATTCGTCAGGGGTCATTCTGAAACCTCCGTGTTTTTTTTGATTCCCTATACCATAAGATGAATCTCCTGTAAGCAGGAAAACCGGAAAATTTTTCCCCAAGCCCCACGTCAGACGAACCCCAACATTCATCTTGTTGGAAAATTCCGGTTCTGGTAGATTATCATCAGATAATTCGCTGACACCCAAAATTACGGATGGATCAAAATGAACAGGAAACCACTGATTTTTCTTTTATGGGCGGCGGTTCTGTGCTTCGCGGTCCCCTGCGGGTCCGCCGAGATTTATATCTGGACCGACCCCGACGGGGTCAAACATTATTCGGACCAGCCCCCGGCAAAAGCCGTTCCGGATTTTACCACCCGGGAAAAAATCGTAAATGAAGACACCTATTATGAGGGCCGGGACGACGCGGAATATTGGGAAGGGGTCATTCAGGAGCACAAGGAAAGGGAAGCCGCCGGCAAAATCGAAAATCAGCGCCTCCGGGAAGCCGAGGCTTCCGAAAAGGCCGGGATCCGGGACCAGGAAATCAAAAAAGTAACGGCGGAAATTGAAGAACTGCAGAAAACATTGAGGTATCAACAGAAATCCGGCCAGAGCACGTATGCCCAATCAACCCGGCGAAAACTCGCCAGGGCAAAGTCCCGGCTGGAAGGACTCCAGGGAAATTCCAAATAAACTCGACGGGTTACTTTCTTGTGAACGAGGTGGGAGGTAAAAAGCCGTCATGTCCGCTCAATGCCGGTCATACCTCCCCGGGGTTGTGGTTTTAAGATGGCGTTTTCCTTAAAATAGAGATACTCCCTGCCTTTGGTGCGGCCGATCCGGTTTTTCCCCAGTTTTTTATCCAGATAAACATAAAACTCGGTAAAAAGTCTCACATCCGATGGCCTTACAATGTAGACCATGCCGTATCCTTTTTGGGGCTTTGCCGGCAATGCGTAGCCCTCTGCCTGCGTTTTCAGGCTTTCATGGGGCTGGGCGCCGGAAAGGGCCGGGGCGAGGAGAATCAACCCGATGATCAGCAGATTCTTAACCATAGCCATTCCTCCTTTATACTTAACTTTGTCAACCCAGGACTTCCCACCATAATTCCAGGAGGTCATGGTGAAACAATAATCACTGACAAAAATCCGGTCAACCCGGTCCCGGCAGTGGGGGTTGAACCCGTGCTCCTTCTCTGGACAGGTCATAGACACGGAACGCAAACAGGGTGTAAATCACGCTCAAAAACGAATACACGATGTTGATCACATGCATCGTGACGCCCATGTCCGATTCCGTCATATTCAACAGGGCTGCGGGGATGTAATAGGGGCCGTAAAGACCGATGGAGATGATGAGATATCCTGCCAGAATGAGCCATACGTAAGGGCCTGTTCCAGCCCAGCTGGCCTTCATGGCCTCCAGAGGGTCCCGCTGGTTGAGCAGGAGCTCGAATTCCGCAAACGCCAGGCGGCCGATGAGATAAATGCCGGGTACGATCATCACGACAAATCCGGCGGTAAGGGTAATCCAGACCAGCAGACTCAGGAGCATCAGCCGTGGCCAGTATCTGATCCCCAGAGCCCAGGCGGTTTTAGCGTCGATGGCTTTCCCGGACAACAGAGAGGCCAGGTAGAATATCAGGGCCCCCTTGTAGAAGGCATGGGCCATAAACCGGAGGATCATCGGCGGCAGATATTGGGCCAGGTCCGGATCCGCTCCGATATAACGGGCGGTATAAAATGCGTCGAAGAGTTCGACGGGAATGAATATGGGCAGAACAATCAATGCGATGCCCGAGGCAAAGGATTTAAACAACCGAAGCCCGTCCAGGAGCATCGTTTTCAGCACGCCATGGGTAAAACCGGTGTTGTTCATCGGGATGTCGTCTCAGTTTGGGTTGATATGCGTTTCGCCGGCCGTTTCAGGCCGCATCGCCGGGAATGCCGGTTTTACGGCGGTTTTCAAGAAGGGGGCCGAATACGGCCGCGGCCGTTTCCTGAAAACCCCCGGTGCCGAAGATTTCGTCCGGGTCCATTCTTGAAAAACACAACCGGTAATAGGGGTCCTGTTCCTCTCCGGGGGAAAATGGATTTCCCGTCCAGACCTTTTTCGCCGATCTCAGGGCTTCGGCCTCGGATTTTCCTTTCCTAATGCGGTTTTCCGCATAGGCCAGGGAGCTTCGGGGGAAAAAGGCCAGGGGCTCCATCAAACCCTTCCAGTAGATGGCCAGAAGAGATGACAGAAGGGGTTCACCCGCATCAGGGGGTAAAAAAGACCAGGTCGCGTCCTTGAAGAGCAGTACGGTATGAAGACTTTCCCGGCCGGACGCAAGGACGGATAATGCCAGGTGACGAACCCATGCGCTCAGCAAATACGCCGGTCCCGCCTTGACGTAAGCCGACAGCACAAGGGTGTCCCCATGCAGGGGCGTTAGCATTCCCGTCAGCGTGAATTCGTCCAGGTCAAGGCCGATTTCCCGCTTTTCAGGGGGATACCCCTTTTCAAAACCCCCTGCCCGCTCTATAAACCGCCGGGATTCCAGGTGGATATTCGAAAACAGCACGTCACCCACGCTTCCGTGGGGCAGTCTGCCCATGGCCCGCTGAATGCGGAAATTTTCCTCATAATCCGCGCCTGCATATCGTTTTCCCACCAGGTCCTGCTCCACGCGGTAACGGTTGAGTCCGGAAAGGTCAAAAACCTCGTCATCCTCGAATCCCGGCAGCTCATCCGCGAGAAAAACCGAAAGCCTGCGCTGAAGCAGAAATTTCGCGGGATTGGCGAAAAACCGTGCCAAATCGTCAATGTCGACCGTTCGGAACTCCGGCGGGGGCGCATCCAGAGGCCTTTCGAAGAACGGGGACAGGGATATTTTCCCGGCCTCATGTTCATGGGCCGTCCGGCAGGCGTTGAAATCCTCGCTGGAATAGCTGAACAGCCGGGGATTTTCACCGAAATAGGCCGGGGAAAAAGGCTGAAGGGGGTGAAGGACCGTTATGTCTTCTTCCCGGATGCCGAACCCCGTCGTGATATAATCCATTAGATCGCTCACCACCACGGAGGGCGGAATACGGGAATTGTCGCGGTTGCTCTGTCCGACGAAGCTGATGTAGAATTTTTTCCGGGCGGAGAGCATTGCCTGGAGAAAGAGATATTT
This sequence comes from Desulfobacteraceae bacterium UBA5616, assembly GCA_002423615.1. Taxonomy (GTDB): domain Bacteria; phylum Desulfobacterota; class Desulfobacteria; order Desulfobacterales; family UBA5616; genus UBA5616. Next base: position 3,968 of record DIKO01000019.1, read on the forward strand.
GTCGTCCTGCCGCCGGGTCCTGTCGCCGGGCCGGGGATGCTTTGCGATCAGATCAAATCCCGGAGGATGATAATCCCGGGGAAAGGCATCGCCGTTCATCCCGATCAGGCATATCACCCCGGCCGGGATGCTGCGAAGGGGCAGCATGGCGCAGAACGTAACCCCGCCGGCCATGAAGCCGCCGGAAGGCGCGTGGTCCGCAAGGAATTCTCCCAGGTAGGCCCGGATCACCCGGATGTTGATGTTCCCCTCAAACCCCGAAACATCGTAAACCGCGGCCAGGCCTTCGAAGGCCTTCATCAGGACCCGGCGCTCCCACTCGGTTTTTTCATCATCGACGAAAAAACCGGCCAGAAGGTCTTTCAGGACCACGGCCCAGTCCGCCGGGGCCTTTTTTTCCTTCAGTTGCCCAGCCAGGTCGAAGATTCGGTCCAGAAAATCCAGGAACCGGCCCAGCACCTCGCTGTCCCCGCCCTCGATGAGATCATACGGCAGGATGCCTGAAAACATATGCCGGTCAAGGCCCGGCATGGCATACCCCAGCAGCATTCTTTCAATGCCCGCCTTCCAGGTGTTTTCCTTTCTTCCGGGAAGCCCCAGTGACAGACGATGGGATTCATCCACCCCCCAGCGGATGTTGACATCCTGAACCCATTGTTCGATCAGGGCCATATCCCGTTCGGTGATGCAGAACTTCTCCTTTACCCCGGTCTGTTCCAATATTCCCATGACCTGGGCGGTGGTCATCCGGGTGTCGGCCAGATCCAGCAGCGCCATGACCCCCCGGACCAGGGGCTGGTCCTTGCCGGACCGCTGATCCGCTATGGTAAAGGGGATCCTCATTTTCTCATCCGTCTGCCCCTCCAGCACGGCCCGGATAAACGGCGCGTAGGCCTCGATATCCGGGGTCATGACCAGGATATCCCCGGGAACCAGTCCTGAATCTCCCTCGAACATGGAGAGAAGCTGATCGTGGAGCACTTCGATTTCCCGCATGGGGCTGTGGCAATTGTGGATGACGATCCCGGAAGGATCGATCCGGGTGGAGGATTCACCGCAGGCTTTATCCAGGGTGCGGTCCTTCATGTTCAGAATATCCCACTGCACGGCGCCCAGGATGTCTGTTGGACAGTCTTCGGAGACCTCGAAGAGCTCCCGGGTTTCACCGGCGACATCGTTGATGGCGGAAAAAAACGCCCTTCCCATGGCCCCCAGGGACGACAGCAGGGGATTGCCCTGTTCCAGATAAAGGTCCGTTTCCGGGACCGTGCCGCCGGTCATGGCCCTGATTTTGCGCATTTCCCCGAAGGTCATGGTGTCGCTCCAGTACTCCCGGCAGGGATTCATGACAAACAGGTGGACGTCGATATGCCGGGCCACTTCGGCCAGAAGCTCCAGATGAAAAGGCGGAAGGTAGGACGTGCCGAAAACCGACAGCCGCCGGGGAAGGCCCGACCTCGATGCCGGTGATGACGAAAGTGCCCTGAGCATGGCCTTTTGCAGGCCGGCCCGGTGCATGTGAGCCGCGCCCCGGGAGATTTCCCGCCAGAGCCGTGCCTGCCAGTGATCTTCACCGTTGTTCTCCCAGTCCGCCGTCATTTCGGGTCGAAAGGTCAGATACTGGTCGAAGGTCCGGGCGATTTTCGCGGCCAGCTGGTATAATTTCAGGTCATCTTCCCCATCCGAAAGGTATTGTCTGAGTTCCCCGAAAGCCTCCTGATCCAGGCACATCGGCAGGAGGGCCATGATTTTGAAGGTCATGAACCGGATTTCAAACAAAGGGTTTTCCGGCGCTTCGGGAATGACGGCCTTTCCCAGCGCAGTGATCCAGGCATTGGGAAAGGGGAATACCGTGTTGGCGCAGATGCCGTTTCGCCCGGCCAGTTGCATGGAAATCCACCGTTCCATGCCCTTGCCGTGAACCATGATGATTTCCGGGGCGAACGGATGATTCCTCGGTTTGGCCACAACCCCGGCCAGCTCGCATGCGAGCCGTTCCAGGCGATTGCTCATGTAGATGAAAAGACCGCTCATGGGGACCCGTAAAAATTACAGCCGGATGATTTTTTCCAGTTTTTCGGGTTCAACGGGCGTATCCCTGTATTTTCGCATGCTTCTTCTGGCCCTGAAAAAGAGGAGAAGCCGGTCCGGGTCCATGGCCGCATCCGCCTCGGAAAGGGGAACGAATTCATGATCGGGAAGGGACGGGAACGCTATGGCGTCCTCGGGGCAAACCGCCTTGCAGTGCCCGCAGAACAGGCAGAACCCGGGATGCTGAAGGATCATTTCGCCGTCTTTTTCGGTTATGATGTCAATGGGGCATTCCGTCGCGCACAAACCGCATTGGATACATTTTTCTTTATCAATGGTTAACGAAGTCACTTGTCTCCTTAAGGTTACGTTTGGGCGGGATGTGAAGGCATTTTGTCGGGTAAGAAACCCAACCTACTTTTACCTCGTAGGTCGGGTTTCTTACCCGACATTGTGAACTCCGGGTTGCCGATGAACCGGAAATCAGGATGGGCTGTAGTTTTTCACCAGAATTTTGCGCTGGAGTTTGCCGATGGCGGTCCTGGGAAGTTCGTCCACGAAAATGACGCTCCGGGGCCGCTTGAACCCGGCCAGTTTATCGCGGGTGAAATCGATGATTTCTTCATGGGTGGCTGTCTCGCCTTCCTTGAGCACCACCACGGCATGGGGTTCCTGGCCCCACTCCTCGTCCGGAAGGCCGATCACGGCCACCTCTTCGATTTTGGGATGGGAGATCAGGGCCTCCTCCACTTCCTTCGGGGAGATGTTTTCTCCGCCCCGGATAATCACGTCGTCGGCCCGTCCGGAGCGGTACAGATACCCCTCTTCATCCATCCAGCCCTGGTCGGAAGTCTTCAGCCACCCGTCCGCAATAAACGCCATGGCGGTTTTTTCCTCATCCTTCCAGTACCCGGCCATGACCCTGGGTCCCCTGGCGACGATTTCCCCCACCTGATTGGGGGGCAGGAAATTGCCCGACTCATCGATGATCGCCACTTCCACATCCGGAAGGGGTTTTCCGATGGAGGTGGCCAGGCGCTTGAGTTTTTTCTCCTTTTCCTCCTCCGTGCCTTCGATTTTATGGTCCTCGGGACCCAGCATGGTAATGGTGGATCCGGTCTCGGTCTGGCCGAAGGCATTGATGAAGCTGGTTCCGGGGAAAAGTTCGATGGCTTTCTTGATCACGGGAAAAGGCATGGCCGCAGCCCCGTAGGTAATGACCTCCAGGCTGGACAGATCGTATTGCCCAAAATCCTTGTAATCGATGATCTGCTTCAGCATGGTGGGCACCAGCATGGCCCGGTTGATCTTCTCCCGCTGAACGGTTTCCAGCCATTTCCGGACTTCGAACTGGGGAAGCAGCACCAGGGTCCGGCCGCCGTACACGCCTGCCAGCATTCCCTGAATCCCGGCGACATGATAAAGGGGAACGGTCAACAGGTTTTTTTCTTCCATTTCCGGGTCAGCCGGAGAAACATTTTCCAGGATGTAGGACCCAAAACTTCCATGGGTCAGGGGAACCGCTTTGGGCCGTCCCGTGGTGCCGGAGGTGAACATGAGGATGGTGACGTCTTCATCCTCGATTTCACCATAATATTCGTCCTCGAAATCCGGATCCACAAGGTCCTGGTAGTTCAGCATGCCCGGGCTGGGCTCATCGATGGAAATCCATTGCTTAAGAGCGGGCAGATGGGGGGCCATTTCCCTGGCCATGTCCAGATACCGGCTCCCGACAAATACATATTTGGCTTCGGAAGCGGCCAGCATGTATTCGAGTTCTTCGGTTTTGGCCCTGAAATTCAGGGGCACAAAGATAGCGCCGGTTTTGGCCGCGGCAAAATAAGCCTCGATATACTGGGGGCGGTTGACGCTGATAATCCCGATGCGGTCTTGTTTTTCCACCCCCATTTCGGCCAGTTTGAAGGCAAGGCTGTTCACACGGGCGGAAGCCCCCATGTAGCTGGTCTTGTTTCCGTCAGAAACCATGAAATCCCGGTCCGGGCAGATGGCGGCGGAAATGGTTAAAAATTCAGTGGTGTTCATTTTTCCATCCTGTTAATGCGGGTTAAGGGTTAAAAATGTTCGGCAATCAATCTCAATGCCAGTGTTGTTTCCATGGAAAGCCCCCGGTCCAGTGAAAGGCCCATTCCCCTGACCACGGCCGATTTGGCAAGCCTTACGGACGCGGGGTCTTTGGCCGCGATCTCACGGGCTGTCAGGTCCGCGATGTCATACAGCATCTTGCGCGGGACCATACGGTTGATCAATTTTCTATCCAGGGCCTCTTTGGCGCTGATCCACCGGTTGGTCAGAATCATTTCCAGGGCCGGTCCCACACCCACGGCCCTGGGCACGGTCTGGGTGCCGCCGGCAGCGGGAATCATTCCCAGGCCCATTTCGGGAAGACCGAACCGGGCGTCTTCGGAGGCGATGCAGATATCGCAGCACAGGGCGATCTCAATGCCGGACCCCAGCACATAACCGTGAACGGCGGCGATCACCGGCTGGGGAATGCGGATAAACAACCCCCACAGATCCCGGTCGAAACGCACTTCACGGGCCGCAACAGGCGGCGGGGCCGTGAGAAACTCGCTGAGATCGGCGCCGGCGCAGAAGGCTTTTTCACCGGCGCCTTTGAACAAAACCACCCGGACATCGTCGTCGGCGCAGACCGTGCTCAATACCTCGAACAAATCGTCGCGCATCTGCACGTTATGGGCGTTCAGGGCATCGGGCCGGTTCAGCGTAATGCCGGCGATGTGATCGGTTTTTTCAAATATCAGCGTTTCGAACACGCTCACCTGCCCTCGAACCGGGGGGGCCGCTTCTCCCGGAATGCGGTGATGCCTTCCGTGCGGTCCCGGGTGGTATGGAGCAGAAAATAAAGATCCGCCTCCAGTCTGAATCCCTGTTCCAGGGTCATGTCCATCCCCCGCAAAATCGCCTCCTTGGCATAGCGCAGGGCGATGGGGCCTTTGCCGGCCATTTCTTCTGCGATCTTCATGGCCGGCGGCAGAACTTCACCGGGGGGCGCCGCCCGGTTGATCAACCCGATGTCCAGGGCCTGGTCCGCGTCCAGGATCATACCCGAGAGGATCATCTCCAGGGCCTTCGCCCTTCCCACCAGGCGGGAGAGACGCTGGGTTCCGCCGTCCCAGGGAATCCGGTTTTTGAGGATCTGGTCCATGGCAAAACGGGCGTTCCGGGAAGCGATGCGCACGTCGCAGGCCAGGATCAGTTCCAGCCCCTGGCCGAAAGCATCCCCGTTCACGGCCGCGATGACCGGCTGGTCAAAGGAGCCGATGATCGCGGCGGCTTTCAGGGCGGCCAGTTCGCCTTCGGGGTCCGTCCTTCCGATGTTTTCCTGATCATCGGTTCCGATGGAGAAGACCCCGGAGCCGGCACCCGTAAGCAGGATCACGCTGAGCTCGCTGCCGTAACCCGCATGCCTCCGGATTTCGGCCAGTTCGGCCGTGACCTGACGGTTCACGGCGTTCCGGGATTCGGGCCGGTTCAGGGTGATGACTCCCACCCGTCCCTGCGATTGAAAGGTAACGGAATCGGTTTTCATGAAAACTCGTTCCAAAATATCTGAATGATCTGAGCCGTTTGATGGGTTCCGCAGGCTCCACCCATCCTGATTGGCGGGCATGCGAAACATTTACATCGTTAATCCATACAACCCATCACCGCTTATCACCGCCGATTTGATGGGTTCCGCAGGCTCCACCCATCCACATGCGTCATACGAAACCTTCAGCTCTCCAAACGGCCGATGATGGACATCCCGCAGACATTCCGGTGCGGAAATCCGCCCAGGTTATGGGTGAGCCCGAACCGGGGGTTTTTCAACTGGCGCTCGCCGGCCCTGCCCAGGAGCTGCAGGTACATTTCATAGATCATCCGGAGACCCGAAGCGCCGATGGGATGGCCGAAGCATTTCAGCCCGCCGTCGATCTGGCAGGGAATTTTCCCGTCCGCATCGTAGAACCCGTCCATGACGTCCTTGAGGGCGCCGCCTTCGGGTGAGATGAACAGGTCTTCATAGGTCACGAATTCCGTTATGGAAAAACAGTCATGAACTTCGAACATGGAGAGTTCTTCCCGGGGATTCTTGATTCCCGCTTCCTGATAAGCGCGTTTGGCCGCCGTCCGGGTGGTGACGAAATAAGAACCGTCCCAGGATTTGTGACCCATTTCCAGACCGTTGCTGTTGGACAACTGCAGGGCCTTTACGCTGACCAGGTCCTTTTTCCCCAGGCTTCTGGCGATTTCCGGCGTGGTGACGATGGCGCAGGCAGACCCGTCGCTGACGCCGCAGCAGTCGAACAGCCCCAGGGGCTCTGCGATCATCGGGGCCGCCATGATCTGTTCCATGGAAACGGCCTTCTGTAAATGCGCCTTGGGATTTTTAACGCCGTTCTGATGGCTTTTCCAGGACACGTGGGCAATGGCTTTTTTCAGGTCTTCCTTGGACACCTTGTGTTTCGCCCGGTAGGCGCTGGCCAGCTGGGCGAACGCGCCGGGAGCGGAAAGACCCGGCCACCACAGATCATCCTTGGGCCCCATGGAGGCGCCGGGAAGCCCGCCGTAGCCACTGTCCTTCAGCTTTTCCACCCCGACGGCAAGGGCGATGTCCACGGCCCCGCTGGCCACGGCGTAAGTCGCCCCGCGGAAAGCCTCGGTGCCCGTGCAGCACATGTTCTCCACCCGGGTGGTGGGGATGTTGTTCAGACGCAACATCACCGACAGGGGCGTGGCCGAAAGCCCCGTGGATTCCGTCAGATACTGATTGCCGCACCATGCGGCCTGGATATCGTTGGTGCCGATGCCCGCATCCTTGATGCATTCCTGAAACGCTTCGTTGACCAGGTCCTCGGGACCGCAGTCGTATCTTTCTCCGAATTTCGCGCAGCCCATTCCCAGAATGGCCACTTTATCTTTAATGCCGCTTGCCATGTTATGCCTCCTTTTCTAATTTTGGACGACGGGGGTTGCCTTCCAGAAATAGTTCTTAAAATCCAGCCCCTTGTCATCCGTCTTGATGCGGAACACCATTTCCATGGGAACCCCCACTTCCACTTCCTCGGGTTTGCATCCCGTGAACTGCATCATGAATTTAGCGCCTTCATCAAACTCCACCATGCCGAACAGAAGCGGCGGATTGGGCGTGTAGGCCAGCCAGTCCACCGTATAGGACGCAATCCTGGACTTGCTTTCAGCCAGACAATGGTCATCCATGCCGTCCACGGCCCGGCAGTCCGGGTTTACGCAGATATGGGCCTTGGGAAACTGGATGGTACCGCATTGGGTGCATTTGCCGCCCACCAGGGAGTTGAACATCTTACGGTCTCTGTACATGGCCGTCATTCTGGTTTTTCTGGCGCCGGATTCGGCCCTCATGCCCCACTCGATGGGCACCAGATTCTTGAAGGACAAAAATTTCTGGTAGTTGGTCTCGATAATGCCGTTGATCAGGGAACCCTTGATGCCTTTTCGCGGCGAAAGGTCCCCGATTTTTTCCGTGGCCTCGAACAAAAGCGCGTCCGCGCCCTGTCCGAAACCCACCACCAGCAGTTTTTCGCCGGGTTTGGCATCCTGAAGAGCATCCACCAGCATGACCAGGGAATGGGCCGCGCCCGTTTCCCCGCAGCCCGCCATGAGGTTGTCCCTTACCGCTTCGGGTTTCATCCCCATTTTTTTGGCAAGGGTTTCCCTGACGCCCCGGATGACGCAGGGCAGAACAAAATGGTCGATGCTGCCCGGAGCGATGCCGGTTTTTTCCAGAACCCCCTTGACGGCGGCCGGAACGATTTTAAAATAACCTTCCTCCCGAATCCAGCGCTCTTCCCATTCATAGTCGAACCTGGCGCCCTTGGAACGGAAATGGTCCACCATGTCCACGTTGATCGAATTGGCACCGAGAAATCTGGCGATCAGGTTGCCGGTCCCCAGGGTGATGGCGGCGGCGGCGTCACCGTAAAGCAGTTCCTTGGGTGTGGCGCATTTGGTCTGACGCTGTTCCGAAGCGACGAACAGGGTTTCCCCGCCGTTTGCCGAAATTCCCTTGAGGGCTGCGGACAGGCCTGATGTAGCGGCCCGCTGGGAATGGGACACGTCCAGGGTGGCGATATTTTCCTTCAATCCCAGTGCTTCGGCAACCACCGTCGAATTCTGGCGGTCGTCAAAAGGCATGGTGGTGGAAGCCATGAAAACCGATTCGATATTCTGCCGGTTCATGCCCCTGGTGCAGTCCCTGCCGGCTTCGACCGCCATGGTGATGGTATCTTCGTCATAATCGCACATGGATCTTTCAGATTTCGCGTGGGCCATCAAACCCGGATCTACCCAGACATTGGCCTGAGCGATGCTTTTCCGGCTCATTCGTAATCTCGGAATATATCCGCCGTATGCGGTAATTCCAACGCTGCTCATAGACTTCTCCTTTCGTAAACAGAACCTGTTATGATATGTGGAGTAAAAAACCTTTGTTTAAAGGTGTTTGCATGATCATCCCGTCGATCCTTCATGCAGTATTAAATTTATGCCCAAATTACAATATAAAATTCCAACTTTCGCAAGGCGCTTTTTTTCACGCATGAGCGCCGGTTCGTTTTGGCTATTCATTTTTTACCTGTTTTATCAGGATGTTGTCGAATTTGATCGGAAATTAACGGACAAACCGCTTCTGTTGATATTTGAAATGTTAAAAATTGACAAGATAAAATGAAAATGATATCCGGACTTGAACCTTAAGATATTGCCCGATGCATTACGATCGGTTCAATTTTATCTGAATTCAATCAACAGGAGGAATGTCGGAATGGCCAATCAAACTGGAAAACGGTATGTCTGTGAGAAATGCGGAGCGACCTATTTAGTCACCAAGGGCGGGGACGGCGAACTGACCTGCTGCGGTCAACCCATGGTGATCAAAAAATAACCCGTTCATTCGTAAAAAAAACCTCTTACACACACCACCTTGATGTGGATTTTAAGGAGAAGCCAAAATGAGTCAACTGGGAAAACGATATACCTGCGAAGCCTGCGGAACACAGATCCTCTGCACCAAGGCGGCGGAACCCAACCCCGTCTGCTGCGGCAAGGAGATGGAAGTTCAACAACCGAAAAAAACGCCTTCATCGGACTGATTGAAAACCACCGTTGTCTGTGATCTTCTCGGCATAAAATACCCGATCCTGCAGGGGGGAATGCTGTGGCTGGCCGATGGGGGCCTTGCCGCAGCGGTTTCCAGCGCGGGGGGACTCGGCGTTATCAGCCCCCTTGCCGGCTGCCGTCCTCATGGCGATGCAGTCCAAAATCTCTCCACCCAGATCGATAGGGCCGGGGCCGTCACTTCCCGCCCCCTGGGCGTCAATCTTCCCCTGGACCTCAGGGAGATTGACCTGCTTCTGGATCTCATCCTGGCCAGGGGTATCGGGATCGTCGTCACTTCCGCAGGCTCTCCGGCCCTGTATACGGATCTGCTGAAAAGCTGCGGCGTTCGCGTCCTGCATGTGGTGAGTTCGGTCAAACAGGCCGTCAAGGCCAAGTCTGCCGGAGTGGACGCCGTCATTGCCGCCGGGGTGGAATCCGGAGCCAGAAACGGCCATGACGAAATCCCCCTGTTTTCCCTGATCCCCCAGGTCGCGGACCATGTGGATATCCCCGTCATCGCCGCCGGAGGCATTGCCGATGCCAGGGGAATGGTGGCGGCCATGGCCCTCGGCGCCCACGGGGTTCAGCTCGGGACCCGTTTTCTGGCCTCCCGGGAATGCATCGCCCACGAAAACTACAAAAAAGCCGTCATCGAAGCCGGAGACACGGACACCGTCATCACCCTGAGGAGCCTTATCCCCAGCCGAAGTCTGAAAAATACCCCGTTTACCCGAAAGCTCATGGCCTTGGAGGCATCAGGTTCAACCCCTGATGAGATTCGGCAGGTCCTCGGCCATGCCGCTTCGAGAAGGGCCGGTCTTGAAGGCGATCTGTCAACGGGAGAGGCTTACTGCGGCTCATCCGCGGGTCTCATCCGGGAAATCCTGCCCGCAGCGGACATCATCCGTCTTCTCGTTGAGGGCTGGGACCGTATCGTCACGGATCTGTGAAGCATATTCCCCTTGCAATGTCTACCCCGATTATATAAGGATAGCCGCCCGACGTATCCCATTCACCCTTTTACAGCATGAACAGGAAAAGCTATGAGAGTCGCACTGATCGCACCGCCCTATCCTCTTTCGGAAACACCGACGGCCCCGCTGGGCCTATGTTATGTGGCAGCCGCTTTTGAAGCCGTGAACGCGGAAGTTATCATCCTGGATTACATTGTCCGGAAGTACTCTCCGGAGAAGCTCTTCCAGGACCTGTCCGCCTTTGATCCGGACATTATCGGCGCCACCTCGGTCACCATGAATTTCGATCTTGCGGCCTCCATCCTGAAAACCGCCAAAGACCTGTTTCCCCGGGCCGTCATTGCCATGGGAGGCCCCCATGTGACCTTTGATTATGAAAACGTGCTGAAACACCACCCGGAGATCGATGTCATCGTGGTGGGGGAAGGCGAAGAGACCATCATGGAACTGGTTCCCGTCATCCGGGACCGCAAATCCTGGCCGTCCATCAAAGGCATCGCCTTCATGGAGGAAAACCGCCTGACGGTCACCCCGGGAAGGGAGTTTATCCGGGACATCGACAGCCTTCCGTTTCCCTCGCGTAACCTGCTGCCCCTGAGCCGATACCTGGCGCTGGGATTTCCCATCAGTATCATCACCAGCCGGGGATGCCCCAACCAGTGCATATTCTGCCAGGGCCACCGGATGGTGGGGCACAAGGTCCGGAACCGCGACCCCGGGCTCGTGGTGGATGAAATCGAAATGCTCCTCTCTCATGGGTTTACACGGGTCAATTTTTCCGACGATTTTTTCACTTCCAATGTCAAGCGGGTCCGGCGGCTTTGCGAGGAAATCCGGAACAGGGGGCTTTCCTTTACCTGGGCGGCCTTTGCCCGGGCCGATTCCGTGGACCGGGACCTATTGACCCTCATGCGGGATCATGGCTGCGACACCGTGTTTTTCGGCATCGAATCCGGCAACCAGGACATGCTGAACCGGATCAAAAAGCACGTCACCCTGGACCGTATCCGGAAAGCCGTGGCCGACTGCAAGGCCGTTGGCATGACGGTTTTCGCGTCCTTTATCGCCGGCCTTCCCGGTGAATCCCCGGACACCCTCATGGATTCCCACCGCTTTGCCCGGGAGCTGGACGTGATTTACGGATACCATTTTCTGGCCCCGTTTCCCGGTACCGAGGTCAAGGAAAAGATGGAGCAGTACGACCTGGAACTGTTGACGAAAGACTGGTCCCAGTTCGATGCCAACCGTCCCATTGCAAGGACTTCCTCCCTTTCCACGGGGGAGATTGAAGATTTCGTGGATGCCCATTATTTCAGGGATGTACGGGAAAAGGACGCTGAAACGGAAAAAAAATACCGGGAAGGCAGGCTGAACGGGACGGATCTTCTGGTCTACCTGGGCAACAATAAGCTCGATATCGTTTTTAAACTGCTTTCCGGCGACATCATCGAAAACCTGCCGCCCATGCGGGAGACGGACCCGCCAATGCCCCCGGAACTCCGCCTTTCGGAAGAAATTTCGACCCTGATCGACAATTCGCCGGAGTTCATCCTGATGAGCATCCGTCACCTGGTCGAACAGGGCAGATTGACACACACCACCTCGGAGAACCATACGAAATGGCGCTGGGCGTAACGTTTAAATCCCGGTAATGCCCAATTTCCGGGCCACCGCACGGGCCACGGATTCGCCGTCCATTGCGGCGGAAACAATGCCCCCGGCATACCCGGCCCCTTCCCCGCAGGGAAAAAGGCCATCCACGTCGGGGTGCATCAGGGTTTCAGGAACCCGGACGATCCTTACCGGCGAACTGGTCCTGGACTCCACGGCCATCAGGGTCGCTTCGGGGAAATCAAATCCCCTGAATTTCTTCCCGAAAACAGAGAGGGCCGACCGCAGGCGGCCGGCCACCGGCGGGGGCAGAAGTTCATGAAGGGGGGCTGTATAAATGCCGGGGATGTACGACGTTTTGCCCGGATTCCGGGATACCCTGCCCTGGATGAAATCCCCGGCCGTCTGAGCCGGCGCTTTCTGGGTCACCCCGTCCCCAGCGGCAAACACCGCTTTTTCCACCCTTTCCTGATACTTCATGGCCGAAAGGGGGTCTTCCGGGTCCCCGATGTCTTCCAGCCGGAGTTCCACCACCAGTCCGGCATTGGCAAATCCTCCCCCTCTGCCCGACATGCTCATGCCGTTCAGCACCAGTTCCCCCGGCGCGGTGGACGCGGGGATCACATATCCACCGGGGCACATGCAGAAGGAGTATACGCCCCTGCCCTCCACCCGGCAGGCGATACGGTAGGCAGCCGGCGGCAGTCCCGGATGGCGGGGTGAATGGTGGTAGAAAATCCGGTCGATGATTTCCTGGGGATGTTCGATGCGGGCCCCCATGGCAAAGGGTTTGGCCTCGAGGGCGAGGCCCTTTGCCGCCAGCATCCGATAGATGTCCCGTGCCGAATGGCCCGTGGCGAGGATGACCGCATCCCCTGGAATGAACTCATCCCCGTTCACCCGGACCCCGGTGATTTTTCCCCCCTGAACCACGAGGTCATCCACACAGGCGTTGAACCGAATCTCCCCGCCGGCTCCGGCAATCGATTCCCGGATGCCTCGCACCACCCGGGGCAGGACATTGGAACCGATGTGGGGATGGGCATCGATCAAAATGTCCGGCGAGGCCCCATGCGCAGCGAACATTTTAAGAATTCTCCCCACATCCCCCCGCCGGGTGGAACGGGTGTAGAGCTTGCCGTCGGAGTATGTCCCGGCGCCCCCTTCTCCGAAGCAGTAATTGGAATGGGGATGGACCCTCCCCTGGGAGTAGATTTGTTTAAGGTCCTTTCGCCGGAGGGTAACGTCTTTTCCCCGCTCCAGGACAATCGGACGGATCCCGTATTCCAGGAGGGTCAGTGCGGCAAAATATCCGCCGGGACCCGCCCCCACCACCACCACGCGAAAGTCCCCGGGTTTCCGGGGATGGAAGGGGCTCTCCAAAGGCCCCGGAGGTTCGACCCGGCCCAGGGCAACCCGGAGGATGAATCCGGGCATCCGGCTCCGGGCGTCCACCGATCTTCTGATGATCCGGAAGGAGATGTCCGGGCCATCGGCCATTTCCGCCTTTTTCAGGGCCTTTTTCCGGATCATCTCCGGTGAATTCATCTCATCCGGGTCAACGGCGATATCCACGAAGCAAAGCGCACCCGTCGTCATTTCTCCCCACTTTCACGGGACCAGGCCAATTCGCCGTCCACAAACGTCATTTCTACGCTGATGCCTTTGATGGTATCCGGTGAAACCTTCAGGGGGTTTGCCGATAAAACGATGAAATCCGCATATTTTCCGATGCTTAAGGACCCCTTGCGGGACTGCTCAACTCCTGCACGCGCCGCCTGAACCGTATACATGCCAAGGGCCTCGACCGCCGAAATGCCCCGGCCGCCGGGAAGTATTTTACCCATCCGGGTCATCCGGGTCACGGCGCCGTAAATCCCCGACAAGGGGTCGGCCTTCACCAGGGGCCCGTCCGAACCCGCCGCCACGGCAACACCGTTTTCCAGCAGTAAAGATATGGGATACAGGTGCGGCGACTGATGGGCGGGAACCGTTTTCAGGTACCGGTCCCCGTTGTAATAGATAAAGGCGGGATGGGTCACCACCATGATCCCCAGATCGGCGATTTTCCGGCAAAGATCCGGCGGGCACACCGAACAGTGCTCGATTCTGGATCCATGGACGGAATCCGGAAACCGGCTTAAGGCCTTCCCAAAAGCTTCCAGGGCGGCTGCGATCGCCGTTTCCTCGATGGCATGGATCACGGCCTGAACTCCCCGGCGGAAAAGGGAGAGAACCATCCGGTCGAGATCTTTCCGGCAGGGGAAAATTTTCCCCGTCGTCTCGTCAATGATGATTTTAACGCCTCCCAGGGAAACGCCGGAAGGGGCCGGCAGCTGCGCCGCCAGGGTTTCACAACCGGACCGGGATTCATAACCCGTCATCATCATCACCCTGGGCACCAGCAGGCTTCTTTTTTTAAGATCCAGAAACCACCGGAACCGGGTTCCGTCATTCCGGACAGAGGCATCCTGAAACGAGGTGATGCCGACGGAAAGCAGTTCCCGGTTGGCAGAATCAACACCCCGGGCAAGGCCGTCATCGTCAATGCCGGGGATTCTCTCATTCAGAAATGCCCCCAGGTTGAAAACCACACCCGTGGGGTCCCCGGTTTCCAGATCCCTTTCGATGATGCCGCCCGCGGGGTCGTCGGTATGGCAATGGATGCCGGCGGCTTCCAGAGCTTTGCCGTTGAGAACGTGGGCATAGGTGGAACGATGGGTCAGCTTTACCGGATGAGAGCCCGAAACCGGGTCCAGGTCCAGGCGGTTCGGGTGGCGAAGTTCCGCAAGGTCCGTCTCATCATAGCCCGCGGCCCTGATCCATCCGCCTTCCGGCGTTTTCTTCGCCTCTTCTTCGATGCGCCTCCGGATATCCCCGATGCAACGAATCCCGGACCCGGGGCTGAGATCCACATCGATAAAACTCTCCGCCATAGCCCTGAAATGCAGATGGGCGTCGATAAACCCGGGACAAAGGGCTTTTCCATCCAGGTCCAGCACAAGGGTGTGGGCCGTTCTTCGGGCCATGATTTCTTCCTCACGGCCCAAGGCGAGGATCCGGCCTCCTTTTACAGCCATTGCGCCGGCTCCCGGGTGTCCGGGGTCCATGGTGATGATGTCGGCATTTTTGATAATCAGATCCGGCATGAAATTTTACGTTTTCCTGTTTGACTTACCGGGCGTTTGAAGGGCCACCCCCGCTATTGCCGGATTCATCTCATTTTTTGTTTTGAAAAACAACCGGTATTCAGGTAGACTTGTTTCACTGGTCATTCGGGGCGCTTCAGCCGGAAGCCCCTTGAGATCCAACCCTTTCACGTTTGACCCGATTTCCGGAGACAAACAGCCGCAATGCAATGCCCCAACTGCCATCATGAGGCTCTCAAGCTCGACCGGTTCTGCCGTGAATGCGGTTCCCTCCAGGGAGAATCCAGAACCGTGACCACGCTGGCCGCAAGTGTGGCCCATTACACCGGCCTGTACGAAAAGCTCGATCCCGAGGAAGTCCGGCGGATCATGGACGGGTGCTTCAAGATTCTGATCGAAGAAATTCACATCCACGAAGGCGCCATCACGCTGTTTACCGGAGACGGGGTGATGGCCCTTTTCGGCGCTCCGGGGGTCAATGAAAATCACGCGCAAATGGCCTGCCATGCGGCCCTGGCCGTGTATGGGGATCAGGTTCAAAAGGACACGGGCATTCACTTTCAGATGAGGATCGGCATAAACTCCGGGGCGGCGGTGATCATCGCCATCGGCGACGATCTCCGGACGGATTACACGGCCATGGGCGAAACCGGGGAAGCGGGCGTGGGAAAGTCCAGGCTGCTCCTCGAGATGCGGAACCGGCTGCCGGAAAACGAACACACGGTTCTTGAGGGGAAGTGCCCGCAATACGGCGGAACCGTCTTATACAAGCCCATCCTCGACATCCTGAAGTCCCTGTTTGAAATAAAAGACAATGACCGCGAAGATATTCTAAAGGAAAAGATCAGGGATAAGATTTCAGGCTGGGGGAAAGGTCTTGGACACGCGTTGCCCGCCGTTCAGGATCTTCTGCTAATAAGCAAGGAATCGGGCAAAGAGGCCTTTTCCCGTTCCCGTTTCCCCTGTCAGAAGCACCGTGGTTTTGGTGGGAGCGACCTGACGCACACGGAAGATGACGTACTTCAGGGGATCACTGCCGCCGATAATGCCGGCCAGCCCGTCATTCCAGGCCCCCCCATTGCGTCCCGGGATGTCCTTTATTCCTCCTGCGATGACATCCGGTGCAAGATCCGGATTCAGGAGGGCATTTTCCCTGAGGGCCTGGGTCAGTTTCTTTTCCCCCTCGAGGAAGGGGGGACCGTCCTTCGGCTGCGGGCCAAGATACCCCACTTCCAGTTTTCCGACCTTCTTTTCATGGGCCGTGATGTCGGCTTCGAGCCTCCATGGACATTTCTGAAAGTCCGGAGTTTTTATCTTTTTGTCGTCAATCACGACGCATGAGCATATATGCCCGGGGTTCCTGAAGCCCAGATGCACACTTTCCGTTATTTTCCGGATGGTCTGTTCAAAAGAGGCGTTTGGATCGGCGGCAATCCGACAGATGGCATGGATGCAATCCAGTTCTCTGATGTGCACCTTCTGTTCACCGGCCAAAGGGTCGTTAGCGGCAGTTATAGTCGTATCGATAACGGCCTCCCGCATGGGATGTTGCTGCTTGGGATCTATATTTGTGGGTTGCCTTCTTTATAACAAAAAAAATATTGTAATTGCTACAAAAAATTAACAAAACCAAGTGCCCTGCTTGACATCAACCACAGGGTGTGTAAAATGTGAATTCAGGATAAAAATCGAAAAAACGAAATCAAGAAAACCCGTATATTTCGGTTTATCATTTTAATCCCTTGGTCCTTAAAGAATACAGAACGAGGAATTCCCATGGCCCCAAAATTCAATTGAAAACATTCCATTCCGGACGGTCTGCGATTCCGGGATTATAGGCCCTCCTGTGGGGAAATCAAAAGATTTACGGCGGAGGGGAATTCAATTCGAAAATTTATCACCCGTTCAACAGGCCGACCTGAATTATTTCATTGAAAATTATTCCTCCAAAAGTCTCGATCTCAATTCCTCCCGTACTTCCGGGGTAACGCCCAGCGCCTCTTCCAGATAATTGCCCACCGTCCGGAACCTGGCCTCGATTTCACCAAAGGCCACCTGCAGGTACCGGGGATGCACCTCGAAGACCGGGCGCATGATCTTCATGTAATAATCCAGCGGAATTTCATATCGTTCCGCCATGATCCGCATTTCATGGTCAATGGGGAAATACCGGGTCGTGAGGAGGTAATCCGCCATGATGGTTTCCGGAGCAACCCCCAAGGCCGCCAATATCAGGGCCGTACCGAACCCGGTCCTGTCCTTGCCGGCGGTACAGTGGATCAGCATCCCCTCGTTTTCAGCCTCCAGCAGACGCCTGAACATTTCCCCATAAGGCTCGGCCTGGTTCCGGGCGAAGTCCAGGTAGATTTCCTCCATGATGCCCATCATGTTGTCGTCGCTGACCTGCCGGGATTCGATCTGGTCCAGAAACCGCTTTGTGCTGCCGGCGCCTATCGGAAGATCCACGACGTCGATGGACTTGTTCTTCGGCAGGCGGCTGGGGCAGCGGACCTGTTCGTCCTCCCGCCTGAAATCGCAGACCACGCCGATATTCAGCTTTGAAAAATATTCCTGGTCGTTTTCGGTCAGTTCATCCAGACGCCCCGAGCGGTACAAAAGCCCCCACTTGATCCGGCGGCCGTCGCTTGTCTTATAACCCCCCAGATCACGGAAATTTTTCGTTCCCACAAAAGGCAGCCGACGCTCCCCCACAAGTCGCCCCTCCCCGTTTTCCGCGCGGAGATAAAAATAGCGCCGGAGTCCGTTGTTCAGTCCCTTTATGGCGATTTTTTCCGCTGTTGTCGTCACCAGCGGTGCGTTAAAATCGATATCCGCGGCTGAAGGTCCGCTATAGACCGTGACCGGCGTACCGGGCTTCGTCGTTCGCCATTCAATGGCATATTCGCCGTCATCCTGCAATTCCACCTGAATCTTTTTTGGTTCAACCATTTTTCAATCCTGTCGTGCCCCATAACGTTTTCGTCATGAAATACCATACGCCTTGTTTTTAGTAAAGCACCATCACCCGGTCCTGTTCGATATCCCTCTTTCTCATGGACTTTGCCCATCAGCCGGCTTCGGGCTACAAGGACCCGTCCAGCCCGGCCGCCACTTCTTTCTTACAGTACCGGCATTTCTGGGCCCCGCGGAACAGAGGTTTTCCGCAGGAAGGGCAATGGCAGCGGCCGCACTCGTGCCGTGCCCATTCCACGCTGCCTTCTTCATCGCCGTACTGAGCGACCTTTTCCCGCCAGATGGGAAGGGTCCGCATCATCACCCGCCTTCCCGTGGCAAGGCTGAATTTTTCAATCACCGGGCAGGGCCATTCCCCGCACTGGTGGCAGGAATAAAAGTCTTTGGATTTCACGCATTCCCGGATTTCGCACATTTTGCAGTACACATAGAGTTCCTCCGGGGGATCCGCCTGCATGCACCCCTTGCACCGGGTGTCCTCAGGCCTGGTCCCGTAAAGATTGCCCATAACGGTCCTGAATTTTTCGTTCCCGTCCCGGTTGGCGATGTAAACCCCGCAGGTCCCGCAGTAAAGTCCGCAGGGCGCCATCAACCGTTTATCCCGCAGTTCTTCCTCGCTCCATCCTTCCATATCCAACCTCCTTTCTTAAGTTCCTCCTTAATTAAATGCTTATGGTTGTCTTCAGGACGGCATTGTGCTTAAATCTTACATCAGTTCAAATCCTGTCCGCGAGTGATCCTGTTCTATTATCCATGGACCTTCCATCAAAAAGAGAGGAAATCGAATATGAAGATTGCCGTACTGGGCGCAGGCGCCACGGGCTCCATTCTGGCGGCCCATTTAAAAAAATCCGGGGAGGACGTCGTACTCATGGCCAGGGGCCGGCGGGCCGCCTTTCTTCAGGAGCACGGCATCACCGTCAAGGGACTGAGTGAATTCAGTGTCTCATGCCCGGTGGTGACGGATCCGGGCAGTGTGGAGGACGCAGACCTCCTGTTGGTGACGGTCAAGACCTATGACACGGCATCGGCGCTCGAAGGCCTTCACCACATGAAACTTAGCGCCGCCATATCGGTGCAGAACGGCGTGATAAAAAATGATCAGCTCTCCGCCGTGTTCGGCAGGGATAAAACCCTGGGCGGGGCTTTTTTTTCCAGCGGTGAAGTGGATGCCGACGGGTCGGTGCGATTTACCCTGAATCAGTGCTTTTACGTCGGAGAACCGGCCGGGGGAATTTCCCGGCGTGTGGCGGAAATTGTCAAAGTCCTTGAAAAGTCCGGGATCAAAGCCCAGGCATCCGACTCGATTCAATCCATTGAATGGTCCAAATTCATATCCTGGCTGGGCATGATGTCCTTATCCGTTCTGACCCGGATGGAAACCCACAAGTTTCTGTCTCACCCCGAAACGGCCCTGATATGCGCCCGCATGATGAAGGAATCGGCCACGGTGGCAAAACATCTGGGGATCGAGCTTGAAGACCGCCCGCCTTTTCCCATCCGCTCCATCCTGCCCACGCCCACGCAGATGATCCGGTTCAACCACCCGTATTTTTCGGAACCTGTTTCAAAAACCGGCGTGGTGCGGAAATAATATTCCGACGGGTCAACCGCTTCGCCGCCCAGGGCACGCTGCATGATTTCCGGGGAAACATTCAGGATCCCCCGGTACCAGGTATGGATGAATTCGCCGTCATCGGTTTTTATGGTGATCCGGGCATCGATTTCTCCGGCCCCGTCGGATCGCATCATCAGCCAGTCCGCTCCGAAAGGCAGGAGTTCACCGTTGATTTTCGGCCCCTTTACCGACCCCCCCTTCACCGGATAAATCATCTTGACGCCTTTGGGCGTGGGGCCCACGGGTTGAGCCTCCTCAAGTTCCCCGGTCAATCCGCATAAGAATTCATGCTTCAGTTCAAGCATAAGGGCCTCCTTTTTTTAGGGCTGTTGAATTTTATTTGCCTTGAAACCGGGGTTCCCGTCTTTCGGCAAACGCCATAAACCCCTCGGCCATATCCAGGGTTTTCGAGAGCACATCGAGGCTTTCCCCTTCAAGCCTGAACTGATCTTCATAAGAATTTTCAAACGCCATCCAATAGGCCTTCCGGGTCAGGGCATAGGCCACCGTCGGTCCCTTTGCCAAACGAGCTGCCAGGCTTAATGCCTCATCCATCAATTCCTCATCTTCCACCAGACGATTGATCAGGCCCCATTCAAGCGCTTTTTCCGCCGGAAGTCTTTCGGCCAGAAGGGACAGCTCCATGGCCCTGGCTTTTCCGATCAGGCGGGGCAGGATGTACGTCGCGCCCCCGTCCGGGATAATGCCGATCCGGGTAAAGGCCTGGAGGAAATAAGCGCTTCTGCCGGCCACCACCATATCCGCAGACAGGGCAAGGCTCATGCCGACGCCGACAACGGGCCCTTTCACGGCTGAAACAACGGGCATGCGCAGGTCTCGCAACCGGGTAAACAGGGGCAGCCATCTTTGGACATAATCCTCGCCGGGCGTCACATTTTCACCTCTTGAAGATTCCCGGGAAGATGCCTTGATATTGGCCCCTGCGCAGAACCCCCGGCCCGCTCCGGTGATGACGAGGCAGCGGGCTCCGCTTTCAGGGTTTCCCACTTCCAGGAGACCTTCCCGGATTTCCTCGTTCATTTGGGCGGATATGGCGTTCAAGGCCTCGGGATGGTTCAACGTGAGAACGGCGATGTTGTCCTTGAATTCGAGCATAATGCGTTCGTAGGTCATTTTCACCTCAGATTTAAGGATTAAGAACGGGTATGTTCAGATGCATAAAAATACCCCGGGAAAAGGTCGATTTCAACCTTTTTCCGGGGTGGGTTCAAGACAGGGAAAACCGATCGGAAATTTTTAGAAGGTGCCCAGTGATGTCGGCTGGAAATACGCGGGATCGGGCCCTCTGTTCATTTCCAACTCGCCGGTCAATGTGATAACCCAGTAACTGGTTTTAAAATCCGTGATGCCGCTGCTGTTCTGGATGGCGTAGAGTTCTACCCCATAAGTGGTTTTGATCGTTCTTTTCTGTCCGCCGTTCCAGAATCCCTTCCAGAACTCGCCGTTCTTGTCATACATCTCGGCATACAAAACCCCGAATTTTTCTTTATAGAGCCATACCGTTTTTTTGGACTGGGGGTATCGGGGGTCCTTGGGGGTAATATCGATCACATAGGTAGAGACCGTTTCAAATTCCTCGTTTTCATGGAGAACGGGATGCCAGGAATATGTTTTCCGGTCGATCTTTGTCGGATCGGTCTTGGACGCCAACAAATTTAGAACGGTCTGCTCTCCCAAAAGTTTATATTCGAAAAGGGGTATTTTCCCATCGAATCCGAAAATATCGTCCCAGGTATAGGGACTTCCCCGAATGGGATTGGCGCGCTCCGATGAAACCAGCCGCAGGGTCCTCCTCAGGGTGGGCACGTAAGTCCACATGTCATCATTTTTTAGAGGGTCCTTATACCGCCAGGACAGTGTCGCCATATCCTTGTTGGGGGGCGTTTGTGAGTCGAACTTGTTGGCATACAGCAGCTGTTTGGGATTATCCAGTTCCGGTATGGGTTCAAGCATGGTCCGGTTGGAAAACATCAACTGCTCATATTTGGTGTCATTAATAGTTACCGAGCCTCCCTTTCTCTTGGTGACGGATAAATAAGAGGTGGGGACCATCCAGTCGTCAGGGAATGCTTTATAGAACTGGTTCCACATGCATTTCAGTGCCATGTTGGGCTCTTTGGGTTCCAGGAACGGACACCCTTGACCGCTGTAACCTTCCAGCAAACCGTCCGCCGTCAGTTTGGCGGTCTTCATATTCGCCTTTGAAGCTTCCAGGTAGCCTTTTGTAAAAGGGATGAACTCCGGATCCTTGACCTTGATGACCACAGGTTTCTCGAATCCCCACCCATCCTTGATCCATCGTTGCATATACATCGGGAAATAATCTTTATACTGTTCAATGTTGGCGGAGTTAATGACATCTCCGGCCTTGACTTCGGCGGCCAGGGACGACCCCGACAGTCCCAGTAACAGTCCTACTGCCAATACCAAAGCGACGATCAGTTTTTTGTGATGCATCATTTTCATTTTTTCTCCTCAATGGTTTAAATTAAATGAAACATGTGGGCCCTAAACGCGTTTGGAAAGTTAAAAAACAGGAAACCTTCAACACCTTGGTGGAACATAAAAACCGGAACAGCTCTGGAGGAAATGTCGTAAAACCGAATTCGAAAATCAATTCAGGAAGAGAAGCAACTGGAGCATCCGGCGAAAATCTCCCAGGCAGAACAATTTAAGGTTACGCCTGCAATTTTGAAAGCCAAAGAATTAGCCGATCGATTGACGCTAAGATAAAACGGAAACGAATCCGGAATCTGTCGGGTGACCCATTTATTTTGGCTGAAAACCGTTTTCCCGCGGGTACTCCTGAACTCACTAAATAATATTCAGAATATAAAACGTTTTTAAATTTTTATGACATAGATTTTTATTTATGTCAAACTGAAAAAACTGACGAATACTACAGATCTTTGGAATTCCAGCGTGTTATCTTGATCTCCCATGGGGAATGTTGAGTTTTCTCATTTTCGCCCTCAGTGTACTGGGGTGTACTTTCAGAACTGCGGCGGCCCCGTCAGGTCCTTCCACTCTGCCCCTGGTAAAATTCATGGCTTTCTGAATGTGGATCTGGATGGCCTGGTCGAGACTGCATATTTTCCGGTTTGCCGAATGAGGACCGCAGGTATTGCTTCTCCTTGAATCCGGCTGCATCATCAGAAATTCTGAATTCGAATTCCCGCTGGCTTCGATCAGGGACCTTTCAACGATGTTTTTCAGTTCCCGGACATTTCCCGGCCAGTGATAGTCCATCAAAGTCTCAAACATGCCGGGCGCAGTTTTGATGTCTTTACTGATATTTAACTCCTTGAGTTTCTTTTTGATGAAATATTTCGTCAACAACGGGATATCCTCTTTACGGTTCCGCAGGGGTGGAATGGTGATGGGAAACACGTTCAGCCGGAAATACAGATCTTCCCGAAAATTTCCCGCGATCACCATATCCTCCAGATCCTTGTTGGTGGCGCTGATCACCCGGGTGTTAATCCTGCGCGGAATACCGCCCCCCACCCGGACGATTTCCATGTTTTCCAGTATTCTGAGAAGCCTGACCTGGGATGACGGGGAGAGTTCTCCGATTTCATCTAAAAATATGGTCCCGTTGTGGGCCTGTTCGAATCTGCCTCTTTTTTGTGTAACAGCGCCGGTGAAGGCTCCTTTTTCATACCCGAAGAGTTCGCTGTCGACTAAAGAATCCGGTATGGCCCCGCAATTGACCTTTATGAAAGGCCCGTCTTTTCGGGTCGATGTTTTATGCAGGGTGTTGCCGATGACTTCCTTGCCCACCCCCGTCTCCCCCAGCAGCAGGACCGGGGTATCCAGTGTTGCAACCTGTTGAGCCTTCTGGACAACCCCTTTGAGACCGGAATTTGCGCCGATGATCTCATCGCCGGAAATTTTAAAAAGCTCCCCCCGAAGATAGCGGTTATCATCGGTAATGTTTTCCTTGATTTTTTTTATATCCTGATATTTCAAAGCATTGGCAATGGCTATGGCGACGGGATCATGGATTTTTAACAACAGGTTGAGATGTCGCTCCGTGAATTTATCGGTTCCTTTCATCCACATGCCGATGACTCCAAGGCGTTGCCCTTCAATATCAATCCTTAATGTGAGCCGGGAGGTCTGAGGCCAGGCGAGATTGGTAATTTCCTTTAACTGGGGGTTTCGGATTTGATCGTAGTTGATCACTTCAAAGGCTTTCTTCTCGTTCCAGTATCGGTATACCCGTTCCCGTAAATGGAAGGGGATAAACACATAGGGTTTGGGCTTTTTTGTATTGTCATGGCTGGCCCAGGCCCAGAAGCGGAAAGCGTGGAGATTGGAATCAACTGTCGCGAGGTACATTCCGACCACAGGGATATAGTCTTTCATGAAATTCAACAGGTTCAAAATTGCCACATCCGGATCCAGGCTGCTGCAGATTCTCAGCGTGGATTCCATAAGGAATATATTTTCATCGATTTCAGGAATACTCATGAAGGGTTTCCTTCCTCCGGGATAGCCTCTGGATTTCAGATCTCCTTCTGAAACGGTAAACAGGGAGACTGGTGGATTCATTTTTTCAACGCAGCGGCCGGGTCATTAAAATCGCGTTCAGTAATTTAAATAGCCAATATTTTTTATTTTGACCAAAAAAGTATTTCTGTCAAGTTTAAAAGTTTGAATCTTTCATATTTAACACCCGGATAATTGATTGGATAGATTTTTATTGATTTCACAGCAGTTTTTTTATGGCAAGGCATTTGCATTCCTGACTGCAGCTTTCGCCCTACTGAGGCGGCAGGCATGCAGAGAACCAAAATCCTCTTAACCCTTTCAAAACAAGAAGGACGATCCCATGGCCAAGAAAAAAAACACCCAAAATCTGAAGGAAGCCCCTTTGGGCGCACTGGAGTTCAGACCCAACCCAGGAACCTATATTGCCGAAGCCCTCGTGGAACACGGGGTTGAAATCGCTTTCGGCGTATCCGGGGGGCATATCTGGCAAATTGTGGATGAAATGAGTTACGCGGGCATTAAAATGATTACGGTCCGGCATGAGCAGACCGGGGTTTATGCGGCTGAGGCCTACTCAAAAGTCACCCGAAAACCCGGCGTGTGCTTCGGCACGGTGGGGCCGGGAGTGGGGAACGCGCTGAGCGGTGTTCAGCAGGCATATCAGAGCAATTCACCGGTCCTCTTTCTGGGCGGCGGAAACGGTCCGGAGACCGATTATCTTCCCGTTATCCAGCCGTCCTATGTTCTGGACATCATGCGGCATATCACCAAGTTTTGCCTGAGATGCACCGAACCCTGGCAGGTCAAACAGGACATCGCCCGGGCCTTTGTATCCATGCAATCCTATCCCCGGGGACCGGCGGCCCTGGAGATGCCGATGTACATGCTGCTGAAACCCGTACCCCCAAAAGCACCGGGGGGCATGATGGGTGAACATGCGTTGTATTATCCCAAATGGCGGGGCGAGGAAACCGGAGAGCCTATTTCTTCGGGCGCCGACCCCGGGTTGATTTCCAAAGCCGTGGATCTTTTGTGGAAAGCCGAAAAGCCCATTGTCTATGCGGGGGACGGCGCCCACTGGGCAGATGCCGGAGCGGCGCTCCTTGAATTTTCCGAGTTGACGAAAATTCCGGTCACCACCCGTCGTATCGCCAGGGGATGTTTTCCCGAGAATCACGATCTGTATCTGGATTCCCGAACAGGACGGCAGGCGATCAATGAAAGCGATATACGGTTAAGCCTCGGGGTTAAAATCGGCATGTTTGACGGGTGGGGAATGGGGTGGCCTCCGACCATTCAGGTCTGCGAAGGCACGGAAGGGATCTGGACCTATGTCAACACGCCCGTGACGATTTTAGGAAACGTTCGCGTGGTACTGGAGCAGATGATTGATCATGTCCGGAAAAACAACCTCAAACCACCGGCCGGCATGGAAAAATGGAACCATTACTGCTTAAAGGTGCAGCAGGGAGGTGTTGAGGCCAGACATAAAAAGGCTTTGAAATACAAAAATCACAAGCCCGTTCATTATGGATATCTGGCAAAGGTTGCCTGGGACGTCTGTGAAGAACTCTACGGCGGAATGAACCGGGTCATGATGGATGGATATACCATATCGGATTATGCACCGGCATTTATCAAAGCCCGGTATTCCGGTCAGATCATGGACGCTTCGGAATACGCCGGGGTGGGCCACGGTGTCGGCATGGCCATCGGGGCCGCGTTTGCCGATCCGGAATGTAAATATCATCCGGTTCTGGCCCTTATGGGCGATGCCGGCATGGGCATTGCCGGCATGGACTTTGAAACCGCCGTGATCCATAAGCTCCCCATCGTTTATCTGGTAACGGAAAACCGGGGCTGGCTGACCGGTATGAAATATGCGGTGTACGGTGAAAACTGGGAAGGCATGGGAGAGCAGGACCGCGAATACGGCCAGGAAGGCGTGGCCAATGCCCGGTATGATCTGCTGGCGCAGATGTTCGGGGGCCACGGAGAGTTTGTCGGCAATCCCAAGGAAATCGAGTCGGCGCTCAAACGGGCCTTCAGATCCGCTGAAAAAGGCATCCCCGCCATCGTAAACGTCCATATGGACCCCCGGGTCCATAACCGCCAACTGCTGGCCCCGGCTTATGTAGCTTCATGGAACCATGTCCCCTGGAAAGATCTGGCCCCCAGAGCCAAGGCGGCCCGAAGAAATTTTGCCAAAAAATTATTCGATTTTGAAAAATACGGCATCCCGCCCATGAACATGCCCGACACCTGGGAGCCGGTTAAAGAAAAGGAGGATTACACCAAGGAAGACTAGGGATTTTGAAATATGTTCATCGGTAATTGCAGAATTCAGGCACTTCATCTTTTTAATGATCAGGAGGTGGGTTATGACCAAGTTCAAAAGAAATTTTGGGTCCGGCTGTGTAATGGTTTTATTGATCTCGCTGATGGTAGCGGGGGGCCCCGCCATCGGCGGGGAACCCAAACCCGGGGACGTGATCAATGCGGCAAATGTTGAGCAATACCAGGATTATTTCCCGTATTTCATGCAGCGGTTCATCACCGACGGCTGGGGCTTCAGCGAACCCCTTACCGTTCATGTAACGGAATATGCCGAAAACATCAATCCAAAGTCTTTCAGGGAAATCACCCGGAAGAATGCCGGAAAAACCAAACTGAATCCGGACGGGTCCCTGAGCGGTTATGAGGCCGGGATACCGTTTCCCGATCCTCAGGAGCCGAACAAAGCGCTTAAAATCATGTGGAATTTCCAGCACCGCTGGCGGGGTGACGACTATTGGTACCCGGGGGGCTATATCATTACGGACAAACGCAAGGACAGCAAGGCCGTATCCAAACGGGCCAATATCAAACAGCTTAAATTCGCCTATAGAACCGTGCTCGACCCCAAGCCCGAACTGAACAATCCCAAGGATCTGTTTTTCGCCTGGCTGTATCTCGCCATGACCCCGCCCAACAAGGACATGACCACCTTGACCTGGCGGTATAATGATTCTTTAAAATATGACGACATGTGGTGCTGGATTCCCACCCTGCGGAGGACCCTGCGCCTGGTTTCGAGTGACCGAAGCACTCCGGTCAACGGAACCCCGTATACGTGGGACGATTTTTACGGTTGGGATGGTCAGACCCTGGCTTTTGATTATAAGATGCTGGGTGAAAAACCGATGCTGGGGATCTGCAACTCACAGACGGATGCCAGTAAGCATCCGAATGGTTATGACAAACCGGTAATGGGGGGCCCTGATAATCCTTATGAAATCAGAGATATCGCCATCGTTGAAGTGAAATCCAAAAACCCGAGGCATCCGGAGAGCAAAAAGATTTTATACATGCACAAAGAAATAAACGGCGTGCTCCATGCTGAAACTTATGATAAATTAGGACTTCTGTGGAAAATCAACACCACGGCTTTCGGAAAAGCGACTACGGTTTTAGGGGAAACAGGCCCCTGGTTCCATGGAAATGTCATGGCCGACATGAAAACCGAATTCTTCTCTTTCTGCCTCCTGGATAAAGTCAGCATAGACAACGGTTTCGATAAAAGCCTATTCGACCCGGGCGTGATCGAGCCCTACAATTAAACCGGCAAATCCAGACGCCATCCCCGGTCCGGTTGACCTGGAGCGGTTCGCTCCGGGTCGGAGAAGGGGGTGGCGTTATTCTTCAGTCCGTCCTGTTTCCCAGGATACGAATTAATTTAATCGGAAATTGAATCAGCTTCCGTTTCTTTTACATTTAACAGCTTACCCTTCCCTTGCCTGTCCGCCG
Organism: Desulfobacteraceae bacterium UBA5616; assembly: GCA_002423615.1. Lineage (GTDB taxonomy): Bacteria > Desulfobacterota > Desulfobacteria > Desulfobacterales > UBA5616 > UBA5616. The sequence continues at coordinate 31,786 of DIKO01000019.1, forward strand.
TTCTGTTTCCTTATCCGATGAATTGGAACCCCCATTTAATCCAGTTTCTTCAACAAGGGATACCGGATTTTTTTTCAAATTGACAGGCAATTGGATTCATGTCATAAATTTTTATATTTAGGTTCGGTCTTTTCTTCCGGGTGATGCCATTATCCGGTATCCCGTCTTTGTTTTCATGACTTTCAACATTTTTGCCCAAGTATCTGTTCCACGGTCAACAGGAGACCTTGCAATGAATCAGGAAACCCAATTGAAAACCCTTTACGACCTCATTGAATATCGTGGCAACACCCTGGCGCAAAAGCCCTATCTCCTTCATGAAGACCTCGTGGTCAGCTATGAGGATTATAACAAGGCCACCTGCAGGGCTGCCAATGGCCTTCTTAAACAGGGGGGAAATCCAGGAGACGGTGTTGCCGTCTTCATGGGCAACTGTCCGGAATACATTTACCTTTTTAACGGGCTGCCCAGGGGAGGATTTTACTGCGTTCCGGTGAATACGGCGCTTAAAAAAGAGGGGCTCCGGTATATTCTCACCCATTCCGATGCGCGCTTTCTGGTGGTGGACGACGTGCTTTTTCCCAGAATCGCCGAACTGGAAAAACCCCTTGGGCAAATCCGCAAAATCTTTGTCAGGAAAACCACCGGAAACAGGTTGCCGCAGGACACCACCGATCTGTCGGATCTCTTGGACGCGCCTTCGGCAAAACCCGACCTTCGACTGGACCCGGAGGCCATCGCCTACCTGATGTATACCTCGGGCACGACAGGGTTCCCCAAGGGTGTGATCAATCGCGTGGTCGCCCAGGATCCGCAGTCCACCATCATGTTCACCAACCTTCTGCTGAAAGAGGATGACATCCTCTACACGGGCCTTCCCCTGTTCCACGGAAACGCCCTGCTGCTCACCGCGGGGTTCGCCATGGGCCGCGGCGCAACGTTTGCACTCGACAAACGGTTTTCCGCTTCGGGCTTCTGGGATTCCATCCGCCGGTACAGGGCCACACAGTTCAATGCCCTGGGGGCGGTGCTTCAAATTCTGATGAAACAGCCCGAAAAACCGGATGACGCCGACAACCCCGTCCGCATGGTTCTTTCCGGCGGATGCCCGAAAAATATCTGGGAAGCCTTTGAAAAACGTTTCAACGTCACGATCTGGGAAATCTACGGCGCCGTGGACGGCGGCGGCATCATGTCCCTGAACCTGGGCAACGCACCGATGGGGTCCATCGGCAAACCCGTCGGCGACATCGAATGGAGGCTGGTGAACGATGAGGGCGTAGAAGTTTCCCCCGGCGTCATCGGGGAAATCGTCCACAAGGTGAAAGATCCGGACAAACCCGGGGTGGAGTATTTCAAAAATCCCGAGGCTACGAAAACAAAGGTCCGCGGCGGGTGGATCCATTCCGGAGATCTCTTTACCCGGGATGAGGACGGCAACCTTTATTTCGTGGACCGCAAAACCGACTCCATGCGAAGGCGGGGGGAAAACATTTCCTCCTTCGAGGTGGAAAGTCTCATCGTAAAACATCCGGCCGTGGCCGAATGCGCGGCCTTCGGGGTCCCATCTGAACTCGGAGAAGACGATGTCATGATCTGGGTGAGGATAAAACCCGGTAAAACACTTGACCTGAAAGAGCTGATCAAATACTGCGCCGAAAACATGGCCTGCTTCATGGTCCCCCGGTACGTGGATGTGGTGGAGGAAATTCCCAAGACCGAAACCCTGAGATTCAAGAAAAACGAATTGAAAGACCGTGGGGTTACGGACCGGACCTGGGACCGGGAAAAAGAAATGCCGGAATTGAAACTGACAAAATAAGCGGTGAACACCAGCATGTCACCCGCAGCCCACTGTTTATCACCCATTACTCACAATTAAGGAGACCAGCCATGGCTTACAGAGAACTGGACATGACCATCAGCAAGGAAGCCCTTGCCATGCAGAAAGAGGCAAAACGTTTCGCTATGGAGGTTTTGAGGCCCGCGGGGATTGCACTGGATGAACTCCACAATCCCGAAGATGTCATCGCTCCGGGATCCATCCTCTGGGATACCATCCGGAAATACCGGGAGATGGATCTTCACCTGAGCGGATTTCCAGAGGAACTGGGTGGGGTCGGCGAATTGGAACCCATGGCCGGCATCCTGGTGAATGAAGAGCTGGCCTATGGGGATGTGGGACTGGCCATCAGCCTGGGCGTTTCGGCCATGCCTTTCAGTCTGGCCGCCAATATGCCCGACCCCGAACTCCGGGAACTGGCAAAGGCCTACTGTGAAGACCGCCGGGGAAAACTCATCGGATGCTGGTGCATGATGGAACCCGATCACGGCTCGGACTGGATTTTATCCGCTCAGCCGGGTTTTGATGATCCCGAAAAAGTGGGCGTTCCCTCGGTTCGGGCTGAAAAACAAGGAAATGAATACATCCTGAACGGCCAGAAGGCCGCCTGGGTCAGCAACGGCACCATCGCCACCCACGGCGTGGTTCACCTGAACCTCGATCCCAGGCTCGGGATGCGGGGCGACGGTCTGGCGATTGTCCCCCTGAATCTTCCCGGGGTCACCCGGGGAAAGCCCCTGAACAAGATCGGCCAGAGGCCCTTGAACCAGGGGGAAATTTTCTTCGACAATGTTCGTCTTCCGGAAAAATACATGATCGTCTCCGACCCCTCCCTGGGGACTCCCATGAAAGATCTGACCCTGATCGGCGCCAATACCGGCATGGGGATTCTCTTTACCGGCGTGGCCCAGGCGGCGTTTGACGAAGCCATGAATTACGCCCGGAACCGCGTCCAGGGCGGAAAGCCGATTTTCGATCACCAGAGCGTCCGGATCAGGCTGTTTGAAATGTACAAGCAGGTGGAAACGATCCGGGCCTTCAGCCGCCGTGTCGCTCTGTTCAACGTCACCAACAACGACCCCATGCAAGGCCTCTTCCCCTCCGGCGCCCACGGCATGGCATTGAAAGTGTTCGCCACCGAAACGGCTTTCAAAGTGGCCAGCGAGGCCCTGCAGATTTTCGGAGGGAACGGCCTGTCCAGGGAATATCCCATTGAAAAAATCTTCCGGGATGCCCGGTCGAGCATGATTGAAGACGGGGAAAACAATGTGTTATCTCTTGTGGGGGCTTCATATTTGTAGGTTCGGCAGGAAGAGAAAGGAATTTTCATCATGAGAAACGTCAGAATAATCGGCGCCGCCATCACCAAATTCGGAAAACACAACGACAGAAACCTCAAATCCCTGGCTGCCGAAGCGGTGACCGGTGCGCTCAGGGATGCCGGGATATCAAAGGACCGGCTCCAGGGGGCCTGGGTGGGCAACGCGGCCCAGGGACTGCTGGACGGACAGGAAATGATCCGCGGGCAGGTGGTGCTCCATCCCATGGGCATTACGGGCATACCGGTTTTCAATATCGAAAACGCCTGCGCCTCATCCGCATCGGCGTTTAACGACGCCTGGGCCAGAGTCGCCCTGGGGGAGATCGATGTCGCCCTGGTCCTGGGCATGGAGAAGATGTATTACGAAGATAAGGCAAAATCCCTGAAGGTGTTTACCGCCGGAATGGACATCGAAATTCTGGCCGAATTTGTCAGGTCGGCAAAGGAAGCCGAGGTAAAAATGGCCGGGGAACGGGCGGCCAGAGGGGAAGCCGAAAAGGAGAAAACAGGGGGCCGCAGCATATTCATGGACGTATATGCCATGGCGGCACGGAATCACATGTCGACATACGGCACCACCCAGCGCCAGCTCGCGGCCATTTCTTCGAAAAACCATTTTCATTCTTCCATGAATCCCCTGGCCCAGCATCAGAAAAAATGGTCCATTGAAGAGGTGATGAACGATGTTGAAGTGGCCTTTCCCCTGACCCGGGCCATGTGCGCCCCCATCGGCGATGGTGCGGCAGCCCTGGTGATCTGTTCCGATGAATTTACCCTCAAAAATGGTTCGTCCCATAAGGTGGACATTGCCGCGACGGTCATGGCCAGCGGGGAAACCACCCTGGAAGGCGCGGAAGAACCCATGACGCGCCTGGCCCGGAAAGCTTATGAGCGGGCCGGCATCGGCCCCGAGGATGTCAGCCTTGCGGAAGTTCACGATGCCACGGCATTTGGAGAACTCAGCAACACCGAAGCGCTGATGTTCTGCCCCAAGGGTGAAGGCGGTCCGTTTGCCGAAGCCGGAAACACCAGGTTGGGAGGAAAAATTCCCGTCAATGTATCGGGCGGCCTGGAATGCCAGGGGCATCCCGTGGGCGCTACCGGCGCAAGGCAGGTGGTGGAACTCTTCATGCACCTGACCGGCCGGGCCGGGGAACGGCAGGTCACGGGTGCGAAAGTCGGGCTGGCCCAGAACGGCGGGGGCACCATCGGCAATTCCGAAGCCGCACTTTCCATTATTATTTTGAAGCGTTGACAAATAACCCGGACAAAGGAGAATAAAAATGGCCTGGGAAGATGTTAAGGACATCCTGCGGCCCCGCAATGTGCATATGGGGAAAATGGCCGTGGATGCTGAAAAGTGCAAAGGCTGCGGGTTGTGCGTTTTCAACTGTGTGACCCGGGCCTGGGAAATGGGCGAAAATGATGTGCCTCATCTCAAGGAGAATTACAATTGCCTGAGTTGCTACAACTGCATGGTGGCATGTCCCGAAGGGGCCATCTCCCTCATCGAGCCCTACCATGTGGACGACGGGTTCTGGAAAACCCTGCCCCACCCCATCCCCGCCATACCGCCCAAGGCACCCCTGGATGCGGAGGGAAATCCCACGGGCTACACGGCAGTGGAAAAAGCGATCCTGGAACGGCGGAGTGTGCGAAATTACAAGAACAAGCCGGTCCCCGACACCCTGATCCGGCGGGTCATCGAGGCCGGCCGGTTCGCTCCCAGTTCCGGCAACTGCCAGCCGTGGAAATTTATCGTGATCACGGACAAGGCCATGATCGATGAAATGGATGTCCTCATCACCGAAACCGTTGCAGGCATGCATAACATGTATATGCATGATGAGATGGTGAAGGCCTTCGAGCCCATGGTTGCGGGAAACCCCACGCCTCCGGCGGACCCCCGGATGATGATCGGGGGGTTCGGGCCCGTTGCCAGGAGGGAAGTTCTTCCTTCTCTCGGGGCTCCGGCAGTAATCATGATCGCCGGTGACATGCGGTCCATCGGGGGGCCTCTGCTCCAGGTCGGCATCTGCGGGCAAAACATGTGCCTGGCCGCCAACTCCATGGGTATCCGGTCCTGCTGGGTGGGTTTTTACGCATTCCTTGAGCAGAGTCCTGAAATCAAGAAAAAACTCGGACTGGAACCACCCTGGACGATCATTTCATCCGTGGTTCTGGGTTACCCTAAATTCAACCAGGACGGCATGGTGGCCAGGGAATACCGGCCGGTTACCTGGTTTAGAAAGGGCTGGGACAGCCCTGAAATCGAAACAGGACAATGAGGAGGCATTCATGAAAATTTTAAAAGTCAATATGACCGAAGGAAAAATTGAATCCATCCCCGTTCCCGAGGGAAAGGTCTTAGGCGGGAGGAGCATGATTGTTCATCTCCTGAACGAATACGGATCGGCAACTGCCCATCCCCTTTCGCCGGAATCGATTTTTATTTTAACCGGCGGGATCCTGGGCGGAAGTGCGGCGCCCCAGGCCCACCGCATCTCCGCAGGCGGGAAAAGTCCATTGACCGGCGGCATCAAGGAAGCCAATGCCGGCGGTAACGTGGCTTACAAGCTGGGCCGCTGCGGAGTTCAGGCCATCGTGGTGGAGGGGGAATCCAAGGAATGGAAAATTTTGAAGGTCACTGCCGATGGGGCCGGTATCGAGACTTCCGGCGACATTATCGGGATGAAGAATTATGCGGCCTGCGATGAGCTCAGGAAGCGTTTCGGCAATGACATCGGCATCGCCATCATCGGACGTGCCGGTGAAATGAAAATGTGCAACTCCACCGTGGCCATCACGGACCCCGAAGGAAGACCGGCCCGTCACTGCGCCAGAGGGGGCGTTGGGGCCATCATGGGTGCCAAGGGACTTAAGGCCGTGGTGGTGGACGACACCAACGGCAGGCTCCGGAAACCGGTGAACGAGGGAGCCTTCAAGGAGGCCGTGAAAAAATGCGCCGAAACCATCAAAAACGGACCCTTCTTTCAGGTATTCCACGCCTTCGGCACACCGGCGTTTATCGATTTTGACAATGACCGGGGAAGCATGCCCACCCGGAACCACCGGTCAGGTTCCTTTGAGGAGAAGAACAAAATCAATGCCAACAGCATCCAGGCATTGAACAAAGAACGAAGCGGCAATACCGGATCCGGGCATTCGTGCATGCCCACCTGCGTCGTGCGGTGTTCCCCTTCTTTTTACGACAAAAACGGCAATTACGTCACCAGCGGATTTGAATACGAGAATATCGCCATGCTCGGAGCCAACCTGGGCATTTCCGATCTGGACGCCATCGCCCGGATGGACCGGGCCTGTGACGAATTCGGTTTTGATACCATTGAAATGGGCGCCACCCTGGGTCTGCTGAACGATGCGGGGCTTCTTGAATTCGGCGATGCGGCCAGGGCGGAAGCCCTGCTCAAAGAAGCCGGGGAAGGAACCGTTTTAGGCAGGATTATCGGCAGCGGGGCCGTGAATGCGGCAAAAGTACTGGGCATAGACCGGATCCCGGCCTGCAAGGGCCAGGCCATTCCGGCCCATTGCGCCCGGACTTCCAAGGGCTGGGCCATGGCCTATATCTGCAACCCCATGGGGGCGGATCATACGGCCGGCGGCGTTATGGAGGACCCCCTGTCTCCTAAAGGACAGGTCGAACGGGGCCGGAAGTCTCAGATCCTGCAAACGGCCCAGGACTGTACCGGATTTTGCATGTTCACTTCTTTGGATGGGGCCACGGATCTCATGGCCGAACTGATCAACGGCCTGGTCGGAACGCAAATGACCGAAGAAGATTACGTTCAGATGGGAAAAGACGTGATGAAGCAGGAAAGGGCCTTCAACATCAGGGCGGGAATCGGGGAAAAGGCCGATAAACTGCCGGATTGGATGCGAAAAGAGCCTTTGCCGCCCCTTAATGAGGTCTTCGATGTACCCCAGGAAGAAATCGACGATTTCTGGAATTTTTAGCAGGCGCTGGATTTTTCATCAGTCATGAAAGTGGAAATTCACATTTCTTCGGTTCTCCACCGGAAGATTCTCCCCACGGGGAAAAATCCGGGGAAAGACACCTGGGAGCTTCCCGGCGACACCCGTGTTCGGGATGTGCTGGAAATGCTGGGACTTACCCAGGTCCCCGTTGTTCTGATGCTGAACGGACACCAGGGAAACCGGGACAGTGTCCTCACGGACGGAGACATTCTGAAAATCTTTTCCGTGATCAGCGGCGGATAACCCCCTGTCCTTACGTTTTGCTCAAAACCCCGGCTGATGATTCGGTCGGGGTTTCTTTTGATTTTTTCGGCGGACTTTGCTTGCTTTCGAAGTTTCCCAATCATTGAAGCCGATTATCCATCCGATTCCAATCCTTATGCCAAGTTTTTGAAACATGTTGATTTTTGGCAAAATTGGTGCTTGAAAATATATATTTTCTTGAGGAAAGGAATCCCTGTATGAATTACGCGCCTGAAAAATTTCAACCCCTGTTTGATCCACGGTCCATTGCGTTTATCGGAGCTTCCAATGACACGGGCAAATGGGGGTACATTGTGCTGAGAAACCTTATCAACGGTGGGTACCAGGGCAACATTTATCCTGTAAACCCCAAGGAAAAGACGGTTCAGCATATCCCCGCCTATTCCAGGATCTCGGAAATTCCAGAGGTTCCCGATCTTGCGGTCATTGTGATTCCCCCTGTACTCGTGCCCGGCGTCATTGAAGAATGCGTGGCCGGAGGAATCCGCGCCGGTCTGGTCATTACCGCCGGTTTTGCCGAAGTGGGAGAAGAGGGCAAGGCGCTGCAGGCGGAAATGGTGGAAAAAGCCCGAAAGGGGGGGATGATTCTGGTGGGCCCCAACTGCAACGGCATCCTGCGCCCTTCCAGAAAGCTTTTTCCCCAGATGCCGGCGGTATTTCCCCCGAACGGAAGAATCTCCATCGTCTCCCAGAGCGGAAATGTTGCCACGTCCCTGAGCCAGCGCGGCATTAAAACAGGATACGGGATCGGCTGCACCGTGAGCAGTGGGAATGAGGCGGACCTCCACTGTGAAGACTTCTTCGATTTCCTGGCAAATGACCCTGGAACCGATGTTATTATCAGTTATGTCGAGGGTCTCAAAGACGGCAGACGGTTCTTTGAAACCGCCAAAAGGGTCGGCATAAAAAAGCCCATCATCATGCTCAAGGCCGGTGGAACGGAAGCCGGGGCCCAGGCCGCCTTGTCTCACACGGCCTCTCTGGCCGGCCTGGATTCAGCCTTTCAGGGGGCCTGCCGGCAATGCGGCATCATCCGGGCCAATAACCTGGAAGACCTTTTCAACATCGGCATGGGATTTATCGACCAGCCCCGGGCCAGGGGAAATAAAGTCGGTATCGTCACCATGGGAGGCGGATGGGGAGTCCTGGCCGCCGACGCCGGCGCCCGGTACGGCCTGGATGTGGTCAGGCTGTCGGATAAAACCCTTTCCGCACTGAATGAAATTCTGCCCCCATGGTGGAATCCGGGAAACCCGGTGGACATGGTGGCCGGAAATATTCCCGGGGCGTTGATGAAGTCCCTGAAAATTCTTTTCGAAGCCCCTGAAACGGACTGCATCCTCCTTCTGGGAATCATCGGGTTTATCAAGATACGCCCCCTGCCCCCGAATCTGAATCTGGAGATGGTTGACCAGCATATTGCCAACACCCTGAATGAACTTTCAAAAGCCATCCAGGAGGTGAAAAATATGGCACGCCTTTATCAGAAACCTGTCGTGACCGCCACGGAGATCCCGTTTGCCGTCGGCAACATGGAGGAACGCATATTCTACCAGGCCGGGCGGAAAGGCTTCCCGCTGTTCAGGACACCGGATGCCGCGGCCAGGGTCATGTCGTGCATCGTCCATCACAGCGGTTATATCAGGGAACGGCAGAATGCCGGCAATTTACCATAAAACACAGAACAAGCGAATAAACCGAAAGACCTCTCCAAAAAAAGATTTTACTTTTGTTGTGCGGCACGGGCCTTCCTTTTATGGATCTGTGCCGCCGGAATAATCAGGACATTGCCCAAAACTTTCATCAGCCCCTGGGAACTTTTTTTACTCAAATCCCTGAGGGCGTACAAGACTTTCCCGGCGACGGTTTCCTCATAGAACCAGTCGTTGAGAGCATCACTGGAGGCAGATTCCCCGCCGGGCTGGGAAGCAACCGCCTCGAAATAATACGCCTTCAGGTCGTCGGTCGCCAGGTTAAGCGTATAGGCCAGGTCAATATCCTGACGGGGATTTTCCGGCACATCGCCCTTCAGAAAAGAACAGATGAAGTCTCCCAGCCCGTCCAGCCCGACCCTGCTGACGCCCACGGTGGTGCGGCCTCGTTTTTGAACCGTAAGATCATACCAGGAGCGCAGGGACACCATCTCGTGTCTGAAGTCGGAACACAGCTGTTCGATTTCGGTGAGATTTTCCTTCCGGGGTCCGAAGTCCACAGGGCATGCCAAGGTGATGATTTCGCCGGATGAAACAGGCGCCTCTTCGGGAAAGTCTTCTAATATCGGGCCGGCTTCTGCCTCGAGAAGTTTCAATGCAGCCGAAAGAACTCTTTTCTGAAAGACCGGATCATTGGGGATGCCTACGGGGCGACCCAGTTCAAAGGGCACCCATAATGCCCTGGGGGGATTGATTTTTTCGGTGTGAATGCGGATCAGGCTGATCTGGGTCGTCGGAATGCCTTCCTCTTCAAAATAATATGCCAGCCCGCCAACGGCGCGCGTGCAAAGCGGTCAGACCGGAAGAAGCAGAAGGGCGTCGACATGATCTTTTTTAAGAACCCCTGCGAGGGCTCTCGCCTCGTGTTCCATCTGCAAAGGATCGATGGCGCCCATGAAAGAATAGTGGAAATCCGCCACGCTGCCGATGATTCCCTCCTCCGCCAGTTCCTTTAGACGGTCAACGGGAAAAAGAACATTCCAGTCCTGCTGAAACCCGGAATGGTCGAAATTGGTGGACACATGACTCATCACCAGATCCCGTGCGCAAATATCTCCGGGGATAACCCGGTAATAGTCCCCCGGGTCGAAGGTAAAAGGACGGTCATCCCGTCGATGGAGCCCTGCCGTGGAAATGATGGCCACCCGCCGCTGCTTCAGCGGAGGTCCGGGCACCCATGGGTGGGTTGAGAACGTCGGGCATTTTACTTCTTCGATGTGTTTTCGTTCGGGTTCGGTCATTAACTCCAGTCGGGCCATCTCTCTACCTCCTTTGTATTGAATCGTCTCTTCAGGAATGATGATTTACAGGTATATAATTTCATGAATTTGTTTACCATCGCCCATTTTTAGCTTGACTTTAAATCTGATTTCCTTTTCCCTGAAAAAGAAACCCCCGATATCTTTGAAATCGAAAAAAGGCCCGGCCAAGGTTTAAGGCCTGCCCGGAGGCCGTGAAAATATACCCGTAACCAACAGAGAAAGCAAAAAAAATGCAAATCCTCATCGATCAGGACCTGTGTAAAAAAGACGACATCTGTATTGAATCCTGCCCCAACCGAATCATCGGCAGTTCCCCGGAAAACGGCTTTCCCATGATCATCCCGGGGCTTGAGATGCTGTGCATTTCATGCGGCCATTGCGTTTCCGTGTGCCCCCACGGCGCCTTGCGTCATCCGAATGCCCCGGTTGAGGACTGCCCCCCCATTCAAAAGGAACTTGTCATCACCAAGGAGCAGGCCGCTCAGTTCTTGCGGGCCCGGCGATCCATCCGTGTTTATAAAGATGCACCCGTTGAACGGGAAACGATTCAGGAACTCATTGAAATTGCCGGCCATGCCCCCACCGGCGGAAATTCCCAGCTCGTCAGATGGATTGTGATCGCGGACAGGGAAAAAGTCCATGGGTTATCGGCATTGACCATCGAATGGATGCGGCAGAAGCTTGTGGAACACCCTTATCAATTCAGATACCCCCCGGAATTTTTAAAACTGGTCATCTCCGGATGGGAAGGCGGAGAAGATCCGATATTGCGAAAAGCGCCGGCCCTTATCGTCGCGACATCCCCGGCGGTCATGGCCACCGACCCGACCCTGGCCCTCTCCTATTTTGAACTGGCCGCAACCGCCATGGGACTCGGAACCTGCTGGGCGGGGCTGTTGAAAGCCGCCCTGCTTGAATACGAGCCGGCCATGGCGGCCATCGGCCTGACAAACGATACTTCCATTTTCTTTTATCCCCTGATGCTGGGATATCCGAAGTATAAATACCGTCTGTTGCCCCGACGCAATCCGCCGAAAATCAGATGGGTCTGAGAACAGTATTTTTCAACTCTCGACAAAATACGGCTCCGGCGGAACGATTCTTCTGCCGGGCAGGTACCCGCCGGCGCTGTAGACTTCCCTGACCCTGATGACGCCCACGGACTTTACGCCGAATACAGGGTCATACTTCAAAGCAGGATGCTGGGTGAAGGCTTCGAAAACCGGCCCCCCGGATATGAATTCGACGAATTCACCTTTCACCTGATAGGACACGCCGGGATCGGGGGCATATACGTTGACGGTCACCTTTCGGGTCCGGCGAAGGTTCTTGGGTGTTTTAACCCCCATGAGGTCGGCATAAACCAGGGTTTCCTCATCGATGGCGATGAAAGAAGAGATGCAAACCACATTGGGAGTTCCTTCTTCATCCACCGTGGCCATGAATTTTAAAGCGGACGGGTCGTTCATTTTTTCGATCACTTTGGCAGGCATTCGGGCCATAATCTTCCTCCGGTTTCACGTGCAGACAACCATGATGTCTTTACCCAGCACCTTTGAGACAATTTCAGAGAGCGCCAGCATTTTTCCGGGCGATGGGGATGCCAGGCCCTCTTCAAGGGGATACGTCATCCCCAGGCCCTTGTACTTGGCTTCACCCATGCGGTGATAGGGCAGCAGGTCCACCCGGCGGACGGCGGGAAGCGTCCTGATGACGGCGCAAAGGCCCTCGATATTTTCAGGTGAATCCGTATATCCCGGTATGACGGGGATCCTGATCCACATGGGAATGGAGAGACCGGAAACAAAACGTGCATTTTCCAGCACCGGGTCAAGTTCGGCGCCGGTATATTTCCGGTGAAGCACCGGGTCGGCCACCTTGAGATCATAAAGCACCAGGTCCGTATATTCCAGAACAGCCATGAGGTTTTTGATTTTTACGAATCCGCAGGTATCCAGGGCGGTATGGATTTTTAGCGATTGACAGGCCTTGAAAAATTCCCGGGCAAATTTCCACTGAAGTGATGCCTCACCTCCGCTCAGGGTGACCCCTCCGTCGGATTTCTCGTAAAAAATCCGGTCCCGCTTCACGATATCCAGGGCTTGGGTCACGGTAATATCTCTTCCGGAAATCTCCCTGGCGTTGTTTAAGCAGGTCCGGACGCAGAGTGCGCAAACCGCGCACTTTTGAACATCGGTTATCAGTCGGCCGTCCTGTTCGAAAACGGCCTGGTTGGGGCAGGCCGCAACGCACCGGCCGCACGCCTGGCATCTGCCCGCAATCCACATGACCCTGCACCGGGGATTCAATCCCTCCGGATTATGGCACCAGGCGCACCTCATGGAGCACCCCTTCTTAAAAATCGTGGTCCTTAAGCCCGGACCGTCTTCGGTGGAGCATCTCTGAATATTGAATATGCGGCCTGCGGTATCCATGAATTACGTCAGTTCCTGCGCCGTCCGGGCGATGACCTCATCCTGAAGGGACCTGCCGATGCTGGTGAAATAGGCGTTATACCCTGTGATGCGCACCAGAAGGTTGTCATAATCCCGGGGATTTTTCTGGGCTGCCAGAAGGGTTTCACGGCTGATGACGTTGGCCTGAAGGGCGGTGCCGCCCATTTCTTCGTAAGCCCTCAGAAGGGCGGCGAATTTTCTTCGATGAGCCTTGTCCCTCAGCATGGAGGGAAGAAAGGTCACCGTGTAGGATGCACCGTTGGGGATCACGTCGAAGCCCAGTTTGGTGACCGAATGAAAAGCCGCCGTGGCGAATCCCACGCCTTCCAGGGTGATAAAAGTTATAAACCGCTCCCCCCATGTTGACATCCTTCCCCTTTTCCATGCAACCCTCCACGAGCATGGATAAAAAGGGCACGGGTTCATACATCCCGCGCAGGGCATCGGCGATGTTATAGGTTTCCACGGCCATTTGAATAATTTTCCGGGTCTGGGCAAAATACGCCGCCTTAAAATCCTCAAAAGACTTAAAAGTTGCCGGATCAGGCGTTTCTGCACCAATCCGATCCCCGGTCCGCATGTCCTTTCCCTGGTTCAGCGCGAGTTCCACGGCCTTGGCCAGGTTGATGTTCACATCCACGGTGCCGGACCGGTCCTTTCCCTGGGCCGTATTTTCCAGGCATCCCACAACACCGTAATCCACGGCGTCTTCGTGGGTAAGCCCTGATTTTTCCAGGGCCTTTATGGACATGGCGTCAAAATTCAGCAGGAACGGGCAGCCCTGGGTTTTGCTGATGTCCTCGATGAGCCGGTCCAGGAACCAGTCCGGGGTACGGGCGTGAATCCTGACATTGAGTTTGGGTTCCAGAAGGTTCATCTCCATGTTCACATCGAGGATCAGCGTGGTCAGATCGTTGGTCAGGTCCTCACCGTCCGCCCCCTGCCCGCTCAGGGTGATCAACTGGCCGAATCCCGCGTTGATGCCGTTTTTACCGCTGGTGGTGCCGAATGCATCATAGGCGTAATTGTGCCGGATATTGAAATTCATCAGGAGCTCTTTGGCTTTTTCAACGGTGAGTTTTCCTGATGCGATGTCGTTTTTGTAATACGGGTACAGGTACTGATCCAGACGGCCGTAGGAGGTTCCGGGCCCTGGATAGGATTCGGCGAACATCACCAGGGCATGGGTGAACCAGACGGACTGCAGCGCCTCATGAAAGGTCCGCGGCGGCTGATAGGGGACCCGGTCGCAGATATCGGCGATTTCCAGAAGCTCCTTTTTCCATTGCCTTGCCTCGGCTTCGGTCAGGCAGTTGGACAACAGGGTGGCGTGATGAGCGCCGACGATCAGATCACCGTCCAGGATATGGGTAGGATGAATTTTCAAGGCTTCCCTGAAAAAAACCGCATGCCGGATAACGATGGGAAGATCGAAAAAATCCTCGGGAAGTCCGGGTTTCCGGGCGAATGCCAGGGCGCTCTCGCCAAAGGCCGCAAGGCGCGGAACCGCATCCGGGACGATGGTGAGCTCATGCCCGGACAAAACGCTGTCCCAGGGCGTTCCCGTGGTGTACGGAATGGATTCATTTCGGAAGTAGGGCCGGTTTTCGGCGTCCATGTATTCGTCTCTCAACCGTTTGATCCGAGGCGGCAAGTCCTCGGAAGGCTGCCATATGGCGATGGGTTCGGCCATGGTGTACTCCCTTTTGCTGGTTTTTTTAATTCCGGAACAGTTGACCTATAATTTCTTTTTTAGATTGTTGATCATATCAAAGATATTTCCCGGAAACAGCCGCGCCCTCTTTTCCAGGACCCATTTGACCCCGCTTTTTACGGCCGGGAGGAAAAATCCCTCCTGAGCCCCCCTGGCGGCATGACCGATGGCATCAAAGTCCGCCCCGGAAGATACGGCGGATCGGATCCCCATGATTTCAAAGGCCCGGTTCACCTGCTGCTTGTGCAGCATCAGAAGGTCCGAAGGGACATTGGAGATTCTTTCGGCAAGTAAATTGACCGCCTGTTCGAGCCGGTCTCCGGGCACGGCGAAGTTGACCATGCCGATGGTTTCCGCCGTCCTGCCGTCGATATCATCTCCCGTAAAATACAGCATTTTAGCCCATCTGGCACCGACGATCCACGGCCAGATGGGCGTCAGCGGTGATCCCATGTCCCGGAGAGGCGGGTACCCGAACCGGGCATCCTCGGCGCAGATCACAAGGTCGCACATCATGGCGAGTTCGGTTCCGCCGGCCAGGCAGTAGCCGTGAACCTGCGCGATCACGGGCTTGGTGCACTCCCAGATCCGCCACCACCGCCGCTGATGGGCCAGAAGCTGTTTTCTGTCCGCGGCGATATCTGCAAACGCTTCTTTGGAGCCGTATTCATCGGGCCCGATATCATATCCGGCGCAAAAGGCCCTGCCCGCACCCTTGATGACGATCACGCCGACACCCGCGTTTTCTTCCGCAAGTTCCAATGCGCTAACGAGTTCTTCTCCCAGGGCATTGTTCAGCGCATTGAGTTTATCGGGCCGGTTCAACGTGATGGTAAAGACCTTCTCCTTGATCTCAGTCAAAATATTTTTAAAGTCCATTGTCTTTCCTTTTTCCACAATGTTAAATTTTAAAATTGCATTTGGAAGCAATCCGGATTAAGGTTTTTTCAACCCATTTCGCCATTCTGTTTTTCGACCGTCCCGTTTTAATTTTCTGAAAAATCCGGAAAGTACCCGTAAAGGAGGAGATCATGTCGGACGCAACCCAACCGGACAGCGCTAAATTCTTTGGCTGGAATAACGTTGTTTTTCTCTTTCTCATTTACGGCTGCCTCATGGGATTCGTCTTTTACGGATTTACCGTGATCTTCCCCGCCATGATCAAAGCCCAGGGGTGGGGACGTGGCGAAGCCGCCCTGGCCCATACGGTCCGCGGGCTTCTGGTCGGTTTCATGGCGCCCCTGGTGGCCATTTCCATATCCCGTTTCGGAGCGTCAAACACGATGAAGGCAGGTCTTGCCATCGGCGCAGGGGCTTTGGCGGTCCTGGGAACAGTGGCCGACCAACTCTGGCACTGGACCGTTTTATGGGGCGTCATCATGTCCCTTTCCTTTTCCTTCGGCGGCGTCATCCCCATTCAGACCACCGTCACTTTCTGGTTTAACGCCCGCCGGGCTACCGCCATCGGCATCGTGGTCACGGGTTCAACGGTCGCCGGTTTTATCGCGGCCCCCCTTTTCACCCAGCTGATCAATATTACGGGGACATGGAGAAGCGGCTGGCTGTCGGCATCCGCGATCTGCGTTGCAGCCCTGGTGATTTCCTTTTGGGTTAAAAACAAACCCCAGGACATCGGGCAGTTTCCGGATGGAATTTCACCGGAAAATATCACCGGTTCTCCGTCCGCCGGAAGGACGGTTAAAAAGGCGAAAACCTACCGGACCACCGAGCCGTGGACCCTGAAGGAGGCCCTGAAAACCCCCGCCCCATATCTTTACATCGTCTGCCTGATCGCCCAGACCTGGGCTCTTTATATCGTCATGGTTCACGGCGTGCTTCATTTAACGGACAGGGCCTATACCCAGATGCAGGCCGCATCGGTCATCGGGAACCTGATTCTGTTTTCCGGACTGGCGCGGTTCCCCGCCGGCATTCTGGGCGACCGCGTTGAACCCCGCATTTTGGGTGCCATTGCGTTGCTGGGCATGAGCGCAAGCCTTTTCTTTTTCTGGAAGGCGCCGGCGAACATCATGCTCCTGCTGTGCGTGGCGGGAATTCACGGATTCTGCTTCGGGGCCACGGTGGTTCTGTTCCCGACCCTGATCGGAAACTATTTCGGGCCTTCGGCATTTGCGCCCATCACGGGATTTGTAACGCCCTTCATGATCGTGTTCAGTGCGCCGGTCCCATTTATCGCGGGTCTGATCCACGACCGGTTTCACAACTATAACGCGGCGTTCATTCCCATCGTGATCATGCTGACGGCGTCCGCTTTCTGCTGTTTCATCCTGAGGCCGCCGGCAAAAAAGTGAAGACTTTTTTTCATCCCCTGATTTCAGGAGGGCTTGGAACAGACAACGCCATCCTGCTTCAGGCTTTCAATCTCCGCAGCCTCATACCCCAGTTCTTTGAGAACGATGTCGGTATGTTCTCCCACATGGGGGGCAAAACTTCGCATACCGGCCCTGTTGGCGCCAAAATGGATGGGATAGCCCGGTATTTTCAATTCCCCCAGGGAAGAAGACGTAATGGTGGTGATATACCCGTTTGCCAAAGCCTGGACATCGGTAAAAACCTCGTCGATCTGCTGAACGGAGCTGAACATGAGCCGGTGTTCCAGAAAAATATCCATCCATTCGTCACGGGTTCTGGTCAGAAAAACCGCGTCAAAAACAGCCACCAGTTCGGGGCAGTGATGAAACCGGTTCTGCTGATCCACAAAACGGGAATCTTCAATCAGATGGTCCTGGCCCGTGGCCTTGCACAGTATCGGCCACCATCTCTCTTCCGGGTGGTTTGTCCCGATTATCCACTTGCCGCCCTTGCATAGAAATGCATTTCGAAGCGGTGAATTCAGAGACCTGTCCCAGCGCATGCTGGGATCCACCCCTACCATGGACTTGATCATGAAGTTGCAGTACATCAGCCACATGGCCGTGCTGTACAGGGAAATATGGATTTCCTGCCCCATGCCCTGGCGTTCCCGGGCCAGAAGGGCTGTTATAATCGCGTGACTGACGGCAATGGCGGTGGACTGATCCAGAATGCCCAGATGAAGGGGCGTCGGGTGATCGTTTCCGGCAAGATAGGCCATGCCCGAGCGGGCCTGTCCCAATGGGTCGAACGCCCCCAGGTTGGCGAGGGGACCCTCGGGTCCATATCCGGAAACATTGGCGTGGATGATTTTCGGGTTGATAATCGTAATGGACTTGTAATCGATGCCCAGTTCGATTTTGGTAGTGGGCCGGAGGTTGGTGAGAAAAACATCGGCCCCCTTCACCAGGCGGTTGAAAATCTCACGGCCCTTTTCCGTATGGATGTCCAGGCAGATGCCTTTCTTGTTCCGGTTGGAGACCTCGAACATGGCGCTTTTTCCGTCGGGCAGGCCGAAAACGACCATACCTGTCCGACTCCAGTGCCGCATGGGGTCTCCGGACGCCTCCTCGATTTTAACCACATCGGCCCCGAGATCGCCAAGAATGGCCCCTGCCCCCGGGCCTGCATGAAATACGCCGTATTCCACCACCCGGATCCCTTCGAGGGGACCGATCCGGGTATCCTTCCCATTCTTCATCTCTTCGTTCATGAATGATCCTGTTTCCTTTTGAATTTTTACGATAATATTCTGTTAAAATCTTGATGCCGGAATAATCCTTCATCTTGTTTTGCGTTGCTCCTGAATTTTATCCGGACGATTGACGCTGGCCACCGGGCAGGACGCCCGAAGCACCACCTGCTCAACGGTGCTGCCCAGAAGGGCCTCCTCCGGATCGATTTCCCGGGTGTGGTGAGCCATGACAATGAGGTCGCCGTTCTTCTCGCGGCAGTATTTCAATATTTCCATATAGGGAACCCCTTCCCAGATTTCCATTTCCACGTTATCGTAATCCTGCATTTGGGACAAGTAAATCCGGTGGATCTTTTCTTTCGCGGCTTTGATTTGATCTTCGATCTCCTCCTGACTGAAAATTTTCCCGGCATGCATGGCGGAAAGATCCAGGGCGTGAAAAATATACAGCCTGCTGCCGATCTCCCGGGCCAGTTTTGAAGCGAAAAGAAAAGCGGAATAAGAGGCCCTGCTGAAATCAGTACCGAAAATAATGTTGCTGAAATACCACAGACAGGTCGTGCAGGGACGGTTGACAATCAGGACCGGGCAGCGGGCGCTTCGGGCCACCCGCTGCATATTGCTGCCCGCCTGCCGGTAGCCCAGGGCTCCGGTCCTTTCTTGACGGGAATGTGCCCCCATCACGATAAAATCAACATCCTCCTTCCGGGCCAGACGCAGGATCTCCGTATGAGGGGTGCCCGCCATCGTCATGATGCGGGCATTGGGATACCGGGCCAGTTGCTCTGCATAGGTGTTTTTCAATTCTTCCTCAACCCATTGAATGTAGTCCTGGTCATAATACTCTTCTTCACCGGTCCTGGCGTCCCTCACAAAGGGGCTGAAACCGCGGGAGGGAAGTCCCAGAACATGGAAGATCAGAAGCTCCGAATGGTATTTCTCAGCGATATTAAAGGCCACGTGGGCCGCATTGTCACAGGCCGGCGTGGCCGTTGTGGCAAACAATACTTTACCGAACATATCCTGACCTCCGGTGGTTATTCTTTAGGCAGCAAATGATGGGGGATTTCAACCATACTCAGTAAAATGGGTTTTAAAAAAGACCACCGGATGCCGATCCGGTAAACTTCTTCCAGGTCTCTCACGGCATCCCAGCAATTGTGGCAGGGCGTGATCACGAGTTTGGCGCCGGTGGCCAGAATCTGGTCCCTTTTGACTTTAAGGCCGATGTTTCTCTCCCTGCGGTATCGGCCGATGCCGTTCAAGCCCCCACCCCCGCCGCAACAGAAATTGTGCTCACGGCAGGGGCTCATTTCCCGGAAATCCTCGGCAATATACCCCATGATTTCCCGGGCGATATCCCCAAGACCGCCGTTTCTCACGTAATTGCAGGAATCCTGATACGTCACCGGCTCCTTGATTTTTCTGGAGGGATCGATTTTCAATTTCCCGTTTCTCAAGGCTTCGACAACCCATTCCACATAGTGGAAGGTCTCGACCGGCGTTTTCCCGGACGCCAGCCCGGCCCAGTAAGGCCCTTCGATCACCGTCGCCCGGTATGCATGGCCGCACTCCGTGACCACCATGCGTCCGGGGTTGAGCCGCCTCATGGCCTCATAAACCGATTCCACCTGCAATCTTGCCCCCTCCCAGTCTCCGGCGAACATGGCCAGGCTGGTTTCTTCCCAGCCGATGCTGGGAACGGTCCAGTTTTCCCCAGCGATATGGAAAAGAATGGCCGCCTCGGCCAAATCTTCAGGGTAATGCTTGGGTTCACGGGCATTGACGGTATACATGATGTCCACATCGGGTTTGTCTATGGGGATCGTCAATCCAGGCCATTCGTCTTCGTGCTCCTCCACCATCCACCGGCAGGTGTCCACCCAGTCTTCGGTGGTGATATCCATCTGGGCTCTGTAAATCCGATGCATGCCGGATCCGATTTTCAGCTCCCAGGGAACAAACCCCTGGGAAAAACATATTCCCCGAAGGTAACTGAACATCACCCCCATATCGATGCCGAAAGGGCAATACAGTCCACAGCGGTTGCAGCAGGTGCATTTGGACCATGCCGTATCCATGGCCATCCGCATGAATTCATTGTCCACCCCGCCCTTTCGCCTATACAGTTTTCCAAGCGTCGACTGGATTTTAAAAGAAGGCACCTGTTCCGGGTCTCTGTTGTTGGCCAGGAAGAAAAAGCAACTGTCCGCGCACAAGCCGCAGTGGGTGCAGATTTCAAGCCAGGTCCGCATCCGCGATTTCAGGGTCTTTTCCAGAATTGAAGCAATTTCAGAAGCATCGACGTCAAGGTCCTGCATCTCCTCGTAATACGATTTGCCGCCCTTGTCCGCCAGAAGCGAATGCAATTCTTCCTCGGTATTTACCGGACGTTTGTTGCACAATTTTCCTTGAGTCATGGGTTTTTGTCCTTTTATGACTACCAGGCCATCCCTTTTCCCTTCATTCCCCCCCGTTTGATGCCGAAATCCATCCCCAGTTGAACCCGGGACATAAAGAAAAGGGCGAAATGAGAAAGTTTGGTAAAGGGAATGGCCATGAGCAGGATCTCGCCGCTGATGATATGGGCATACAGCCAGAAGCCATAGGTGGATGCCTGGTGATGAGCCAGATATCCGGTTACAAACGGGGTTATGGCAAGCAGCATCACGGTCAAATCATTGGCATCGGTGATTTTCCGGACTTCCGGAAGTGCCACCCTTCTTAAAACCAGGAGCAACCCGGTCGTGATGACGAGAAGGACTATCCCATCTGCGGCATTTTCAGAGAGGGTCCACAACGAAAATCCCCATTTCTCCTTCAGCAGGATATTGTGGGCGGTAAGAAAAACCGGCACCGTAAGAAGACCGATGTGAAATAAAAAAACCAGAACCGTAAAAACCGGGTGGTCTCTCCAGCTTCGGGTTCCGAAGGGAAAAAGCCACAGGACAACCGACCGAAGAGCGCCCTTCACGCCGAAAGAAATGTTTTTCGTATAGGCGACGCGGTCCAGTTTCCAGTCCAGCCCCCGGATATAGCGCAAAATCCGAATCACCAGACCCATCATCAAAACGCCGAATGACACCCATGCCATGGGACCGATCAGAATATCATACATGCTCTCACCCGATGTTATTCATCCCCGTTTCTCTGCGTTAAAAAATGCCAGAACCCGCCTATCCCGATCAGCGCTCCGATGATCAATAGGTAGGTTGCGCCGTCGGTGTGTGCCATAAACTCCTGAAGAGTTTGAAACATGTCGTCCATTTTTTACCTGTGTTTCAATCTGATAGGGGTAGGTCGGAATTCATATCCCGACATCCTGATCTCGGGTATGGAAACCCGGCCTGCGACGCTGGATCATTCAGCGGTCAACTGAATATGAGTGTTTTTCGTTTTCTTCAAACTCCGGATGCTCATAAAAAATAGGCATGCGGAGGGCGATAAATCGAAATACCAGGATGCCGACGGTAACCAGAAAAACGGATAGTCCGATCTCCATCCAGTGGGGGAAATATCGCTCGCCGGCCGGCAGATGCCAGTTAAAGGCGACAAGAGAGACGTTCAACCGGTTGAGGACAATTCCCAGAACCGTCCACACCGCCGCCGTTTTTATGATCGTCAGGTTCCTCTCCCTGACGCCGATGGCATAAAGAAAACAGGGCAAGGCCACAAATCCAACCAATTCGAGCAGAAACCACAATCCGTAAGGCGTCGACAACAAATTCCAGTGATTACCCACGGAGATCCCCATGACCTTGATCGCAAAATAGCCCGCCAGGATAAAGGCGGCGGCCTTGGCGAACCCTAAGGCCACCTGGTCCTTATCGGCAAGGTGAGCCGGATCCATTTTATGGGAAAGATACCGGCCTGACAGGGCGCCCTCTACAATGACCATGGACAATCCCGCCGTAATGCTGGACACGAAGAAATACACCGGCAGATAGGGAGAATACCACAGGGGGTGCAGTTTGGATGGTGCGATGAGGAACAGAGACCCCAGGGACGACTGATGAAGGGTGGATAATATAACGCCGAATATGGTGAGAACCATGGTCATCTTGACGGCGAGGTTTCTGGCCCTTTTAAGGCCGAGCCATTCCAGGGCCGCCGGAGAAAATTCCAGAAAAAGCACCGTCAGATAGAGGGCCACACAGGCGGCCACTTCAAATAATACCGATGTCGTGCCCTGCTGAACCAGAAAGGGATAGGGAAGCCGCCAGCCCCGCCCCACATCATAGGTCAGGGCCGCGACCACCAGGGCATACCCCAGAAATCCGGTAAGCACTGCGGGCCTGACGGCGGAATGATATCTCTTGAGGCCGAAAACGTATACGGCCGCGGAGGTCACATACCCTCCGGCGGCAAGGGCCACACCCACCAGAAGGTCGAAACCGATCCAGATTCCCCAGGGGTTATAGTCGGATAAGCGGGTGACGGCCGCAAGACCCCCGGTGTACCTGATGACGGTAATCATCAGTCCCAGGACAATGATCACACCGGAGACGAGGTTAAACGGCGTAATCCGGCCGCTTCCCAGATGGATCCGTTTCTCAGGCATCTTTATCTTCTCCTCCGGGCTGAATCGATTTTGCCTTGATCGCTTTCCTGACTTCCTTTTCGATGGCGGCATCTTTTTCCCGGCGGGCCTTTTCCAGGGCTTGTTCAAGTTCCGCTCTGGCCTTCAGGGTCGTTTTTTCCATTGCCGCTTCAACAGCCGACGCTTTTTCCGTTTCGTAAAGCTTTTCTTTTCTTCTCGAGACTGCGTAAATTCCCACCAGCAATACCGGCCAAAGGGACGCGATGAGCGGGACCGTGCTTAAAGCGCCGGATGTGAACGCCAGGGCCGGGGTCACACCCAGATCCTCCCGCATCCCGGCATGGGAAAAGGGTACGCCTGAAAGATACAGCCAGCTGGTGCCCCCCATTTCATGCTCACCGTAAATGTGGTCCACATAGCGGTCCGGGTAGGATACGATTCTTTGCCTCGCCATCCGGATCAGGTCTTTGCGCCTCCCGAAAGAAAGGGCCTCGGTGGGGCAGGCTTCAACGCATCCCGGCAGCAGGCCGTCCTTGATCCGGGGTGCGCACAGGGTACATTTCATCACCCTGGGCGTAAATGCATTGTCATATTCATAGGCCGGTATTTCAAAGGGGCAGGCTATCATGCAGTACCGGCAGCCCACGCACACCGAAGCATCATAGACTACAGGTCCTTCTTTTGATTTTTGAAACGCCCCGACAAAGCAGGCTGCGGCACAGGCCGGCTCAAGGCAGTGATTACATTGTTTCTTCACAAATACCGGTTTCCGCCCTGATCCGGGAGCTTCGAACCGGTTCACGACTGTATACGTTTTGGCGCTGGTTCGTCTTCTTGCCTTAAATACGCTCAGGTCCGTAAACGCTTCCGCGGGTTCCGGCAGTTCATTCACCCGGTTGCAGGCCGCTTCGCAGGATCGGCAGCCGATGCACAGGGTCGTGTCATGCAGCACGCCCAGGCTGTCCGGGTAGCCGGCAAATTCCTGCAGCGAAGCGCTCCGGACGGGTTTTGCCCTGGCGACCCCGAGGCCGGCAACTCCACACCATCCCAAAAATTTTCGCCGCGATATGGTCATATAAACCCCTTTATCCGCGTTGCCCTGTTTTACGTTTTTCCCGATGGCATGCCGAACAGTCCGTGGAGACGGGCTTTTGGATTTCCATTTTTTCATGGCATCCCATACACTGGCGATGATAAGCGCCCAACAAACCCGGCGTCAAAGGCCTGTTTTCGTCAAAGGGTTTGCCGTGGCAGCTGCTGCACCGAGGCGGCTTCTCCCCGACAGGACCGTTATGGTGACACCCCCGGCAGAATGTTTCGGTTCCATTGTGAAAATAACCGGCCATCCGGTTTTCACGGAGTCCATCAATCAAAGCCTTAACCACCCGGCCATGGGGAAAGTCCACAGGCCCGTATTTTTCTTCAAGGGATTTGATGCTCACCGTTTCCGGGGTCTTTCGGGAATCAAAAACAGGGATTACCAAAGCCCGTTTCCGAACATCCAATTTCACTCGGGCCGATTCCCCGGCAAAATCCATCGACGGCAGACCTGCGGGGACTCCCACAAAGTGGCAGCCTTGGCAGAAGACGGTTTCCTTTTTCCTGTCTTTCCTCATAGAGCCGTGACATCCGCCGCATTCCCCTTGACGAGTGTTTTCTTCATGGCACCCTTCACAGCTCATCGATGCATTTTGTCGGTGCATGGCCTGTTGGAGGTTGATGAAATTTCCCTTTTCCGAACCTTCCAGGGTGTGGCAATCGGAACAGGCGGACAGGCTTTCGTGGTGGCAGGTCCTGCAGGTTTGCTGGTTTTCCTCGTGGCCCCTGTGGTCAAAGGGTACCCGGTTCATCCGATATTCCGACGCAGAATGAATGGATTCGGAATCAAACCTTTTTATCAGGACAAAATCCGGCTGGTTTCTTTCGAGCCTCGGTACTGGATCAAGGGTGCGGTAGGCCTTTTTCACTGCGGGATCGTGGCATCCCCTGCATTGGAGGGGTCCGGCCGTTTTTTCGTTCGCCGCTCTGTCCAGGTGGCACGACACACAGGCCAGGTGGGCGGCGGTTTTTAACCGCATGCCGGTTTTACCGTCCTCTTCTCCGTGGCAGTAGCGGCAGGAGCTTTCCCGGCCCTTTACATAAACTGTTTTTCGGGCGGATTCGTCAAACTCATGATGGCATCGTTCACATTGATGCGCATGTTCAAGGATATGGCGGTAATGAAGGGATTTGTCGAAGGCCATGGGATCCCTTCCGGAAATCCGCCGGAGCCCTTTCCGGTGACATTCTCCACAGGTCACGGGCCCGGATCTTTCTTCAGCCGCGGCGGTTTCCCGATGGCACCCCAAACAATTATCATGGTAGAGATCCATGAGGAGAGAAGGTGTCACAGCGTTTCCGGCACCCCTGAAGGCCGGCGACAGGCGGCCTTTTTCTTTCAGATGGCAAACGGAACAGTCCTTATTCCGTTTCGAAAGGGCGTCCGTGTGATCATCGTGAAAAAATACAACCGGGGGACGTTCGAGGGGTTTGCCGAATCGTTTGATCGAATCGATAATAACGGCATCGGGCTTTTCCAGAGTGGAATGTTTGGGGAGTTCCCCGCACTTTCCGCCCTGGATGTTGAAAATAACCATTGCCGTTACCGCCAACCCGAGCCACCTTAACTTCAATTTTATCGACCGCATCATCATTCCCCGGTTTGCGAAGGTGATGGAAACGAATTTCAGGGGATATTACAAGGTTATTTAAAGCTGCGTTATAACCGGACCGTATATTATATTTTAAGGGATCGCATTTCAATGAATAAATGGAAATCAATCAATTTTTGCATAATACAGCCTCAAACTGTTGGATACCACGGTCAGACTGCTGACGGCCATCGCCAGGGCCGCCGGAATGGGGTGAAGTTGCCTTAAAAAGCCGGGAAAAACATCAAACGGATACAGAACACCGGCCGCAACGGGAATAAGAAAGATGTTATAGAAAAATGCCCAGAACAGATTCTGCCGGACGGTTCTCATAGTGGCCCTGCTCAGGCGGACAGCCCTGGGGACACCGGTCAATTCACCCCCGGATAGAATGACGTCACCGGTTTCAATGGCTACATCGGTACCGGTGCCAATGGCAAAACCGATGTCGGCCGTGGCCAGAGCCGGAGCGTCGTTGATGCCGTCTCCCACCATCCCCACTTTCCGGTGTTTGGATTGAAGTTCTTTTATTTTCAATGATTTGTCTTCAGGCAGGATTTCTGCCATCACCTCGTTGATCATGACCTCCCCGGCAACGGCCAAAGCAGCTCTGGCGTTATCACCGGTGAGCATCGCCACGGAAAGGCCCAGTTGATGCAGTTCCGAAACCGCCTGCGCCGATTCGGGCTTCACCTGATCCGTCACGCAAATCAATCCGCAGAGATCCATTTTCCGGGCAACCACCATGACGGTCTGACCCATGGATTGATATTCTTCTATTTTTTCATTCAGAGGAGCTGTATCCACCCCCAGAGACCGGATCCAGTCCGGCTTACCCACCTTCACCGATTCACCGTTCACAACCGCCTCGACCCCCGATCCCCGAAAGGCCTTGAAGTTCTGCGGCTCGTGCAATTGGAGTCCAAGCGCATCGGCGTGAGCGACAATGGCTTTTCCGACGGGATGCTCCGATCCTTTTTCCACGGAAGCCGCCCGGATCAATACCTTTTCTTCGGAATCGCAACCTTCCCCCAGGGTGAAAACATCCCGTACGGTCGGCTTTCCCATGGTGATGGTGCCGGTTTTATCCATGACGATGACATTCAGTTCCGCGGCGGTTTGGAGGGCGGTGCTGTTTTTGAACAGAATCCCCTTCTCGGCGCCTTTCCCCGTACCGGCCATAATGGCCGTCGGTGTCGCCAGTCCCAGTGCACAGGGGCACGCGATGACCAGCACCGCAACCAGCCGGATCATGGCGGGAACGAATTCGCCGGCAGTTCCCCACCAGATAAAAAAGGTAACAAATGCGATAGCGATGACCGAGGGAACGAATATGGCCGCCACCCGGTCCGCCAGATCCTGAATAGGGGCTTTGCTTCCCTGGGCGTCCTGTACCAGACGGATAATCCGCGCCAGGGCGGTTTCCTTCCCCACCCGGGTGGCCCTGAATCTGATGAGGCCATCCTTATTCAGGGTCCCGCCGACGACCTTGTCCCCGGGCGTTTTGTCCACGGGAAGGGGTTCACCGGTCAGCATGGATTCATCGACGGCGGATTCCCCATCGACGATCTCTCCGTCAACGGGGATACTTTCGCCGGGCCTGACCAGGAGGATATCACCGACCTTCACCCGGTCCAGCGGCACCTGGATTTCAACCCCGTTCTCCATAACCTGTGCTGTTTTGGGCCGAAGTCCCATGAGTTTTCGAATGGCCCCGCCGGTCTTTCCCTTGGTGCGGGATTCCAGCATCTTGCCCAGCTTGATCAGGGTAATGATCACCGCCGAGGTTTCAAAATACACATGGTGCCCCGGTACCGGAAACAACAGCAACGCAAACGAATAGAAATACGCCGTAGACGATCCCATGGCCACCAGTACATCCATATTGGCCGACCGGTTCCTCAGGCTTTTAAACCCACCCGCGTAATAATCCCAGCCGGTATAGAACTGAACCGGGGTGGCAAGCGCCCAGAACATCCAGTTCACCCACGGCTCGTGGCTCCAGGGTCCCGAAAGGCCGAAATCCCGGGCCATGCTGATCAAAAACAGAGGGGTAGTGAACAGTACGCCGACGATGAATTTGCGGGTCTGGTCCCTGATCTCGGCACTCCGGGCCGCCATTTCAGCATCTTCGGCATCGCCGGATGCATCGGGAATGACGGCTTTATAACCGGCCTTTTCAATGCTCTTGACGATCTCGCCGATTCGTGTCTTCCCGGGATCGAAATCAATGCTCACCTGTTCGCCGGCGAAATTGACATCGACCCGGCTGATGCCCTCAAGCTTTTTAAGGGTCCGCTCGATGTTCAGGGCGCAGGTGGCACAGGTCATCCCCAAAACGGGGAAGGTCACATGTTTTTCCGCCATGGTCAATCCGCCGGATAATTGATTTCTTTGAGAAGGCCCTTGATTTTATCCAGGGTCGCCGGGGCCTCGAATTCGATATCGATGGTTTTCGTTTCTGCCCTGCCTTCCGCGCTTTTCACCCCTTCAAGATCCATCAGTTCGTTTTTGATCGTCATCACACAGTGGCTGCAGGAAATATTGGGTATGTTCAGGGTCGTCCTTTCCATAGTGACATCCTCCTTTCCAGGTTTTAAATTTTGCCTGCTCTGCCGTCGTCACAGGGTTCTTCAGTTTGATCCGGCCTTGCATGCTCGGCTGTTTCGGAAAGCGTGCAAATCGGAAGATCCGGTTCCATTTCACTGCCGCAGCAGAAGGGAACGGGATTTTCCCGGTTCACGGTAAGGTTTTTGCCGCATTCTCGACATTTGTAGGATCGTTTTTCATCCATGGCACCCTCCAGGCGTCAAATGATTCGGGTTTTTCTTCAATCTTGAAAATTAAGATATGCACGAAAAAGGCTTCATCAAGGATAACCCGGTGAAATGGAGTTTGTGCTGTCCTTCCCCCAAAACCAGGTATGACATGAACTTCTCCTTTGTTCAGTCTGATTCTGCGTTAAATACATTTTCAAGGGCCGGTCCGATTTCCATGAACTTGAATTTGTACCCATGCCGGATCAATTTTTCGGGAATGACCTTCTGGCCTCCCAGCAGGGAATTCCCGAATTCCCCCATGATCAGGCGGATCATAAAAGACGGCGCCGGTAACAGGGCGGGCCGCTTTAACCGTCGACCCAGGGCTTTGGCGAATTCCCGCTGCCGGATGGGGACAGGCGATGTAAAATTCAACGGGCCTGAAATCTCTTCATGATTCATCACAAAATCAATGGCCGACACCAGATCGTCGATGTGTATCCAGGGAAACCACTGATTCCCCGTTCCCAAGGGCCCTCCCAGAAAAGCTTTGAACAAAGGCGTCATGGTTGCCAGTGCCCCGCCGCCCGGACCCAGCACCACGCCGAACCGGGTGACGGCCACCCGGATACCTTTTTCCCGGGCCTTGAATGCCTCTTTTTCCCAGTCCACGGCCAGACGGCCCAGAAAATCATTTTCAGGGGGTTCAGTCTCATTCAGGATATCGTCCTTCCGGTCCCCATAATATCCGACTGCCGAAGTGCTCACCAGGACGCTTCCCGGTTTTTCCGCCAATGCCTCGACAATATTCCGGGTGGTCAATATCCGGCTGTCATAAATCTCTTTTTTATACGCATCGGTCCATCGTTTGAAAATACTCACCCCGGCGAGGTTCACCACGGCATCCATGTCACCGAGGGCTTCCTGCCACTTTCCGGCAACAGCGGTATCGGCGGATAAGAAGTGAAAATTGCTGCGGTCCATTTCCATGCGGCGGGATCTTCCCACACAGGTGACCTCATGCCCCTGATCCAGCATCCGTGCGGCCAGCCGCTGACCCACAAAGCCCGTGCCCCCTGAAATAAAGATTTTCATATTAAAGGCATCCTTTATCCCTTACTTCTGAAACGGTTCTCTTTCTGCTTCGGCTCATATGCCGGGGCTCTTTGATAAATCACAGTTCAGCCATTGTCCCAGATGCCCCGTTTAATCTGTTCCGTATTCTGATTCATCTTTTTCGATTACCGCTGCTTCCTCGTTTGGGCCCTGCAAGGACGCTGGGTTATCTGGGCGGCGGGTGATGAATCCTCACCAATTCAATGTGCTATCATTATTTCCGGCAGTGGTGCCCATCTATCACCCGAATACGGATTAACCTAAATTCAGGGTTTTGACCGTCTGAAAATTTTCGACCAGAAAATACTGTTCAACCTCAACCTTGATAAAGGCGCAGGTCGGGGATTTGATAAAATCTTCAAGATAGGGATGTTTCATCAGATACAAGCCGGAAATGGCATCCCGTTCGAGGTCTCCGGCGATTTCAGTCACCCCGGTTGCCGTAACCGCCATGGCCTTTTCCACGTCGGATCCGGAATTCGAGCTGTTTTCTACCAGCATGGCCACCCGTTTATTGGCGACTAAATTCTTGAATTTTCGCGTACCCCGTTCCGTTGCAAACAGAATCCGGTCCAGGGTTGGACTTTCAACAAAGGCCACCAGACTGGCATAGGGTTGCCCCTCATCCGAGGTTGACAGTACGGCGAATTTTTTAGATTTGAGAAGGGCGATGATCTTATCCCTGGTATTTTCTTCGGTTTCCATAGCACCCCGTTTCTTTATAAAGCAACCCCCATAATTTATTTTTTATGATATAAATAAGTGGGTAAAAAAGCAACGCCTCATTAGTGGCGCATTTGAACATGGACTATTTGGGATAGAGGCGTTCTATTCCGGAAAACAATTTCAGTACAATGGAAGATAACGTTTTTAAAGTTTAATATCAAGGAGATAAATAGATGAAGGACGGCATCAAAATCGGCATCAGCAGGTGCCTCATCGGAGACAAGGTCAGATACGACGGCTCCCACAAGAAAGATTCCTTTCTTACGGACACGCTTGGGCTTTATGTTTCCTATGTGCCGGTCTGTCCCGAGGTGGAATGCGGGATGCCGGTTCCCCGTGAAAGCATGCGCCTGGTGGGTGACCCTGATCATCCCCGTCTGATGACCGCAAAAACGCAAAGGGATTATACCGGCCGGATGATTTCCTGGTGCAACCGCCGCCTGGAAGAACTGGAAAAGGAAGACCTCTGCGGGTTCATCTTCAAGAAAGATTCGCCGAGCAGCGGATTGTTCAGGGTAAAGGTGTACACCGAGGCGGGCATGCCGGGCCGTGTGGGATCGGGACTTTTTGCCCGGGCCTTTACCGAACGCTTTCCTTTAATTCCGGTGGAAGAGGAGGGAAGATTGAACGACCCCGAGTTCCGTGAAAATTTCATCGAGCGGATTTTCACCCTGAAACGCTGGCGTGGGGTCATGGCTGAAAAGAAGAGCCTTGGGAACATCGTCCATTTTCACACGCAAAACAAGCTGCTGCTCCTTTCTCACAGTGAAACCCATTACCGGCGGATGGGGAAGCTGGTGGCCGGCGGGAAGGCCATGACTTTGGAGGAATTGTACAAAACCTACGAACAACTCCTTATGGAAGCCCTTGAACTGAAAACCACAGTGAAGAAAAACATCAACGTATTAATGCACATCCTGGGATATTTCAAAAAAGACCTTTCCGGAGATGAAAAAAAGGAAATTCTTGAAATTCTGGAACAATACCGCAAGAGCGAGGTCCCTTTGATCGTGCCGGTCACATTGGTAAACCATTATGTGAGGAGATATGACAAGGCGTATTTACAGGAGCAAACCTATTTACACCCGCACCCCACGGCACTGAAACTGAGGAACCATGCATAGACATTGATCTTTAACCCAATTCCTTTACCAGTACTTCCACTTCTTGCCCGCCGAGGCTCCTGTCCAGTTCGACGCTCCGGTCTTTTATGGCCTGAACAATCGTGTCGATTCGGTCCGGGTTAAAGGGCATTTCATTCCGTGTCAGATATTCCCGGACCATGTGTTTGCCGCACAAAACGTTCAGGAAGTACTGTTTTTCCGTCGACCCGCCGTACGAAATGGCGCCATGTGTGCCCGCAACATGGGTTTTCACGGCGTCTCCGAAAGCGGGGGTATTGTAGTTCATGGGGCCGAAGCCGGTTTTTCGCAAACAAACGTCGTTTACAAATTCATAATAGGCCTTGAACGTGTCCATATCGTCGGTTTTCACGTTCATCCCGTATCCCTGATCTTTCAGTGTTTTGCATGTCGTGTAAAGGTCGCCGACGCCGTTACGCTCACCGATGCCCAAAGCCGTGACTTCGATGGCCTGTGCGCCGGCCGTGACGCCCAGTACCGTATTGGCCGACGCCATGCCCATGTCGTTGTGGCAGTGAACGGCAATGCGGGTTTTCTTCCCTTCCAGCCGGGAGGCCATTTCTTTCACCAGTCGATAATACCGGTCCGGCGGAAGGCTTCCCGATGTATCCGGGAGGTTGACGAAGTCGACTTGCAGTTGATCGGCAACATAGTCAAGGGATTGCTTTAAAAGGTTTTTATCCGTCGCTCCCACATCCGCGAAGGATAGATAAATAACCGCTTGCCGGGAAGCGGAGCGGATAACCGCTACCGACTCTGTGAGGGTTTTAAAAATCCCTTCAATCCCGAAACGTTCAAGCATGTCCACGTTGACGCCCGAATGAAGATGGAAGTCCTTAAGCCCATTATCGGCCATCCATTTCACGTCCGCCGGGAGGGCGCGGCATAATCCCGCCATTCGCGGGTGATTGCGACGGTTCCGGGACCACTGATGCAGTTCCAGAAGATAACGGGCTTCGCTGGGATGAGCAGGCGGGTATGCCGCCTGGCAGATATCCACCCCGAGTGTTTCCTGAAACCGGGCAATCTGTTTTCTCTCCGGAAGTGAAAACATCAACCCCCGATACTGCATTCCCTCCCGGAGGGTCTGGTCGATGACAAGGATATTCTTTTTTTTCATCGTTATATTTAATTTAATAAATTTTCTTGTACCCAGCGGATTCCACAAGATTCTGAAAATATAGACATCATTTTCGAAGATGTGTCAAGGGACGAATAAAACGGTACATTTGGGACACGTGGCTGCCTGAATGCCTTTATTTCGATAACGGCATTTTCCACCTTAGAGACCTTGGGACCGATATTCTTTCCTATCTTTTGAAAAAGAGTATAAAAATGGCTTTATTTAATACGTTAAGATAGATAGTATATTTCTGAATATCTCACACCCGACGGAAACCTGCCTCTCGGCAAAAAGTTCATATTCTGAGCTCAATAAAAGAAAGGAGCGCCTTATGAACGATTTTCTCTTTAAAGCCCCGGATCGGTTTCGGAAAACGGCGTGGATCAGGAGCCTGTCCGAATACCGGTCCATGTATGAAAAATCCATTAACGCGCCCGAGGAGTTCTGGGTTCCCATGGCCGAAACCTTCCACTGGCAAAAACGGTGGGACAGGGTCAGGGATTACAACTTCGACATTTCCAAGGGCCCTGTTTATATCGAATGGTTCAAAAACGCCACGACCAACATCACGTATAACTGCATCGACCGTCACCTCGAAAACCGGAAGAACCAGACAGCGCTGATCTGGGAGGGAAACGACCCCGGAACCCACAGGACCCTGACCTACGGTGAACTTCACACGGAAGTCTGCAGGTTCGCCAATGTTTTAAAATCCTTCGGCATCCGGAAAGGGGACCGCGTGGCGATCTATATGCCCATGATTCCTGAACTTGCCGTCGCCATGCTGGCCGTGGCCCGCATCGGCGCCATTCACAGCATTGTTTTCGGCGGGTTTTCAGCCGAAGCCCTGGCGGACCGTATCCTGGACAGCCAATGCGCACTTCTGGTCACAACCGACGGCGGCATGCGGGGGGCCAAGGCCGTGACCCTGAAGGACACTGCGGATCTGGCACTGAAGGCCTGTGAAAAAAAGGGGCATAAGGTCGCGCACTGCGTGGTGGTCCGACGAACGGGCCAGGACGTCGACATGAAACCGGGACGGGATTTCTGGTGGCATGAGAAAATGGCTTCGGCCGGCGAAGACTGCGCCGTGGAATGGATGGGTGCAGAGGAACCCCTTTTCATCCTTTATACCTCGGGTTCCACGGGCAAACCCAAAGGGGTGCTTCACACCATCGGCGGGTACATGGTATATACCGGCACATCTTTTAAACATATCTTCGATTACCACGACGGAGATATTTTCTGGTGTACCGCAGATATCGGGTGGGTGACCGGCCACAGTTATATTATCTACGGTCCGCTGTCACAGGGAGCCGTCAGCGTAATGTTTGAAGGAATCCCCACCTATCCTGATCCCGGCCGCTTCTGGGAAGTGGTGGACAAATGGAAGGTCAACCAATTCTATACGGCGCCCACGGCCATAAGGACCCTGATGGCCCAGGGGACAAAATGGGTTGAGCCCTATGACCTTTCCAGTCTGAGGGTCCTGGGGACCGTGGGAGAGCCCATCAATCCGGAAGCCTGGAAATGGTATTTCATTCACATCGGGAAAGAACAATGCCCCATCGTGGATACCTGGTGGCAAACGGAAACCGGAGGGGTGCTCATCACTCCGCTTCCCTATGCCATCGATCAGAAGCCGGGCTCGGCGGCCCTCCCCTTCTTTTCGATTAAACCTGCTATTCTGAACGAATTCGGAGAGGCGATGGAGGGTGCCTGCGAAGGCATTTTGGCCATCGAGGAGCCCTGGCCGGGTCAGATGCGGACGGTGTACGGGGACCACAGCCGGTTTGAACAGACTTATTTTCAGATGTTCAAGGGATATTATTTTACCGGAGACGGCTGTAAACGGGATGCCGACGGGTATTACTGGATCACCGGCAGGGTGGATGACGTCATCAATGTTTCAGGCCATCGCATGGGCACTGCGGAAGTGGAGAGCGCCCTGGTGTCTCACAGGGATGTGGCTGAAGCCGCGGTCATCGGCTATCCCCACCCGATCAAGGGACAGGGCATATACGCCTACGTCACCCTGCGGATTTCAGCCGAACCGGGCGACGGCCTTGCGGATGAACTGAAAAAGCATGTGAAAAAGGAAATCGGCCCCATTGCCGTGCCGGACATCATCCATTTCGCCCCGTCCCTTCCCAAAACCCGTTCCGGTAAAATCATGCGCAGAATTTTAAGAAAAATCGCATCGGATGATTTCGAGAATCTCGGCGATACCTCGACCCTTGGGGATCCATCGGTTGTCGAGGCGCTGATTGAACAGCACAAACTGCTGGTGAAATAGAAACGCCGGGGAGACGAGATAACCACCCCGGCGTTTTTTCCTATGCTCAGATTGCCGAAAGCGCGAATTCGGTTTTAAGGGAGTCGATCAGTTCCTTAACGGAGACGATTTCCTTGACCCGGTGGGCGTTTGCGCCGGCAAAGGCAAAACCGTTTTTCAATTTTCCCTTGCGCGCGTTTGAAAGGGCCAGGGCAATGCAATAGGGACTTTTTTCAACATCACAGGTTTTAATGCAGTGAAAGGGGCATTTGAACGGTTTTTTTCTGCCATCGTTGACTTCACAGATGAACTCGTTTTTAATGGCCCTTCCCGGAAGCCCCACCGGACTTTTAATGACCACCATGTCCTCTTCCCTGGCTTCAATATAGGCCTGCTTGAATTTGTCATCCGCATCGCATTCGTGGGTGGCGACAAACCGCGTTCCCATCTGGACCCCGGATGCCCCCATGTCGAGGAATTTCCGGATATCATTGCCGGTAAAAATGCCGCCGGCTGCGATGATGGGAATGGAGCGTTTGATCTTTTCCTCAAACGGCTTGACGGCATCCAGAACAGCCTTGACCAGATTTTCCAGGGAAAAAGCCGGGTTGTCGATCTCCTCCGGCTTAAAACCCAGATGACCCCCGGCCATGGGACCCTCCACCACAAAGCCATCCGGCGCATAATTAAATTTCTGGAGCCATTTCGTGCAGATGAGTTTGGCGGCCCTGCCGGAGGAGACAATGGGAACCAGCCGGGTTTTGCATCCGTCTTTCAGGTATGCGGGTAGATCCATGGGAAGGCCGGCGCCGGAAAAGATCACGTCGATGCCTTCTTCAATGGAAGTCCGGACCATGTCTCCGAAGTTGGTCAACGCCACCATCACATTGACACCAAGCACACCTCTGGTCATTTCCTTGGCTTTTCTGATTTCTCTTTGCAGGGCCCGTATATTGGCTTTAATGCTGTTGGTAATGATGTCCGGTTCGGCGATTCCTGCCATGGCTGCGGCGATAACCCCGATTCCCCCCTCGTTGGCCACGGCTGAAGCCAGCCTCGAAAGCGAAATTCCGACACCCATTCCCCCCTGAATAATAGGAATATTACTGACCAGGTTTCCAATCTTTAATTCGGGAAAACCCATATATACCTCTTAGTTATCATGATTTAAGTGATTTGGGAGAGATTTCGCTCTCTTAAATAATTTTTAGTTTTTATAAGAATGACGCCTCAATTACAAGGAAAATCTCTTGGAAGCGATGAATCCTCAGAAACCCGTTCATCAATTAAAGGAGAAAATTTATTTGGCGAGTTTAATGGCAAGAGCGGCGACGACGCCCCAGATAAGATTAGCCGCCGCGACAACAAGAGGGGTTAATTCTCCAAGCCTTAGACCGAACAAGCCCTGATTCGTCATGTGGGGGAAAACCACCAGCAGTTGAAAAAGGGTGGGGAAAATGCTCATGACCGCACCCTTTGAAATTGCTTTTGAGTTCAACACCGGCATTACAAACAACAGGCCCCACAACCCTCCCCACACAATTCGGGGGTAAAGCCATTTGGCGGTGAGGGCCGGGGCCATGGAAACCCCCATTGATCCGGTAAAACCGCAGTCGCCCGAAAACCAGACGGCAAGGCTGTTTGCCAAAGCACCCAGGCATCCTGCAGAAAAACAGATCAATATCCTTTTCATCCGGAGTTCTTTCCCATCAGGACTTTGTCGGCCTCAAATTATAGGCCTGCTTGCCCTGGGCGGTATCTTTCAGTTCAAATGTCACCGGATCATCCTTTAAAAGGCCGAAGTGGCCATATTCCTTTATTCCCGATTTGTGAAGAAAGATATCGCCATGTTCTAAGGTTGTTACAAACCCATACCCTTTTTTTTCCTTGTACCATTTAATTCGGCCTTCCATATATCTTCTGTCCTTTCCTGAAAAGATTTTGCAACTCTTTTGGAGGCCACTTTGAAAAAACATCTAAAAGCTGAATCTGGTTTTTAGAAGGATTCCAAAACGAAGTCCCAAGATATGCCATGATATTTCAATAAACCGGAAAACATCCCCGAAATATTTTCCCTTAATCATAGTCCTTTTTTTGGGAAATGCAAGCAATTGTTCCTGTTTGAGCAGAGGAAAGCCGGAACTTCAGTTATTTTTATCAACAATCTGCGACAAAGCACTTGACATAACCCTCACCACCTGTTAAGAGTTCCGGAACGATAAATAAAAACCTATAAATTCATGAAGACCATTAACAACCTCCTTATCAGCATTATTATCGTCCCCGTCGTCATCGTCGGCGATCGGGGAAAGGGTTGATAATGGCTAAAAAATAGATAAACCCAAATAAAGCAAAAAAAACCGTTATCAGCCCGAAACTGATAACGGTTTTTTTTTGGGGGGGGAAGGAAATCCGGATGAAAAGCGATATCGTAAAAATTGGGATCGAAAGGGCTCCCCACAGAGCACTTTTCAAGGCCATGGGTTACACCAGTGAGGAAATATCCCGACCCCTCATCGGTGTCGCCAATTCGGCCAACAGCATTATCCCCGGGCACATTCATTTGAACCGGATCACGGAAGCCGTCAAGACCGGCATCACCATGGCCGGAGGCATGCCGGTGGAATTCGGCGTGATCGGCGTATGCGACGGCATTGCCATGAACCATACGGGCATGAAATATTCTCTGGGAAGCCGCGAACTGATCGCCGATTCCATCGAAGTCATGGCCGTTGCCCATGCTTTTGACGCCATGGTCATGGTCACCAATTGCGATAAGATTGTTCCGGGGATGCTGATGGCGGCTGCCCGTCTGGATCTGCCCACGGTTGTGATCGGCGGGGGCCCCATGCTGGCCGGACGCCACCCCCAGAGGAACGACAAGGGAAAAATCGACCTCATCTCTGTTTTCGAGGCGGTGGGCGCCGTCAAATCCGGAAAAATGACCGAACGGGAACTCGCCGTCATTGAGGATGCGGCATGTCCCACCTGCGGGTCCTGCGCCGGTATGTTTACGGCGAATTCCATGAACTGTCTGACCGAGGCCATCGGCATGGGACTGCCGGGCAACGGCACCATTCCGGCGGTGATGTCTGCCCGCATCCGACTCGCCAAGGAGGCCGGCATGCAGGTGATGCGGTTATTGAAGGAAAATATAACCCCCCGAAAAATTTTAACCCGGGAAGCATTCTTGAATGCTTTAACCGTGGATATGGCCCTCGGATGTTCAACCAACACCGTGCTCCACCTCCCGGCCATCGCCAATGAGGCGAATATTTCCATTGATTTGAACAAGATCAATGAGATCAGCGAGAGAACGCCCCACCTGTGTTCTCTCAGCCCGGGAGGAATCCACCATATAGAGGATTTAAACCATGCCGGGGGGATTCCCGCCCTCATGAAAATCCTCTCCGAAGCCGGATTGATCCATAAAAACTGTATTACGGCAACCGGAAGAACCGTGGGGGAGAATATCTCCCCATACCCTGTCTTAGACCCCGAGGTGATCCGGAGCCTGGACAATCCTTATCATCAACAGGGCGGGCTGGCGATTTTGTTCGGAAATCTCGCCCCGGACGGATGTGTGGTCAAGCAGTCCGCGGTCCGCGACGAGATGCTGCGCCACCGGGGTCCCGCACGTGTTTTTGATTCGGAGGAAGATGCCGTAACGGCCATTCTGGATAACCGGATCCGGAAAGGCGATGTTATTGTGCTGCGGTATGAAGGTCCCATGGGCGGACCCGGCATGCGGGAAATGCTGACGCCCACATCGGCGATTGCCGGGATGGGTCTGGACGCCCATGTGGCACTGATCACCGACGGTCGGTTTTCCGGCGGCACACGGGGAGCGGCCATCGGCCATGTATCCCCGGAAGCCATGCAGCAGGGCCCCATTGCGGCGGTTCGGGAAAACGATATCATCGCCATCGATATCCCCGGCAAAACCATTACATTGAAGGTGGATGAAAATGAAATCCGGACACGGCTGGCCAATTGGAAAAGACCGGAGATGAAAATCAAACACGGTTACATGGCCCGGTATGCCAAACTGGTTTCGTCGGCCGACAAGGGCGCCGTTATCCGATAACAGCAGTTTTACCAGATCATCCATCTTTGGAATACGCATGAATCATAAAAAGGAAACACCGGGAAAATGATATGAAGCTCAAAGGCTCACAGATATTGATGAAGGTACTGAAGGAAGAAGGTGTGGATACCATTTTCGGATATCCCGGCGGCGCTGTTCTGGACATCTATGATGCCCTGGTGAAAACCGATATCCGCCACATCCTGGTTCGTCATGAACAGGCCGCCGTCCATGCCGCGGACGGCTATGCCCGGGCCAGCGGCAAGGTGGGCGTCTGTCTCGTCACCTCCGGGCCGGGCGCCACCAATACGGTAACGGGTATTGCTTCGGCAAACATGGATTCAATCCCCATGGTCATTCTTACCGGACAGGTGCCCACGGCGCTCATCGGAAATGATGCGTTTCAGGAAGTGGACATCGTGGGGATCACCCGGCCCTGCACCAAGCACAATTACCTGGTGAAAAAAACCGAGGATCTGGCCAGGGTCATCAAGGAGGCCTTTTTCATCGCCAAATCGGGGAGACCCGGGCCGGTACTGATTGATCTTCCCAAAGACATGATCAACCAGGTGATCGATTATGCTCCGCCGGAAGAGCCCCGGATGAAATCGTACAACCCGACCTGCCACCCCAATAAAAAGCAGCTCCAGAAGGTGGTGAAACTGATCCGGGACTCCGAAAAACCGGCCATTTTCGCCGGCGGCGGCGTGGTTCTGGCAAAAGCATCGGCGGAGCTCACGGAATTTGCGCGAAAAGCCGGGATTCCCGTCATGGGATCGCTGATGGGGCTGGGAGCATTTCCGGGAACCGATCCCCTGTGGCTGGGAATGCTGGGCATGCACGGCACCTATCGCGCCAACATGGCAACAGCCCATTGCGATCTATTGATCGCCGTGGGGGTCCGGTTTGACGACCGGGTAACGGGAAAAACCGATGCCTTTGCATCCAATGCCACCATCGTGCAAATCGACATCGATCCCACCTCCATCCATAAAAACATACCGGTATCCATCCCCATCGTGGGGGATTGCAAAACCGCCTTAAAACACCTGAACAAGCTTCTGGACGAGGCGGATTTAAGCGGTCTTTCCGCCAGGCGCAGGCAGTGGCTGGATCAGATTGAAAGCTGGAAAAGCACCCGGCCCCTGGCCTATTGCCAGTCCGGAAAAATAAAACCCCAGTATGTGGTTGAAAAACTGTATGAACTGACAAAGGGCAAGGCCCTGATCACGACGGAGGTGGGTCAGAACCAGATGTGGGCGGCTCAGTACTATCATTTCGACCAGCCCAACCATTTCATTACCTCGGGAGGTCTGGGATGCATGGGATTCGGCCTGCCCGCGGCCATCGGCGCCCAGGTCGCGGCCCCGGAAAAGCTCGTGGTGGATATCGCGGGCGACGGGAGCATCCAGATGAACATCCAGGAAATGGCCACCGCCATGCAGCACAACCTGCCCGTGAAAATCGTCATTCTCAACAATGGTTTTCTCGGCATGGTGAGACAATGGCAGGAGTTGTTTTACGACAAGTGTTATGCCCACACCTGCATGGATTTTGCGCCGGACTTCGTTAAACTGGCAGAGGCCTTCGGCGCCGTGGGATTAAGGGCCACCACGCCCGAAGAAGTGGAGGCTGTTTTAAAGGAAGGGCTCTCCACTCCCAATGCGGTGATTATGGATTTTGTTGTGGAGCCCGAAGAAGGGGTTTACCCCATGGTCCCTTCCGGGGCACCGATAACGGAAATGCTCTTGGTATAAGGGAGATAAGCCGATGAACCATGAAAAGCACGTTCTGTCGATCCTGGTGGACAACGAACCCGGGGTATTGTCGCGGATATCCGGACTTTTCAGCGGCCGGGGCTATAACATCGACAGCCTGTGCGTCGCTGAAACTACGGATCCCGCCATATCCAGGATCACCATCGTCACCAGTGCCGAAATGCCCGTGGTGGAACAGATCAAGAAACAGTTGAACAAGCTCATCAACGTCATCAAGGTGTATGAACTGACGGGAAGTGAATTCGTCGAACGGGAAATGGCCCTGATCAAGGTCAATGCACAGCCCGAACACCGGGCGGAAATTTTACGAATTGTGGATATTTTCCGCTGCAAGGTGGTGGATGTCGGGTTGACCCATTACACCGTTGAAGTCACCGGAACAGAAGAAAAGCTTTCGGCCCTGATCACCCTTTTAAAACCCATCGGGATTAAGGAAATCGTCAAAACAGGCGTTGTTGCCCTCTTCAGAGACCCGAAATAAAACTTTAATGTCGGGTTGGAAACCCGACCTACACTGTCCGGGTTCCTTACCCGGCAAAACAAATACAACTGTATAAATTTTAATTCATAAGCATGGGAGATAAAAAATGGCAAAAATCGATTTCGGCGGCGTAGTGGAAGATGTGGTGACACGAAGTGAGTTTTCTCTGGAAAAAGCCAGGGAAGTGCTGAAAAATGAAACTATCGCAATTCTGGGGTATGGGGTTCAGGGCCCCGGCCAGGCGTTGAACATGAAAGACAACGGGTTCAATGTCATCATCGGCCAGCGAAAAGGCACCTCATCCTGGGACAAAGCAATGTCGGATGGTTTTGAACCGGGGAAAGCCCTGTTTTCCATTGAAGAGGCGGCCCGGCGGGGTACGGTTTTACAAAACCTGTTGTCCGATGCAGGGCAGGTTTCCACCTGGCCGGTCATCAAATCGTTTCTCAATGAAGGAGACGCCCTTTATTTTTCGCACGGTTTTGCCGTTGTATACAAAGACCAGACCCATATCATCCCGCCGGACAACGTGGATGTTATCCTGGTAGCCCCCAAAGGGTCGGGGCGAACCGTTCGCACCAATTTCCTGGACGGCAGCGGCATCAATTCCAGTTATGCCGTTTTCCAGGATTATACGGGTCGCGCAACCGAACGTACGCTTGCCCTGGGAATCGCCATAGGTTCGGGGTATCTGTTCCCCACCACGTTCGAAAAAGAAGTTTACAGCGACCTTACCGGGGAACGCGGTGTGCTCATGGGTTGCCTGTCAGGGGTCATGGAGGCCCAATACCAGGTTTTAAGGAAAAACGGCCACTCCCCCAGCGAAGCTTTCAATGAAACCGTTGAAGAACTCACGCAGAGCCTTATCCGCCTGGTGGCGGAAAACGGCATGGACTGGATGTTCGGCAATTGCAGCACCACGGCCCAGAGAGGCGCTCTGGACTGGTCGCCCAGATTCCGGGACGCCGTAAGACCGGTATTTGATGAGCTATATGCCAGCGTGATCAGCGGGAAGGAAACCCGGCGGGTTCTGGAAGCCAACAGCGCACCGGATTACCGTGAAAAACTGCAGAAGGAACTTGACGAAATCAAGAATTCTGAAATGTGGAAAGCCGGGGCTGCCGTCAGAAGCCTGCGGCCCGAAAATCAAAAAAAATAAAATTTACCCGGAAAAAGGGGATGGTCTGGAAACATCCCGTGGAGAGACGCGATGGAACCGGTATGGTTATATGACACGACATTAAGAGACGGCACCCAGGGAGAAAACATCAATTTCACCGCTGAGGAAAAAATCAAAATCGCCAAACGTCTGGACGGTATCGGTATTCATTATATTGAAGGGGGATGGCCCGGTTCCAATCCCCGCGACAAGCGGTTTTTTGAGCTGGCAAGGGAAACGTCCTTTGAAAACGCCCGGATAACGGCTTTCGGCTCAACGTGTAAACCCGGGGTCCGACCCGCGGAAGATCCGAATCTTACGGCCCTGCTGGAAAGCCAAACCCAGGCCATAGCCATATTCGGAAAAAGCTGGGATTTGCATGTTGAAAAGGTCATGGAGATTTCCCTTGAAGAAAACCTGTCCATGATTCGAGAGTCCGTGGCATTTCTGGCCGGACATCGGAAAGAAGTCATTTACGATGCGGAGCATTTTTTCGACGGGTACAAGGCCAACCGGGAATATACGCTGAACACCGTATCCGCCGCTGTCGGAGGGGGGGCATCCATGGTGGTTCTGTGCGATACCAACGGTGGCACCCTGCCCTTTGAAATCGAACCCATTATCACGGATGTCCGCAAAACCCTGGCGAACCATTTTAATCGGCAAATCACCATCGGCATTCATGCCCACGACGACTGCGGCCTTGGGGTTGCCAATTCCATTGCCGCCGTCCGGGCCGGTGCCGGAATGGTTCACGGCACCATCAACGGGTATGGCGAGCGCTGCGGGAATGCGGATTTAACAGCGATCATCCCGGTTCTGTGCCTGAAAATGGGTTGCCCCTGCATGAGCCGGGAGCACCTGAAAATGATCAGAAAAACTTCCCGGTACGTCAGTGAAATCGCCAATATGACGCCATTGAACAGCCGTCCCTTCGTGGGCAAGAGCGCCTTTGCCCATAAAGGCGGGATCCATGTGAGCGCCATCATGAAAACCCCCGCGGCCTATGAACACATCGATCCCGAAATGGTGGGAAACACCAGACGGGTCCTGGTTTCCGATCTTTCCGGAAAAAGCAATGTCGAATACAAGGCCGGGGAGATGGGAATCGACCTCGAGGTCAACGGTTTTTCCAGCAGTAAAATCGTTTCCGAAATCAAACGGCTGGAACAGGAAGGATACCAGTTCGATGTGGCCGACGGATCTTTTAAAATCCTGATGGAAAAATTCACCGATCAGTTCAAACCCAAATTTGAACTGGAATCTTTCCGGGTCACCATTGAAAAGGACAAAAACCGCCATTGCCGGAGCCATGCCACCATCAAGATTTCCGTAGACGGAAGGGAAGAAATCACCGCCGCGGAAGGCCGGGGTCCGGTCAGCGCCCTGGATAACGCACTTCGAAAAGCCCTGGATAATTTTTTCCCGAACCTGGATGCCATGGGGCTGGTGGATTTCAAGGTCCGGGTTATGGACGGTGAAAAAGGAACCAGCGCCAAGGTCCGGGTTCTGATCGAATCAAGAGATTTTGATCACATCTGGACTACGGTGGGGGTATCTGAAGACATCATTGAGGCCAGCTGGCAGGCCCTTGCCGACAGTTTTCAGTTCAAGCTGGCGAATATGAACCACGGCGGGTGAGACCGCCTCAAAACCAAATGTGTTGAGTATTTTCATATTCTGGTATAAATGCGCCTTATCAAAAGTATCAGGAAAGGGGCCCAAACGTGGACGGACATTGGAGGACCAAAGCCGCAGGATTTTCGACCGACGAATTCCTGCGGCCCATGCTTATGGATGTTTTCTCCCGCTGGTAACAAGGCTGCGAAAATCCATTAAAAATGAAACTAAAATGACAAGGAGAAAACCATGAGCGAAAAAGTTATTATATTTGACACAACCTTGAGGGACGGGGAGCAATCCCCCGGTGCCAGCATGAATACCGCCGAAAAAATGCGACTGGCATCCCAGATGGAAAAACTGGGGGTTGACGTGCTGGAAGCGGGCTTCCCGGCGGCATCCGACGGCGACTTCGAAGCGGTTTCCGAAATCGCCAAGAAATTGAAACGGATCCAGGTCTGCGGGTTATCCCGAACGGATAAAAACGATATCGATCTTGCCTGGAACGCCGTTAAACACGCCCCCAACAACCGGATTCACGTGTTTATCGCAACTTCCGATCTTCACATGGCCGAAAAACTGAAGATGAGCCGGGAACAGGTACTGGAATCCGCTGTAAATGCCGTCAAATACGCAAAATCTTTTACCGACAACGTCGAGTTTTCGGCCGAGGACGGGTCCCGGAGCGACCGGGACTTTATGTGCAAGGTATTTGAAGCCGCGGTCGCAGCCGGCGCCACCACCATCAACCTGCCGGATACCGTGGGGTATTCCATTCCCAGTGAATTCGCGGAACTGGTCAGGTACGTCCTCGGCCATACCCCCAACATCCACAAAGCGGTATTGAGCGTCCACTGCCACAACGATCTGGGACTGGCGACGGCCAACACCCTGGCCGCCATCACCGCCGGCGCGAGACAGGCGGAAGTCACCATCAACGGCATCGGCGAGCGTGCCGGCAACACCTCCATGGAAGAAGTGGTCATGGCCCTGCATACGAGGCCTAATTTTTTCCCCTTCACCACCGGCATCGAAACCGAACAGATCTACCCCACAAGCCGCCTGGTGAGCACCATCACGGGAATTCTGGTTCAGCCCAATAAGGCCA
Source organism: Desulfobacteraceae bacterium UBA5616 (assembly GCA_002423615.1). Classification (GTDB taxonomy): domain Bacteria; phylum Desulfobacterota; class Desulfobacteria; order Desulfobacterales; family UBA5616; genus UBA5616. Next base: position 76,526 of record DIKO01000019.1, read on the forward strand.
TCGTCGGCGCAAACGCCTTTGCCCATGAAGCGGGGATTCATCAGCACGGTGTTCTGGTCAATCCCATGACCTATGAGATCATGAAGCCGGAAACCATCGGCCTGAACGCCAACAAGCTGGTGCTGGGCAAACACTCGGGAAGACACGCCCTGCATGAACATTTAAAGGAAATGGGATATGATCTGTCCCCGGGTGAACTGAACATTGTCTTCAAAAAGTTCAAGGATCTGGCGGACAGAAAAAAGCACGTGATGGATGAGGATCTCGAAGCCCTGGTCCAGGAAGGCATTTTAAGAACATCGGAAATCTTCAAGCTGGAATATCTGCATGCCAGCAGCGGTACCACGGTAATGCCCATGGCCAGCGTGGTGCTCACCATTAAAGACCGGCCGGTGAAGGGGGCTGAATACGGCAACGGTCCGATCGACGCCGCGTTCAATTGCATCGCCCATCTGACCGGGACCACCTCCGAACTCCTGAGATTTACCATCAGCGCGTTGACAGGGGGAACGGACGCCCAGGGTGAAGTTACCGTCCGATTGAGAGAAAACGGCCTCGTCGCCCTGGGAAGAGGCACGGATCCGGATATCATCACCGCCAGCGCCAAGGCCTATATCAACGGCCTCAATCGGCTGGAATATCTGAAAGAACATCCGCAGATGGTTTCGGCATAAAAAAACAAGGGCGGTCGATGGTTACCCGACTCGGTCACCATCGACCGCCTTTTCCGGCGTTTTTACCTTTCTGCTTCTACCTCAGCAAGCGAAGGGCCTCATTCTGCCTTAATTTCTCCCAGGCACTGTGGACAACGACCGTCGGCACACCATCCTTGTCCAGGTTCCCCTCAATGGTTGCATCCCTGCAGGACTGAATCAGCCCGGGATTCCCCTTGTCCAGGTTCAGCTGATGCCGGATAAGGCCCTTCAGAGCCATGTGCACGGGCTCCAAATCATCGACCTCCATATTGGCGATGACGATTTTATCAACATGGGGCAATTCGGAAATCAGTCGATTGGCCGCCTCATCCAGGGTCTTCGGGAAAGACGAAGCCTGATGATGAACTTCACCGGGATTTGTCTTTTCAACATCGGCATTCGAGCCGGTTTCACAAACGGCCAGAAGCACTACGCAGCCGACTATAAATTTTACCGCCTCGTAAATTCTTGGAGATTTGCGGGCCCGGGGACCGGCGACGTTGACCACGCCCACGGAATTCTCGCAAACCCAGGACCAGATGGCCGACACGGCCTGAAACGCCGGCAATTCACAAAGGTTTATCAGCATAAACGGTTTTTTGTGTTTTCTGGCCGTTTTCCAGGTATATTTTGTTCCTCCGGAAACCTTTTCATAAAAAAAAATAATCGACCCGTCGGAATCCAGCACATTCTGACGGGTCCTTCGGGAATATCGGCCGGTTTTCATTTCTTCCATTTGATATCGCGACGGAAGAACGCCCTTTTCCGTTTTTCGGCCTTTTGGAATCCATCCGCCATGGGGCATGCCGTATTTTATGGCCGCGTCCAGGGCTGCCTGATCCGCCCCCGTCTGTCCGCCGGATATGATTTTTCGCAGCACTTTATTTCTCTTGATTCCACGGTTAAGCACAGAATTCGATGCCTGTTTCAACACGGGCGGCAAACCATCGTCCGCTTAAGGACCTTTACTAATCGCCCATTTCGGCCATATAGTCGTCGTACAGGGTCTCGAGGGCGAGTTTATGTTTGGCCTCCTCCTGGCACAGGACCTTGAACACTTTCTTCTGTTCCGGATCATCCGCATTTTCCAGAAGGGCGTTGTATAATTTTAAGGCTTTTTCCTCCCTTTTCATGGCAATCATCAGGATGTCATTGTAGGCCATGTTTTTTTCATATTCCATTTCAACCACGTAATCGCTTCGCTTGATGTCCGTTATCCATTTGAATTTATAATCGGCAAGGCCCTGGGCCACGCCTTTTTTGTCAATGTTTTCCAGGAGTGCCCGATGTTTTTGTTCTTCCGCGGAAAACTCCAGAAACATTTTCTTCGATCCCGCAGCAGATTCTTCCCTGGCGATGGATTCATAAAATTCGGCGGCTTCTATTTCTTTCTCGATGGCAAACTCAAGAACGGCTTTTAAATTTTCAAACTGCATGCGTAAGGATCTCCTTTCAGCTCCAGCCCCATTTTTCGCTGGATATGTAGAATGTTATATTTTTAATGTGTTGATGATATCCGTCACTTTGGGAATGCTTTTGGCAGCAAGATACTTCTCTATTCCCTCAAGGATTTCCATGGTCGCGCGGGGATTCATGAAATTCGCCGTTCCCACCTCAACCGCACTGGCTCCTGCGATGAGAAACTCCAGCGCATCCGTTGCAGTTACAATGCCGCCGATACCCACCACCGGGATTTTGACGGTTACGGCGGTTTGCCATACCATGCGAAGCGCGATGGGTTTAATGGCCGGCCCCGAAAGCCCTCCGGTGACATTGGCCAGTTTCGGCGTTCGGCTTTCAATGTCAATGGCCATCCCCGTGATGGTATTGATCAGGGACACTGCATCCGCACCGGCTTCTTCAACGGCCTTTGCTATTCGGACAATGTCGGCCACATTGGGGCTGAGTTTAACCCAGAGCGGCTTTGTGGTTTTTTGCCTTACGGCGCAAATGACCTCGTAGGCGGCTTTTTCATCAACGCCGAATGAGATTCCCCCGGCTTTCACATTGGGGCACGAGATGTTCACCTCGATGGCCCTGATACCGGCAATTTCCTCCACCCGGGCGGCAAGTGCCTGATACTCTTCGATGCAGGTCCCATAAATATTAACTACGGTGGGGGTTGACAGCTTTTCCAGAAAGGGAATTTTTTCCCTGATAAACCGGTCCACCCCGATATTTTCCAAACCGATGGCATTGAGCATGCCGCATGCCGTTTCAACGATCCTCGGGGGGGGATTGCCCCTGGCGGGTTTTAACGACAGGCCTTTGACGATAATGGCGCCCAGGCGGTCCAGATCCACCAGCGAAGCGAATTCTTCTCCATACCCGAACGTACCCGAAGCCGTCATAACCGGGTTTTTAAGTACAAGTCCTCCGATATTCACCGATAAATCCGGCTTCACATCGTGCCCGCATCAGTAATCGTATGCGTATATCTCATACTCGGTTTCCATTCCCAGCAGTTTATCAATTTTATCCTGGATTTCAGTTCGTTCCTCACTTAAGACCCATTTCCGCCATTCCTCGGTGGACCGCCATGTACTGATGACAAGGTATTCACCGGGATAATCCACCCGCTTCAAAGTTTCCCCGGAAATATACCCGGACTGGTTCATGGTTAAGGCCCTTAACTGATTTAACAATAAATTCAGTTCTTTTTCCTTTGTTTCAGGTACCCGTCGTTTAATTAATATTTTTACCGCCATTTTACCCCTCCTTTGTTAAAGTTTCGTTTCTGAATCAAACGCCGTGTTAAAGGGCAAATTGAACGCATTACAAAAACGTCGATCGAGCCTGAAAGTTCGTAACATTTCGATAAAAGACGGCTACTTACACCCCGGATGAACGGGAGAGGGGATATTCCTTAAGTCATTAAAATTATAAAATAAGCAGGTAATTTTGTCAAAGGAAAACCTTCCCCTCCATCGAACGCCGGCCATCAATGCCGATAGAAATCCTCCAACCTGTCTGTACCGGATTACCTGCCTTCGGACAGGTGATCAAATACCTTCGTTACAGCGCCAAGGGTATCATCGATATCCTTTATTCCATGAGCGCTTGAAACAAAAACCGTTTCAAATTGAGAAGGCGCGAGATAAACCCCCTGATCCAGCATCCCATGATAAAACCGTGCAAAAAGATTCAGATCCGAAGTTTTTGCTTTCTTAAAATCCGTCACCGGTTCAGCCGTGAAAAACAATCCCAGCATGGAGCCGACCCGGTCCATGGAGACCGGAAGGGGCGATCGGGCAGCGATGGTTTTCAGCCCATTCGCCAGCCGGGCCGCCGTCGCCTCAAGATTATCATAGAATCCCGGCTGCTTAAGCTGTTTCAACGTAGCGATCCCGGCGGCCATGGCCAGTGGGTTTCCGGAAAGCGTACCGGCCTGATATACCGGACCCTGGGGAGCAACGTGTCCCATGATATCCCTCCTCCCGCCATAGGCACCCACCGGCATCCCCCCACCGATGACCTTGGCCAGGCAGGTGATATCCGGCGTAATGCCGTAGAGGGACTGGGCGCCGCCATAAGCGACCCGGAAACCCGTCATCACTTCATCGAGAATCAAAAGGGTTCCGGTTTTCCGTGTTACCGTTCTCAAGGTTTCCAAAAATCCCTCGACGGGTTTCACAAGGCCCATATTCCCCGCAACCGGCTCCACAATGACACAGGCGATATTTTTCCCGTTTTCCATCATGAAATTTTCAAACGCAGTTGCATCATTATACGGCAGGGATGTGGTGTGTCTGACAAAATCCCGCGGCACGCCCGGGCTTCCGGGAATACCCAGCGTGGCGATGCCTGACCCGGCTTCAACCAGAAGGGAATCGGCATGTCCGTGATAGCATCCATCAAATTTGACGACCCCGTCCCTTCCGGTAAACCCCCTCGCCAGACGAATGGCGCTCATCACGGCTTCGGTTCCCGAATTGACCATCCGCACCATTTCCATGGAATCAACGGCATCCAGAATCAGTTCGGCGAGTTCGATTTCAAGTTCCGTGGGTGCGCCGAAACTCGTGCCCTTTTCCATGGCCCGGCGAACCGCTTCCAAAACAAGGGGGTTTCCATGCCCCAGGATCATGGGTCCCCAGGACCCCACGTAATCGATAAAACTGTTGCCGTCGACATCAAATATCCTGCAACCCCGGGCATGGTCGATAAATACAGGTTCCATCCCGACGGCTTTACAGGCCCGAACCGGGCTGTTCACCCCGCCGGGAATTAATTTCAGGGCCTTCTCGTACATCCGGTGGGAATTTTCACTTTTCATTGACATACCTTTCTTTGAATATTTCGGAGGATTTGCTTTAAAAAAATTTTTAATTTATCAATTTTGCCTGAAAATCACAAGGAAACGTTAACGTGGATTTTCTCAAAGTAATGAATTGACAATTTATCAGGCGGAACCTTATAAGGAGGCCTGTGTTGGATTCCAAAAGATAAAGGCAAGGAGAAAGCACCAGATTACGGAGCAGGAATGATCGATCTAAAAACGCCCTTAACCCGGATCACCCGGGGATTTTTGAAACTGTTTCATATCCTGAATACACGTTCCGACTTGATAGAGGTCAAAATTTTGTTGATCGGGCTGTCCCTGACCGCCTTGGCCGGCGCCTACCTCGCCTATCTTCTTTTTACCGATCCCGCTTTATCCAGGACCCTCTTTTCAACTGCGGTCATTCACATCGTTGGAGGGCGGGCACTTGGTATCGCTACCTGCCTGGCGGCCGACATTTCCGCTTCTTCTACAATTTTCTACAATTTTTTTCTTGAAATCGTCATTGTGTTATTGGCTTACGGCTTAGTGGTGCTGGTGATGCGGAACATCATCGAGCCCAGATTATTCCACTCCGCCGTCCGGCAGGCGGAACTGGCAGCCCAGAAGGAAAAAACCCGGATTAAAAAATTCGGCGCCGTAGGTCTGTTTCTGTTCGTGATGTTTCCGTTTTTCATGACCGGGCCGGTGATCGGCTCAATTATCGGCTACCTGCTCAATTACAGGGCAATTCATAATTTTTTTATTGTATTTACCGGGACATTAAGTTCAATTATCATTTACACCCTCACCGGTGATCAGATTTTAAAATTTATCGACCCATACATCGAAATCGATATGGTGAAAAAATGGGGGTCCATCATCATCGGACTCCTGATTATAACTTTCCTGATCTATCACCTGAAAACGGTAAAAGAATTTCTTTACGGCAAGAACGATGAAAAATAAGAACCGCTGTTTAAATGTTTTTTAAACAGACGGATGCAGGGATAGCTGATAAAGTGCTGGTTCGTAAATTTCGATATCTCATACCGGGGGTGCTGGCGGTTGTTTTGGCAGGGGTTGCAGCCATTGCCGTTTACACCATTTATATGGCCAAACAGATCGATGCCCGATTTTCCTCCCACCGATGGAATATTCCCTCAACGGTTTATTCCGACACCACCCTGCTGTTTCCGGGTCAGTTCCTGAATCTGGAACTTTTCAAGAAAAAAATAAATCGGCTGGGATACCGGAGAGTATCTCACCCGCCCCTCCAAAAAGGTGAAATGCGGATTTCTCCGGATCGGATTGAAATTTATCTTCACGATTTCAAGGCGTCGTTTTTTGACGCCAAGGGTTATCCTGTAAGCATAAACCTTGACCGCAACAGGATCTTATCCCTGACCCGCACGGAAAATGGCCGGGACCTTCCCCTGGTGGAACTCGAACCCGAAGAGTTGATGATGTTTTTCGGAAAGGCCAGAGAACGAAGGCTTGTGGTCCCGTTGAAAGAGGTCCCGGTCCATTTGGTTCATGCCGTTCTGGCGGCCGAAGATAACCGGTTTTACAGCCACCACGGCGTGGATTTCCGGGGCATAACCCGGGCGCTTTGGACAAACCTGCGAAAACTGGCCATTCTTCAGGGCGGATCGACCCTCACCCAGCAACTGGCCAAGAATTATTTTTTAACTCCGGAGCGCACCCTTAAACGTAAATTCAATGAACTGTTCATTGCCCTGATCCTTGAATTTTCTTACGAAAAAGACGAGATCCTGGAAATCTATCTCAACGAAATCTATTGGGGGCAAAAAGGATCGGTTTCCATTAACGGTGTGGGAGAAGCGGCCAGGTTTTATTTCGACAAGCCCGTCACTGATCTTACCGTCCCGGAATCCGCTACGCTTGCAGCCCTCATCAAAGCCCCCAACCATTATTCACCATATGTCGACATTACCCGGTGTTTGAAACGGCGCAATGATGTTTTGGAAAAAATGTATGATAACGGCTGGATAGACGAGAACACCTTGAGAAACGCACTTCCCCAGCCCGTAAAACCGGCGGGCTACAGCGGATACAACCGCCAGGCCCCTTATTTTATCGATTATGTCGCCCGTCAGCTCGCCGACCTTTATCCTCCGGACATCCTGAGCAGTTTAGGCCTTTCCATGCACACCACGCTGGACACCCAGGTCCAGGAGGCTGCTGAAATTGCCCTGGAAAAAGGTCTCTTAAGTCTGGAATCCGCTAACCCCCGGTTGAAAAGGGATGACCCTGATAAAAAACTTCAGGGAGCCGTTATTGTCATGCAGCCGAAGACCGGGTATATCCTGGCCATGGTGGGAGGCCGGAGTTACAACGCCAGCCAGTTCAACAGGGCCACCCAGGCCAAACGTCAGCCCGGAAGCGCCTTCAAGCCCTTTGTCTACCTGAAAGGTCTGGACAGGTTCACGCCGGTGTCCCGGCTTGATAACACACCCCGGGATTTTACGGTGGACGGGAGAGCCTGGCGGCCAAAAAATTTTTCAAACCATGCCCCGGCCACGGTAAGTTTTCGCGATGCGCTGGCTGGTTCACAAAATGTTGCCACAGTTCAAATCGCCATGGAAACAGGACTTTCGAAAATTGTTCAAACCGGTTCGGAATTTAACTTTTCGACCGCTCTTGCGCCTTATCCGTCTATGGCCTTAGGGGCCTTCGAAGTCATTCCCCTGGAGCTGGCAAGGGCATATTGCGTATTCGCCGCCGATGGATTCCAGCCTTTTCCGCTTTCTTTGAAGGAAGTTGAAAGCGAAAGCGGGCAGATTCTGCAGCAGCGTCATGCCACCATACGTCGGTTGATCGGTCCTGATAAAGCTTATATGATAAACGATCTCTTGAAGAGCGTGGTCGAAAAAGGAACGGCCGGTTCTCTCAAACACAGGGGAATCCATTGGCCGGTTGCCGGCAAAACCGGGACCACCAATGATTCCAAAGACGCCTGGTTCATAGGATATACCCCGGACATTCTGGCGCTGGTATGGGTGGGGTTTGATGACGGCGATTCACTGAATGCCACCGGGGCAAAAGCGGCATTGCCCATCTGGGCTGATCTGATGAAAGCCATCCCCCAGTATACATCGGGGGAATGGTTTCAAACCCCTTCGGGTGTTGTCCGGCGAACGGTATGCGCCGAAAGCGGCAAGATAGCCGTTTTCGGCCGTTGCCCTCACCCCGTGGTTGAAGTTTTCCTGGAACGTCAGGTCCCGATGACCCAGTGCCCCATTCACCCGCGGCTGAATTTTTTTGAAGAGATTTGGAAAGGAATCATTAATTTTGACCCGTTGCATCCTTAAATGGATTGGATTGTCCTTGATTTTGCTGATCGGTTCCGGCTGTGCCGGCACCAGCGTTATGCAACCTGCCCCGGTTCCCGATAAACCGGCTCCGGCCGTCAAATCCCGGCCGATCATCAAACCCAAAACCCGCGTGCCGGACACCGCAAAACCCGGGCCCTACCAGCTCGAAACACCATTGCCCGAAAGCCCCCGGAAAACCGACCGGCCCAAACCCAAGCCGACTCCGCAGCTTATCGCCAGCCTGACCCTTGTGGACCAGGCCCGGGTTCTGATCGATTCAAACCGGCCCGACGATGCCATCCGTCTTCTGGAAAGGGCCGTGAATTTACATCCTCAGAATGGTCAGACCTATTATTACCTGGCCGAAGCCTGGCTGAAAAAAGGCGATATCCTTCAGGCCGGGGAGTTTCACCGTCTGGCCGGTGTGTATCTTAAATATGACGGCGACTGGTCATCCCAGTTAAAGCTTCAGGAACAGAAAATAAAGGATTTTTGAATCATGACTGCCTGCAATTCACATCTGAATGATCAAAACCTGATATCCCGGATCAACAGCCTTTTTAATCCGGAATCCATTGCCGTTGTGGGCGTGCCCAGAGGAATGAAAATGGGAAGGCTTTTTCTGACCGCCCTTATCGATCAGCATTATCCAGGCAAAATTTATCCCGTCAACCCATTGACTGAGGAAATCGACGGCCTGAAAACCTACCCCTCCGTATCGGCCATTCCCGGAACCATTGATCTGGCAATCATTCTGGTTCCCCATGACCAGACCCTGCCGGTTATCCGGGACTGCATCCAAAAAAATGTAAAGGGAGCGGTTTTATTCACCGCAGGGTACAAGGAAACCGGAACCGACGAGGGAAATTCCCTCGAACAGGAACTGGTCCGCATTGCCCGGTCCTCCGGGATGCGGCTCATCGGTCCCAACTGCATGGGGTTGTATTCTCCGAAATCCGGACTCTCTTTCTTTCCCGAACTTTCCAGAACCCCGGGGACCGTGGGCATTATTTCCCACAGCGGGTCCCTGGCAAACATCCTGGGGAGAATGGGCGGAAAAAGGGGGCTCCGGTTCAGCAAGGCCGTCAGTCTGGGAAATGAGTGCGATCTCACCGGCACGGATTTTCTGGGTTACCTCGGATGGGACCCGGACACCCGGGTCATTGGAACTTACCTGGAAAATATTCGGGACGGCAAAGCCTTTCTACAAACCCTGTTGGCGGTGTCCCAGAAAAAGCCCGTTATTCTATGGAAGGCCGGCATGACCCCGGAAGGCGCACGCGCTGCGGCATCTCACACCGGCGCGCTGGCCGGCAGAAAAGAAATATGGGAGGCGGTGATCCGGCAGGGAGGGGGCATCGAGGCCATCGGTTTTGAGGACTGGGTGGATACCCTGATGGCCTTTTCATATTTTCCTGAAAAGCTGGGAAAGCGGATGGCCATCATCTCCGGCCCCGGGGGTTTTGCGGTGGCTGCGGCGGAAGCCTGCGGCATGGCCGGATTGGGAATGGCCGATCTCTCTGTCCAAACCATATCGGAACTGGAAAACGCCATCGCCCGGACCGGCACCAGCGTTCGAAATCCCATCGATATCGGGCTTTCAGGGGCCATGGACCGGGATACGGTTTTCCATGCAGCCAAAGCCTCGGCATCGGATGGAAACGTAGACGCCGTTCTGGTCGTGGGCACGGGCATGACGCCTGCGGACAACCGGATTTTTGCGGAAACCTTTGGAAAATTGCAACAGGAATACGGCAAACCCTTCATCCCGGTCGCCATGCCGGGTTTTGACGAAGCGGACAATACGGCTTTTTTCGAAGCCGGTCTTACGGTTTTTTCAAGCGTGGAGAGAGCCATGAAAGGATACGGCCGTGTGTGGCGGTATCAGGAATGGAAAAGGCGTTTTTGGGAACCGGGCGGGTTAGAGTGATGGTCCGATGCAATCCCTTTGCGGTAATAAAATTTCCTTGTGTTCCACGGATAATATTTTATAAAAGTGCTTTAGACATGGATTATCAAAATTTATCCAAAAAAGAACTGATCAGTGAAAATGAGACGCTGCATTTTCAGCTCAACGAGGTGGAGGAAAAATACAAACTTTTTGCTGATAATGTATCCGACGTCATCTGGATTTTTGATTTCAATGAAGATCGATTTCACTACATCAGCCCTTTCATTCGATCTCTTCTCGGGTATACGGGCGAAGAGGCGTTACATCTCAAATGGGAAGATATTGTCGTCCCCGAAGAGCAGGAAAAGTTCAGACATTTCGTAACCGACATCCTTTCCAGGATAAAAAGAAAAAAAATCGACCGGGACGAGGCCTTCAATCTGGAGGTGAACCAGTATCATAAAAACGGCTCGACCGTTTGGGTGGAATTAAAGGCCAGTTTTTTATTCAAAAACGACGGGAAGCCCTATCTGATACTGGGCGTCAGCCGCGATATCTCCGACCGGAAAATGGCCGAAGAAAAACTCCGCAAAGCATATGCGGAACTGGAAAACATGGTGGAACAGCGGACGGCGCATTTATACGAGGCCAATATCGCCTTGAAAGTCCTCCTCGAAAAACGCGATAAAGACAAATCCGAACTTGAAGAAAAAGTGGGGCTGAATTTAAGGGACCTGGTTTTGCCCAACCTGGAAAAACTTAAAAAATTGTGAACGAAAAAACAACAGCAGGCGTATCTGAATATTCTTGAAGAAAACATCAAGGATATTATCTCGCCTTTGATCCGAAGCCTGTCCATGAAATACCTGAAATTTTCCCCGAGCGAAATTCAGGTGGGTCAATCTCATCAGCAAGGGAAAGAGCAACAAGGAAATTTCGGAATTAATGCATATTTCTCTGAGGACAGTGGAATTCCACCGGCGCAATATCCGGCAGAAGCTCGGGATTAAAAACAAAAAAATCAATCTGCGGACCTACCTCTCCTCCATCCGGTAGGTCAGGCGGTCCATTGACCGCTCATCCGATTATTAATTGGTATTGACTTATATTTTCTAAAAATTTAAATAAGGCCATGTAAAGCAGACGAAATTTCATTTTTTCGGGTTAATATCTCAATGACGGGTCCTTTAAACGTCCTCTTCAAAAGTATTTGGTCCGGCAAAAACATTCCAGCGAGGTGTAATGGTTCCAGCAATCGCTTCCGCCGCCTCCCAAGCCCCCGATAACGAATATCACCTGGCGGGGCTCCTGGCGCTGTTTGAAGATGATTTTTCCATAGACTGGGTCATCGAAATTTCAGGGTGGAAGGCAACCGATATACTTGAAGTACTGGACGAACTGGACCAGAATGATATCATTGAAAAAAAAAGACCCGGGGTTTATCATTTCAAACATCAGCAGAAACGCCTTCAGTTGCTCTCAACCGTTCGGCCGGATGAAAAAGAAAAACTTCATCGTTCCATTTCCGAAATTTTATTCAGAGACATAAAGGATGAAAACGAGGCCAATCTTAAAGCGGCCGGTCATCTTTTAAACCTCAAAAACGATGAAAACGGATGCCGCCATCTTCTTGCCGCAGGAAATATCCATCGAAAATCCCACCAGTATCAGAAAGCGCTCAAATGCTACCAGAAAGTGATTATCGATCTGGATCAGGAAGAGAGCGATGCCGCTTATGATCTCTTTATCAAATCCGCCATCGGGTATACCCGGGTGTTTATGGTGGACTCTGAGATAGGGTCCGCCGTGCCGTTGCTGAAAAGGGCCATCCGTAAGGCGGAGAGCAGAAATGCCGCGGCCGATGTCGCGCTGCTCAAGATGAATCTTGCCCTGTCGGAATGGCTTTGCACGGATATCGATACGGCCATTGAACACTTCAATGAAGGATGGGCCCTGGCCCAGACTCTGGACGACCCCGATCTCAAGGGAAAAACATTCCTTTTCAAAAGCTTTTTCCTGTTCATCCAGGGGAAAATCCGGGAGGTTGTTCAGAATTGCGAAAAAATTCATTCCGATATCGATAAATACCCCCGGAACGGGTTTCCCCTGATGGCCGCCAATACCATCGCCACCTGCTATGCCTACAACGGCCAGATCCAGAGAGGAATGGCCATGCTGGAAGCTCTTTACGATCAGTATCGGAATAACGGCAACTTTTATGCCTCATGTAATACGGGTTTGATGATCGGCAGCGTTTTCATCGAACTGGGACGGCTTACCGAGGCGATCCAGCATCTTGAATTTTCCCTTGAAAAAGCGGTTCAGACCTCCAACAACCTTCACATCAGCCTGATCCACCTTAAACTGGCCTATGCCCAATACCGGAACAACAAAATCGAAAAATCCCTTGAACACCTGAGAGCCGCCTTAAAATTACGCCGGAAAAAAAACATCACCAACAAATATAACACTTACCATAACTCAGAACTCTTCTGGGCCATGGACCTGGGGGATTATCCGGCCATCGAGGATTTTTCCATTGATGAGGAAATCAGCCGTGCCCAGGAAAGCAAAAACATCCTGGTCAAAGGCATCGCCTATCGATATCGGGCATTAATGGAAGAACGAAAACAGGGAACCCGGGAAAATATTTTAGATCTCATGCTGATGTCGGAAAAATTCCTCGAAGAATCAGGGCACGAGATTCAGCTGGCCAGAACACGGATGGAAACGGCGCGCTTATATCTTTCCATGGGGATGGTGAAAAAGGCCAGACAGGTCATTCGGAAAAGCAGTGAAATTCTCAATCATTTCATGCAACATCAGGTCCCGGACAACCTCCGCTTTCTCCTCAAGGACATGCAGACGGACAAACGTCTGATTGAAGAGATCATGAAGCTCGGCCAGGGCCTGGCGGCCATCGACAATCTCCGGGACCTCCTCCGTCAGATTCTGGCCGTGGTGAATCAGATCACAGGGGCTGAACGCGGGGCCGTATTCCTGGTCTCTGGAGAGGACGGCAACGCTGAAGTCATTTTAAGGGGAGCCAGAAACCTGACGGTCGACGATATTGCGCGGTCTGATTTTTCTTCATCCATGGACATGATCAAAAAATCCGTTTCAACCGGGGAGCCGCAGGTTTACCTGACTTCACCCCCCGCGAAAGTGGATTTGATGAAAAAGAAGGAAATTCATTCCCGGATCTGTGTACCGATGAAAATACGGGAAACGATCATCGGTGTTCTTTACGTGGACAACCGGATATTTCCCAGTGCATTTAAAAAATCGGACATCAAGATTCTCCATTTCTTTTCCGTTGCTGCCGCCATCGCCCTGGAAAACGCACGGATGAGGCAAGAAAATCAGGCCCTGATCCACCGGCTTGAGGAAGAACGCCAATGCATGGAGAAGAAGGGCGACCATCAGCACTGTGTCGTGGAATTCATCGGCAAAAGCGAGGCCGTTCGACAGGTATTGAAAAACACCGAAAAGGTGGCCACAACCGATGCCTCGGTTTTGGTTCTCGGAGAAACGGGTGTCGGCAAGGAACTCATCGCCGCCGCCATCCACAACCGCAGCCTGCGCAGTCAGAATGCCTTTATCCGCGTCAACTGCAGCGCCTTCCCGGAAACCCTCATCACCAGCGAACTGTTCGGGCACGAAAAGGGATCCTTCACCGGGGCGATTGAAAGGCGCATCGGCAGGTTTGAGCAGGCCGACGGCGGCACCCTCTTTCTGGATGAAATCGGCGATATTTCCCATGAGGTTCAGGTCCGTCTGCTTCGGGTCCTGCAAAGCAGGGAGTTCGAGCGCATCGGCGGACGCAAAACCATTCGTTCGGATTTCCGCCTCGTTGCGGCCACCAACCGGGACCTGGAAAAGGAAGTCCGTGAGGGCAAATTCCGGGAAGATCTTTTTTATCGCCTGAATGTGCTGTCCATCCGGATACCGCCGTTAAGGGAACGCAGGGAGGACATACCCCTTCTGGTGGACCATTTCCTGAACCAATACGCGCGTAAACACGGCCGGCCGGTGAGTCGCATATCCGACAGCAACATTAAAAAGCTCGTCGCCTACGACTGGCCCGGCAATGTCCGGGAACTGAAAAACGTGATTGAAAGGGGTGCTATCCTGAGCTCGGGCAGGGACTTCAAGATCCCCGAATTCAACCGGACCCGCACCGCTTGCTGCGAACGCAGGAACGTTATCACCCTGGCGGAAAACGAAAAACGGCATATCATCCTGGCTCTGGCCCACACCAACGGCAAGATCCGGGGACCCGGAGGGGCCGCAGAGCTCCTCGATATCAATCATAACACCCTCTATTCGCGAATGAAGAAATTAGGCATCCGAAGGCCTGCTCTTTAAAACCCTTTTATACGGAATTTCAAGGTGAGCGATGCATTTTTCAAATCAGGCTGTGGAGTCCGGTATCCCTCGATGTCCGCAATCCCCGCCCCGTCGTTCTGAGGAGCGGGGATTGCGGACTAATTTTCCATCAATGCTTGATATTTCAATCACACCTCAAATATCAAGCAAAAAATGAACGCCCATCAGTGGGTTTGATAATCTTTATCTATCTGTTTTTTTGACACAATTCAACATTATCCGAAAATGGCACATGATTTGCATAGTATTTCGGGATTAATGTCAGCCAACATCGGCTTTATTCCCCTGTTGAGCGTCCCGAGGGTGAAAGTGTCATTCTTTCAGGCAATTCAATTAACGCATCGTTCATTTCTTTTTTCCGAATCTCGGCTTATTCACCGTGCATCTCATTGGGACAATGGGAAAACATAAAAACTATATCAACCACATGAAGATGGAGAAAAAAAATGAGGCACAGAAGAAATCTAAAAACCATTTTGTTTGCGGCTGCTTTGTTCATGGGCGGTCTGGTTTTCCTCGGCCCGTTGGCCGCCATGGATTTCCAGGCAGGAGAAAACACCAAGATCGACTGTGATGTTTCTCTGACCTACGGCGCGGGCTGGCGGGTTTCCGACCGGGACATGAACTCCCTCACCATGACAGGCCGTTACACCAGAGCCTACAACGGCAACTGGGACGACGGCAACTGGAACTTCGACAAGTGGGACATGATCAACAACAAATTCACCATGGTCGTCGACCTCGACATCAACCACCGGGACAAATTCGGTCTTTTCGTCCGGCCCAAAGCGTTTTACGACTTTGTTTACATGGGGCACAACGAAAACCCGAATGACCCCAGGCAACTGATCAACAATACCCTGGGCAACGGCAACAAGTACAATGAATGGGACGACGAAGTGGAGTCAAACCATGGGGCCAATGCGGAAATCCTGGATATTTTCGCCTATTCCAGTTTTGATGTCGGAAAACGGCTCCTCGAGGTCCGTGTGGGCCGTCAGGTGATCAACTGGGGGGAAAGCCTCTTTATCGCCGGCGGCGTTTCCACGGCCCAGACCTACATGGATCTGGTCGCGGCCGTCAGCCCGGGGGTCGAACTGAAGGAGGTTTACCTGCCGGCGGGAGCGGTTTACGGCCAGATCGACGTTCTCGAGAACCTGGCCTTTTCCACGTATTACCAGTGGGAATGGCAGAGCCACCGGATGTACGACGCAGGGACTTTTTTCAGCACCCGGGACACATTGGGCCAGACCAATTTCAAACTCTCGAACGCCATACCCAATATGAATGACGACGAACCCAGCGATTCGGGGCAATTCGGCGTGGCCCTGCATACCATGGTCGAGAGATTGAACAATACGGAATTCGGTCTTTATTTTTCCAATTACCACGAAAAATGGAACTCGCGTTTGAGAAGCAATCATCCTCTTCTGGCCCCCGACAATTCGAGACCGTTTCCTACAAATCCTTTGCAGTATTGGCTGGATTATGCCGAAGATATCAAGATGTACGGGGCCAGCTTCAGCACCGAGGCATGGGATGCCAACATCGCCGGCGAAATCAGCTATCATCAGGGCGGATTAATCAGAGTTGGGGAGCAGACGCGGGGCCTGACCGAATTTGACTACCAGGAAGGCAATTATTACCAGATCCAGGTGTCCACCATCCGCGGTTTTTCCAGCCCCAAGTACTGCGACAGTTCGACCATCGCAGCGGAAGTGGCCTGGAACACGGTCCCCGGACTTGAAAACGAGGACCTTTACTATGATAAAACCGCATGGTCCTACCGTTTCACCTATACTTCCAGCTGGCTCCAGGTTCTGCAGGATCTGGACCTGAAGGTTCCCATCAGCTACACGGGTTATCCGGACGGGTGGTCATCGGTTACGGGATGGGCGGAAGAAGGGTCGGACACCGTTGGTTTAGGCCTGGAATTCACCTACAAAAACGCCTACCTTTTCAATATCCGGTACACGAACAACGTGAACTCCGTCCGAAACGAGCGGGCTGACCGGGATTACATGACCGTCGATTTGAAATACACTTTTTAACGTAACGAAAAACGGAGGGAATACTAATGGTTAAAAATTATGCAAAAATATCGTTGTGCATGTTTCTGGCAGTCTGCATTCTCGCTATCGCCCTGCCTGTCCAAGCGAAGGTTTCCGCCCAGGAAGCCGAAAAACTGAAAAATGAACTCACCCCCCTGGGCGCTGAAAAAGGGGCCAACGCCGACGGCACCATCCCTGCCTGGGAACCTATAACAGGAATCCCCGCCGGCATCACCTTTGACCCCAAGGCCGGCGTGAGACACCCGGACCCCTATGCTGCGGACAAGGTTTTATACACCATCACGGCCCAGAATCTGGATCAGTACAAGGCCAAAATCTCCCCGGGCATCCTCGAACTGTTCAAGAGATACCCCGATACCTTCAAGATCGACGTCTACCCCACCCACAGGCCTGCCGCGGCGCCCCAGAAAGTGTACGACAACACCTATCAGAATGCCTTAAACGCCACACTGATCGGCGACGGTTCAGACGGCGTTGAAAACGCTTTCTGCGGGATTCCCTTCCCCATTCCCCAGAACGGGGCCGAGTGCATTCTCAACCATAACCTGAGATATGCCGGATTCGGGTACGTGGATTACGCCGGCTCCTGGCTCGTCAACCCCAACGGTTCCCGGACCACCGGCGGAGCGGCCCAGTACACCTATCTGGCCAACTACTACAGCGCCGAATCCAAGGAAAAATTCGACGGCCAGACTTCCGGCGTGCTCATGGAATATTTCGAGCCGGCCCGCCGCAAGGGCGAAATCATTCTCTCCATCGACCGCCTGGATTTCAGGAAGGCGGACAGGGCCGCTTGGCAGTACATGCCGGGACAGCGCCGGGTGCGCCGGGCCCCCAGCGTTGCCTACGACACCCCCAACCCTACCTATGCCGGCCTTGCCACCTATGACGACTCTTACATTTTCAACGGGAAAATTGACCGTTTCGACTGGAAACTCGTGGGAAAGCAGGAACTGTACGTGCCCTATAACAACTACGCCATCGAAGAAGCGCCCTTGGACGACCTTTGCACGCCCCATCACCTCAATCCTAAATACGTCCGCTGGGAACTTCACCGGGTATGGGTCGTCGAAGGGACCCTTAAATCCGACAAGCGCCACTGTTACGGGAAACGGGTGATGTTCCAGGATGAAGATTCCTGGCAGGTCCTGACCACGGACAAATACGACACCCGGGGAAGCCTCTGGAGGATGTCCTTTGCCTGCTCCAAAAGCATGTATGACGTTCCCGTGTACCGCCAGCGTTCGACCCACATGTGGGATTTCCAAACCGACGCATACCTGGCCACCCAGTTGAACCAGGGTATGCCCAGGAACTCCTTTGAAAAAACCAGCCCTCCCGAAGTTTTCACCGCTGAATACGTTCGGAAAATCGGAAAACGTTAATACTGGTTCTTCCTGATGCGAATCCCTGAAATTTCCCCGATCGGGGAAATTTCAGGGAGACTTAAAGAGATATTTTGTTTTTAACTGGAAAAAGATGGGCAAAACAAGCGATAAGGGAACCTCAATGAACAATGGAAATGTTTTAAATAAAAGCCCGTTAGGATTATCCGTCCGACTGGCCGGCTGTCTCTTATGGGCCGTTTTATTGTTTTCCGCAGGCGTACTGCCGGTGCATGGTCAAACCGACCTGTTGCTCACACCCGCGGAAAAATCGGACAGAGCGCCTTTTTCTATTCTCATGGACATCAAAAAGACGCCGCTCAACATGGTTGCCGTGGGGGAACGGGGTCATATTCTGTTTTCGGACAGCGAATGCGCCGGCTGGACCCAGGCTACGTCCGTTCCCGTCAGCGTCACCCTCACGGCGGTTGCTTTTCCGTCGGAGACAAAAGGCTGGGCCGTGGGCCATGACGGGGTGGTTTTACACACGGAGGACGGCGGGAAAACCTGGGTCAAGCAATTGGATGGATTAAAGATCAATGAGCTGATCATCGGGCAGTTGAAGCAGATGATCCAGGATAAAAAGGAAGCTCTGGAGAAACAGCAAAGCGGATCGCCGGAGGTCCAGGCAGGAGATGAAGCTGCAGAAGCTCCGGAAGCCCCGCAGGAAGAGCCGGAAGTCGGCGACACCGCCGAAACCGAAGAAGCCGAAAATCCCCTGGCCTTAGAAATCGAGAACCTGGGATACTTTTTGAGCGATGTGGAACTCGCCGTTGAGGAGGGTCCTGTCTGGCCTTTGATGGATGTGTGGTTCAAGAACGATCAGGAAGGCATCATCATCGGTGCCTTCGGCATGATCCTGGGCACCACCGACGGCGGCAAAACGTGGAATCCCATGCTGGACCGCATTAAAAATACCGACGGCCTGCACTTATACGCCGTCACCCGGTCCGGGGACGACCTGTTTATCGCCGGCGAGTCGGGCATGTTGTTTCGATCCGAAGATTTCGGAAATACCTGGAAGCAACTGGAATCACCCTACGACGGGTCGTATTTCGGGCTTGTGGCAAATCCCGCGGGCGGTTTTATCACGGCCTTTGGTTTGCGGGGCAATATTTATTGTTCCACTGACAGGGGTGAAACATGGTATCCCGCCGATACCGGCGCCAAGGCCTCGATTTCCGGCGGCACCTTTCTTTCCGACGGCTCGTTTTGCATCGTCTGTGTTGACGGCTCCATCCTGATCAGCCCGGATCTTGGGAAAACCTTCAAAACCCTTCCTGCGCGCTTTCCCGGGGCCATCGCCGTGGCCGAACTGAGAAGAGGGATTATTACCGTGGCGGGCCTCAGGGGCGTCACCCGGATCGACTTGAATAATTTAAGCAGCGACAAAAAAGGATAATCGGAATGACCCAGAAGAATATAACATCGGATGCGGATACATCATATTTGAATGACGCGCCGTTCATGGAGAGATTTCTGTTTGCCAAACGCCGTGTTTTCTTGGCGGTGTTTGTGATCATCACCCTGTTTCTCGGTTATCACATGCTGCAGATGCGGCCCGAGGCCAGTTTTTTGCGGATGATCCCCACTTATCATCCTTACATCAAAAATTACATCGCCCACCAGGAGGACTTAAAAGGCCTCGGCAACATGGTCCGGATCTGCGTCGAAACCACCAAAGGGGATATTTTTACTAAAGAATACATGGAAGTTTTGAAAAAGATGACCGATGAGGTGTTTTTCATTTCCGGCGTCAACCGGGGAGCGCTGAAATCTCTCTGGACACCGGTGACCCGTTGGACCGAGGTCACCGAAGACGGTTTTGCCGGGGGTGAAGTCGTTCCCCCCACTTACGACGGAAGCCGGCAAAGTCTCGATCAGGTTCGCCTGAATATTTTAAAATCCGGCGAGGTCGGGACCCTGGTGGCCAATGATTTTAAATCCAGCGTCATCGTGGCCCCGCTCCACGACATCGATCCGGAAACGGGCAAACCCATTGATTACACGCATTTCTCGGAAAAGCTCGAGGAAATCCGGACCCGGTTCCAGAATGACGACATCAAAATCCATATCACGGGTTTTGCCAAAATCGTGGGAGACCTCATCGAAGGTTCCTCCCGGGTTTTGTTGTTTTTCCTCATCGTCTTTTTCCTTCTGCTGTTTCTTCTGTGGTTCAACTCCAGATGCCTAAAAAGCACGGCCATGTGGGCGATTTCCTCCATCGCGGCGGTGATCTGGCAGTTGGGCATCATGAGACTTTTCGGTTACGGCATGAATCCTTATTCCATGCTCGTACCTTTTTTGATGTTTTCCCTGTGCGTCAGCCACGGCATCCAGCTGTTCAACGCCATGTGCCATGAAATGATCGGCGGAGCGGATAAATACAAGGCTGCAAGGCTGGGTTACCGGCAGATTTACATACCGGGTCTTGCGGCCCTGTTCACGGACTTTATCGGGTTCGCCACCCTCATCATCATCCGTATCGGGATTATCCAGGACATCGCCGTCGGCGCCGCCATCGGTGTGGCCGTGGTATCCATCACAGACCTGATGCTTCTGCCCCTGTTGTTGTCCTATTCCGGGATCAGCGATAAAACAATCGAATTGACGAGAAAAAGAGAAGCCGGAACGTCCCATCCCATGTGGTCTTTTCTCACCAAATTCACCCAGCGGAAATATGCCTGGGTGGCGGTTATTCTGGCCGTCATCGGTCTGGTGGGCGGACTGCAGGCCCAAAAGGATCTGAAAACCGGGGATCTGGATGCAGGAGCTCCGGAATTAAGACCCGACTCCCGGTACAATAATGACAACGCTTATATGAACGCCCATTATTCTGCCAGCAGCGATGTTTTCGTCGTGATGCTGACCACGCCGCCGTCTGGAAACAGCGATTATCCCGTGTTGGTGGCGACTGACAAGCTGGCCTGGAAACTGAAAGGGCTTCAAGGGGTCCAGAACGTCAGAACCCATGTGGATTTTCTGAAGCTTTTAAATTCCGCCTATGTGGAGGGAAACCTCAAATGGACGGCCCTGCCCAGGAGCAAAACAGCCCTGGAAAACATGATTACCAAGATCCCCGAGAGTTTCATGAAAGAACTCGGTACATTATCCCCCATCCTGGTGTTTCTGGACGATCACAAGGCTGAAACCCTGGAGCGGGTGGTCGCTGCCGTTGAAGAATTCGCCAAGGAGAACAATACAGAAACTGCAAAGTTTCTCCTGGCGGCTGGAAACGCCGGCATCGAAGCCGCCACCAACATCGAAGTGGAACATGCCTTGATGATGCTGACGATCCTGGTTTACGCCGTGGTTTTCTTAACCTGCCTTATTACTTACAGATCATTGCGGGCCGCCATCTGCGTGGTCACACCCCTGGCACTGACATCCGTTTTATGTGAAGCCCTGATGGCTAAAATGGGCATCGGGATCAAGGTGGCGACCCTTCCGGTCATCGCCGTCGGCGTCGGCATCGGCGTGGATTACGGCATCTACATTTACAATAAGCTTGTGTATTATCGAAATCAGGGGCACCGGTTAACCCCGGCCTACTACCGGACATTGAACACCACGGGCCGGGCCGTGTCCTTCACCGGCATCACCCTGTCCATCGGGGTCGCTACCTGGGCTTTTTCTCCGATCAAGTTTCAGGCGGACATGGGGTTTCTTCTGACCTTCATGTTTCTCTGGAACATGGTGGGCGCCATGGTCCTGTTGCCGGCGCTGGCCCGTTTTTTGTTCAGGGAAAGAACCGCCGATCAGGTCTTGGCGGATCAGGCGATGCATAAGATTTAGATTCAATTTCAAGTTCATAGCATTGAGGCTTGCTTTTATTGAAAAATATAAAATCACCACAGCCAGTGGGTCCCCACCCTGTTCACCCGCATGCTGAAACTGCCTGGGGAAATCCGTTAAAATATGTTGAAGCGGGAAACCCATTTGAATATCACAATAATCCGGAAAAAACCCGGGGTTCCAAATCTCCCAGGGGTGGAGCACCCTAGGAGATTTGGGGTATGTGGACGAGGAAGGATATCTTTACCTCACCGACCGGAAGGCCAACATGATCATATCCGGGGGCGTCAATATTTATCCCCAGGAAACGGAAAATGTCCTGACCCTCCATCCCAAGGTGATGGATGCGGCGGTTTTCGGCATCCCCCATGAAGATTTCGGCGAAGAAGTCAAGGCGGTGGTGCAACCGGTGAACATGAAGGATGCGGGTCCGGATTTTGAAACCGAACTGTTGTCCTATTGCCGGCAAAACCTCTCCAAGATCAAATGCCCCAAAAGCATTGATTTTCAGGAAACCTTACCGCGGACGCCAACGGGAAAGCTTCTGAAACGGTTTTTAAAGGAACAGTATTTAAAGTCGGCATAAACGGCGGTTTTTGCCGGTAAAACCGGCCCCGACATCTAATCCGGGCCGGGCAGTTCAGCCGCATCCAAATGAGCCGCCACTCCTTTGGTTGAACTGCCCGGCCCGTTTTTTTCTCCCCGAATTACGTCTCCATCGGCTGTATCTTTCAGTTCGCTTCCCCGATTGATTTCCTCGACGAGAAGCTTCAGTGCAGGATAAATTCTTTCAAGCGTATACTCGATTTAGTGTTTTATTTTTCTCCAGGCATCACATATAGGTCCCCCTTTGATAAGAACCGGCTCAGGGCATTGGATCCGGAGGGTTGTCCTCCGGGTGGGGATTTGCCCGGCTTAAATACTACACAAAACGGAGGAGAAACGGTGTCTAAAAATTTAGTGAAAGTCGCATTGCCCTTGTTTTTGTTGGTCTGCATGCTTTGTGCCGCCATGCCCGCACAAGCCAAGGTATCGGCCCAGGAGGCGGAGAAATTGAAGAAGGAGCTGACGCCCATGGGTGCCAGCGTGCCGGAAACGCCGAAGGCACAATTCCGGCCTGGGAAGGGGGTCTCACCGCGATTCCCGCGAATGTCAAATATGACCCTGCATCCGGAGAAAAGCTCCCCGATCCGTTTAGCGATGACAAGGTATCGTTCACCATTACCGCTCAGAACATGGATCAGTACGCGGATAAGTTGACGGAAGGACTGAAAGCCCTGTTCAAGAGATATCCGGATACCTTCAAGATGAATATATACCCCAGCCGTCGAACTTTTGCGGCTCCTCAATGGGTTTACGACAATACCTATAAAAACGCGCTCAGCGGTACTTTAACCGAAGATAAAAACGGGGCGAAAGGCGTTTACGCCGGAGTTGCATTTCCCATTCCCCAACACGGCGCAGAGGTCATTCTGAATCACCAGACCCGATGGGCCGGTGGTGATCGCGGTGAACTCACCAAAGCATGGCTGGTGCATAAAAACGGAAGCCGTTCGATCGGAGGCGGTGCAAAATACACCTTTGACAACCCTTATTACGACAAAAACGGTTCGGATGAAACCTGGAGCGGCTGGAACACCGGCGTGCTCATCGAATACTTCGAGCCCACCCGGCGTAAAGGCGAATTGATCCTCTCCCTGTCCCCGCTTGATTATACCCGGATCGCGGACAAGGGCGCCTGGCAGTACATGCCCGGTCAGCGGCGGGTCAGGCGGGCGCCGAGCATCGCTTATGACACACCAAACCCCACTTACGGCGGGATGGCCACTTATGACGACGCTTACATGTTCAACAGCCAGATCGACCGCTTCGACTGGAAGCTCGTGGGCAAAGCAGAGAAGTTCATCGGCTACAATTCCTATCAGTTCGACCTGGCACCCCTGGATGATCTGTTGACCCCTTATCATCTGAATCCGAAATATTTCCGCTGGGAACTGCACCGGGTATGGGTCGTGGAGGCCGATCTGAAACAGGGGAGCCGCCATTGCTACGGCAAACGGGTTTTTTACATTGATGAAGATTCCTGGCACAATTCACTCGAGGACAAATACGATACCCGGGGGAATTTGTGGCGGACCGCCATGAGCAACCAGTTTTCCAACTACGCCATGCCCTGCTGGGTCCAGCGCGCCTACGCATTTTTTGATTTTCAGGTCGACAGCTACGCCACCAGCGGTATGCTCAATGACAATAAGGGAAAAGTTCTCTGGTGGGAAGACGTTCGTGCTGAAACGTTGACAGCTGAAAATGTCCGGAAGATCGGAAAGCGTTAATATCCTTCAATTCCGACCGGAATTTCCTGTAATTTCTCCTTCCGGGGAAATTACAGGAATCATTGGACCGGCCCCCCTGCCCTTGCCCCGTAAAATTTCCGTTGAACATGGATTTTCTTCAGGCTAAGGGCGCCGGTTCACTTTTTCCCCTTGCCGATCTTCCTGGGGGGTGGAAAATATTCGGGCATGAACCTTTCCCTGCCCACATCGGGGTTAACGGCGCAGCGGGTTTTAAAACCCGTAAACAGGGTGTTCAGGCAGGTATTGCATAGAATGCACCTGCGGATTTCATTGGTCCGGCCCTCCCGGACCTTGACCGGCCACTGAGGATCAGCCAAAAGGCTTCTGGAAAGGGAGACGATATCCACCCTTCCCTTTTTTACGGCATCGGCTGCCTTTTGGGGATCATGGATGTTGGGGCAGATCACCGGGACCCGGACGGCGGCCTTGATCGCTTCAGCTTCCGGAAGGATAACCCCTTCCTTGTCCGGGAAGGTGAATTTTTTCGCTTCCAGTGTTCCGGAAGTTAAATGGATGTAATCAATCCCCTCCTTTTCTAAAATCCGGGCGATGTCTATCGTTTCCGAAATTCGCCTTCCTCCCTGGATATGCTCGTCCCCGCTGATACGGAATCCGATGATAAAATCCTTCCCCAGCCCTTCCCGGCACCTCCGAACCAGGTTCAGCGCCAGGGTCATGCGTTTTTCAAACGAACCCCCATACCGGTCTTTCCTTTGGTTGGCATGGGGGGAAAGAAATGAAGCAAGGGCATAGCCATGGCCGCCGTGAATTTCGATACCGTCAAATCCCGCGGACTGGATTCTGAGGGCGGAGGCAATGAACAGGTCCTCCAACTCCTCGATTTCCGGAATGGCCAACTCCCTGGGCGGCGGTGCCGTATAACCCTCAAAACCCTTCAGTCCCTTGGGCATGCAGCCGGGGGCGAATTCAACCGGAACAGCGGAGGGCCCGAAGGATTCAAGCCCCGGGCCCGGCTCCCGGCCCAGGCCCAGGCTCAACTGGACCACGGCCGCGGCGCCGAATGCCTTGATAGCATTCGCCAGATCATACATGCCCGCCAGGTTCCGGTCCCTGTGAAAGCCCAGGCACCCGATGCCTTCCAGGCCGAATTTCAAATTGGCCATGGTGTGCTCCACGATCACCATCCCGACGCCGCCCTTGGCCCTGGCCGTGTAATGGCAGAGGGTCTGATCGGTCACGCCGCCATGGTCGTCCGCGTTTCCCATGCCGGTAGGGGCGAAGGCAAGCCTGTTTTTCAGCTCCTTGGGCCCGACTTTCAGGGGAGAAAACAACTCGGTAAAGCTCATGTTCCGCCTCCAAAATTTGGTTATGGATAAAAATACCGGATTACATAGAATCCAATTTCATGAATGCGAAGGGTGCAAACGCATCAGTATCCACTTCGGCCACAACAGATCCGGGGAGCATGGTATTGTCGCCGATGGCATATACGGCCCCCAATACCCGGACAATTTCCACATCCTCCCATGGGTCGTGAATGGACGGCCGAATGATCAGTTCCGCTTCTCCCATTTCCATTGTCCTGGGGCGGCGGGTCACAAGCTCTCTGATCAGGCGCGGGTTATAGTCAAAACCATCTCTTTCAGGCGCCGGAAAGTGTTTGAAATTATACACCAGGACGTCCGGATTTGCCCCCATGTCTTCGGCGATCATTTTCCGGAAATTCTCATCATTGAATTTCCCGGTGAGATTCGCATTCACTTCCATAAAGCGGATGCCGTGCCGCTCCGTCCATCCGGAAACCCGTGATCCGCTTCTTTTGAGATGGATTTGGGCCATCTTCTTGGGGTAACCGAAAATTTCCCTCCCTCCGATCATGGCCATGTCATCGGTAACGGGCATGGCCAGGAAGAATACCCCTTCCTCCCCATTGTGTTGGGCAAGCAAAAATAATGCACTCTCCAGGTATTTTACCCCGAAATTGGTTTCCGGATAATCGGCGACAAAAATACCGGCGATGGGGGCGCTCGCCGGCTTAAGCGGCGGCGGGAGCAGGCGCTCAACCACATCCTGTCGGGTTTCAAAATATACCGTCAAAACTTCCGCATTATAAAACTCGGCCGTTTTTTCACTTAATTTTAACAAGTCCTCGGGGGATTTTACAAAGCCCATAACTCACCTCGCTTTTTTCAGGGTTGCAAAGGGTGATGGAAATACGTGGGAACCCGGCTTTTAAATGCTTCCGGTATTGATTAATTTCCTGCATTTTATTAATCAATTCTCCATGGAGATTTTCAATACCATCATTCCCATTTTCGCCGTCATCTTTGTCGGATGGTTCGCCGGTTATAAAAATTTTTTCCCGAAAACTTTCCTTGGACCTGCCAACCGCATCGTCTTTTATATCGCCATCCCTGCCATGATCTTCAGTGCCGTATCCAAGGCAGACTTTCACGAAAATTTCAACCCCGGCGCTTTGGCGGCCGCGCTGATATCCCTGACCCTTGCATATCTGCTGGCATGGATGGCAGGTGTCGGCCTCAAACTCAGAAACGGGAACCTCGGCAGCTTTATCCAGAGTTCCGCCCACTCCAACATCGGATACATTGCATTTGCCGTATCTTATTATTATCTCGGCAATGAAGGGCTCGCGGCCACGGGGCTGTTTGCCGGATTCATCATGATCCTCCAGAATCTTTACTCGGTGGCGGCACTGGTTGCCTCCGCGGGCAGGGGAAAGCCTCAAAGGGGAATCGGATCCAGCATTCTCACCCAGATAACACTCAATCCCATCATTATTTCGGCAGCCGGAGGGATTTTCTTTTCAGTGGCGGAAATTTCCATGCCCCTGTTTATTTCCCGGGCACTGGACATTCTCGGAGGTATGGGGCTCCCCACGGCGCTTCTCATTATCGGAGCATCCCTGTCCTCAAGACTGGTAAAAACCCGCCTTGCCGCCGTGTTGACTTCATGCGCCATCAAACTGATCCTTCTGCCGGGGATTGCCCTGGGTCTGTTCTGGCTCTGGGGCATACCCAAGGCTCAACACCTTCCCATCCTGATTATCCTCGCATCCCCCACCGCAACGGTGGCTTATGTCATGGCCGGAGAAATGGGGGGAGATCCGGATCTGGCCGCAGCGGTGATCAGCCTCTGTACAGTGCTCTCCTCAGCCACGTTCGTGTTCTGGCTGCACATCGCTTAAACTTTTGAACCGACACGGAGACGCCCGATCTTTAGAAATGACCCGCCTGCGTCTCCGTTCCAGGCCGAAACAGGACCTGTCTGCTGTGCTAGTTAAGCATTGGCGATGCCTTGAACCCGTTGGCTCACTTCCCGGGCTTCGGCCATGATTTTAACCACCAGATCTTTGATGGGAAGAGTTTCCTTGGTGCGTCCCACCACCTGACCGCAGGGAAAAACCGCTTCATCTCCGCCGTCGATCCAGGCGGTTCTGGCTTTCTGACTGGTGATTTTCGGCAGCAGTTCCTCCAGAGACGCGCCCCGGTTTTCCATTTCCTCGATTTCCTTGGCCCATTGATTTTTCAGAACCCGGATGGGGCTTTGAATGGATTTCTGGATCACCATGGTATCCGTGGTTTCAGCGGCGACAAATTTATCCTTGCTCTTCTGGTGGATCGGACACTCCACGGTGTTCAAAAAGCGGGTCCCCATGTTGACGCCTTCTGCTCCCAGGGCAAGAGCCGCCACCAGGGTCTTGCCGTCGGAGAATCCGCCCCCGGCGATGAGCGGGGTTTTGATCAGGCTCGTGGCCTCGGGGATCAGTACCAGGGTACTCACATCCTCCATTCCCGGATGCCCCCCGCACTCGGCTCCCACCAGAGACACGATATTGACCCCCAGCTTGTCCATTTTGACGGCGTCTCTCAACCTGGCGCATTTATGAATATGAACAGCGCCCATGGCTCGTATCTTGGCCAGATGGGGCTCCGGACTGCGTCCGGCGGTTTCGATAATTTTAATCCCCTCTCCGGCCAGAATGTCCAGGGTCACTTCAACGGTCCTGGCATCATGACCGGGAAAAAGGGACACATTGACGCCGAAGGGTTTATCCGTCAAATCCCTGAGCTGTTTCAATCCATCAAGCAGGGATTGCTTGTCCGGAAAATTGGCGGAAGCCAGACACGAAAAAATGCCCGCATTGGCGCAGGCCGCCACGAAAGGCGCAAAGCTGAGATTCATCATGGTGCCGCATTGAATGGGATATTCCACTCCGAGCAGTTCCGTCACTCTGGTTTTAAACATTGGGACCTCCTTTAGGGTACTTGGGGTTAATGATGTTGAGATTTAATTTTTTCAGCAAATATCGTGCCTTATTTCCGATTCTCCTGCAAACACATTTTTTCTAAGTAAATAGGAATTCTTATGAAAAACCATCCAATAAAGGCAATTTCTTTTGACAAATACGACAGATAGAACTGGATTATAATTCAGTCTCCTGTTATTCTGCCGAATAGTTCAGTTTGGAATAAGGGGAAATCATGGACGACAATAAATTTTTCAGGGAAGCCACATTAAGGATCTGCGGAAATCTCGAAATTGACAGGGCATTAAGGGAATGCCTGATCTACATCAGGGATTTTATGCCGGCAGACCTGATGGCTTTTGTGATCCATATTCCCGAGGACCAGGTATTCGAGACGGTTGCCGTGGCCAGGCAAAACGACAGCGACACCCTGCCCATCCGGATTCCCGTACCCGAGGAAAACCAGGCCCATTTGAAAGATCAGTTCGACAGTCCCCGCATCACCACCGTCAACTCCATCAGCAGAAGCGATTCCCTGGCCGGCATTAACCGGCAACTGGGCTTTCCCGACGGCGGCGGGATGGTCATGGAAATGGTGCTGGCCGGAAAAAAAATGGGCGCCTTGATCATCATCAACCAAAAAGGCGAACCTTACACCAGGGAACATGAACGTCTCCTGTCCATGCTCAACGAACCTTTCGGCATCGCCCTGACCAACAGTCTTCGATACCGGAAGGCCAACCAGTTAAAAAACTTGCTGGCCGATGACAAACGGTACCTGGAAAAGGAACTCCTGCGGAAAACCGGGGAAAAGATCATCGGGTCCTACAGCGGCCTGAAAAACGTCATGGAACTGGTGAAACAGGTGGCCCCCACGGACAGCCCGGTTTTACTCCAGGGAGAAACCGGCGTCGGGAAAGAGGTGATTGCCGGCGCTATTCATAAATCGTCCATGCGGAGGGAAGGGCCTTTCATCAAGGTCAATTGCGGGGCCATTACCGAATCCCTTATCGACAGCGAACTGTTCGGCCATGAAAAAGGGGCGTTCACCGGCGCCGTGTCAAGGAAAAGGGGACGATTTGAGAGGGCCGAAGGCGGCACCATATTTCTGGATGAATTTGCCGAACTTCCTCCCGAGTCTCAAACCCGGTTTTTACGGGTTCTCCAGGACAAGGAAATCGAGCGGGTCGGGGGCGAGCGTCCCATCAAGGTGGACTGCCGCATCATCGTCGCCACCAACCGCAACCTCGATGAAATGATCCGGCACGCAAAATTCCGGTACGATCTGTACTACCGGATAAAGGTCTTTCCCATCACCATTCCCCCTTTAAGAAAAAGAAAATGGGATATTCCCGCCCTGACCCGGTATTTTCTTCATAAAAAAGCAGGGGAACTGGCCCTTCCCGAATCCCCTGCCCTGGGACCCGGGGCCCTGGACCGGCTCATGGCCTACCACTGGCCCGGAAATGTCCGTGAGCTGGAAAACACCATAGAGCGGGCTTTGATCATCAACAAGGGAAAGCCCCTGACGTTTAATGATCTCTGGCCGGACCCGCAGCAGCCCGTGGATTTCCAGGACACCTCCAGGGAGCCTTTCTTAAACCTGGATGAAGCGATGGCCCGTCATATCCGGAAAGCGTTGTACAAAACCGGGGGTAAAGTAGAGGGTGATGACGGTGCTGCCCGGATTTTATGCATCAATCCGGGAACCCTCAGGCAAAGAATGAGAAAACTCGGCATCCCCTTCGGCAGGGACGCCAAAACGGTTTATCGATCCCTTCCCGACTGATCCGGTTATTTTCCTTTTTTCAGACTTTCCAGCAATCCGTCGATGCGCCTGCGGGTTTCATCCGTTCCGATATAGGTCCTGAACAGCCACTCCTGTATCTTCATGGCCCCGTCCATATCCTGGTTCAACAGGGTGTGACCGAGTTGCTTGGTTTCCCTCAGCACGTCCTTGTCGAATGCCGCCATATTCCGGGCAATGTCCATTACGGGTTCAAGGAGCCCTCCGTCGGGAAAAACCCTGCTGACATACCCCATTTTCTCCGCCTCCGCCGCATCGTAGATCCTTCCCGTCAGAGCCACTTCCTTGGCCCGACCGAGTCCGATGATCCGCCACAGGGGGTCGAGTATGGGGGTCAGGGAAAGAACGATTTCCCGCTGCCCGAATTTGGCGCGCTCCGAAGCATAGCGGATGTCGCACATCATGGTCAGATCAAACCCCCCCGCGATGGCGGGGCCGCCTACGGCGGCGATCACCGGCCGGCTGCAGAACAGGATGGCCCGGTAAGCCCGGTGAAACAGGCCGGTAAAGGCCTCGTTGGATTCTTTTTTGATGGTCCGGATAAAGTTCAAATCGAATCCTGCGCTGAAATAGGTCTCCCCACCGGTGAGCACAGCCACGTTGACTTCGGGCATCCGGCTGATGCTTTCAAACAGGATAGCGATTTCCTCCAGCACCTCCGGCGACAACGCGTTTCTTTTTTCCGGACGATGAATCGTGACCAGGGCGACCCGGTCTTCCACGGAAAGCTTAAGATACTGTAAATCCATCAATTCTCCTTTTTCATCGTTCTTTAAATTTTCTTTTGAAGCTGTTTCCAGTCTTCATCCACCATTTTTTGAATGGCATCCATGTCCTGATCCGTTAAATGGGCGAAACGGCCCTGGAGTTTCAGATAGTCTTTCACAGGGCGATCCCCCGTGTAATTCAAAGTATACCGGACACCCTCCTCCACCTCATACAGGGGAAACAGATTTGTCCGGACCGCCAGGCGGGCGATTTTAACGGACATTTCGGAAGGCATCCGCCACCCCGTGGGGCAGGATGCAAAGATGTGGATAAACCGCGAACCGCCCTTCAGGGATTTGGCCTTTTTGAACTTCAGGATCATATCCTCCGGAAACGCGATGGATGCGGTGGCGGCATAGGTGATACGATGAGCGGCCAGCGCTTCAACGATATTTTTTTTCCGCGTTCTCTTCCAGTCCTTCCCCGGCGTCGTGGTGGTGCGGGCTCCGGCAGGCGTGGCTGAACTCCGCTGGACCCCCGTGTTCATGTAGGCTTCATTGTCGTAGCACGCATAGATAAAGTCCTCGTTTCGTTCAACCGCTCCGCTTAGGGCCTGAAACCCGATATCAAAGGTACCGCCGTCCCCGGCCCAGGTCATCACCGTGGTTTCCGTGTCCCCCCTCATGTCCAGGGCGGCCCGCAGTCCGCTTGCCGCAGCGGCACCCGAGGCAAAGGCCGTGTGCAGGATGGGGACTTTCAGCGCCGTCTGGGGATGGGACCCGGACATGACGCCCCAGCAGCAGGCCGGCATGACGATGATGGTCTTCTCCCCAAGCGCCTTCAAGGCGAATTTCATGGCGATGGCGGCCCCACATCCCGGGCATCCCACATGCCCGGAATACATATAATCATTCTGCGGTATATCGAACGGTTTCATTTAAATTCTCCGGTACATTCATTCATCCGGTCGCAGACCGATCCAGACGCTCTCCGGTTCCGGTTTTTCAGTATTCCGCGTGATCCTGTAGATCTCACGCACGGTGTCGGGCGTGATGTCCCTTCCCCCCAGCCCGGCGATATAGCTGTAAACTCCCGGCCGATGGTCCGAGTTGAAAAGGGCGGCTTTGATTTCCTGGGCAAAAATACCGCCGACGCCGAAGGAACAGTTGCGATCGATCACCGCCACTTTTCGTGCCCTCTTCAGGACTTCACTGACGATTTTTGACGGAAAAGGCCTGAACAGTCTGATCTTCAACAGTCCCACCTTTTCCCCTTCCTCCCTTAGTCCGGAAACCACCTCCCGGCACACGCCGACAGCCGTTCCCGCAGCCACAAGGACAATCTCGGCATCTTCACATAAATGCTGTTCAATCCGCCCGTACTTCCGATTGAACACCCGGTAAAATGCGTCCTCGGTTTCGTTCAAACACTCCCCCGCCATCTGCATGGCCATCTGGACGGAATGGCGCATTTCCATATATACCCCGGGCGGAGACATCTGGCCCATGTTGCAGGGATTCGCCGTGTCCACCACCACCCGGGGGAAAAACGCCGGCAGGAACCGGTCAGCCGATTCCCGGTCCGGAACATCCACCGGCTCCCAGGTATGGGAAAGAAAAAACGCATCCAGCACCACCATGACGGGTAGGTTGACCTCTTCCGCCAGTCGAAACGCCATCAGGGTCGTGTCCAGAACTTCCTGTCCGTCCTCGCAGTACAACTGGATCCAGCCAGTGTCCCGCTGGGCCAGGCTGTCGGTCTGATCCATCCAGATATTCCAGCCAGGGGCCAGGGCACGGTTGACCTCGGCCATAACGATGGGAAGACGGGCCCCCGAAGCCCAGTGCAGGAGTTCATGCATGTAGGCAAGCCCCTGGGACGATGTTGCGGTAAACGTGCGGACCCCGCCGGAGGATGCGCCGATGGCCGCGGCCA
The DNA here is from genome assembly GCA_002423615.1 of Desulfobacteraceae bacterium UBA5616. GTDB lineage: Bacteria > Desulfobacterota > Desulfobacteria > Desulfobacterales > UBA5616 > UBA5616. The sequence continues at coordinate 109,384 of DIKO01000019.1, forward strand.
TGGCCGAATGTTCACTCTCTACGCAGATAAACCGGGCGTCCAGGGACCCCTCGGCGCAGGCTTCCGAAATGGCTTCCACGATATGGGTCTGCGGCGTGATCGGATAGGCGGAAACGACCCGGACGCGGGCCAGTTTTACGGCCTCGGAAACAGCATGGCTTCCTTCCAGGACTTTTTTCATACCGGTTCCTCCTCTAAATCCATGGCGCATCGCGGGCATTCCACAACACAGATGCCGCATCCCTTGCAGTAGTCCATGTCGATGCGCCTGGCCGATCCATCCTCCTTGACAACGGCCACCTCCGGGCAGAAAACCCGGCAATTGTCGCAGTCATTGCAGATTCCGCAGTTAAAGCAGCGGCGGGCCTCATCGACGGCCACGTCCTCACCGGCCGTGTTTTCCTCGGAAGATTTGAGAACCCGGGGACGGGGTGGAAAGTAATCCGTGTTGATATCCCCGTAAGATACCACCCGCCTGCTTCTCTCCTTTCGCTCGCCGCCGATATACATCTCCATGGAAAGGGAGGGCCCGGCGCCTACGTGGAAGGCTTTCAATTTCTCAGGGATATCGTGCTTTCCCTCGGTGAAGAGCAGGTCCAGAACCATGGCCGCCTGTTTTCCGGAAGCCACGGCATCGGGGATGCTTTTCCGGCTGTTGGTAAGATCACCTCCGTATACCAGGGGGATTTCATGGACGACCGCCGTGCAATGGCTTAAGGGGATCTGCCGCGCATCGCCCGGCAACGGCGGTATCCACAAATCGGCCGGTCCCGCGCCGATGGCGGTAAAGACTTGTCCGGCGGTTATGGAGAAAACGTCGGTCCCATCCGGAATCGCCCCCATCCGTCCCCGGACTTTTTCTCCTGTAGACTTCATTTTCTGCAATACAAGCCGGTAGCTCCCGCCCTGTTTTTCAATCCTTACCGGGGAAACCAGCTCCATAATCCGAACCCCTTCCGCCATAGCCGGCTCGATTTCTTGCTCAAAGGCCGGCATATCCGACCGTGTTCGGCGATACGCAATGGTCACACCAAGGCCGGAGCGGGCCAGTGTTCGGGCCACGTCAACGGCCGTGTTCCCCCCGCCGATCACCCATACCGGACCCTTTACGTCCGGTAGTTCTCCCTGTTTGACACCGGCAAGAAAATCAAGGCCGTCCAGGGCAAAGGGTTCTCCGGGGATGTTCATCGTAAGGCTTTTTCCGTGACCGGCGCCGATAAAGACCCCGCTGTAACTTCGGCAGAGGTCTTCCAGAAAGTCTGCGGATACGGAGGCGTTGCAATGGATCTGAACCCCCATGCTTTGGATGCGTCGTATTTCCCATGCCGGGACATCTTCAGGCAACCGGTATGAGGGTATGCCCCAGCGAAGGACCCCGCCGGGTTCCGGCCGGGATTCGAACACGTCGCATCCGTAACCCAGGAGGCTCAGAAAATAGGCGGCGGAGAGCCCCGCCGGTCCCGCCCCCACGACGGCAATCTTTTTCCCCCTGGGGGGAAATCGAAAGACCGTGGGCTGGATGCGCCCGTGCAGGGCTTCATCCCCCAGAAATCTTTCAATTCCGTTGATGGCCACCGCGCAGTCGAGTCCGGCTCTGTTGCAGGAGTTCTCGCAGGGGTGATAACACACCCGTCCGCACACCGCTGGAAAGGGGTTCTCGACCAGCAGGCATTCCAGCGCCTGCTGGTATAATCCCCGGCCGATGAGTCTTTCGATACGGGCCACATCCTCTCCTGCGGGGCATGCCTCAGCGCAAGGGGCTGTTTTGCCGGCGAAACCGGGCCGTACATACCGCCAGGAACCTGTTTTATTGATTTCCGTGGAAATCGTCGATCGGGATATCTTTAATGGGATTTGCCTTGATGTCATCCGCTTCCAGCACCTTTCCATGCACGCAAACCGTTTCGTAGGCTTCTCTCGCCGCCAGAACATTATGTTCCGTTTTTACGGCAATTTCTTCGCCAATGGCCCCAACCACATCAGCCAGGGGCGGCTTTTTCAGGAGCCCGGCGAACGCACCGACCATAGCCGTGTTGATCATGGGGTGGGTGCGGGTCCCCAGCCCGTATTTGACGGCGATTTGCGTTGCATCCACCCATGCCAGCCGAAATCCGGCAAAGGGCTTCAGATTCTCCGGCACCTGTCTGGCGTTCAACAACACCCATCCTCCGGGTTTGAGCCCGGCTGTAATGTCAACGGTGCTTAAAAGTTTGGCGTCCTGAACCACCACATGGTCCGGCGTATAGATATTGCATCTGACCTGGATTTTTTTTTGGTCCAGGCGAAGATAAGCTTCCACCGGAGCTCCCCGGCGCTCTACGCCGAAAAGGGGAAAGGTCTGGACCCAAAGGCCTGCCTTGAAGAAGGCCTTGGCCATCAATATGGCGGCCACCACCGTCCCCTGACCTCCCCGCCCGTGAAAACGGATTTCTTCCATGATCCATCCCCGACATTAAAAGTTTTTCACCATCCGGATGAAGGGATATTTCCGATTTTTGCTCATAACAGATTTGTCATCCGAACAAAACCAAATTGTGCGTTTCATCCGGATGGTTTTTTCGTGTAAACAAAAAAAACAGAGCGGGCAAAAAGCGAAAAGTTATCCTCCGGACCCGAATCCGGCAATACATCCAGCGGAATATTAACTTGAAATGAGATGGGATAGAAGGTAATGTATTCAAAATATATTTTTATTGAAACATGTAATTTTTGACCCCAGGGTTAACATGCCAGTCTACGAATACGCCGCCCTTGACCGGAAGGGAAAAAACAGAACCGGAATCCTGGATGCGGAAAGCGCCCTGGCGGCTCGGCAGAAGATCAGGGAATCGGGAAGTTTCCCGGTGTCGATCAGGGAAATTCATGATTCCGCCGGCCGGAAGCAATCCTCCAAAACCTATGCGATTTCCCGGTATTTTTCCCGGATGAAATCCGGCGACACCGCCGTCATGACCCGGCAACTCTCCACCCTGCTGTCCGCAGGCCTTCCCCTGGTGACGACCATCGACACGTTAATCCCCCAAACCAAGGTCCATGCCTACAAAGCCATGCTGGCACGGATCAAGGACGCCATTGTGGAAGGAAACAGTTTTGCCGACGCCCTTTCGATGTATCCGAATGTTTTTTCGTCTCTTTATATCAACATGGTACGGGCCGGCGAGAGTTCCGGGACTCTTGAAATCGTGCTGGGAAGGCTGGCGGACATCACCGAGAATCAGCAGGCGCTCAACCAGCGCGTCAAGTCTGCAATGGCCTATCCGATTTTGATGACCGTAATCGGGGTTTCCGTTCTGTTTTTCCTGCTGACCGTGGTCGTCCCTCAGATAACCACCATTTTCGAGGATCTGGGACGGACACTGCCCACTCCCACCCTGATCCTGATCCATACCAGCAGTTTTTTAAAAACCTGGTGGTGGGCCTTTCTCATCCTCGGGGTCGTCATCGCATTCGCTCTCAAACGGTTGAAAAAAACCGATAAGGGGCGGTATTACTGGGACAGGGCAAAACTGGATCTGCCGGTTTTCGGCCCTCTGATCCGAAAACTTTCCATATCCCGGTTTTCCCGGACACTTGGATCCCTTCTCGAAAACGGGGTCTCCCTACTGTCTGCCCTGGAAATCGTCAAGAATATCTCAGATAATGTCCTGATCGTAAAAACGGTGGAAAAAGCCGCCGAAAACGTATCCAAAGGGCAGAGTCTGGCCGCCTCGCTGGGAGAGGGGGACATCTTCCCCAATCTTCCGATTCAAATGATCCGGGTGGGCGAACAAAGCGGAGAACTTGAACCCATGCTGGAAAAGGTCGCCGACATCTATGAAAGAGAAGTGGAATCCGGCATTATGAGCCTCACCTCCCTTCTGGAGCCGGTGATGATTCTTTTGATGGCCGTTATCGTCGGATTTATCGTTTTGTCGATCACCCTTCCCATTTTTGAAATGAACCAGTTGGTGATGTAACCTACAGGAGGGTCATTCAAATCCTGTTGCCGGAGGTGCAATGAAATTAAAAAAGCGTTCAATCCTAAACAGTCAAATGGGGTTTACCCTGATTGAGCTGATGGTGGTTATTGTCATTTTAGGTATTCTCATCGGTATCGTCGCCCCCCGGATCATGGATGAACCGGGAAAGGCCAAGCAGGTGAAGGCAAAGGTTCAAATCAAGGCCCTCGAATCGGCCCTGAAAACCTACAAGCTCGACAACGGTGGATATCCCACCACGGAGCAGGGGCTTCTGGCTCTGGTGGAAGCCCCATCCACGGCTAAAAACTGGCGCAAGAACGGGTATCTGGAAAAACAGGCCCTTCCCAGAGACCCGTGGGATAATGATTATATTTACCTGAGCCCCGGAGTTCACGGCGATTTTGATATTGTTTCCTACGGAGCCGATGGAATGCCCGGCGGAGAGGATGAAAACCAGGACATCAACAACTGGGAAATCGAATAGTGGGGAATCGGTTTCAAAATCCCGGGGGATTTACCCTGATTGAACTTGTCGCCGTTATTTCGATCATCGGCATGATGCTGTTTTTCGCCATTCCCCGGCTCGACAACACCGGTGAACCCGAGGGAGATTTAAAAACAGCATCCCGATGGATCCTTTTAAATGTCCAGGCCCTGAAAAGCCGGTCCGTCACCGAGCATAAATCCTTTGCGCTTCATGCCGGGTTTGACGACAACGCCTTTTCAATCGTTGATCTTTCTCCTCCCGAACAGACGGCGGCGGCCCATTCCCCCAAGGAATACCGCCTGCCTGCGGGAGTTGTCCTGACGGATGTCGAGTACCCGAAAAAGGGAACGGTTTCCATTCAAGGGACCGACATCTACTTTTATAAAAAAGGATATTCGGACAAAGCCATTATTCATCTCAAGGATGAAGAAGGGGGGATCCATTCCATTGTAATCGAACCTTTTCTGCCTTCGGCCAGACTTTATGACGAATATGTCGCTTTTAACTGAAGATCGGGGATTTACCCTTCTTGAGACCATGGTGGCGGTATCCATCATCGCCATTGTCCTGGTCAGTATCTACGACTTGCATATCCGGACTGTTGCCATGAACATCGACGCCAAATTTTATGCCGTGGCCCCTCTGCTGGCCCAACAAAAACTGGCTGAGATCGAATTGTCGCCATTAGGGGACGCATCTCCTGATTCCGGCGATTTCGGTGAAAAATTCCCGGGATATGGATATAAAATTGAAATGGGAGACGTCGAAACGGACATCCTGGGTTCGGTCACGGACGATATGAAGAAAATCGACATCTCCATCGTTTACAACAGTGATGAATTGACCTACCATGTCAGAACCTACAGGCTGGACAGGAGATAATTCTTTGAACCCCCTGCCGGGATCTTGTCATAAAGGTTTCACCCTCTTAGAGATATTGGTGGCTATTTTTATCTTCGCCATTGTCGCCACGACGATTTTCGGTTCCTTTAACGCGGTCGTCGGCAACGTGGCCGACATCGAGGCCGGCGGTGCAAGATATGACATGGGCAGGGCGTGTTTAAACCGGATCATTTCGGACATCAGTGCATTGTACATATCCCTGCCGCCGGAATACTCGCCTCCCGAGTTTAACGACGACCCGGACCTTTATCAATTCCTGGGTGAGAAGGCCGCCATCGGCGAAACCCGGTTTTCGAAATTAAGGTTCACCGCCAATGCCCATCTGCCCATGGAAGGAGATCTCCGGGGCGGAATGGCCCGGATCGTATATTACGTTCAGGAGACAAAAGAAGGGACCCGTGTATTAAGACGGTCCGATGTTCTCTATCCCTTCGGGGATTTCGAAGAGAACGACCTTGATCCCATCGTTTGCGAAAATCCGTCCGGTCTCGATTTCGTATTTTATGACGATGAGGGCAGGGAATATGAAGAATGGGATTCCGACTCCCTGGAAACCGGATATGCCACCCCCGAGGCCGTTAAAATCACGCTTACGATCGGTGAACCGCCGGATGAGCTCCTGCTTCAAACCATGATATCGCTTCCGGTGCGACGAGAAAAAAAACAGGCATGAGAAACAAAACCCGCATCGGCAATAACCGGGGGATCGCGCTGTTGATCACACTGGGCGTGATATCCGTTCTCATCGCCGTCACCCTGGAGTTGAACCGGCGGGCCCGCTCCACCACCGAATCCCTGGCTGTTTCCAAAGACCGGTTCACCCTGTCCCAGATAGCGGCTTCCGGCGTTCACATCGCCATGGCCGTTCTGATCCAGGACAAGAACGAGGACCCCCCGAGCGGGTTGGACAGCATCCAGGAAAACTGGGCGGACCCTGAATTTCTCAATGAGGTGATTACCGCGTTTCCCTTTGAAAGCGGGAAACTTACCCTTAAAATCAGTGATGAGCTGGGCAGAATTCAAGTCAACACCATTGTAAAGTTCCCGGGCGGAATCGAAGCCAATGATCCGCAGATGTTTTTATGGGATCGGTTTTTAAATCTGGTTAAGGATTCCGGATCCGGTTTTGACGATCTGGAACCTGAATCCATCGTCAGTTCCATCAAGGACTGGCTGGATTCCAAGGACGACGACGCCATTACCGGCTTAAACGGAGCGGAATCCGATTATTATCGAAACCTGGACCCTCCCTATGAATGTAAAAACGGCCCCCTTGCCAACCCGGAGGAACTCGTACTGATCAAGGGCATTACACCGGAACTGTATTACGGGGTGGAAGGCATGTTCGGCATTTCTAATTACATGACCACGCTTTTGGGGCCCCTGACCGACGGAGGGGATGGGTATCACTCCGGCAGAATCAATATCAACACGGCGGACCTGCCGGTCATCGCGGCGTTGATGCCCTCGGGAGATGAAATTCTGGCGGCTGAAATTTATAAATATCGGGAGGAAACCTCAGCGTCCGCATACCTCCACGACCTCTCCATTTCCACCTGGTATAAGAATGCGCCGGGATGCGAGGAGGTCAAAATCGACGGTTCCCTGATCACAACCGTCAGCGATTTTTTCCGCATTAACGCCGAGGCGGCATCAGACCTTGCAACCGTGACCATCACAGCAGTTGTCCAGAGGACACAGGCGGCTGTTTCCGGTAAATGGACCTGCAAAGTCTTGAGTTGGGAAACGGAATAAGGTATCTATAAACATGCGTTCAAAACAAAGCCACAGGGGAAGCGGAACAGCCATATGATAAGCGGATTCAGCAAAAGAATTTTGGGACTGGACATTCGGTCCCATTACATTTCGGCGGTTCTGGTCAGGAGCAGTCTCAAGGGTCTGTGGCTGGAGGATGGCCTTTCCGTTGATATACAGCCGCCTCTGACTGAATCCGGCGAAGGCTTTTCCAGGGCTATGGAAGCTGTCCTTTCCCGACTGGATGCGCAAAAGACCGTCTGTGCCGCATCATTTCCATTTAAGCACCCACTGTACCGCAATATCGCCGTTCCTTTCTCGGAAAAAAAGAAGATACGGCAAATCATTTCCTTTGAACTGGAACCCATGGTTCCGCGTTCCCTGGAAGACTATATCGTCGACTTTCAAACCCTGCAGAATGGGAAGAACCCTGAACATCAGACCGACCTGTTGGTTGGGGCGGTGCTTAAAGACGAGGTCAGGCAATATATCGACGCGCTGGTGCCTTTCGGGGTTGATCCCGAAACCATCGGCATCGGATGCCAGACCACGGCCGTCGTCCTTGAGGAAAAGATGACGGGAATATCCAACTGGGTGCTTTTGGATATGGAACCGGATCATGTGGATATGGCCGTCGCCATCAACCGACGGGTATGCATGATGAGATCCTTTTCCATCCCGGCCGACGTTGATTCCCTCCCTTTATTCGTTTCCACCCGTATTCTGCATACGGTTTTAGCTGTGAGGGACCAGTTCGGAGAAATCGATTTCCCAGAAAAGGTATTGATAACCGGCAGCCTTGGGGAAAACGCGGACATTCAGGAGGCCATTTCAACGCAACTGGACATTCCGGTTCAACCCGCCAATTTAACAAGCCAAGCGGATATTCGCCTGACCCGGGAGCCGGAATGGTTGGAGAAGGCCTCCCGGTTTAACACGGCATTTGCCCTTTGCATGGCGGAAGCCGATTCAAAACCGGTTTTTAATTTCCGCAAGGGTTCCCTGGCAATCAAAAAATTCTGGACGGATCATTCGACCGATATTGTCCGGACCGGTATCTTTGCGGGCATCCTTTTGATTTTACTTGGAATGGGGCATATCGTGCAGTCCAATGTCCTGAAAAAGAACGCCGAAGCGCTCGACCGTCAAATTATCGAACTGTTTGAATCGACCTTTCCCGGCGCTAAAACGGTCCCCGGAACCGCCATCGCGCAGATGCAGGTTAAAATTCAGGAGAAAAAGAAAACAGCCCTGTTCTCGGATGAAACGTCGACTCACGTTCGGTCGATCGAAATCATTAACGAAATAAGCCGGCTAACGCCGAAAGAAGTGGACGTCGTCATCACCAACCTTGTGGTCAGTCCCGGAAACGTCACCATTTCCGGAGACACGGCGACGTTTAACATGGTTGACGATCTCAAGGGACGACTGGAGAAATCGGATTTTTTTTCAGAAGTCATCATCACCTCGGCCAATCTGAACAAATCAGGCAATCGGGTGGATTTCAAGCTTAAACTCCAAACGGGCTGACAGAAACAGACATGGAATTCAATCTCAAGAAAAAATTAACCAAAAGAGAGCAATATGCCGTTTACGCGGCCGGATGCGTCGTCCTGGGTTTTCTCCTGCTCCACTTTATGATTTTTCCCCTTATGGAAAACCGGAAACGTCTTGATAAAAGCCTTGCGATCAAAACCAGAACCCTCCAGGAAATGCAGAACCTGAAATCCGAATATGAGGCCTTAAGCGGACAGTCCGGTTTGTCCGGAATCAATCTAAGCCAACGGGAAAAGGGGTTCACCCTCTTTTCGTTTCTGGATAAATTGTCGGGCCAGGCAGGCATCAAGGACCACATCACCTACATGAAACCGTCTACCACGGGCGATAAAGAAGGGGGATACAGGCTGTCCCAGGTCGAGCTGAAAATCAAGGCACTGAATTTAAAACAGCTCACGTCATACCTTTACATGATTGAAACGTCCAGGAACATGGTTTTTGTGAAACGGCTTTCGCTGACCCAGAGCTCGAATCCGGAAGGATTCGTCGATGTGGTCCTTCAAGTAGAAACCTATGAAACCTGAACATTATGACAGTCCATTTCATGCGGAACGGAACCGGTGAATGAATAAAATAAAAACAGGTTATTTATATGGAAGCATCCTGCTTGGGGCGATCATTTTATTTCTGTTTTTTCTTTTTCCCGGAGAAAGGGTGAATCAGCATGTGATCCAGGGAATTCATGGAGTTTTACCCGACTGTGACGTCGTCATCACCGGTTCCGCCCCAGCCCTTCCCATGGGGTTGAAATTATCCGGTGTATCCATCTCCCGCCTTGACGACGAAGTTTTTTCAGCCGAAAAAGTCAAACTGGGAATTCCCGTTTTATCCCTTTTTTCGCAAAATCGCCGATTTTCGGTGAAAGCCAAAACTTATGGCGGAGAGCTCAAGGGTGTTGTCACATTAATTCAGAATGAATCCACGCAAGAAATTCAGAGCGTTTCATCCGCTTTTGAATTGACCGGCATCCGGATTGAAGAGATCCCCGCCCTGGATCAACTGGTAAGCGGCGGCATAACCGGCCTCCTTGGTGGGACAGTTGATATTGACTCCGCCAGGCCTGCCGATCAGGCCCTGATCAATCTTCATGGGACCGATGTTTCCTTTGACCTTGCCACTTCCATGATCAATCTGGGCAACATGGATTTCAGCGATATGGTGATGGATGGGGTTTTTACCCGGAACGAATTGACGATCAACGGATTTGACGCCAAAGGTTCCCATGCCGATTGCCGGCTTTCCGGAAAGATTCACTTCAGCGGGCCGGTCGAAGAAAGCACCCTTCATCTTTCAGGGGTCATCCACCCCCACCCGGAATTTCTGAAAAAATTACAGGTGGGGGCATTTCCCATAAAACCGGCGGGAACCGGTGGCCTCCCATTTGAAATATCCGGAACTATTGAAAATCCGGTTTTTTTATTCCGCTAACCCTTTTTGTTTCGGTCGTGACATGGTAAAAAAATATTTTATTATCATAAACAGCATTCTCACCATTTTGGCGGCCTACCTCTTTGTCAAGACCGTTTACGACGTCGCCGTTCCCGGCGCATACAACAGGGTTACCCCGAAAGCTGTTGCCCGCCGTACAGAACCCCCGGGCAAGGTCCAGCAGCCCTTGAACTTTTACGACAACATCGCCAGGCGAAATCTGTTCAATGTCACCGAAGGCAAGGCCAAAACCGAGGAATCGGTCAATCTTGAATCCCTGGTGCAAACCGAGCTTCAACTTAAATTATGGGGAACGGCCACCGGGGACGACCGGGAAGCCTATGCCGTCATTGAAGACACGCAGAAAATGTCTCAGGACCTGTACCGGAAGGGAGACAACCTGCAAAATGCGGTCATCAAAATGATTCTAAGGGAAAGAGTGGTGCTGAGCGTCAACGGCCGGGATGAAGTGCTGGAAATGGAAAAAGCCGATAAAACCGCCGGGACGAAAACAAGCCCCACCCCACCGGGAACCCTTGCAGGCGGTATCCCGCGGATACCCGGAACCCAGACCATAACCCTGGACCGGTCCCAGATCGACGCCGCCTTGAACAATGTCAACGAACTTATGCAGCAGGCTCGCGTCATGCCCCATTTCGATAACGGCCAGCCCGCCGGATTCAGTCTGACCGGTATCAGGCCCAATTCTCTGGTTCGGAGAATGGGACTTCGCAACGGCGACATCATTACCGGCGTAAACGGCAATAGAATCGAAACAATGGATGACGCCATGGGATTTTACCGGTTGATGGGTTCTTCCGGCAATGTCTCCCTCCAGATTACGCGGCGGGGGAGAGAAAGAACCATCGAATATAACATCAGATGAACAAAGGCAGTGTTTTCCGATTTAAAAACCTGGGTTTTAAAACCTGAAAAGAGAAGAATATGAAAAAGCAATTATCCTCTATGAGACGAATCTTACCCATTTTCCTTCTGTTTTTTTTCATATCCGCCCATGAGGGGGCATTGGCCCAGACCAAAGAGGCCACGGGAACGGGACAAGGGGGCCGGTATGTTTCAATTGATTTCAACGACGTTGAGATCGCGGTTTTCATTAAATTCATCAGCGAACTCACCGGCAGAAATTTCGTGGTGGATCAACGGGTCAATGGAAAAGTCACCATCATATCCCCCAGCAAAATATCCGTTGACGAAGCGTATAAGGTTTTTGAATCGGTCCTGGAAGTCAATGGTTTCGCAGCGGTGAAAGCCGGGGAAGTCACCAAAATCGTCCCCGCGCCCGATGCCCGGTCCAAAAACATCAAAACCATGCTCCAGGCCGAGAGCGACGACCCGGACGACCGCATCGTCACCCAGCTTATTCCCATGAAATACGCCAATCCCGATGAAATCAAAAAACTGTTCACCCCCTTGATCTCCAAAAACAGCGTTCTGCTGGATTATGCCCCGACCAATATGCTGATACTCACCGACACCCAGTCCAATGTTCAGCGCCTTCTCAATATTTTGAGGGTCATCGATGTCGCCGACATCGGCCAGCAGTTGACCGTTATCCCCATTCAATATGCCGAGGCCACGAAACTTGTCGACCTTCTGGGAACCGTATTCGATTCACAACAGCAGAAGGCTCCCAGGGCCGCAACCGTCCAGGGCATCAAGATTGTGGCCGATGAAAGGACCAACACCCTGATCGTCCTGGCCAGTGAAGCTGAAACCGAGAGGGTCAAGGACCTGATCCGGCTCCTCGACAAGGAAACCCCCATGGGAAATGAAAAGATCCGGGTGTATTATCTCGAACACGCCAAGGCGGAAGATCTGGCCACGGCCCTTCAATCTCTCAAAACCCCGAAAGCAACTCCGACTCCCGGAAAGAAAGAGCCCCTTGTTTCCGGAAACGTCAACATCACTGCGGATAAGGCCACCAACAGCCTCATCATTATGGCGGAAAAAGAAGAATACATGCTTCTGGAGGACATTATTAAAAAACTCGATATCCGGCGGGCCATGGTCTATATTGAATGCCTTATCATGGAAGTCGACATGACCAAGGATTTCAACATCGGCACGGAATGGCTGGTGGGAGACGATTTCAACAATGAAAATGGGATCTACTTCGGCGGTTTCAGCGGCGGCACCAGCGGCGGGGATTCCGGTTACACGGGCATTCCCAATGCATCCGGAATTATTCCGCCGGGGTTTGCAATGGGCGTATTCAACGATTCCATTGAGCTCGATCTGGGCGGGACATCAATATCTTTTCCCAGCATCGGGGCCATGGTTCACGCTTACAAAAAAGACAAGGACGTGCATATTCTGGCGACTCCCCAGATCCTCACCACGGACAATGAAGAAGCTACGATCACCGTGGGGAAAAACATTCCCTTCCAGACCAAAACCAGCTTCGAAGGCGACAACGATGTGGCCTACAATTCCTTTGAATACAAAGACGTGGGCGTTACCCTGAAAATCACCCCACAGATCAGCAAGGACCGATTGGTCCGCCTGCTCATCAACCAGGAAGTCAGCCGACTGGAGTCCTCAGTGGACTTTAAACCCACCACATTGAAACGCACCATCAACACCACGGTGATCGTCAACGACAAAAACACGGTGGTCATCGGCGGCTTGATCGACAACGCCATTTCCAACATCGAATACAAAACTCCCTGTCTCGGTGAGATTCCGGGATTCGGAAAGCTTTTTTCGTCCACGGCCAATGCGGAAGAAAAAACCAACCTGTTTGTGTTTTTAACGCCCCATGTGATTCAAAATCCATCCGATGCCAAAACCGTGTATCAGGAAAAGAAAGAAAAAATCGAAAGCATCACCGAAGGGAAGGTAAAACTCTACGATGAAAAACCCGAATAGCCTGTCGCGGATTCTTGTCGAAAAATTCGGTCTTTCCCAGGCCGATCTCGATGAAGCGGCACGCATCAAAGCTGAAAAGGGAGGCTCCATCGGAGAAATCCTGATCCGGAAGAATCTGATTTCCGAACAGCGGTATCTGGAGGCGTTGAGCCTTCTGTACCGGATTCCCTTTGAATCCGCGCTCCCTGTTGAGAATATCGATACGCACTACACCCAGAACGTCCCCATCGGGTTTCTGAAGAAACATCTCATGGCACCGGTTCCGGCTTTAACGCCTACGGAAGAGAATGGATCAGGCCATAGCGGAAGCAAAACGGAAAACCGCATTGCCCTAAATGACCCTCGCTATTTCAACGCACTGGACGATCTGGCCCGGATCCTGGGATGGGAGCAATTTTCCGTTATTTTTTCAACAAAAGACGCGATTATCAGAACCATCAACACGGCCTACGACAGGGGCCGTGATTCCGCCGAGCAACTGGTCCAGAATATGGAAGAAAACGGGGGCATGTTCATCGGGGAGTTCCAGGAAACTGCAGACCTCCTGGACGACACCAGCGACGCGCCCATCATCAAACTGGTGAACCACATCATTTCCCAGTCCATCAAGGCCCGGGCCAGCGACATCCATATCGAATCCTACCAGGACAGTTTCAAGGTCAGGTACCGTGTGGACGGCATCCTGTACGATCTCCTTTCCCCGCCCAAGAGCATCGAAGCCTCCCTGATTTCCAGGATCAAGGTCATGGCTAAAATGAATATCGCGGAAAAAAGGCTCCCCCAGGACGGCCGGATCGATGTGAAAATCGGAGACCTGGAGATCGACATCCGGGTTTCCACCATTCCCACCTCCTTCGGTGAACGGGTGGTGCTTCGCCTGTTGAACAAATCCAGCTCCATCCTGAAGCTCCCGGAACTGGGTCTGACCGGTGAGAGGCTTGAGCGTTTTGAGCATCTTGTCAAGTCTCCCAACGGCATCATCCTGGTCACCGGACCGACGGGAAGCGGAAAAACCACTTCCCTGTACGCCGTTTTGACGACCTTGAATAAACCGGACGTCAATATCATCACCATCGAAGACCCCGTGGAATATCAGCTCAAGGGCATCAGCCAGATTCAGGTCAACCGCAAGATCGACCTCACCTTCGCCAAAGGGTTAAGATCGATCGTAAGGCAGGACCCGGACATCATCCTGGTCGGGGAAATCCGGGATCGGGAAACAGCCGAAATCGCCGTTCAGTCGGCCCTCACCGGTCATCTGGTTTTCTCCACCCTGCATACCAACGACTCGGCCACCGCGATTACCCGTCTGGTGGATATCGGTGTTGAACCGTTCCTCATCGCCTCATCGGTTTTGGGCGTCGTTGCCCAGCGTCTGGTCCGGGTTCTCTGCACCAGCTGCAAAGAAGCTTATACGCCCGATGATTTTGCCGTTGAAAGCCTGGGGATAACTCCGGAACAGATCAAGGAGGGCCGTTTTTTCCGTGCAAAAGGATGCCCCAATTGTTTTCAAACCGGGTATAAGGGCAGAATCGGCATATTTGAAATCATGGTGCTTGACAATGTCATGAAGAGCCTGATTTTAAAGACCTACGACGCAAACCGGATTAAAGAGGAAGCTCTGAAAAACAATATGGTAACCCTGAGACAGGACGGGATTCAGAAATTGTTGAACGGCATTACCACCATCGAGGAAGTCATTCGGGTCACCCAGGATTAAGCGATGAAAATCCTTTGGCCGGTTATTTTATCAGCTGTGACTTTCCTTTTTCCAGGAGCCCCTTCGGCAGGGGATCCACCTCATGCACCCATGACCCGGGATGTGGAAAAGGACATGGACAAAAATAATCCCGACATTTCCTTACACGCCGTCCGCCTGTATCAGAAATACCTGTCACCGGTCATCGGCGGGAATTGCCCCATGTACCCCTCCTGCTCCCGGTATTGCATGGATGCCGTCAACCGGCACGGCGCCGTGATGGGATGGATCATGACCTGCGACCGTCTGATGCGGTGCGGCAGGGATGAAGTCAAAACCGCCCCCGTGATCTGGAGCCGCGACGGCAAACGCAGCCATGATCCTGTTTCCGAAAACGATTTCTGGCGGAAATGATGCGGTAATGAAGATCCACCGATTTTTCAGGATATCCCGGACGATTTTTCTGCTCTTTCTCGCCATCCAGATGTCTTGTCCCTCTTTTGCCGAAGATCCGGCCCCCATAAAACTTTACATAACGCCGAACGAGCAATTCGAATTTGCGGAACAATTATTTTCAAAGGGCGAATTCATCCCGGCAACGGCGGAATACCGACGTTTCATCTGGTTTTTCCCGGATGACGAACGGGTCGTGACGGCCCGGAACCGGATGGGAGAATCCTATTTCAAGGCCGGAGATTTTGATCGGGCCAAAACAGTATACCTTGAAACGATCTCCCTCTATGAAAAAGATGAACGCGTAACAGAGGCATTTTTCGGTCTGAGTCGATGCTTTTTGATGCAGGCTGATGTGAAAAACGCCCTTGCCGCCTTAAACGGCGTAATGAAAAAATCCGACGACCCGGACATTATCGACCGGGCATGGTATGAAATGGGGTGGATCAGCCTTGAATCCCAATGGCAGGCCCGGACTCCCTCGTGGCAGGAAGCAGCAGACCTGTTCAACCGTATAAGACCTGAAAATAAAGACGCCTACGGCGTTGACCAACTTCTGGTCAAACTTGACGATACCGGGAATATTTCTCGAAAAAGCCCGGCCATGGCGGGTTTTCTATCTATTCTCCCCGGTGGCGGATATCTTTACTGCAACCGATATCGGGATGCCCTCATGGCATTTCTATTGAACGGGGGTTTGATTCTGGCCGCTGTTTCATCTTTTGAAAATGACAACCCAGCATTGGGCGCCGTGATCGGATTTGTCGAAACGGGTTTTTATTCGGGGAACATCTACGGCGGTATATCCAGTGCGCATAAATACAACCGTCATCAGACCCGCAGGTTCATCGACACCCTGAGGCAGGGAACCGCCATAGGGTTGTCCGGGGGTGACGGACAAAAGCAATTGGCTGTTTTTTTTCATATGAATTTCTAACCAAAGAGGAATACCATGAGCAGTCTGATCGAAGGCAACCCCTGGATCTGGGTCTACATCCAGGGAGAAGTGGGCAATGAACAGTACCTGGGCCAATATGACGAGGAAAACCGGATCTCCTTTATTCCCGGTTTCCTGACCAGGGATGATGCGTTAAAGGCATTCGGCCTGATGAAAAAGGAAAAGAATACGCCCTCTGAGGTTCAGGCGGTGCGATTCAAGGAGCTGCAAAAGGATGCAACGGCCAACGGTTTCTTGATCTTTATCCTGGATGGAGAGGGAAAGATTCAGGAAAAAATCTGACGAAAATCAGAACAGGGTATAAAAAAGGCGGGGTCATTCCGACCTCGCCTTTTTTTATTGGAAAAGATTCCGATTTCAGAACTTCAATTCAGCTTCCCAGAAAAATTCCCTGGCCTGATCCTGATTGGTCTTGGGGAATGCGTCCCCCGGTTCGATCACGGCGTAGTAAACGGCGAAAGACAGGGCCTTGGAGTAAACGTATTTGACGTCCAGCTGATAATAATCGCCGAAGTCGTCGTCCAGCAATCCATAAGCCGTGGTTTCGTCGAATTCCAGCTTTGAATAAGAGGCCTTGGGAAAAATCTTGTCGTCAATGTTCAGGCCGATGCCGGCGGTCATTATCTGCAGGTTGGAGTAATTCGCCTCGCCGACCACCGTGCTGCCTGGATTATAGATGACATTAGGTGCCAGGGAGCTTCCCATGTTCACGTATTTCCATGCCAGCAAATCGCCGAACTGGGGCCATCCGCCGTAGAACACATCCCATCCCTCATAGTCATCCCCGCCTTTTTCATCGCCGCTCAACAGCACATATTGACCAAAGAACCGGGGTTTGATGGGGAAGTCAAGGGTATAGCCCAGGTCGAATTTGTAGCCCGTGGCGCTGTGATCTTCGCCGTTGTATGCGTCGCCCGTCTGCAGGGCCGCCTCAGCCGAATAATCCAGACCGAAATCCAGTTTATCCGAGAGCCTGAGCCCGAACATCCAGATGTCTTTGGAAGTGCCTTCATCTTCACGGTTCAGGGCGTAAACTTCCTGCTGGCCTCTCAAATAGGGGCACCCCCCGTTTTTGGACGTGAGGTATAAACCCATGAGGGTAATATCATCCCCATTATTATCCTGATCAGCGCCGACGGCATTTTCACCGCGACTATTTTCCTGGTCTTTCATGTAGAACATGTCCAGGCCCACCAGTTCGGTGAGATCCCAGGTGGCCTTGGCACCGTCAAAATAAATGGAGTTGGACGAAAACTGGGACTGGCCGTCCAGGATGACAAACCCGGACCCGTAGACCATGTTCTGCCGGCCCAGTCTGAGGCTGATGGGACCCAGAACGTTTTTGACGTCGATATAGGCGTTTTCAATAAAAACATCGTTGGAGGTATGATCGTCCCAGGCATCCTTCCCTTCCGCTACAGCGACTCCCTCTCCGTAGTTCTGGTCGGTGATGCGGATATACCCGGTGACATTGTCCCCCACGTCCACGCCGGCAAACAGGCTGGCCCGGAGCCGGAACATATCCATTTCATCATCGTATGCACCGTCGTCGTTGAAATCCGCCCAGTTGTCCATGGTGTATCCGCGGAACCGGATATCCCCGCCGAGCTTCACGTTGGCCATGTCGATGGCCAGGGCCAGGGACGGCACCAGCAGCAACGCCGCCAACAATAAACCAAAATATTTCCTCATCTTTTTTCTCCTCCTTCTCTTAAAAGTTTAAAATAGTTCCCCATCCAACCTTCTAAACCAAAATATTTAAGCTCTTAACCCCTTTTTTTAAAAAAAGTAAAGCCTTTTTTACCCGGTTCATCATCAAGGGGTTGAAATCAGACAAAAATCAGCCGATCCAGGTGACATCGTTTCCTTCCGTTCCGAAATTCCCATTAGGCCTATAGCAATTATTTTGCTCATTATATCAAGCTATTATGGTTTTTTTGGTTCATCTATGGCCTCAATGCCCCATAACTTAAGAAACATGCCGGTCTCCATTAATTGCTTGACGAATATTACAGGGAAGCTGTATGGGAATCGGAATTCCGGTTTTCCGACCCTGTTACATACCCCGATGTTGAATTTATAAAGGTTGATTTTAAAGGACCATGAATGGAAAAACGCCTTGCCCCGTTAAGAATCTGCCTGCTGAGCTACAGGAGCAACCCCCACTGCGGGGGCCAGGGTGTTTATGTTAAAAACCTGAGCCGTGCGCTTTTGGACCTGGGGCATCGGGTGGATGTGATTTCAGGCCCCCCGGACCCCTGCCTGGACGAGGACATCCCCGTTATCCGCATGCCCTGCCTGGATCTTTACAACCCGGAAAATCCTTTCCGTATACCGGGATTGAAGGAACTTTGTGATCCCATCAATTTCATCGAATGGGCCGGGGTTTCCACCACGGGCTTCCCGGAGCCCTTTACCTTTGGTTTAAGGGCACTGGGGCATCTGAAAAGAAAACAGCACCGATACGACATCGTCCATGACAACCAGAGCCTTTCCTACGGCGTCTGGGCCATCCGGAAATTCCTGCCCATTGTGGCCACCATCCATCATCCCATTACGGTGGACCGGGATATTGACATCAGGTCCAACCCCTCCTTTTTCTACCGGTTCAAACAGATCCGGTGGTATTCCTTTTTAGGGATGCAGAAACGGGTGTCCAGGACCCTGCCCCACCTGATCACCGTCTCACAGAGCGCGAAAAAGGACATCGCCAGGGATTTTAAAATCAGGGAGAGCCGGCTGAACGTCGTTCCGAACGGCATCAATACCCGGCTGTTCAGGCCCATCCCTGAAATCCGGAGGCAGAAAAACCGGTTCATCGTCACCAACAGCGCCGATACACCCTTAAAAGGCCTGAAATATCTCCTTCTGGCCGTGGCCGAGCTGTCGCAAAAAAGGGATCTCCAGCTCATCGTCATCGGAGAACCCAAGAAAAAAAGCGGCATTCTCAAACTGGTCCATGAATTGGGCATAAAGGACAGAATCACCTTTACGGGACGGATCAGCGACGACGCGTTTATCCGGGAATACGCCATGGCCACGGCAGCCGTGGTCCCGTCCGTTTATGAAGGGTTCGGCCTTCCCGTGGGAGAAGCCATGGCCTGCGGGGTACCCGTTATCAGCACCACCGGCGGGGCCCTTCCGGAAGTCGTGGGAGACGCCGGCATTCTGGTGCCGCCCATGGACAAGGCAGCCCTGGCCGGCGCCATGACGGATCTCATGGACAATCCCGATTATGCGGAAAAACTGGGAAAAGAGGGTTACCGGAGGGTCCTGGAACATTTCACTTGGAAAAAAGCCGCGGAAAAAACCGTGGAGATATATCAGAAGGCCATTCGTGATTACCGTTGACCTCAACAAACTCAATATCAAACCCGGATACCGGATCCTCGACATCGGATGCGGTTCGGGCCGCCATGTCGGCGCCGTCCATGCCTTCAAAAACGTTTTGTCCGTGGGCGCGGATCTGTGTTTCAACGACCTCACACAGGCCCGGGAAAGGCTTTTGTATCATGATGAACTGGGGGAACACGGGGGCGGCGCCTGGGGACTCTCCGTTGCCGATATTCTGAAACTCCCTTTTCCCGACGATGCTTTTGATCTGGTGATCTGCTCCGAAGTTCTTGAACATATCCCGGAACATGAGAAAGCCGCCGTTGAAATCGCCCGTGTGTTAAAACCCGGAAAAAACCTCGCCGTCAGCGTTCCCCGGTATTTTCCCGAGAAGGTCTGCTGGGCCCTGTCGGACGAATATTTTAACGCCAACCAGGGTCATGTCAGGATATACCGAAAAAAGGACATCGTGGAACTGGTGGAGCGGCAGGGGCTTTCCCTCTGGGGCGCCGGTTTCGCTCACAGCCTACATTCACCTTACTGGTGGCTGAAATGCCTCGTCGGTCCCAGCCGGAAGGACTCGCCGGCGGTCAATCTGTATCACCGGTTTCTCACCTGGGACATCATGAAAAAACCATCCCTGACAAGATTTCTGGACCATCTGCTGAATCCGGTCCTGGGGAAAAGCCTGGTTCTGTATTTCACCAAACCCGGAGGAAAGGAAGCCTTTCAACAGGGTAACCGCTCCAAGGCCCGCTGAAATGCCGGGCCTTACATTCCTCAATATTGGCTGATGCCCCAGTTCCACATTCCCGGACGTTTTTTCATATCGACGGTTCGTGGAACCGGTTCCGTAAGGGTGACGAACAACCGGTAGCCCGCATGGATGAGCCGGTCCCTGTGGACGCTGAAATCCAGTTCCCAGTTGGGATAGACCCGCAGGCCCTGTTCGTCGTGCGCAGCCCATGCCTGTTCTTTTTTCGGGCTCACGAAAGGAACCTCCAATTTAAGCTCCGGAGGGGCCACCCGGGACAGACAAAGGGGCCAGTTCCCTGAAATCACCATTCCCAGAGGCAGGGGGCTGTTTTTCGGTAAGCGGAGGTATTCCTCTTCCGAAAGTTCGGGGCTGACGATAACCCCTGAAAAACCCAGAAAATGAAGCTGGTCCACCGCAAGCGGATTGGCAATGTTGCAGAATGGCCCGGCCCAGAGCCTCAACGTTTTTTTCTCCCTGAAAAAGGCGATCTGCCAGGGGGCATTGAGAACAAAGCAGCGATGCCCCCGGCGCAACAGGTTAAGTATCCTGCGGCCCCAGGCGGCTTCTTCACCAGGCCAGATCACGGGCGGCAGCCACCACCAGGCGTCGCCGCCGATACCCGGCTGACCCGTCTCTGAAAGCCAGAGCCCGTCATTTTCGCCAATTCCTTTTTCCGGGGGGGTGCGGTACACCGTCATATTGCCCACGGGGACCTTTCCCGTAAATCTCCTGGGAAGGCCGGCCAAAACCGATTCATCCGGGATCTGGACTGGCTGGATGGTTTCCAGCCTGGACTTCAGTGCGGAAATCAAATTCTCAAGCTCAGTCTCCCTGCGGTCCGTCAGGAAAACGGCTTTTTCTCTGATTTCACTTTTTTTCCCGTCAAATTCCAGATAAAGCCGCCCTTTTTTAGGCACATACTTATTCACCCGTAAAATTTTATGCGCCCCTTCGCCCTCATACCCCACCCGAAGCATATCCCCCGCAAGCAGTTCCTCTCTGGGGACCAGTGCAGGTTTTCCCCTGTCCAGCGACACTTTCCCCACAAACAGACCCGAACCTGTATGTCGACCGATATCAATCGGGTTATACGGTCGCTGAGGCAGAAAAAAATAGTGGGTGCCCGGCCTTCCAAGTGCCCGTTCCAGGAGCTGGACCGCTGATTTCTTGGCTGCGGGGTCCTTTCCATGATCCCTCAGCATTCGATAGGCAGCGGTGGTGTAAAACACGTAGTGCGGACTTTTCTTCCGTCCTTCGATCTTCCAGGCGGAAATCCGGGGGACATCCATCAGGACCTTCACCAGCACATCCAGACTTAAGTCCTGGCATGAAAAGAATTTTTGCGATATGGAATCCTGGGCGTACTGCCGCCTGCAGGGTTGAACGCACTGGCCCCGGAGACCGCTTTTCCCCCCCAGGTAACTGCTCCAGTAACATCTTCCCGAGATCCCGTAACACAGGGCCCCATGAACAAAGACTTCAAGAGAAAGTCCGTCCGGACAGGCATCGGACATGGATTTGATTTCATCGATGTTCAGTTCCCGGGGAACCACCACCCGATTAACCCCCAGATTGTCCCGGATCAGCTTTAAGGCTGCTGGAAAACTCACGTTGGCGAGCGTGGACAGATGGATTTCACCGGCGTACCCCGCCTTCCGGGCCATCTGAACAAGGGCCAGGTCCTGAATGATCAGGGCATCGGCCTTGATGCCGCGGCAAATGCCCGACAGAATCGTTGCGGCCTGATCCAGGTCTTCGGGCTTCAACAGGGAGTTAACGGTGACATAGACCTTGACTTCTTTTTCATGGGCGAGTTCAATCAATCTCCCCAGTTCGGGAAGGGTAAAATTTTTTGCCTCCATCCTTGCCGAAAACTGTTTCAATCCGCAATACACAGCATCGGCTCCTGCAGCCAGGGCCGCAAGAAATGCATCCCTGTTCCCCGCCGGGGAGAGAATCATCGGTCGTGATTGAGCCGGGTCTTTTATGTTCATCGGGGTTCGCCGAACGCCGCCCAAACCGGGAGCGACGGATTTGTTTTTACGATTGATCTCATAGCGTCACCGGGTCAGCCGGCGGTATTTGATCCGGTGGGGCACGGCGGCGTCCACTCCGAGCCGTTTTTTTCGGTCAGCATCGTACTCGGACCAGTTTCCGTGGAAAAAGGCAACCCGGCTGTCACCTTCAAAAGCCAGAATGTGAGTGGCGATGCGGTCCAGGAACCACCGGTCGTGGCTGATCACCACGGCGCATCCCGCAAAATTTTCCAGACCTTCCTCAAGCGCCCGGAGGGTGTTGACATCGAGGTCGTTGGTGGGCTCGTCCAGCAAAAGTACATTGGCGCCCTCCCGCAGGAGCTTTGCCAGGTGGACCCGGTTGCGCTGCCCCCCGGAGAGCGTCCCGACCTTTTTCTGCTGATCGGTTCCTGAAAAATTGAACTTTCCCACATATGCCCTTGAATTCACAAGCCGGCTCCCCATTTCGATCTGTTCGACACCGCCGGAGATCTCCTCCCAGATGGTCTTTTCGGGCTTCAGTTCGCGGCTCTGGTCCACATAGGCGAGTTTTACCGTATCCCCTGTCCGTATGGTCCCCCCATCGGGTTTTTCCTGACCCACGATCATTTTAAACAGGGTGGTCTTCCCTGCTCCATTGGGTCCGATCACACCGACGATGCCGCCGGGAGGCAGACTGAAACTCATGTTCTCCACCAGGAGCCGGTCTCCGAAGGATTTGGTGACATTTTCCGCCTCGATGACCAGGTTCCCCAACCGTGGACCGGGAGGAATGAAAAGTTCCAGGTCCTTTTCACGCATGTCGGCTTCCTGGTTCAACAGCTTTTCATAGGCGCTGATCCGGGACTGACTTTTGGCGTGCCGGCCCTTGGGGGACATCCGGATCCATTCCAGTTCGTGCTCCAGGGTCTTCTGCCGCGCGCTTTCGGATTTTTCCTCGCGCCGGAGTCTCTCCTGTTTCTGTTCCAGCCAGCTTGAATAATTCCCCTTCCAGGGAATGCCGTGGCCGCGGTCCAATTCGAGGATCCATCCGGCCACGTTGTCCAGGAAATAGCGGTCATGGGTCACGGCGATGACCGTTCCCGCGTATTGTTGAAGGTGATTTTCAAGCCAGGCCACGCTCTCGGCATCCAGATGATTGGTCGGCTCATCCAGAAGGAGGATATCGGGCTTTTTCAGCAGAAGCCGGCACAGGGCCACCCGGCGCTTCTCACCGCCGGAGATCACGGTGACCGGGGTTTCCCCGGGGGGACAGCGCAGCGCGTCCATGGCCATTTCCAATCGGGAATCCAGGTCCCAGGCGTCCAGGGCGTCGAGTTTCTCCTGAACGGCGCCCTGACGGTCGATGAGCCTGTTCATTTCATCATCATCCATGGGTTCGGCGAACCTGGCATTGATGGACTCGAATTCGTCCAGCAGGTTCACTGTTTCCTGGACCCCCTCTTCCACCACTTCCCGCACGGTTCTATTCACATTGACGAGGGGTTCCTGCTCCAGATACCCCACCGTATATCCGCCGGACAATTTTGCTTCGCCGTCAAATTGCCTGTCCACACCGGCCATGATCTTCAACAGGGAACTCTTCCCCGAACCGTTCAATCCCAGGACCCCGATTTTAGCACCGTAAAAATAGGACAGGGAAATATCCTTCAATACGGGCTTCTTGTCGTAAAATTTGCTGACCCGCATCATGGTATAGATGACCTTGTTGATATCGTTGCTCAAAACGCTGATCCTCCCTTGATCTGATATGTTTCAATTCGCCATTGGATATCGAACCCGTCTTTTACAACGGCGGCGATGTGCCTGTCAAAGTAACAGTGCTCGACATGACGGATTTTTCCGCCGAACCGCACCACCAGGTTGTTTTCATCGGGGATTTCCACCACCCGGATTTTCAAAAGGTCCTTGATGCCTTCGCCCCATGCCTTGATCACCGCTTCCTTTGCTGTCCAGTACCGGTAAAAAATATGGAAAGGATCGCCATCCGAAAGGCTCCATTCTTCACAGACGCCGACTTTTTTAAACATCCCCGTATGCCGGGGTTTGATCTCTTCAATGTCGATGCCCACGAGGCCGGTCGAGACCACGCCGCCTACATAATGCCGTTTATGGGTAATGGACCAGAAAACGCCGTTTGACGGGACAGGTGCGCCATGATCGTCTTTGTAAAGCTCACCCAGAGGCATACGGCTGTATCGGGCGGACAGGTCCAGGGCGACTCTGGCGTACCGGCTTAAAAATACCGATTTCTCCCTTCCGGAAAGACCGGTTTTATCCGGGGGAACGGCAAGAATAACCGGGTGAAGTACGGGCATCATGCTCCCTTTTGTTCATCCGGCGATTTTAAAATCATCCTCACGTCCGCAACGGTTGCGCCGTGACCCTCGGCATGGACCAGGAGGGGATTGACATCCATTTCCACAATTTCAGGATGATTCACCGCCATATCCGATAATTTCACCATGATGCGCTCCAGCTCCGGGATGTCCGTCCGGGGTCTTCCCCTGAAACCGGAAAGCAGCTTGAAGGATTTGATGGACCGGACCATCCTCCTCGCTTCGTTTCTCCCGATGGGGGCCAGCCGAAACGCCACGTCCCGGAAAATTTCTACGAATATGCCCCCGAACCCGAACATCAAAAGAGGACCGAAAATGGGGTAGCGTTTCACACCGAGGATGATTTCCTCTCCCCCGGAGGCCATTTTCTGAACCAGAACCCCATCGATGACGGCATTGGGGTCATAGGCCGCAGCCGAGGCCGAAATTTCACGGAAGGCGTCTTCAACCTCGGATTTTGAGGCAAGGTTCAGTTTTACACCCCCCGCGTCGGACTTGTGCAGGATCTGCCGGGAAACGATTTTCATCACCACGGGAAATCCCAGTTTTTCAGCGATTTCCGACGCCTGCCGGGCCGTTGCCGCCAGACCGGCGGGCAGGATATCGAAACCATAGCATTTTAAAATTTCAGCGCCCTCAATCTCTCCCAGGCGGGTGTTCCCCGCTTCGAGGCAACCCTGAATAACACCGCGGGCTCTTTCCACGTCATGGCTGAACACAAACTGCTCGAGATGGGGGCGGTTGAGCCAGTCGGAATATTTGAAGAGAACACCGAAGGCCTTGGCCGCATCCTCGGGAAATTTAAACACGGGAATGCCGTTTTCCTGGAGGTACTTCACTCCCGGGGAGACATCCACGATTCCCATGAAGCAGCATAAAATCGGCTTGTGGGAAGGCCCTGCGATGCGGACCACGGCCTTGGCCGTTTCCAGGGCGTTGGTCATGGACTGGGGGGTGAGGATCACCAGAGCGCCGTCCACCCCGTCATCGTGGATCACCGCCGACAGGGCGATCTCATAACGGTCCTGGGAAGCGTCCCCGATGATATCCACGGGATTTTTAAGATTGGCCGTGGCCGGCAGGTGGGCGGCAAGGGTTTTTGTGGTCTCTTCCCGGAACTCGGCCAGGCGAAGCCCCGATGAAACGGTCATGTCCGTGGCCACGATGCCCGGGCCTCCGGCGTTGGTGACGATGGCCACCCGGTTTCCCTCCGGCACTTTTCGACGGTATTTGCCCAGGGGACTTTCGTTTTTGTAGGCAAATACCCCGGCATAATCAAAAAGCTCATTGATGGTGTCCACCCGGATAATGCCCGCCTGTTGAAAAATCGCGTCATACACGGCCTCGGACCCGGCAAGGGAGCCGGTGTGGGAGGCGGCGGCCATGGCCCCGGCGGAAGTCCGGCCCGATTTGATGGCCAGAATCGGCGTGGGCCGGTCCCCGCCGGTGATTTTTTTCACCTGCTCGATGAATTCAGGCCCCCTCCTCAGTTCTTCCAGGTAGATCATGATGACTTCCGTGTCCAGGTCTTCATAAAAATAATTGAGCAGGTCCAGCTCGTCCACATCGGCCTTGTTGCCGATCGAGATGAATTTTGAAAATCCGAAATCCCGGTCCGCGGCAAAATCCAGCACCGACGTGCAAAGGGCCCCGCTCTGGGAAATAAAGGAAATATTGCCGGCCTTGGGCATACGATTGGAAAAACTCGCGTTTAACCGGGTATTGGTCTGGGGATTGATCACCCCCAGGCAGTTGGGGCCCACTATCCGGATCTGGTTCTTCCGGCACAGCGCCACGATTTCATTCTCGATTTCAAGACCTTCCGGTCCCACTTCCCGGAATCCCGCGGATACGATCACAAGCCCCCTGACCCCCTTTTCCGCTGCCTGGGCCGCAGCCGCAAGGCAAAGGCGGGGCGGCAGGATTAATATCGCCAGATCCAGGGGGTCGGGTATTTCCGGGATAGCCGCATAGCTTCGGACGCTTAACACGGAGCGGGCGTTGGGGTTGACCGGATAAAGGGTCCCGGTGAACCCGCCCTTTAAAATATTGGCGAAAATATCATGCCCCACCTTGCCCGGGGTGGTGGAGGCGCCCACCACAGCCACGGCCCTGGGGGAAAAAATGGCCTGGAGGTTTTGCATGTAGTGTCCTTATCATTTTGATTTCAATCATTTGTTTCGTCAACTGCATCTACCGCGAATTATTTCGTCTTGAAATCTTTAAGCCGCGTATACCGGACTATCTGGTCAAGGGTCTTGAGCGTAAATACTTTCCCACGTGTCGAAAGAATCATCTTTTTCATATCCTCACGACGAACGCCGAAACCTCGGCCGCCGATGCAGGCGATAACCTCATATTTTGGATTATCCGGCGGACGTCCTGCAATACTTAATTCGCCGAGGTGCTGAATGCGGGTGACCTTATCCCGCGCCGTTCCATCATCTTCGGTGATCTTTGCCTCAATAATAACCTGGGGATTATATTCACTCGGAATAATGAAATCCGGAGTTTGATCAAAACCTTCTATTCGTTCCGCCCGTTTTGTCTTACGGTAGCTGATGCCTGCTTGGGTCAGTACGTCCTCAATGGCCGATTCAAGGCTGTCTCCAACCAGTTCGCTGACCGAATCACGATGACCGGCAAAAGGTCTTCCCAGAAACCTCTCGTAAAGGAGCATGGCATAGGGCACTCCCATCCCGGAAATATTTTTAATGCTGTCAAGTCCGTACCGGGTATCGGCCTTGTTCAATCGGTGAAATTGATGGTCGTCCACTTGCTGCATGCCGTCAACAAGCATTGCACAAGCTGTTCCTATCAGTGCTTCAAGCTTTTTCATGGTCCCTCCATTTACATTGAGGGCCTTTTCCGGCGACATTCTGATTTTTCTATCCAGGGTTCTGAGAAAACCTTGGGTAACATCAACGCCGGTTCGCCGAGACGTCACATAAGCCCATTCCGGGGGTGTGAAGCCGATGACCGAAGGACAATGATGGCAATGGGTTGAGCCAACGCAACAGAGAGAACCTTTTTGGAACTCAACAAGGAGAACCCCTTTGTTGCGGCCTTAAGAGCCTCATAACCTCGCTCAAATTCAGGATATTCAACAAATCCAAGACCCTTTGGCATTACCAGAAATTCAGACGCCAGACACGAGAAAACAGCATCAACATATCTTTCCGGTTCATTCATAACTTCGGATAGCGATACTTCAAAAGGATATTTCGGCATGAGGGTCTCCAAATATTTCAATATTTTCGCCGAATGCAAACAAGGGCATGTTGGAGAATGAATTATCCGGTGCGACAAGGCATTTCTCGATTCGATCCCAGCCGCCGAATTTCAGAATCCAGGAGGATACCTTTGACAAGCGTGTTTTAATATCGGCATCCTTATTCCAGCCGCCCCGAAGGTTCCATATAGCCAGACGAATAAGATGACCAAAGGTTATACACCTCATGTCCCCAAGCGTTGGTTTGACATTCCCGGATCTAAGTTTCTCCAGGTCCTCATTAACAAGTTCGGCAACGCCGATGATTGAATCGACTACCCACCTGCGGGGCACGGCCCCGGTTGATCTGCAGACAAATACCGTATCGATGATCGATGAGCCGGTTCCATTAATATGAATGGATGATCCCATCTCAGCAGGACACGGCAGAGAAGCCGAGCAGGTCAAACCGGCGTCTAGGATCGCGACCGCTATGGGATGGTATGCCGCCGGATCATTGTGGTGATAGGTGAAAACCAGGGGCGAACCGGGTTTCAATGCAACCGCCATCTTCTGGAATACCCTTGACAGGCCTCGGGCAAAATGTTCGATTCCCCTGCCCATGTCTTCATTGCCGGTCAATTCCTGGGGATGGCGGGTCGAAAGACCTTTGAATTCATTCTTCTCGCCGTGGACGAGACGGCAAAGCCACACGTAACAAAAATCCATCAATTCGGCATATTGAACATTCCCGAAATATGGGGGGTCGGTGAAAACTGCGTCCAGTGAACCCGGAGGCATTTCCACTTGAGCGGCGTCTTTGCAGGACAGCTTCACGCTTCGCGATTCAGCCTGATGCCCGCCGTTCTGGCTGTCCCCGATCCACTCCCCCCTGATGGGCACGATTTCTTTTTTCCCCCCTTGATGCCTGATTTCAAATGGCCGGTCGCAGTAGACTTTTGCCTTTCGGAATTTCTCAATAATGTTGGACCAGCCTCCGCTTCCAATGCAAGTCTGCCTATTCGGGTCAACGATTCCCAGCAGATTGGACTCACACTGAACAAGCCCCACGGGAAACCCGTGAACCGAGAAAATATCAAGCGATTTCAGAGCCATGGTATCATATCGACAAAGCATGTTCTGGTAGCGCAACAAATCCGAAAGATTGGTCGCAAGAGAATTCCGGACCCGCTCGTTCATCGTCCGGGAGATAATTCCTGCGGACAATTCCAAACCGAGAAGCTGGCGGAAGTTAAACATTTGCCGATAATGGGTGTACCCCCAGCGATGAAGACGATTGGTCTCGTCGCCGGTTGGGATTTCGTCATCTGGGACATACTTTGCCGAAGTTTTCCCCCATCGTTCTTTTGCCTGGGCCGCCTTGATCAAATCCTCTGAATCCGGGATTTTAAAGAATCTCCCGACATGGCTCCCCTTACAGGATGGACAGTGATATTCAAGCGCGAAAACCCTATGCCGGGGAGGCCCCGTTGATTTATCGGGAAAGGTATTGATGGTTTTGCAATGAGGGCATTCACAATGATTTCGTTTCGCGGGACCATTCAGCAGAAGGCATGCCCCGCAATGCATACATCGACCGGGCGATTTTCGGTCGTTTGATTCGGTCAGTCGGCCGCATTCAGGGCACAGGAATACATTCATGGGATGTCTTGCGTTGGAAGCCACCATATAACCGGGGAACAAGTCGATGGGGTTGTTGCATTTTTGACAGGAAAGGACTTTTACCCAAAGGAAATACTTTACGTGGGAATTTTCGTTACCACAGAGAACACAGCGGGTTCGGTATAAATATCCTATTTCCTTTTCTAATTCATTGCGCAAGGCATTTGCCGCCTGAATATACTCTGCAAGATTGAGGTGTTCTATCTCCTGACGAACAATCCAGTAAGCCATGGGGTTGATATCGAATCCCGCGATATCGCAGCCGAGCCTGTTGGCTTCGATGAGCGGCGTGCCGCCGCCCATGAATGGATCGGCAATTCTGGTTCCTTTCAGATTGTTTCCCCGGTAAAATACCTCCGCCAGAGGTTTATCGACAAACTCGGAAAGCAATAAACCGCGAAACAGCGTCCCGGGTCTTCGTGCAAACCATTTGTGAACTGCTATTATGGGCCTGTAGTTTTGTTGTAAGTGGGTATGCAGTTAACTCAAC
>DIKO01000094.1:0-14177 GCA_002423615.1 Desulfobacteraceae bacterium UBA5616
GGCAGCACCATCACCCAGCAGGTGACCAAGTCTTTTCTGCTGACCCCGGAGCGGAGCTATATCCGGAAAATCAAAGAAGCCATTCTGGCGTATCGTATTGATAAGAGTTTCAGCAAAGATGAAATTCTTTATCTCTATCTCAACCAGATTTATCTGGGGCACGGGGCCTACGGAATCAGGGCCGCTTCGGAAAATTATTTCGGCAAGTCGGTGGATCAACTGAGTCTGGCGGAGGCCGCCATGCTGGCCGGTCTTCCCCAGGCCCCCAGCAAGTATTCACCTTTCAGCGCCCCGGAAAAGGCGAAACAGCGGCAGATCTACGTTTTAAACCGCATGGCCGCGGAAGGCTACATCACCGAGAGTAAAGCTGCGGAAGCCGTTGACGAAAAACTCGACATTCAACCCCGCCGAAACTGGTATATCGAAAAAGTGCCCTTTTTTACGGAATATGTACGTCAGTATGTGGAAAACAAGTATGGTCCGCAAGCCCTGAATGAGGCCGGGTTAAAAATTTATACCACGGTGAACCTCGATATGCAGCAAGCCGCTGAGAACGCTGTTAAAGAAGGTCTTTCCGATCTCGACAAACGCCATTCCTACGGCGTATCCACGAAGGCCAAAACCCAGGCCGCCATGATCTGCCTGGAAACCGGGACGAATTACGTGAAAGCCATGGTCGGGGGACGGGATTTCCGGGAAAGCCAGTTCAACCGGGCCATACAGTCCAGGCGCCAACCGGGTTCGGCCTTCAAACCGATTATCTATGCCGCGGCCCTGGACAAGGGATACACGCCGGCATCCATGCTGATTGATTCCCCCATTGTATTTAAGGGTGGAGACGGCCTTAACTGGAAGCCTAAAAATTACAAGGACACCTTTTACGGGCCCACACTTCTGCGGGAAGCCCTGACCATGTCCCGGAATGTGGTAACCATAAAAATTCTGCAGGACATCGGTGTTGGATATGCCATTAATTACGCCCGAAAACTGGGAATCACATCTCCCATCAGCCGGGATCTTTCCATAGCTCTGGGTTCGTCGGGGGTTTCCCTGCTGGAACTGGTCAAAGCCTATTCCGTGTTCGCCAATCATGGGGAACTTATTGAACCGGTATTTATCACCAAAATCGAGGACCGGGAAGGCAACGTCATTGAAGAGACCGAGCCCGTGAAGAAAAGAGTCATTGAAAAGAGTACCGCATACCTTATCACCAACCTTTTGGAAAGTGTTGTTCAGAACGGAACGGGAAAACGGGTCAAAGCCTTGAACCGTCCGGTGGCCGGAAAAACAGGGACCACCAACGATCTTTTTGATGCATGGTTTGTGGGGTTCACTCCGCAATACGTCACGGGTACATGGGTGGGTTTCGACGAGGAAAAAACCCTTGGAGAATCCGAAACCGGGTCCAGGGCGGCCATTCCCATCTGGCTGGGCTTCATGCAGAAAACACTGGCCGACAAGCCGGTTCTGGGTTTCAGTGTGCCCGAAGGCGTGGTTTTCAGCAAAATCGACGCGAAAACCGGACTGCTTCCCAGCCCGGAATCGAAAAACACCATTTTTGAATGTTTTAAGGAAGGAACGGCGCCCAGGCAATTCACCCCAAAACCGGATGCCATCGTAAATTCAGCCGATTTTTTCAAAACCGGCCTATAACTTCCTAAAGGTAATATTTCTTAAAAACAAGCGATGCCCGGTAAAGGCCCTGGCGTAAAAATTTTGCAGGATCATTGCCGGGTTAATTTCGCCCCATATCCCCGTTTTTCATAATAGATTGAATTAACATTATTTGCATGCTTCTCAAGAGAAATAAAAAAACGAAATATTGGACCAAGGTACAATGGATTTTTCTGTTCACAACGTTTAAATTAGGAACAAATTAAAAATTTCTTAACTTTAAATAGGAGATGTCAGCATGGCCGATCAACAGAACACGCAGGGAACCGGAGCTTCACATCAAGTTGTTGGAAAGGTTTTCGTTCTTTATGGAACCGTAAAAGCCATCGCTCCCGACGGAACGGTCCGCGTCCTTTCCCCCAACAGCCCTGTTTTTGCTTATGACAGAATCGTTACCGAGAGCGACGGAAGGGTCTCCATCATCATGGAGGGGACCCAGATGCATCTGGATCTGGGCAGGATGAGCGACGTCGTACTTGACGAGGATGTGTTCGGCGGCGCCACCCCTGAAACCGTATCGGATGCGGCTGCAGAAGTCGAACAGATTCAGATGGCGATCCTTGAAGGTGAAGAACCCATTGAGCTGGAAGCCACTGCTGCCGGCGGTCCGGCCAGCGCCGGCGGCGGCCATCCAACGGTTGTTTTTGAATTGACCGGTGAAGTGGTCACGCCTACCAGCGGTGCCGAAACCGAGGGCATAACAACAAGTTTCCCTGATCCGATTGAAGGCGTTGCCATCCCTGATGTCGAGGCTTCTGAAAAAATTACCTTAGATGATGTTCAGGTGCTGGAAGACAATTCCATCGTCTATACAGCCCATGTGAATACACCACCCCAGGGAACCGATCTGGTGATTACCCTGAGTAACGGCGTAATTATTGTTATTCCGGTTGGTCAAACCACGGGATCAACTGTAACAGCTCCTCAGGGCGACGATCCTTATAAGGATCCCGAGAACTTTGATGTGTCCATTGGAGGTACCACGGGTGGTGGATATACCTCAGTGGATATGACGGACACGGCTCATGTGGATATCCAGGACACCATAGACCCCACAGTGGCTTCCATAACAGGTCCCGCGAGCGTGGTCGAAGGCCAGACCACCTCGGAATACACCGTCACCCTGAGCAACGTTCCCCAGACACCGGTGGTGATCAGTCTCAATTACAGTGGTTCGGCACAGGACGGGACTGATTTCAGCGGGGTCATCAACATTGAATTCGCGCCCGGGGAAACGGAAAAAACCTTTACCATCGATACCATCAAAGATCTGGGCATTGAAGATGTTGAGTCCTTTACCGTATCCATCGGCGAAATCGTGGATGGAGATTTTGAAAGTATCGGGCCGGACGATGCGAACTACTCGGTCGAAACCGCCATTGTCGAACCCTTTGATACCGCGGGTGAAGTACAGGAGTCCGATATGGATGAAATCGGGTCCACCCCTGAAGAACCCGATGAATCCATAATCAACGGGCAACTGAATCTGCAAACCGGGTGGACTGCGATGCCTCAGACAGGGCAAACAGCTCACGGAACGTACCAGATTAACCCGGATGGCACCTATGTCTATTCCTATACCCTGGTCAGTCCCGCTGATCATAGTGCCGGAGCGGTAACCGATGTGATTCAATACAATGCCCAGGATGCGGATGGAAATATCATCGTAAATACGATTACCATCAATATCCTTGATGATGCCCCCTCCATCGCGGTTACAGGGGAGCAGAGAGTATCGGCGGTGGATGAGACGAACCTGTCGGCCAATAGCGCCGTGCACTTCAGCCAGGTATTTACCCCCGTGCTTGGGGCCGATGGGGGTACGGTAACGTATTCTCTTGGTATTAATGCGGAAAACGCGGACTCGGGGCTGTTGGATGCTATCACGGGCGAGGCTGTGGTGTTAACCATAAACGATGGTGTCGTGGAAGGTCGGAGCGCGGAGAGCGGGGATTTGATTTTCACGGTGGGTGTAGACGCGGGAACAGGAGAAGTCAAGTTGGATCAGGTTCGCGCCTTGATTCATGAGGATCCGAGTGACCCCAATGACACTGCAACCATTGCCGGCGGTGTGCTGACACTGACGGCGACAGCGACGGACGAAGATGGCGACACGGCCTCTGCCGGTATCGATTTGGGAGCGGTTATTTCCTTTTTGGATGACGGCCCGACCCTGACGGTGACGGCGGATGGTGCAGCGGCCGAGGCCTTGGCGGTTGAGCTGGACGAAAGCGTGGGGGCAGACCGGTACAACGCGGGTGAAGCGCCGGACAACGGGAACGTGGATGATGCGGGACCGGGGCTGGCGCAGGTTACGACGGCGGTATCGGGAGGTCTGACGAGCCTGTTTGCGGTAGGCGGGGATTACGGAGCGGACCAGGCGGGGACGACGACCGGGGAACTGAGTTTTGTGGGCTTCCCGGAGCAGGGGGGCCTGGCGACGAACCTGACGGCGACGGCGGGTGGAGCGATCACGCTGTATCTGGAGAACGGGATGATCGTGGGCCGAGATGCGGCCATGGACCAGGTGCTGACCATCGAGATCGTGAACGACGGCAATGGCGACCCGCAGCTTCAGACCACGCTTTATGAAGCGATCGACCAGGGAGCCGACGCGGTGGATCTGTTTGACGAGAATCTGGCCATGCTGCTGACGGGCGAAGGCGCGGTGCAGCTGCAATATGAGGTGACCCGTCAGGATGCCGACGGTGATGAAATAATAAGGGAAGACCAACTCGACCTGATCACCGGGGAAAGTTCGGTGTTCAGCTTTGACGATGACGGCCCGACGGTGGATGTGGGTTTAGCGGATGCGTCGATGGACAGCCTGGTAACGCAGGATGCGGACACGATCGGTTCGGCGTATGATACGGACAGCGGTGTGTTCGCCAAGCTGTTCACCCTGACGTCGGACATGGGTGCGGACGATGACGGCACGGTACCGGCGCTGTCGTACAGTTTGTCGGTGACCACGTCGGCGACGGGCCTGACCAGCGACGGCCAGGCGATCACGGTGGCGCTGGTGGGGGACGACATCGTGGGCAGCACGGTGAACGGCGATATATTCAGCATCAGCGTGAACGCGGGTACGGGTGAAGTGACATTGACGCAGTATGCGGAGATCGATCACCTGCCGGAAGATGTGGACGGGGTGAACGACAATGCGAACCTGGGCCTGTCGGCGGGGAACATCCTGCTGACGGCCTCGGCGACAATCGTAGATGGAGATGCCGACAGCGCGGGGGATTCAGAGACGATCGACATCAGCGGCGCGTTCAGCTTTGACGATGACATACCGGGTGCGATGACGGCGGAAGCCGGTGCGGTAGTGGAAGACGAGAAGATGACCGGCGGGATCGACGAGACGGAGACGCCGGATCTGGGGGCGTCGGTGACCGGGGACGTGAGCGACAACGGCGCGTGGGGAGCGGACGGGTTTGGCGCCCTGACGCAGATCCAGGTGGACGGGAACACGGCGGTGCCGGTGCCGGTGCCGGTGGAAGGATCGGTGACGGTGTACTTTGCCCATGACGGCAGCTACCAGGGCACGACGGCAGACGCGGATACGGCGGCCAACCTGGTGGTGAGCAGCGACGGCACGTATACCTTCACCCTGACGGACAACATGCTGATCCCATCCGGAGCCGGTGAGGTGGTGGACACCCTGGGCACGGTGACGTTCACGGGCGCGGACGGAGACGGAGACCTGGCC
Organism: Desulfobacteraceae bacterium UBA5616; assembly: GCA_002423615.1. GTDB lineage: Bacteria > Desulfobacterota > Desulfobacteria > Desulfobacterales > UBA5616 > UBA5616. The sequence continues at coordinate 5,387 of DIKO01000094.1, forward strand.
ACGGTCGGGCTCACGCTCCAGGTGCAAGACGACATGCCCGCTTTAGTGGATCTGGAAGGCGGCGGATATGACACGGTGGCGGTGGAAGACGAGAAGGCCCCGGGTGGCATCGACGAAGACGACGGCGGTCTTGGGGTCGTGAACGGGACCATTGTGGACAACGTGATTTGGGGAGCAGACGGGTTTGATTCCGCGACAGGATTCAGCGTGGGCTCCGAGAATTTTGATGCGGGCACGACGGTGTACTGGGCCCAGGACGGGACCTTCCTGGGCACGACGTCCAGGGATGCCGCGGCCTCATTGGTGGTGAACACCAACGGCACGTATACGTACACCCTGCTGGACAACCTTCTCTTGAGCCAGGACGTCCAGGGAGAGCAGACCGATTTCCTGGCGACGGTATCGATCTCGGGGCAGGACGGAGATGGGGACGAACAGGCGGTGAGCGTGGTCCTGCAGGTGACGGACGACGTGCCGGTGGTCAATGCGCTTAGCAACCTCGTTTACTCGAATTCCAGCAACCCCACACCCGGCGGTACCGGAGTTTTCGATTACAGCATCGGTGCCGATTCCCGAACCAGTTACAGTGCAAGCGACTCGGATTTTTCTGCCATCTCGTTAACCGGTACGGTGGGTGGGGTTGCCATCACTACGACCCCGACATCGGTAAATTGGTCTTCCGAGGATGCGGATACGGCGGTTTTTGATGTCTCGTTCAGTTATGCAGCCAACCCGGCAATGCCGGATTTGCTTACCCCGGTTGAGGGTACACTGGCTTTCAACAAAGCGGCGGGTACTTATACGCTGACACTGGATGACCCGATCAACAGCTTCACTGTTCTCGAGACCGGCAATGTTCTGGATAAAACCGCATTCCAAGGCTATGAACCTGGTTCCACAACACCGGACAGCACCCAACCCGCGGTTTCAGTGGTCACCCCGGCGGATGATTTCTTCATACAGTTTAGAGGTTTTTCAGAACCGGGAAGCGGCACGGGTTCAAACAATCTTTATACCACAGAGGGTGACCTTACCGCCTTTGAGGAAGGCGATCTGTTCGCACAGGCTCCGAGTTGGGTGAGCGTATCCAATGAAACGAACGGTGTGGGAGGCGACACTATAGGTAAAGGGGAAGTTCTGGATTTTAACTTCTACGATAACAATCCATATGGTAACAGCCTTCCTCCTTCTGCAATGGCCAGCGGCATGTTCCTCAAATTCGATGGCATCGTGGCCGGCGGGACGGTAAATGCCGACCTGGTTGTCGTTCTGAAGCTGGTTGATCTGGGAGCCGACGGCGTTTTGGGCACTACAGACGATAACCAAACAACCAAGGCGATCATTATCGACAGTACGGACATTTTCAAGGCCGGCGATACGCTGCCCGAAGGTTATGCCTTTCCGGTGGGGTATCTTGACAACAACGACGGCCTGGTTTTCATCGAGAGCAATGATTACAACGCACCGGGTGAGAACTATGTGATTGTAGGCGCGCAGATTCTCAGCTCGACGGAAGATGTTACCGGTACCGGGATTAACCTCGATTCCAGTCATGAGGCAAGCACGACCTTACAGGAATTCGAGGGGACCCCGGGTGAAATCAATCCTGAAGCCGATACCGTTGATGGGGACGGGTTCAAGATCTCCAGCATCGGGATTATCGCACAGTCGACCTCAACAGAAGATGCCAATCTGACATTTGAGTTCCACAACGTCGATGCCGATGGAGATTTCACTGACACTCAGACACTGAACGTGGTCATCGAGGGTAATTCGATATTTACCGGCACAGCGGATGCGGATGTGATCCAGGGCAGCTCAGGCAGCGATACCATCGACGCCGGCGACGGTAACGACACACTGGACGGTGGTGCGGGCGATGACACCTTAACCGGAGGTACGGGTGCCGACACGTTTAAAGTGGGCGAGGGGCACGATACCGTTAAGGATTATGAGAAAGGCGTCGACGACATTAATGTCGGCCATGTTGCCGGCGTTGATCATCTCGATGTGCTTGATGATGGGGGAAAGGCGGAACTGGTTCTCTATGACGGTGGGAATAACGAAATCGGCAGTGTAACTTTTGACAATGTTGATTTTGATACGCTGACGCCCGGCGATGAGCTTAATTCTCTTCTGGGCGATGATGACCCCACAACGTGATCAACACTGAAACGGAAAAGCCGCCGGGAAAATTTCTCGGCGGCCCGCCGTTTTATCCGGAGGCGAACGGTATTCCGGCGATTTAGATGCAATTCCGTAGTTGCTTTTGATGGTGCAACCTGAAACCACTGAAAGGAAAACCGGATCGATGAATGATTCTGAAAAACCACCCTATCGCTGGGCCATGCTGGGATGCCTGTCCGGCATCAATCTGATTTATAACGGTATTGCAACGAATATCGTCCCTCCGCTTTTCCCCCGCATCTCACAGGAATTAAGCCTGAATTATGCCCAGATCGGGTCTATCGTGGGGGCACTGGCCCTGGGCATGCTGCTTTTCTCACTGGTCGGAGGGGTCATTGCCGACCGGTCCGGGATGAAAAAAGTCCTTTCCATCGCCATGCTCCTCGCGTCCATTTTTGCCGGCGCCAGGGGGCTGGCCCCTTTACCTGGTCAATTTATTGGGCGGATTCCTTGTGGGTAGCGCCGCTCCCCAGTTAAGGTCCATTATCATGGAACTGGAAGAAATCGGACCCGCCCTTTCGGGCAGTGCTTTCGGAGCCCTTTTTACTTTCAACCGCATCGGCGGATTCCTGGTTCCGTGGCTGATGGGAGCCGTCATGACGGCATTTAACGCCGCAGCCGGAATTTATGCCATTGCCCTTTTAGCGCTCATCCCTCCTGCTCTGGTACTTTTTTTAAGGGAAACCGGATGGCGCGGTCGAAGTTCATCTTGAGCGTAAAATCGTTTGTTTTTCCAGTGTTTCCCGCCAGACTTCCACGGCCGGATACGCCTTTCGTTCGACGGAGAAGAGTCCCCATGATTTCTCAATGGAGAGGCTGTATTGCTCAACCTTCCAGGGAGTGTCGAACCCTTCGAAAGCGACGCCGAAATAGACCCAGACTTTGTTGGATGCCTTCAGGCGCACGAGGGTTCCCGGAGACAGATACGAACTCCAAAATTTTTCCTGGGATTGGGGCGTAAATTTTACCTCTCCACCGTGGGGAAATCCGGTTTCCTTCAAAAGAACCGGCTTCCCGGCCATGGCGGCCAGACGAATGGCTTCTTCCCGGGCCCAGGCAGCAGCGGGAGCTGCCTGTAACTGAGGGCGATCTATGGCCGGATGGATATTCGGCGCCAGAAAATCTCCGAATTTCAGGATAAAATCAGATTCATAGCTCACCAGGGGCTCGCTGGTGGTCAGGGGTATATTGCCGGGAATTTTTCCCCGGAGGCGGTCGGCCGCGAATTTGAGATCGTCGCTTTCGTACCGTTTGAAAAGGATGCCTTCATTGCCGATGATCACCCCCATGGCGAAATCGCTCTTGAACTGACGGATAAGTTCGGCGACCCCATCGATTTCCATCGCTGATTTGGGCTCCCATATACCGAATAATACGGCACGAAAGCCCAGTTCCCTTGCGATGGAAAGAATCCTCGGTGTGGCCGCCGGGTGATAGCCGTACAGAACAAGGCCGTTAAAGTAAGGCTTCAGTGCCATAAGGTCGGCACGAATTGAACTTGTGGGGTGGGCCGGATAATTGGGCTCGTAACGGGGATCCAGTCCCGACGGGGTATAGGCCACCATAAGGGCTCCGGCTTCATGGGACAGGTATCTGAACAGCGGAGAGTCCTGTTTTTCAGGCTCTCCTGCAAAAATTCCGGGTTGTGCCGTACTTCCGGCAAGGATGAAAAGAATCAAGATAATTGTTCGAACAGGCATTTTTGCTCCTGGTGGTAAAGTTTTGAAAGGCTTGGCCGGAAAACCTGCAGCCGGGGAAAACCCATGGCCTATCAGAAGCCGTGTGTTTTCGGGGTGATTTTTACAGGCAATGCTCCCTTTCCAGTTTCAGAAGCCGTTCCTTGATGTCCAGACCGCTGGAATATCCTCCCATCTTCCCGTCCGAACTGATCACCCTGTGACAGGGAATGACAATTGGAATGGGATTCCGGCCATTGGCACCCCCCACGGCCCTTACCGCTTTTGGGTTTTTAACGGCCACGGCAATATCCTTATAACTCGCCGTCTTTCCGTAGGGAATGTCCAAGAGGGCTTTCCAGACTGATTTTTGGAAAGGTGTGCCTTCGGGGCAGAGAGGGAGGTCAAATTTCTTAAGCTCTCCGGCAAAATAGGATTTCAACTGGTCAACGGCATTTTTCAGAAATACTTCGTCTTTTTTCCAGTCTATTCCAATCTCCGCTGAATACTTGCCTTTTTCAAAGCTGATAGTCCTGAGTCCGGCATCATCCCCGGCAATGAGAATTTTCCCGACAACGGTGTTTATCCAGGTATAGTACATAACGGCTCCTGATTTATTTCTTGCGAGCATATCGCAAATTATGACATAAATACAACATGCAAACTGTTTTGGAGAATAATAACATGGAATGCTTTTCCCCTTCCCGGGACCATGTCATCGCAACTGCTGAGCGCGGAATCATGACCATTTTATTAAATCGCCCGGCAGTCCTGAACAGCCTGACGCTTTGCATGATCCGGGACATTCGGAAGGCCCTGGATAAGGCTCTGACCTCGGAAGAGATTCACATGGTCATACTTCAGGGTTCCGGGGACAAGGCCTTCTGCGCCGGAGGCGACATCAAGGCCATTGCGTCGGCCGTAAGGGAAAACAGAATGGATGAAGCCATGACATTTTTCAGGGAAGAATACGCCCTGGATCTTTGCATCCACCAATTTCCCAAGCCCATCGTGGCGTTTTCCGACGGGATAACCATGGGCGGCGGCCTGGGCCTTTGCGCCGGCGCCGACATCGTTATCGCAACCGAGAAAACCCGCATGGCCATGCCGGAAACCCGGATCGGCTTTTTCCCGGATGTGGGCGCCACGGGCTGGCTGTTTCAAAAATGTCCTGAAGGATATCCGGAATACCTTGGGTTGACAGGCCATGAAATCAAGGGATCGGAAACCTTTAGGCTCGGGTTTTCTACACATTTGGTGCTTACAAAAAACCTGGAACAGGCCTTATCCGCCGTCAAGGAAATCACGTGGTCCTCAAATCCCCGAAAAGACCGGGCATTGGGGGAAATCAAGTCTGTTATATCGACCTTTTCATCCGGTGATATTCCGGAAGATCCCGACAGGGACGACTGGGTAAGGGACTATTTTTCCGGGAAAACGTCCATTACCGATATTCTATTCGATCTCTCCCAATGCTCTCTTCACCATGATCTGTGCGAAGGGGTGTTCCGAAGCCTGTCGGAAAGATCGCCCACGGCGACAGTTCTGGCTTTGAGGCTCATGCGGTTCAACCAGGGGAAATCCATGGCAGAGGTTTTTGCAACGGAAACCAAAGCCGCCGGATTTATGATCACACACCGGGATTACCTGGAAGGGGTCCGGGCCAGGCTGGTGGACAAGGACGATGCCCCCCGATGGCGACCGGGCACATTTGAAGAGGCGGAAAAGATCGATATGAACCAGGTTTTCACATAGTTTACCCGGACTTTTTGCCGGTCATGGATTCGATATCCACCCGGATGACGGCCACGGCATGGACAAAATCCGGATCAAAAGTGAATGCTTCCTCCGCATAATGGGCCATGATGATGCCCAAACCCCTTTGCTTTTCATCAAAATCCGCCAGGATCTCGGCCTTCCCGAAACCGATGACGCTCTCATACCGCATTCCCCAGAAACACGGCAGCGATTCCTTCACGATTTCCGAATTTACATCCATCTCAAAACAGATTCTGGGGTTTTTCCGGATCATATCGATTTTTCTTCCGTCCACAGCCCCATGAAAATACAAGGTATTTTTTTCGTACCCGAAATTCAGGGGAACCACATAGGGCTGGTGATCCACGGACAATCCCAGGCGACAAACCGTTGCCTTCTCAATGACCGCTTCAATTCCACTTTTTTCATGGATTTCCTTTTCGCTTCTTCTCACCTTACAAATCCTCCCCCTGTATCGGATTTAAATTTTCCCTCACCGCCTTTTCGATACGCCCCAATCCTTCTTCCAGAATGGAGCGGGGACAACCGATGTTGATTCTTTGAAAGCCTTCTCCTCCCGGTCCGAAGAGCGGTCCCTCATCCAACCACACTTTCGCCTTTTTCAGCATAAAGTCATTCAGGGCAGCGGGATCCAATCCCAGCTTCCGGCAGTCAAGCCACAAAAGATACGTTCCTTCGGATGCAAGGGCTTCAATCCGGGGGATTTTTTCCCGGAAATATTTCAGGGTGAATTCCATGTTGGCTTGAAGATAAACCAGAAGTTCATCCAGCCACTCATCTCCCCCGGTGTAGGCAGCCTCAAGGGCAGCCATGCCGAAACTGTTGTCCATGCCTAAAGAAAGGTTTGCCAGCATGGTATTGTACAGCCGTCTCAACCGGGGGTTGGAGATGATGATGGAGGATGTTTTCAGCCCGGCAAGATTAAAGGTTTTGGAAGGAGCCATGCACGTAACGGTCTGCCGGGAGATTTCCCCGGAAATGGACGCAGTGGGAACATGCCTTTGTCCCTTATAAATCAGGTCCGAATGAATTTCGTCGGAAACCAGAACGATATCGTTTTTGACGCAGAATTCCCCCACCTTCTCAAGTTCTTCCCTTGTCCACACCCGCCCAACGGGATTGTGGGGACTGGAAAGGATCATCATCCGGGCACGGGCCGAGGCGCGTTTATCAAGATCGTCAAAATCCATGACATAACGTCCGTTTTCATACCGGAGAGGATTGTTTTCCACCCTTCGACCGTTGTTTTCGATGCATCTGGAAAAGGGGTAGTAAACCGGAGGCTGAATGATGACGCTGTCTCCGGGCTGAGTATAGGACAGGATGCAGAGATTCAGGGCCGTCACCACCCCGGGACTGTAGGTGAGCCAGTCAGTGTCGATACCCCAGCCATGACGCCTTTCCATCCAGCCCTTGATCGCTTCTTTATAGGATCGGGGCCGATAAGGATAACCGAAAATTCCCCTTTCGGCCACTTTTTTAAGTGCGTCCACGACGCATGGGGCGGTTGCGAAATCCATGTCCGCCACCCACATGGGCAGCAGGTTTTTACCCTTGAAAATCTCTTCCCCAAGGTCCCATTTGGACGAATGGGTGTGTCTTCTCTCGATCACCCGGTCAAAATCATATTTCATCCGGCTTGGACTCCCTTTCAGATATGTAATTGTATTTTAAGATGAATTACGATAATTCAGTGACATCAACATCATACAGCCGGCAGGTGTTTTCCCAGATGATCCCGCTCAACGCCTCGGGGTCTTCACCCCTGACCTCGGCCAGTTTAAACATCACCGAACGGACAAAGGCCGGTTCATTGCGGCGGGTTTTGTTTTTGAACGGAACCGGCGTCAGATACGGGGCATCCGTTTCAATCAACAGCCGGTCGGCCGGAATCCGCCTGGCCTGTTCTTTGAGTTCCCGGCCCCGGGCTTCCATGGTGATAATCCCGGTAATGCCGATATGATAGCCCAGATCCAGATACTGGTCCATTTCGCGGGTCGTACCGCTGAAACAGTGAACCACCCCTTTTCTGTCCGGGCTGTGGGTATCCCTTAAGATCTCCAGGAACCGGCCTTTTGAATCCCGCTCGTGCAAAATCACGGGGAGGTTTTTTTCATCGACGATTTCCAGTTGCCGCAAGAACCATTTTTCCTGAATGTCCCTGGGTGAAAACATCCGGTTGAAATCCAGGCCGATTTCCCCCCACGCATGGACCTTGGGGTCGAGGGCCAGGGCTTTGAGGGTCTTCAGAACGGAATCGCTGCATCCTTTGGCGTCATGGGGATGCACCCCCACCGCGGCAAAAAAATGATCTCGGGTTGATGCCAGGGTAACGGCCCCCTGAGAGCTTTTCAGGTTGAATCCAACAATCATCTCCGCCAGAACTCCGGCGGCAAATGCCCTTAGAACGACATCGTTCAGATCGTTTAAGTATTCGTCATCATGAAGATGGCAATGGCTGTCAAAAAGTCTCAATGGGTCCCCCCAAAATTCGCACTTTTTCCAAGTGGCGGGTTCGTCTTGATAAATGCCGGTCAGTTTAATATGGTAAAATAAAATATCGGGTCGATATCCTTTTGGCAAGGCAATTGTGGGTATCCCTGACGACGGGGCTGGATGGGCCCCAGGTAATGGTATTAAGGGGTCTTAAAAATGGACATTGTCACCCTGGATCATGTTTCAAAAATTTATTCCATGGGAGAGACTGATGTGGCGGCCCTGAAAGAAGTGACCCTTCGTATTCCAAAGGGATCCTTTGCAGCCCTTGTGGGTCCCTCGGGAAGCGGAAAAACCACGGTTTTAAACATCATCGGCTGCCTGGATAACCCCACCACCGGCAAAGTAACCGTAGACGGAAAAACCGTGGATCGTCTGAGCCGAAAGGAAGGGGCGGTTTTCAGGGGGGAAAAGCTTGGATTTGTTTTCCAGGATTTTAATCTGTTGCCGGTGCTCACGGTGTTTGAAAACGTGGAATACCCTTTGCTGATGATTCGAGACATGCCCAAAAACCATCGTAAACCCCCTGTGGAAAAAATTCTCGTGGCTGTTGGCATGGCCGATCAGGCGAAAAAGTACCCGTCCCAGCTCTCCGGCAGGCAGAAACAGCGGGTGGCCATTGCCAGTGCCCTGGTGGGAGACCCCGTTCTGGT
>DIKO01000094.1:14203-34506 GCA_002423615.1 Desulfobacteraceae bacterium UBA5616
GTGGAACTCATGAAGCGCATGCGGAACGAATTGGGTACAACTTTTGTGTTTTCCACTCACGACCCCCGCATTATGGACCAGGCCGAGATAATTTTTCACATGGAAGACGGCAGGGTGATCAACGGATCATCACCCGTAAAGGGGGGGCGCCATGATTAAGATACTTTACCTTGCACTTAAAAACCTCTTACGGTACAAACGCCGGACCCTGCTTACCGGGCTTCTCATCGCGGTGGGAATGGTGGCTGTGATTGTGTTTGTCGGCCTTAGCGGTTCTTTTAAAAAAGCCGTGGTAGCCCAGATCACGGATTCGTTGATAAGCCATATGCAGGTTCATGCCATGGGCTATACCTCCAGTATAGACAACCTTCCCCTGGATCGGATGATTTCTTTTGAAGCCTATGAAAAACTTTTGACTGCCTTGGCCAAAATCCAGGGCATTACGGCCTTTTCCCCCCGGATTAAGTTTGGCGCCATGCTGAGTAATTACGCACAAACCACCAATGTGCGACTAAACGGCATTGATCCTGAAAAGGAAAATTCCGCAGTACCCCTCCTGGCATCCCGCATTCGGGAAAGTGCCGGAACCCATGTACTCCTGAAACCGGGGGAAGTACTGTTGCCTGAAATTCTTGCCAAAGGCATGGACGTGAAAACCGGTGATACAGTGGTCCTGGTGGCCAACAACAAAGAGGGTTCAGTGAATGGTATGACGTTTAAGGTGGCTGGTCTGGTGGAAAGCCTCATGGGCCCGGGTGGAAGAGACGGCTACCTGCACATCAACGATGCGGCAACCCTCTTGCGCATAGAGAAAAAAGAGATCAGTGAAATAGCCATTCGCGTTTCGGACTTTGATCAATTGTCGGTTTTGGCGGAAAATCTGGGCACTCTTCTGGTATCCTTTAAAAACAAGCAGGGTAAACCTGTTTTTGAACTTCATACCTGGGAACAACTCAGCCCCTTTTTCAACATTGTGCGCATGATGGCCGTGATGAACATGGGAATTCGGGTAATCCTCGTTTCCGTGGTCCTCATCAGCGTCCTTAATGTCATGATGATGAGCGTCTATGAGCGGGTTCGGGAAATCGGTACATTGGCCGCCATGGGCACAAAACCCGGACGGATCATGGGCCTTTTCGTGGCCGAGGGATTCAGTCTGGGGCTGGTGAGCGCCCTGGCCGGTGCCGGCATCGGTGTGGGAGCGCTCTGGATCCTCGACCTGAGGGGCGTTGAGGTGGCCTTTGGCGGCCCCAGCCAGATCTTTATTCTGGATCCGTCGGTTTCTCCGGCTGAGGTGATTTCATCCTGCCTTATTGTGGTTGCCGTTTCCATCCTTGCCAGCCTTCAGCCTGCGGCCAAAGCCGCACGGCTTGCACCTGTAGATGCGTTACGGCATATCTGATGGAATAAGGAGGTCAACGGAATGATCAGAAATCAAATTTTGACAGCTATGACCGTATTAACCTTGCTTCGACTCTGTGCGACATTATCGGCACAGAATAATGCCGTCCTTGCGGTGGCAGCCGAAGGGACCACACCAGAGGCCAAAATCAGTACCCAGGCGGCCCGAAGTCCCTATTTTCTCTTCTTTGACCAAAACGGAGATTTGGTTGACGTTGTGGCGAATCCCCATATCACGGAACGCCGGGGCGCAGGGCATCAAATGGTGGAGTTTTTGTTCGCAAAAGGAATTCACACGGTTGTCGCCGGTGAGTTCGGACCCAAAACCCTCGCTGCCATTAAGGAAAAAGGCATGGCCTATTACATCGCCGTAGGAGCCGCATCAGAGGCCGTCAAACACCTGCTGAAAGAAAAGGAGAACCGCTGATGCACCGCGGGATTCAAGCTCTGTTTTGCCTGGTTTTCATTGCAGTTTCACCCATAACGGGTTTTACGGAACCCCTCTCGGGTAAACAGATCCTGGAACAGGTGGATCGCAACCTTCTGCCCGGAGATCTGGAAATGTACCGAAAAATCACCAATATCGAGCCGGACGGCAGAAAAAAGGAATTTGTACTCTGGTTTCTCAGGAAAGACAAAGACAAGGTGGTGACCCTGTTCGTATCTCCGGCCAGTGAAGCGGGACGCGCCACGCTGCGGTTGGGGGATAATATGTGGCTTTACATCCCCAATTTGGGCAAGCCCATCCGCATTACCAGCATGCAGTCTGTTGTGGGAGGCGTCTTCAACAATGCCGATATCATGCGGCTGGACTACAGCGTGGAATACGATGTCGAGGGGCTGGATGAAGACCTGGGACAGTATGTCCTGGATCTTAAGGCCAGAACCGGCTCTGTGGCCTATGACCGGCTTAAGATGTGGGTTCTCGTTAACGAAATGGTTCCGGCAAGAATTGAATGTTATGCCGCCACAGGCATGCTCATCAAAACTCTTCACTTTAAAGAAGTCCGGGATATCGGCGAAGGCGCCGTGGGACCGGCTGTGACCGAAACCGAAAGTCCGCTCTACAATGGGTACAAATCCGTTATGATTTCTGCCGACCTGAAGAAGCACGTCCTTCCGGATGAAGTTTTTACCCTGAATTACCTTTCCAGGGTCAAAGATCTTCGGTGACCCATGCGCCTCTTGTATTTCTTTTTGGCCCTGACATTATTTTTAAGTGATGTCTCAGGAGCGGGCGAATATGACTTCGATATTCCAGAAGCCAATCCCAGTCCTTACAAAATCGGGGGTCGGGTTGAGGCCCGCTGGCTGTATCACCGGTTTGACGAAAACTCAGCCTCATACAAGCGCATCAGTTATGAGCATGATCCCGGAAGTGCTGCAAAGGAATGGCGGGCATTGATGGAACTTGCTGGAAGCTGGAAAAAAGGGGTTTTCCAGGCGGCCCTGCTAACCCATCACGATTATACCGGTGCCGTTGATAAAGAGGGTTGGTTCCATAAGATTTATGCAGGCTATTTATCCATTGCCCCCAACGCCCATTTGACCCTGGATGCAGGAAAAAAACTGGCGCTGTGGGGCAAAGGCTATGCCTGGAACCCTGCGGGATTCATCAACCCGCTCAAAGATCCGGATGACCCGGCCCTGAACCTTGAAGGCCGAACCCTGGTTGCTGTGGACATGATCAAGAGTTTTGCTTCGGGTCATCTGACCAATATGGGATTGACGGTTCTGGCCCTACCGGTTATTGAAGACTGGGTCAACACGGACATGGGGGAAAACGGGGATATCTATTTTGGACTGAAGCTCTACTTCCTCTTAAACGACACCGATGTTGACATCATCTATTTTAACGGAACGGACCATCCCCGATGTTTGGGGTTGGATTTTGCCAGGAACCTATCTGAAAACATCGAGGTACACGGCGAGTGGNNGGATGTATCCCGCATTGCCCTGGACGCTATGGGCAGGGCTCGTCAAACCTGGGAGGACCCGGTTTCCTGGTTGCTGGGAATAAGATATCTGAATGCCCATGATACGACGTTTATCGCTGAATATTATCATAACGGCGCCGGGTATGATCGCGGGCAAATCAAGGATTTTTTCAGTTTCCAGGAATCTGCTGTTGAAGCAGGGCTGTCCACAGGTAATGATTCCTTAATCCGTTACGCGGCTGAAATCAACCGCTCCTATCATAGACAGATCAACTTCGGCAGGGATTATTTTTATCTGAAGATTACCCAAAAAGAACCCTTGGGTATCCTGTACTTTAATCCTTGGGCAGGGATGGTGATGAACCTTAACGATGGCAGTTTTTCGTTTCAGCCCGGTCTGACCTGGGCCCCGGTTACCGATCTTGAAATCAATCTTCGGATCGGGATTCCCATGGGAGCTGAAAAAAGCGAGTTTGGTGAAAAACCGGATTCCCTCAGACCCGAATTCTGGCTGCGATACTATTTTTAAAGGAAACATCATGACCGAAGCGTTGAGAATCCAAAATTTAGCCAAACAATTTGCAGGCGTACAGGCCGTTGCCGGTATTTCCTTCAGTGTGAATCAGGGGGAGCTGTTCGGCTTTCTCGGCCCCAATGGGGCTGGTAAAACCACGACCATCAATATGCTTACCGGGCTGGCCCGTCCGGATGAGGGAACCATCCGAATAGGCGGAATCAACTGTACTGAAAATATCAGGGGGGCACAACATCTCATCGGCGTGGTTCCGGATGAAAGCAATCTGTATCCGGAACTTACGGGATTTGAAAACCTCTGTTTCTGTGCAGCCCTTTACGGCTTGGGCAAAAGTGAACGGCAAAACCGTGCCCATCAGCTTCTGGAAGTTTTCAGCTTAACCCAGTCCGGAAACCGTAAATTCGCCGGGTATTCAAAAGGCATGAAGCGTAAGCTCACAATCGCTGCCGGAATCATACACAGGCCGGATATCCTGTTTCTGGATGAGCCGACCACCGGTATTGACGTGGCCAGTGCAAGGCAGGTCCGCACACTCATCGCTGATTTACACCAATCCGGAACCACTATTTTTCTGACCACTCATTACATTGAGGAGGCCGAGAGACTTTGCAGACGAGTTGCCATCATCGTATCCGGCCGCATCGTTGCCGTGGATACGGTTGAAGCCCTCCTCCAGCCCATACAGGAAAAACAGGTTCTGCGGATTTCATGCATGAACCCTCTTGGCCCTATGCAGAAAGAGCTTGTGGATTCTTTTCCAAACCTGGAATTTACATTCCCCGAGCCGAACCTGGCGAGGGTGGAAAGCAGTCAAAGGGTCCCGGCGGGGGTTCTGGTGCGGTTTCTGGAAGAACATGGTGCTGAAGTGCTTGAGGCCCGAAGAATGAGGCCCTCCCTTGAAGATGTTTTCGTGCGCATCACCGGGCTTGAAGCAGAGGTCATGCGCAAGGAAAAAGAGAAAAAAGGAGCCGGACAATGAATCTCTGGATTGCCTTCTGGAACATTCTGATCAAGGACATGCGCACCTATTATCTGAAACCGCCCAATATCAGTTGGGGCATCATTTTTCCCCTGGCCTGGACCGGAATGTTTTTTATACGGTCTGGAAGCGGCGTGGAAGCGATTGAATCGCTGCTTCCCGGTGTGATGTCCGTTTCCATCCTTTTCGGCACCACATCCATGCTGGCCGTGACCGTAACCTTTGAAAAGAAAAACAGGTCCTTTGAACGGCTTTTGCTGGCGCCTGTTCCATTTGAAATCCTGATGCTGGCCAAAACCGGCGGCGCCATTGTATTTGGTGCGGCCAATGCTTTCGTGCCGGTAATAATGGCCGCATTTCTAATGGATCTTTCCCGGGTAGACTGGATCGCCTTGGTCCCGGTGGTTTTTCTCATCGCTACGGCCTCCGCTTTTCTTGGCCTATTCATTGCCGTGGCTGTAAGCGAGGTATTTGAGGCCCAAACGTTTTCCAATTTTTTCCGTTTTCCCATGATTTTTCTCTGCGGGTTATTTTTCCCCATTGCTAAATTGCCCGTTTTTCTTAAACCTCTGTCCTACATGCTGCCATTAACCTACGGGGCCGACATTCTCCATGGAGCCGTTCATGGCGGGAATTCGATGCCGTTGGCCCTTGATTTTGCCATGCTCGGCGCCTTCTGCGTATTCCTGTTCGCCGCAAGTCTCAGGAATATCAAGCGCAGATGGATTCTTTAAGCTCCCCATAAACGAACTCCATGCCTTGGCGCGCCAAGGATGATGTTGGACCCTCAATTTAGAGCTTGATCAAATTTTGGCACCTGTGCTATGGGAAACAATGTCTTTAAGTGCTCATAATGATATCCTTCATNNTGAAGCCAAGGCACTAAAATACCTGTCGAAAAATTGTCTGAAGAACGATCATCGACATTGCCCGCGGTGTAATCAGCGTAAACATTACCTGCTCAAGGACGGTCGACGCAGGTGCTCCCGATGCAAGTACACCTTTCATGATTTCTCAGGAAGATGGATCAATTCGGGGCGATTGTCGGCCGTTCGCTGGCTTTCTTTGATTCACTGTTTTACAGAGGAAATGCCCGCTTTAAGAGCCGCCGGAAAAACGATGCTGTCCTACAACACGGTTTTAAACGGATATACCACGCTCAGATACGCCATACTTGCCCATGCGCCGGATGCAGCGGATTTTTTCTGCCGGAAAACAGGGGATGTGAAATGTTGTTACGGAGGCAAAACGACCTGTGACAACCTCCATTGTCTTATTGAAGATGTTCCGGTGTTCTGCATCAGGGAAGAGGGTGGAAGGGTTTGCATCGACATCGTATCCGATCTTACCCCCGGTGCGGTGATCAGTTCGGATGTCAATAAAATTCGCCAGGGAAGCATTATCTACACGGACCGGTTTCTGGATTATGACAGTTTGCAGTATTACGGTCAACATCATGCCAGAGTCCGATCCGAAGAACATTGTCCCCCGGATTATGTGTACATGAACCGGGTCGACGGTTTCTGGACATGGGCCAGGGATCGCTTTATCAAATATTTCGGGGTGTCTTCCATAAACTTCCCCCTTTATATCAAAGAGCTGGAATTCCGGTACAACCATCGCGACCAGGATATATTCGAGATCATCACAAGATTTATCTGCGACCTGATGCCCGTGATTGAACAGAATCAGGCTCACTAATCTTTGAAACCGGTTTTTCATATCATGACCGTTTATTCAAAAAACCACGGAGGTGTTGAATGTTTAAAATCGTGAAACGAGAAGAGATGGCGGAAGGGACGGTGATTTTAAATGAAATCGAAGCGCCCCTCATTGCCCGGAAGGCGAAACCGGGACAGTTCGTCATCCTGAAGGCAACGGAAGAGGGGGAAAGAATCCCGCTGACCATGGCCGATACGGACAATGAAAGGGGAACCATCACGATCATCTATATGGTTGTCGGCAAATCCACAGCTACATTCAGGGATTTGAAAATCGGGGACGGATATCAGGATATCATCGGGCCTCTGGGAAAGCCGACCCATCTGGAGAAAGTCGGCAATGTGGTCTGCGTCGGCGGCGGCACCGGGGTCGCTGTTTTGCATCCCATCACCCGGGCATTAAAGGAAGTTGGCAATCACGTGACATGCATCATCGGTGCCCGGACCAAAAGTCTTCTGATCCTCGAAGACCAGATGCGGGCTGCCTCCCATGATCTAAGAATCTGTACCGACGACGGGTCCTACGGACACCACGGATTTGTCACCGAAGTCCTGAAGGAAGTCCTGGAGGCCGGGGACAAGCATCTCGTGGTGGCCATCGGCCCTGTTCCCATGATGAAATTTGTCTCCAAAATGACTGCGGAATACAACGTCAAGACCATTGTCAGCCTGAATCCCATCATGGTCGACGGAACGGGCATGTGCGGCGGATGCCGGGTTTCCATCGGCGGTGAAACAAAATTCGCCTGCGTGGACGGACCGGAATTCGACGGCCATCAGGTGGATTACGATGAATTGATGAAACGCCTCCAGGCCTATGGAGAAGATGAAAAGGCGCACTACGAGCATCATTGCCGTCTTCAAGGAAGATAAGCGAGAAAAAACATAATTTCAGATCAGGAGTCGGAGGAACCCATGGCGGAAAAAGGAGCAACCCAAGAGAAAATACCCAGACAACCCATGCCGGAGCAAAAACCGGAAATAAGAAGGCGTAATTTTGATGAAGTCCCCCTGGGCTTAAGCCCCGAAGCGGCGAAGCTGGAAGCCAAAAGATGTCTTCAATGCAAAAAGCCGGCTTGCGTGGCCGGATGCCCGGTGGGAGTCGACATCCCTAAATTTATCTATTGTATCCGGGAAGGCGATTTCAAGCAGTCTATCCGGAGTTTATGGACCCGGAACAGCCTTCCGGCGGTTTGCGGAAGGGTTTGTCCCCAGGAATCTCAATGTGAGGGGTCGTGTATTGTGGGGAAATCCGGAAAACCGGTGGCCATCGGTAACCTGGAAAGATTTGCCGCGGATTACGAACGTCTGCAGGGCACCGGGGAACTTCCTCCCAAGCAAAAGCCCACAGGGAAAAAAGTTGCCGTTGTGGGGTCCGGACCTTCCGGTCTCACCGTTGCTGGAGACCTGGTCCTGAAAGGCCATGATGTCACCTTGTTCGAAGCCTTTCACAAGCCTGGAGGGGTGCTGGTTTACGGAATTCCGGAATTCAGGCTGCCCAAGGATATCGTCTTCAGCGAAGTGGGCTTTCTCGAAAAACTGGGGGTCAAGCTGGAAGTCAACGCCGTGGTGGGCAGAATCGTATCCGTGGATGAATTGTTCGAGCAGGGGTTTGATGCCGTGTATTTAGGCGTCGGAGCAGGTCTTCCCCAGTTTTTGAATATTCCCGGAGAAAATTTAATAGGAGTTTTATCAGCCAATGAATATCTGACCCGCACCAACCTGATGAAGGCCTATCGGTATCCCGAATATGACACTCCCATTCCCCGGGGAAAGGATGTCGTGGTGTTCGGGGCCGGCAATGTGGCCATGGATTCCGCGAGGACCGCCATGCGGCTGGGGGCTGACCGGGTCCGGGTTGTTTACCGCCGTTCACGTCAGGAAATGCCAGCAAGGGCTGCTGAAATTCATCATGCGGAAGAGGAGGGCATTGAGTTTTTCCTCCTGACCAGCCCCGTTCGATTTCTGGGGAATGAAAAAGGACGGCTCATCGGCGTGGAATGCCTGAAAATGGAATTGGGAGAACCCGATGAATCCGGACGGAGAAGACCCGTTCCCATTGAAGGATCCGAATTTCAGATGGATTGCGATCTGGCCGTGGTGGCTGTCGGGGCAGGAGCCAATCCCCTTCTGACCCAGACCACCGAGGGGTTGCAACTCAATAAAAGGGGATACATCGTGGCGGATCCGGAAACCGGTAAAACCACCAAAAAGGGTGTCTGGGCCGGAGGCGACATCGTTACCGGTTCGGCAACGGTAATTCTTGCCATGGGGGCTGGAAGAAAAGCCGCCGACTCCATTCATAAATACCTCACCTGGGGCTGGTGATCCGACACAAATAATCTTGACTTTCAGAGGCCGGCAAAGTAATTTGATGCCTCCAGCATTTATTGGAGAAAATACTTAATTCGGAATGATATTAATCAGTTCAGGCGACATTCGTATTTTTTATCGTCCTTTTCAATAATTAACGGCAATACCAAGGAGCTCCCAGGTGAGTCTTTTTAAAACGCGCTTAACGGAGATGTTCGGGATCGAGTATCCCATCATTCAAGGCGGCATGGCGGCGGGCATCGTCAGTACCGCGGAACTCGCAGCGGCGGTGGGAAACGCCGGCGGCATCGGATTTATGTGCGCCGTCCAGTGGATCGACGATATCGACAAACTGGAAGACGAGATCAAGAAAGTCAAGGACCTGACGGACAAGCCCTACGGCATCAACGTCACCCTTTTTACGGAAGTCGGCAAGGCCTGGTTTGAAAGGGTATTCGACATCATCGAAAAATACAAGGTTCCAGCTCTTGAAACATCCGCCAGAAGTCCCGAACCCTGGGTTCCCCGGATTAAATCCCTCGGAATCCCCTGGATTCACAAAGCCGCCAGGGTCAGGGACGGCGTAAAAGCGGCAAAACTCGGTGCTGATGCCATCACCATCATCGGGTCGGAAGAGGGCGGTCATCCGGGCGCGGAACGAAGCGCCACCAGCGTGGTGGGCCCCCTGATGGTGGACAAAGTGGATGTGCCCGTGGCCATCGGCGGTGGTTTCTGCGACGGCCGGGGCCTTGTAGCGGTCCTGGCCATGGGCGGCGAAGCGGTCTACATGGGAACCCGTTTCTGCGCATCCAAGGAATGCGTCATTCACCCGGACGTCAAACAAATGATCGTCGACATGCAGTACAATGAAACCGATTATCTCTTCATGTCCATCGGCGACCCGGTCCGGGCCGTACGAAATCAGAGAACCCAGAAAATCCTCGAAATCGAACAGAAAGAGGGAGCCGAAGGCCTGATGAAATTCATGGCCTCAACCAAGGGGGATAAGCACAGCTTCGGCGGACCCACGGCCATGAATACCGGTGATACCCAGGAAGGGGTCATTCCCTTCGGCATGGTCGGCGGAAGGATCGACAAAATACTTCCGGTCAAGGAAATCATGGACAATATCGTCAGTGAAGCCGATGAAGTGCTGAACAAACTGGCGGTACGGAAATACTGGAAAGCTAAATGAAAAGGAGCATTGCCCCATGAAAACCCGATTGACCGAAATGCTGGGGATCAAATATCCCATTATCTGCGGGGGCATGATGCGCCTGGCCTACCCGCCGCTCTGCGCCGCCATTTCCAATGCCGGCGGCCTGGGAAATCTGACCTCGGCCATGTATAAGAACAAGGCGGAATTAAAGGCCGCCATTGCCGAAGTGAGAACACTCACGGATAAACCGTTTATCGTAAACGTCACCCTCCTCCCCGCAATGTCCGTGGGCCCGGAACAATACCGGGGCTATTTTGAAACCTGTGCGGAAGAAAAAGTGCCGGCCATGGAAATCGGCGGGGTTCCCCTGAACCGGTATGAAGACGGCAGGTATTTCAAACTCCTGAAAGATGCCGGGGTCAAGCTGTTTCACAAGGTGGGGTCCGTCAAACACGGCAAGGGCGCTGCCAAAGCCGGGTACGACGGCGTTATCGCCGCCGGCGTGGAAGAAGGGGGGCACCCTTTAAACGAAAACGTGGCCACCACGGTCCTGACCCCGCGTATGGTTGAGGAAGTGGATGTTCCGGTGATCACCGCCGGGGGCATGGCCAACGGCCGAAGCCTGGCTGCGGCCCTTTGCCTGGGGGCCGAGGGCATCCTCATGGCCACCCGGTTCATCAACACCTATGAATGTCAGGTCCACGCCAAGGTTCACGAGGAACTGATCCATCGTCAGGAAAATGAAACCGTGCTTTACGGTAATTCCATCGGGCTGCAGGGCAGAGCGCTCATCAACGATTCCATCCGGAAGGTCATGGAGATTGAAGCCAGGGGCGGCGGTCTGCAGGAAGTGCTGCCCCATATTTCCGGCCAGTACGGGGACCACATCTGGAAGGAAGGCAAAATGGATACAGGCCTGATTCCCGTGGGCCAGTCCATCGGGTTGATCCATGACACCCTGACCTGCAAGGAACTGCTGGACCGGATGGTCAAGGAAGCTAACGAGATACTGGCTCAGAACCTCAAAAGGTTTTAGTCGAAATAGACATGGGCCGAGGAGGTCAAGCCGGGAAGGGGCGTTCTTTTCCGGCTTTTTTTATGTGCGCCGGGCGACTGTCCCGGAGTTGATGGCCCATGATCCGCAGCTTCAAGCGCCCATTGAGTGCCTGGAGGAAAGAAAGGGCCAACTGTATGAGCATACTGAACAAAATCGAAAAAGAGGAGATCAGGAACCTGCTGGGCAAAGGCTGGCTCACCCATGATGGGATGTGGTTTTTTCATGCCTGGAACCAGCTGGGCATCGATCAGGCCAACGCGCTGAACCTTAATGCGATCAAATCCCTGGCGCCGATCGAGGTCGAAAGAGCAAGAAAGGTCCTGGGAATCGACAGGAAAAGCCTTGTCGCCTTCGACAAACTCATGGAATTCATGCTGTCGGCGCTGGAAATCACCCTGCCCGAATCGGTTTTCAGGAAAATGCGCTTTGTCTCTTTACCGGAAAACCGGATTCAATGGACCTGGGAGACCGGGGAATGTTTTGCATACAAAGGCATCAAACAAATCGGCGCAATTGCGGGATACCGCTGCGGTGTGATATACAGGATCCAATGCTGGCTGGAAGCCCTGGGATTAGGGTGTTCTGTTCATCCGGAGATCGACGGGTGCCTGATGCATGAGAGCGGTGAATGCAAGGGGGAAATCCAGATTATTTATAACAAGGACAATTCATGTAATCCGGGGAGGCAATGATGAAC
This sequence comes from Desulfobacteraceae bacterium UBA5616, assembly GCA_002423615.1. Taxonomy (GTDB): domain Bacteria; phylum Desulfobacterota; class Desulfobacteria; order Desulfobacterales; family UBA5616; genus UBA5616. The sequence continues at coordinate 26,003 of DIKO01000094.1, forward strand.
GACATGAAACTCGATGTTCCCAAACTGTCATTGGCAAATACCAAAAAAGAAATGCTGGACGCATACCATGATCTGATCGAAAAAATGAAAGAGCAGGCTAAATCAGAATTGAAGCCGGAAAAAGCCCAGAAACTCATCAAGGAAAAAGACACGGTTCAAACGGCGGATGAAATCGGAAAGGAAGGGGCGATAAAAAGAATTTTCGACATCAAGGATGAGATCGGGAAAACCATGATCGATCTGGCCGGGAAGCTCGAAGCCGAACAGGCACGCTACCAAAAGGTGAAAGACGCCATCGAAATCAAAAACAGCGAATTGCGTGAAATATTTGAAATTGAGCGATCCGCGTTTTCCCTGGCCGCGCTTCTTGAAGCTCAGAAGCAGAAAAAAGAGGAATTCGAGGCGCAGATGGAACGGGCCAAGGACGCCCTGGAAGAAGACATCAATCTGACCCGGTCCCGATGGGCCAAAGAAAAACAACAGTATGAGGAACAGATCAAAGAACAGAAAAAGGAAGATGAAAAAAATAGAAAAAGGGAAAAAGAAGAATATGAGTACGGTTTTAATCGTGAAAAAGAAATCAAAACAAGCCAGTTGAAAGACGAATTGGACCGCCTTTCAAAAGAAATAGCCGGAAACAAGGAACAATTTGAAAAGGAGATGGCCGATAAGGAAAACGATCTGCTTCAAAGGGATATCGCCGTTTCAGAACGGGAAAAGACCATGAATGATTTACAAAAACAAGTGGGTGAGTTCCCGAAGCAGCTTGAAAATGCCGTTACGAAGGCTGTAAATGAAGCTGTTGAACGGGTGCAAAGCGATGCTAAAAAAAGCGAGGAACTCCTCTTGAAAGGATTTGAAGGCGAAAAAAATGTGTTGCTCGCAAAAATCGATTCATTGGATAAGCTCGTCAATAACCAGCAACGCCAGATCGATACCCTTACCAGCCAAATCAGCGATGCCTACGGCAAGGTCCAAAATATCGCCATCAAAGCGGTTGAGGCGCCTGTAAGCCGGTCCGTCCCGGCTTCAGCCTCTGAAAAAGCGGATTGATTCAGGTCATTTTTTTCTATTTGATCAGCATCCAGAAATGGTTTGTCGGCCCGTGGCCTTTTCCGATGTCAAGGGAATGTTCGATGGCGCCCGTAATATAAGTCTTGGCAAGGGCCACGGATTCGAAAAAAGATTTGCCCAGGGCAAGATTTGCCGCAATGGCCGAGGAAAACGTGCAGCCGGTGCCATGGGTGTTTTTCGTTTCGAAACGCCGTGCGGACAGCTCCTCAAACGACGACCCGTCATAAAGAATATCCACGGCAAGGTCTCCCGCCATGTGACCGCCTTTTACCACGACATTTTTAACGCCCATGTCCAGAATTTCCTTTGCCGCTGTTTTCATGCCTTCGACGGTGTCGATATCCCGGTTGATGAGGGCGGCGGCCTCGTGAATGTTGGGGGTCAGGACCTGAGCCAGGGGAAAAAGGCGTTTGATCAAAGCATTCCGGGCATCTTTTTTCAGCAACGCATAGCCGCTTTTGGAGATCATCACCGGGTCGAGCACCACCGGGGGAAGGGTTTGCCTGGACAGGGTTTCGGCGATGGCTTCGATGAGCTCGATGCCGGATACCATCCCGATCTTGACGGCATGAATCGTGATGTCGTCAAACAGGCATTGAATCTGGCCCGACACGATTTCGGGCCGCATTTCCGCTATGTCGTATACCTTCCGGGTGTTCTGGACCGTGACCGCGGTAACGGCGCTCATGGCGTAAACCCCGTGGGCCTGGAAAGTCTTGATGTCCGCCTGGATTCCCGCGCCTCCGGAGGAGTCTGATCCGGCGATGGTCAGGGCAACTTTCATATCCTGTTTTTTCTCCTTTTTTCTCCCGGACTTTATTCGGGCGGCATGTCCGTCTTGATAAATACAAGGGATTTTTCTATGGTAAAGAAAAATATCGGTTCGCATCCTGTTTGGCAAGGAAATTGTCGGCCGACAACACTGGGAGGAGTGACCATGTATGAAGAATTCAAGGGTAAAACCATCTTGATCACCGGCGCCGGTAAAAGTACCGGCATCGGATTCGGCATGGCCAGGAAAATGGCCTCGTGCGGGGCCAACCTGGTGCTGACGGATGTGGGTTCGCCGCCGGTGAAAAATTCACCCATTTCCTTTGGCTCTCTGGAAGATCTGACCCGGATTGCGGAGAATCTCGGCAGGGAATACGGGGTTCAGACACAGGCCCTGGAAATGGATGTGTCCCGGACTCATCATGACCGACCTTCAGGTGGGAAACATCGCGCTAAAGGCAGTGGTATTCAACACCACCGTCGGGGAAGCCGAGGAACAGCTCAAACGAACGGTTCCTCTGAACCGGATCGGGACCATCCATGAAGTGGCCGATGTCGCGGCTTACCTCATGTCCAGCCAGGCTTCATACGTCACCGGCCAGGCCGTTAACGTGGGGGGCGGAATAGTGATGGAACTATAACCTTAAAATCAAGGAAGATGCCGCAACATGGAAGAATCCCGGAAAAAGGTGCTGGCTGTTTACGGCAGCCCCAGACGAAAGGGCAATACGAGCCTGTTGCTGAAACAGGCGGTACTTGGGGCCAGGGATGCCGGGGCGGATGTTGAGGAAGTGGTATTACGGGACCTTAAAATTTCCCCCTGCCTGGAGATCTACGGCTGCATGCAAAACGGCCGCTGCGTCATCAAGGACGATTTCCAGGAACTCTACGACAAGCTTCTGGCCTGCGATGCCCTGATTCTGGCCTCACCGATTTTTTTCTATTCGGTGAGCGCCCACACCAAAATCCTCATCGACCGGTGCCAGTCTCTCTGGGTTAAAAAATACTGGATCGACAAAATTCCCCCGGGAACCACCCCCCTGATGAAAAAAGGCCTGTTTATATCCGTCGGCGCCACCCGGGGAAAAAAGCTCTTCGACGGTGCCCTGCTGACCGTCAGGTATTTCTTCGATGTCCTGAACATCGATCTTGCCGAGGTATTACTGTACCGGGAGCTCGATTTTGAGGGGGACGTCCTGAAACATCCCGAATATCTGGAAAAGGCCTGTGCCGCGGGAAAGAACCTGGTTCTTTCGGCGTGAAGGAACTCCTGCGGCCCCGGCCTGTGTGAAGCCGTTGTCCCTGTGGTCATGCCCGTGTCGCCGGCAACCCGGTCTTCTTCAGCCAATACGCATCATCCGGATGGCCTTCAATGGGCAGGCCTCGATACAATCCCAGCAACCCATGCACATGTCCTGAAAAATAATGGGGGATTGAAAAACACCATCTATCTGTTTAATGATTTTATGAGCGCAAGCAGCCACAGCCCCGCAAACCCCTTTTTCCGGGTCACATTTCCCGGGACTGCAGATTTCATAATCTATCATCGCAAATGACTTTTTTGATTGAACATTCATTTTATCCAGCTTTTCAGAGAAGGGGAAATTGCATAAGAAATCTATCTGTCTTCTGGATGATTCCCACAAGTTGAGTGCTCAAAACGGAAAATCCTCCTTTAAATCCACTTTTTCCGTGATTTTTACCTCCCTGGCCTTTTCGGCCGCCACATGGACCGCGTTGCCTTCCACATAGATGGATTTATACGGCTTTGTCGGGCACGCGAACTCACATGCACCGCATCCCACGCAGATACTTTCATCGATTTTCGGGGCGTGTTTGCGGATTTCCTTGTCAAATACCATACGAACGGCTTTCGTAGGGCAATGTTCCGCACATGCACCGCAGTCCGTTTTCTGAGTGTAGACCACACAGTTTTTCCGGATGAATTTTGCCCGGCCCAGCTGGATCAGTTTTTTGGTATTCGGATGCTGAGGTAAAATGGCGCCGGTGGGACAAACAGCAGAACAGATGACGCAGTCATAATTGCAATAGCTGAGTTTATAATCCATCCGTGGCTGCATGACACCCAAAAGCCCGTATTCAAGATTTGCCGGCTGCAAAACCCGGGTGGGACAGGCTGCCACGCACAACTGGCAGGCCGTGCATCGGTTTGAAAAATTCTTCAGAGAAACAGAGCCTGGAGGAGTAATGGCTGTTTTACTCGTGACGGGAACGGTACTGCTTCTATATATTTCGATTTCCCGCTGCGCACCTGCTAAGGAAGAAACGGAAGCAAAAAAAAATGCCGCGGTCTGTAGTAAAAAATTTCTTTTTCCGGCATCTCCAATAACAACCGGGGCAGTTTTTTTAAAGCCCCACTGGTATGCCACCCCGGAAGTCGGACACGCCTTTAGGCAATTATAACAGGCCACGCACCTCGAAAAATCGATAACGTTGTTTTTCAGGTCCATACAACCGGCTTTACATACCTTTTCACAGGCCCTGCAATGGATGCATTCCCCCGCATTAAACCTGATTTTGAAAACTGAAAATCCGGATAAGAATCCGAGAAAAGTCCCCACCGGGCAGAGGGTATTGCAGTACAGCCTCCCACAGGACAGACTCATCCATAAAATCAATGCCAGAACGGCAAGACTGAAAAAAAGCGGTAAATAGCTCAATTTCACCGATTCAACCGGATAAACGGCATAAACATTGATTTTAGCCAGGGAAAACACCAGGGCGTTGTTCATCCAGACGGCGGCGGGCCTGATGATATGCGTCAGAATCCTTCCGAAATGACTGTAAGGATCTGTAAGCGTTATTCCTGTAATCGATCCTGAAATGAAGACCAGGATAACCCCTGTCAAAATCCCGTATCGTGTTCTGGAAAAGGCGTGTTGAAAGGCATAGGTAATTTTTCTTGTTTTGTTCCGGGCAAAGATAAACACATCCTGCAAAACCCCCAGCGGGCAGAGAAAAGAACAATAGACCCTGCCGAACAGCAGTGTCAGGAAAATGACGAAAATAAATCCGGCCGCAGCCAAAGTGCCGGCAGATAAAAACTTCAGCAGGGAAGGAAGAAACTGGAAGTAAACGACATAATCTGAAATAAGGTCGGGAACGGAATTGCCCATGTCCAGAAAAAGGGCGGAAAACGCCGCAAAGAAAGTGAGTGAAACAAACACCCTCACTCTCTTCAAAAAATGCGGTTTCATCGTTCTACAGCACAATCCGGTCGATATTGAGTCTGGACAGGTCCATGGTTCCCACCTTCAATTGATCGGCCATTCCTATATAGGGCACCTCTGCGGGATCCATGCCGAACAGCCTGGCTGCGGCCGCATCCGCCGCCACCATGTCCGTGGAAAGGATCTGGGATTTTAAGGTTACCACATCCGCGGCAGATACTCCCCGGGGGCCGTTTTGTTTCATCACATGATAGGCATCGATGACGTTTAAATCCGGTTTGCGGAAGGTGGCAAAATCGGCAATGCACTGGTGAAGGTCGTTCCGGTGCCAGAACCGCCTGTCCCACACCACGCCCATGAGGTTTTTCATGGCAATGGTCAGCCTGGCCCCGCCGTGGTTTTTTAATACAGGAACATTGATGAACACATCCGATTCGAGGATCAGCTCGTGGACCTTGGCATGGGTGAGTATTTTTCCGCCGGGAACATCGACCTCCTGATAATATTTTTCCATATTTCCCGGAACGATTTTACCCCCAGCATCTTTTACGGCCTTTTCGATGCCGCTGTTCATATAACAGCTCGACCATTTGTCACAGGTATGGTCAAACACGTAAACATCCTTCGCACCTGCATCGAGGCACTGTTTGACGATGTGTTCAACCAATCCCGGATGGGTATTTCCGGCTATTTCAGGGGGAACATCCCACCCGATATTGGGCTTGACCACGACGGTTTGATTGGGTTTGACAAAATTTTTAATTCCCCCCAGGGACTGGATGGCCCGGTTAAACATGATGTCCGGTTCCCCGCCCTTGACGGCAACCAGGTCAAACGGGGCTTTTTTAGCCGCGGCATCACCCGCATAGGTCGTCAGCCGGTTGCCGAAAGCCAGGTAGGCACCTGCTCCAAGCCCTATCTTCAGGCTTTTTTCCAAAAATGTTCTTCTTTTCATAGCAGCACCACAGGGTTTCAGGTTGGAATGTCGGATCAACATTCAAAATATTGTGGATTCAAGCTTTTTGGTTTATATTAATGCCGTATTCCCAATTTGCAAGCAAAGATTTAAAAGCCTGACGGATAGCCAGGGGTTGCGGTTATGGACAACCCCGATATTTTCACAATCTTTGACAAACCATTGGACAGCCCAAATTGCCCAATACAACAAAGTAGCCACCCCTTAAAATGAAAGGATCGTTAAACATGCCTGAAAAATCTGACAGGGATATCGAGAAAGGGTATACGGTTAATCAGACGGTTCAGAAACTCAGACGTCTTGCGGATTGCCTGGAACAGGGAAAGCGCTTCAGCATTCAAATAGCAGGTGAAAGGATCAATATCCCGGCAACTGCAGTATTTAATATCGAACACGAAAGAGAAGGCGATTCCGAGGAAGTTGAGTTTCAGTTCAGGTGGTCGGTAAAATAAACTTTGATGACGATATTCCTATTTGACGGTGAGTTCTTAGGAAGAGGTGTTCCATGGATTACGAAATCATCAGTATTGAAATGAAAGAAGAGTTTAAAGTGTGTACCTCCTGCGGTTATAAAGACGGCTTTCATTCCATGTTCAAGAAGGAAGGCAATGTTACCAGGTGGATGTTTATATGCCCGTCCTGCCATGCGGTATTTGATATCGGGTTTACCGTTTAGGGATGATGATATCCATGTACCTGTAATTTCCGGTTACCCGATGCGCATCCGGATGCTCCTTCTATCGTTGCTGTATCTTATGATCTTGCTCAATGGATGCGTGGTGCTGCCGATCCCTACGAAAGAGCGGACAGTGCTTGCGGGAAAATCCGTGACCCAGGAGCAACTGGCTTTCCTGGTACCCCGGGTCACTACGAAAAGTGAGGTCATGGAGCGCCTTGGCAGCCCGGACGCAATTTGGGTAGAGGCTCACCTGTTCGTCTACGACTGGGTGATGCGCCGGGGCATTCTCATTTGCGCTCTGGCCGGCGGCTACTCCAGCGCTGCAGGCGCAATGGACATTCCGAAACATTACATGCTTATCATTCAGTTCGATGAGCAGAATCGCGTGCGGCGTTTCAAGAGGGCCGTGCGTCCCGCCTTCACGTCTTACGGCGACTTTCTGAAAGAATGGGCAATGGATTCAGAAAGAATATCCCCGCAAGACGCCGGCGATAAAAAGGAGTAAGCGCCAATGCAGCCACCTCGGGAAGCGGCCTCACAACTTGCCATCCGGCACATCCGGGACTTCGTTGATGGAATAGGAAGGCATTACTTCTTGAGACTCGCAGCCGTACTGATATCGGTCATCTATCTTGTTGGATGCGCGTCCACGGGTCTGCCGACCAAAAGGGAAAAAGCGGCGCTCGATGCCGGAGACAAAGCAATCGTGCTGTTGAGAGTGGAATGCACGATCGAGGATCAACAACCGTATGAGCCGTTTCGTTTCTCGGTGGTGGACGACAATATCAGTTTTGGGTTGGGGTCTTTCGAGACCGGTGGAGAGCCTGAGCGTTCGGGGATCCTGCGGTTCCTGACGCCGGAGTCGCGCCACAACGGGTGGACTTATTTCGTGCTCCCGCATGGGACTTACTACCTGTCGGTTTACCCGCCAAGGCGCACCGATGTGTTCAGTTACCAGCTTGGCCTTAAGAGTGCTCCACGCTGGCGGATTGAATTGCCTGCAAAAGCCGGGCTGGTTTATGTGGGTACCCTTTATATTACGGGTGAGAGTGACCGGCTGATTTACGGTAGCCGGATTATGAGATCTATCAAAAATGATGAAATCAGGGTCGGGAATGAACACGAGCTCGCCGGCAAGGTTTGCTCCGAATATTTTTCCGACCTCGGCCGGATGCACGTTGCCCTGATGCAGCGGCACCAAGGCGGACCGGTCATATTGCGGTCTCCATTGCCGGGAGCCGGAAGATAGGCTGTGATAACCTGGACTTGACTCAGAGAGGATGACCAAAATAAACTGGTGAACCTTCACTGGGGATTGGTTCCATTTTGGGCAAAGGATAAACCCATCGGAAACCGGACGATCAATGCCAGGCTGGAGTCTGTGGCTGAAAAGCCGGCAGTCCGTAAGGCTTTTAAAAAAAGGAGATGCCTGATTCCTGGCAATGGCCTTTATGGGTGGACGGGGAAAGCTGGAAACAAACAACCTTATTATCACCCTTCCGGCGGAGGAGCCGTTTGCCGGGATCGGGGATGCATGGAATGGGTCATTTATTTCTTTTCATTCCGGATTTCTATCTTTTACCGTCTTTAAAATCATATTAACGATTAAAATTTGGTAAATCGCTTCAAATAGAGCAGCTTTTTTATTACTGTTTGTAAAATGGAGAATAATACATCTTAATATGGGTCTTTAAAAATTATTTTTAATTTCAATATATTATATATTATATAGTGTCTACCCATTGTCAATTGTCGGTTAAAAATCAATCGAAGTTGGATGAATACAATTTTTGTAACCGTTCACAGGGCCAAT